>NZ_JAODIX010000030.1:174202-222676 GCF_026586675.1 Halorubrum yunnanense
GCTGGAGAGGGGCGAGGCGTACGCTCGACCGATCGAGGACACGGACGCGAACAGCCGCGAGCCGCCGCGGGTCGCGCTTATAAATAGGTTACTCGTCCTGCGATCCGTCCCGCAACAGCCCCAGCGCGTCGACCGCGACCGAGGTCGCCTCGTAGCCGCGCCGCCCCGCGACGTCGACCTCGCTGATCAGGCCGGCCGCGCGGAGTTCGGTGACCGCTCCGTGGAGGTCGGACTCGCACATGTCGGCCGTGTCGAGCAGTTCGACGACGGAGAGCGGCCCGTCGTCGGCGACGACCGCGAGCAGCCCGAGCGACCGGTCGTCGTGGACCGCGCGTATCGTCCGGCGGAGCGGCTCGGGGACCCCGGAGGCCGCGGTCGCGAGCGGTGACTCCCCGTCGACGACTCGGAGCTCGTCGTTGTCGACGTAGCGTTCCTCACCCGTGGCCGGGTCTCGGACCCGGCTCGACTCCGCGGAGCGCTTCACGAGGAGGTACGTGTCGCCGTCAGCGTCGCGGACCGTCTGCATGGGTGAGAAAGCGTGTCCGCGAAACATTACGTTTCCGGGGGCGCGTCAGGGTCGGCGTCGCCGCCGGCCGCACCGGGCTCGTCCGGGGGCGCCTCGTCCCGCGAGCGCTTCCAAGCCCGGTACGTCTGATAGGTCCGAACGCCGGCGAGGAGCCCGGCGACGAGGAGGATCGGCCCGATTCGCGACCACCCCTCGAAGAACCACACCATCGGGCCGAGCGCGACAAGGAGGACCGCGGCGTTGGCGTAGATGACGGCGACGACGAACGCCCGAAGCGTACCGGAGTCGACGTCGCTCGCGCCCTCGAAGTCGCCGCCGTCGTCGAACGTCTTCACCGAGGGCGCCTTCGGGACCTCCGGGGTCATCTCCCGCTCGGCGTCGGAGCTCTCGCCGAAGGAGACCTCGCCCTCGTCGTCCTCGTCGAGGCTGAACACGTGCGGTCCTACGCGGGCACGGTGGAAAGGGGTTCCGCCCCGGCTCGAGGGACGCGCTGGAGGTTCGTCTCCGACGGAAGGAGCCCGTCGACTCAGAGCGCGTCGGCGAGCCGGACCGTTCGGCTCGCTTCGACCCACGCGAGGGGGTTCGCGGCGTCGAACAACACCACGTTCCCGTCGTCCTCGTACACCTCCACCTCGGCGTCGACCGCGTCGCGACCGGCCGGGCGAGCCGCCTGGGATTCCGAACGTGGGTTCGAAGACATAGACCGTGGTAAGTCATCACACATTAAATGCCTTTCCGTGCCGGGACTCCTCGCCGAACCCGAAAGCCGAGTTTTTTAGCCGGGTGCCGCCGAAAGACGGGTATGACTCAGTCGGGGCTGTCGGACTTCTCGTCGACCGGTGACGCGGACGACGGGAGAGACGGCGGCACAGAAACCGAACGGGAGGACCTCGCCGCGCAGGAGGCGGCCGTCGTCGCCGGCGGCGGACGGGGGCGGGTCAGCGACGTCGTCGACGTCGACGAGGCGAAGTTCCCGGAGTCGACCGGGACCGTCGACCTGATGATCACCCAGATCGACTACGCCGTCGAGGGGTACGGCAGCGACGAGTACCCCGTCGTCCACGTGTTCGGCCGGCGGCCGGCGGAGAACGTCGAAGACGCCGAACACGACGTCGTCGAACACCTCCGCGTGCTCGGCGTCGAGCCGTACTTCTACGTCCCCACGGCCGACCTCGACCGCGACCCGGTCGAGGCGTACGACGTGGTGATCGGGACTCGAGAGGGAGGTCCGGACGGCGAGCCGTACGAGAGCATCCGCGGCGAGCCGCTCACCCGGATCGTCACCCGAACGCCCCGCGACGTGGGGAACATCCGCGACGACTTCGAGACGAGCTTCGAGGCGGACATCCTCTTCCCGAACCGCTTCCTGATCGACAACGGGATCAACGGCGGAATCCGCGTCGAGGAGCGGCGCCTCGACGACGGGGAGGGAACGATACAGGTCCACGAGGGGATGCTCGAACCGACCGAGGTCGACGCCGAGATGCGCGTGAACACCTTCGACATCGAGGTGGACGACCGGCGCGGCTTCCCCGAGGACGGCGAGGAGCCGATCATCTGTCTCACCAGTCACGACTCCTACGACGACGAGTACGTCGTCTGGCTGTACGACGCCCCCGAGGCCGAGGTGCCGCCGCCCGAGGACCTGCCCGACTACGAAGGGATCGTGGGGGACGCCGAGGAGCTCGATTTTAGGGTGCGCACGTTCGAGGAGGAGGCCGCGATGCTCGACGCGTTCGTCGAGTACATCCAGGAAACCGACGTAGATCTTATGACGGGGTGGAATTTCGAAGATTTCGACGCACCGTACCTCCTCGATCGGATGGAGTTACTCGACGACGGGAGTCAGTACGATCTCTCCGTCGACCGGCTCTCCCGCATCGGTGAGGTGTGGCGCTCCGGCTGGGGCGGCCCGGACGTGAAGGGGCGGGTCGTCTTCGACCTGCTGTACGCCTACAAGCGGACGATGTTCACCGAGCTGGAGTCGTACCGGCTCGACGCCGTCGGGGAGCGCGAGCTCGGCGTCGGCAAGGAGCGCTACACGGGCGACATCGGCGACCTCTGGGAGCAGGACCCCGAGCGCTTGCTGGAGTACAGCATCCGCGACGTGGAGCTGTGCGTCGAGATCGACCGGAAGCAGGACGTGATCGCCTTCTGGGACGAGGTGCGCACCTTCGTCGGCTGCAAGATCGAGGACGCGCCGACCCCCGGCGACACCGTCGACATGTACGTCCTCCACAAGGCGTTCGGGAAGTTCGCGCTCCCCACCAAGGGCCAACAGGAGTCCGAGGAGTTCGAGGGTGGCGCCGTCTTCGACCCCATCACCGGCGTCAAGGAGATGGTAACTGTCCAAGACTTGAAAAGTCTCTACCCGATGTGCATGGTAACCATCAACGCCGGCCCGGAGACGAAAGTCGACCCCGCGGAGTACGACGACGAGACGTACGTCGCGCCCAACGGGACGCACTTCCGGAAGGAGCCGGACGGAATCATGCGCGAGATGGTCGACGAACTGCTCTCCGAACGCGAGGAGAAGAAGGCGCTCCGGAACGACCACGACCCCGGCACCGAGCCGTACGAGCAGTACGACCGTCAGCAGGGAGCTGTCAAGGTTATTATGAACTGCTTCACGCCGGACACGGACGTGTTGACGCCGACCGGGGTGCGGTCGATCACAGGGCTCGACGTCGGCGACGAGGTGTACTCGCTCGATCCGGACTCCGAGGAGATGGAAGTCAAGCCCGTCGAGGAGACCCACGCGTATCCGGAATACCGCGGCAAACTCGTCGACATCGAGACGTCGGAGACCGACTTCCGCGTGACGCCGAATCACCGGATGCTCGTCCGGAAAAACGAGACGAACGGGATCACCGAAGACGGGTACAGTTTCGTCGAGGCTGGTGATCTCGACCGCGCAACGAACTACGAACTTCCACACGATTGGGACGGTCCCGCAGGGGAGCGGATCGATGAAGTAGACTTAACGGAGCTGATCGACGGGGAGTACGAGGTGTGGGTCCGTCCGGAAGTCCACGGTCACACGTTCACCGCCGAGCTCGGCTGGACGCCGCGGCGCGTCCCGAAGGCTGATCTCGGGCAGACCGGTTACGTCTTCACCGCCGAGGAGTTTGAGGAACACCGCGAGTACGTCGAGTCGGTGTGTGAGACGAGCTACGTCCACCGCGAGTCCGACCGGAAGTGGGTTCCACGGACCTACGACGGCGACGACTTCCTCGAACTGCTCGCGTGGTACGTCACAGAAGGAAACGTGTACACGTCCAAGGAGAAGCGGTTCGGAGACAATTTTCGTGGCTCCGCGACGACGGTGAAGATCGCACAGGACGCCGTCGCCGACGGCGGCGCTTCCGACCACGAGACGATCGGCCAACTACTCGATCGGATGGGGATACACTACTACGTCGACGACCGAAGCTATCAGTTCACGTCGGAGTTGCTCGGGAATCTCCTTCGAGACCGCTGTGGTGACGGGAGCTTCGAGAAGCGGATCCCGGATCGGGTCTTCCAGGCGAACGCGACACAGAAGCGCGCGTTCTTGGAAACGCTGATCGACGGCGACGGAGACCGACAGACCGGATCGTGGCGGTACACGACGTCGAGCGAGGAGTTACGGGACGACGTGCTTCGACTGTGTGCCCACCTCGGGCTCACCGCGAACTATAACCACGACAGCGGGAGCTGGCGGATTTACGTCACGGAAGACGCGAAGAACACGCTTCGGATGCATCGGAGCGGAACGCGGAGCGAGGCCGAAGACGGAGTCTACTGCGTGACCGTCGAAGATAATCACACGCTCCTCGCGGGACGGAACGGGAAGTTCCAGTTTGTCGGGCAATCACTCTACGGCGTTACGGGGTGGGATCGGTTCCGGCTCTACGACAAAGAGGGCGCAGCAGCCGTCACAGCGACCGGTCGAGAAGTTATCGACTTCACCGAGGAGGCCGCAAATGAGCTCGGCCACGACGTTGCGTACGGCGACAGCGTCACGGGCGACAGACCCGTCGTCGTGCGCGATCCCGAGGGTATCGTTCGAATCTTGCCGATTGCCGATCTCTTCGAGCGCTCGGACGCGACTGCGAGCGGGGATCTGATTGTTACCGCCGACGGCGGGCCTGTCGCTTCGGTGTCGGTCGAGAAGGAACGGGGTCGCGTTGACGGGTGGAAGGCGCTTTCGGTGACCGAGGACGGTGAACCGGAGTGGCAGCCGATCGAGCAGGTGATCCGGCACGAGACCGATGAGCCGGTCGTCAACCTCCAGCATAAGTTCGGTGAGTCCACGACGACCAGAGACCATTCGTACGTCGTCGAAGAAAACGGCAGCCTCGTCGAAACGAAGCCGGAAGACGTCGAAGAGCCGCTTCGGGTACCCGGTCTCCCCGAGGTCGAAACGGTGGAGAGGATCGACGTGTACGACGTGTTAGAGGGGTACACGCGCGAGTACGAAGACGGTCGAAGCGTCGGCAGCGAGAACGCGGAGACGAAGGTGAAGCGAGTCCACGCAAACGACGACTGGGTCTGGTTCGGCCACAGGCATCACGATGCGATAGAGAAGAGCATCAAGGTACAGCGATACGTCGATTTGGACTCCGAAGACGGACGGGCGCTCGTGCGGTTGCTCGGCGCGTACGTTACTGAGGGGAGTGCCTCGACGATCGAAACGACCGATTCCAAGTTCGGCGCGAGTATCGCCGAATCCAGAACGGAGTGGCTGGAAGGGCTTCGCGAGGACTACCAGCGTCTGTTTGACGGGGCGACCGCGGGCGTCATCACGTCGGACACGTCCGACGAGCGGACCGTCGAGTACGGAACCGACGACGGGGATCAGTCGGTAACGTACGACGACGGCACCCACAAGCTCCAGATGATGAACGAACTCTCTGCGGTGTTCTTCCGTGAGTTCGCTGGGCAAACGTCGCGTGGGAAGCGTATTCCGGGGTTCGTGTTCAATCTCCCCGAAGATCTCCAACAGCTCTTCGTCGACGTACTCGTAGAGGGCGACGGCTCACGCGAATTCCCACGGTACTCGGCCGAGTACTGCGAGCGAAACTTCGACTTCGAGACGACGAGCCGAGAACTCGCGGCGGGCCTCTCGACGCTTCTCACCCAGCGCGGGGAGAAACACTCGCTGAAATACAGGGAAGGCAAAGAAAGCTACACGATTCGAACGTGTGATTACTACCGGAGCGGACGGGATCCAGTAGTCGAGGAGGTGGATCACGACGGGTACGTGTACGATCTCAGCGTCGCAGAGAACGAGAACTTCGTCGACGGCGTCGGCGGAGTCGTTCTCCACAACACCGATTCAGTCATGCTGTCCCTCGGCCAAGAGGCGGACAAAGAGGAGGCGATCGAGACCTCCTTCGAGATAGAGGACCACATCAACGAGCGCTACGACGACTTCGCGCGCGACGAGCTCAACGCCGAGTTCCACCGCTTCCAGATCGAGTTCGAGAAGCTCTATCGGCGGTTCTTCCAGGCCGGCAAAAAGAAGCGGTACGCCGGCCACATTATCTGGAAAGAGGGCAAGGACGTCGACGATATCGACATCACCGGCTTCGAGTACAAGCGCTCCGACATCGCCGGCATCACGAAGGAGGTCCAGCAGAACGTCATCGAGACGATCGTCACGGGCGACGACATCGACGAGGACATGGAAGAGGTGAAGGCGTACCTCGTCGACGTCATTGCGCGCGTGCTCGACGGCGACATGGATCTCGACGAGATCGGGATCCCGGGCGGGATCGGCAAGAAGCTGGACGCCTACGAGACCCCGACCGCGCAGGTCCGGGGCGCGAAGTACGCGAACCTCCTGCTCGGGACCAACTTCGGGAGCGGGTCGAAGCCGAAGCGGCTGTACATCGAGAAGGTCCACCCCGACTTCTGGACACGGATGGAAGAAGAGGAGGGGCTCGACCCGCAGCGGGACCACCTGTACGGGGAGTTCAAGCGCGATCCGGACGTGATCTGCTTCGAGTACGCCGACCAAGTCCCCGACGAGTTCGCGGTCGACTGGGAGAAGATGCTGGACAAGACGCTGAAAGGCCCCATCGAGCGCGTGATCGAGGCGCTCGGGATGTCTTGGGAGGAAGTCAAGACCGGACAGGAACAGACTGGACTCGGTTCGTTTATGTAAGAGACTCGCACCAGAGAAAGCAGTTTTCGATCGTCGAAAAATTTCTTGACGGCTTCGAGAGTTTTGACGGGGAGATGCGTAACCATTAACCTCCTCAACCACTACTACTGAACCACGAGGCAAACGAGAATACATATGGCTACTCTCGAAATCAACGATCTTCACGCACGAGTGGCGGAAGAGGGCGGCGAACGCATTCTGCAGGGAGTCGACCTGACCGTCGAGTCCGGAGACATCCACGCGCTGATGGGCCCGAACGGCTCCGGGAAGTCGACGCTCGCGAAGGTCATCGCCGGCCACCCGGCGTACGATGTCACCGGCGGGGAGATCCTCCTCCACCTCGACGAGGCGGAGGTCGCCGACGTCGACGTCGACCTCGACGACGAAGACTACCACTGGGAGCTGCTGGAGCTGGAGCCGAATGAGCGCGCCGCGCTCGGCATCTTCCTGGGCTTCCAGTACCCGGCCGAGATCGAAGGGGTCACCATGACGAACTTCCTCCGACAGGCGCTCAACGCGAAGGCGGACGAGCGCGAGGAGCTGTTCGAGGACGAGGACGCCGAGGAGGCCGACGCGGACGACGACGCCGAGGAGGCCGACACGGACGACGACGACGAGGGGTACGAGACGTCCCCGATGGAGGGTGCCGCCGACGACGGCGAAATCGGCGTCGCCGAGTTCCAGCAGATCCTCTCGGAGAAGATGGAGCTGCTCGACATGGACGAGAAGTTCATGCAGCGCTACCTCAACGCCGGTTTCTCCGGCGGCGAGAAGAAACAGAACGAGGTCTTGCAGGCCGCGATGTTAGAGCCCGCGGTCGCAGTGCTCGACGAGATCGACTCCGGGCTCGACATCGACCGGCTCCAGGACGTCGCGAAGGGGATCAACGCGCTCCGCGACGAGCAGGGCACAGGCGTCCTCCAGATCACCCACTACCAGCGCATCCTCGACTATGTCGAGCCCGACCACGTCCACGTGATGCTCGACGGCGAAGTCGTCAAGAGCGGCGGCGCGGAGCTCGCCGAGAAGCTCGAGGACAAGGGGTACGACTGGGTCCGCGAGGACGCGTTCGAGGCGGCGTAACCACAAATGGTCACGCAACAAGAATAAACCGGGGAACACGTAACATATTACCATGAGTTCACAACAAGACGACCTCAAAGAGACAGACACCGAGGCCCGCTTCGAGTTCAAGAAAGAGGAGAAGTCCGCTTTCCAGACCGAGAAGGGCCTCACCGAGGAGACGGTCCGCGTCATCTCGGAGGACAAGGACGAACCGGAGTGGATGCTGGAGCGCCGCCTGCGCGCGCTCGAGCAGTTCCAGGAGATGCCGATGCCGACCGACTGGCCCGGGCAGCCGGACCTGAGCGAGGTCGACGTCGACGAGATCATCCCGTACATCCGACCCGACGTCGACGTCCGCGCCGGCGTCGACGACTGGACGGAGCTGCCGGACAATATCAAAGACACCTTCGACAAGCTGGGCATCCCGGAGGCCGAGAAGAACGCGCTCTCCGGCGTCGGCGCCCAGTACGAGTCGGAGGTCGTCTACCAGAACATGCAGGAGCGGTGGGAGGAGAAGGGCGTCGTCTTCTGTAACATGGACGAGGCCGTTCAGGAGCACGAAGAGCTCGTCCGCGAGCACTTCATGACGAAGTGCGTCCCGCCGAGCGACAACAAGTTCGCTGCGCTTCACGGCGCCATCTGGTCTGGCGGCTCGTTCGTCTACGTGCCGGAGAACACCACCGTCGACATGCCGGTGCAGGCGTACTTCCGGATGAACTCCGAGGGGATGGGCCAGTTCGAGCACACGCTCATCATCGCCGAGGAGGGCTCGGAGGTCCACTACATCGAGGGCTGTTCCGCGCCGAAGTACTCGAAGTTCAACCTCCACTGTGGCGGCGTCGAAGTGTTCGTCGACGAGGACGCCCACGTCCAGTACTCGACCGTCCAGAACTGGTCGAAGAACACGTACAACCTGAACACCAAGCGCGCCATCGCCGAGAAAGGCGGGCGCATGGAGTGGATCTCGGGGTCGATGGGGTCGAAGGCGACGATGCTGTACCCCTCGACGATCCTGAAGGGGCGCGGCGCCTCCGACAACCACATCACCATCGCCTTCGCGGGCGAGGGCCAAGACATCGACACGGGCGCGAAGGTGTACCACAACGCGCCGGACACCAAGTCGACCGTCGAGTCGAAGTCGATCGCGAAGGACGGCGGCCGCACGAACTACCGCGGGCTCGTCCACATCGCTGACGGCGCCGAGAACTCCTCGACCGCCGTCGAGTGCGACGCGCTGATGTTCGATAACGAGTCGACGTCGGACACGATGCCGTACATGGAGATCAACGAGTCGAAGGTCGACGTCGCCCACGAGGCGACCGTCGGGAAGATCGGCGACGAGGACATCTTCTACCTGCAGTCGCGCGGCCTCGACGACGACGACGCCAAGCAGATGATCGTTTCGGGCTTCATCGAGCCCATCACGGAGGAGCTGCCCATCGAGTACGCCGTCGAGTTGAACCGACTCGTCGAGCTCGAGATGGAGGGCTCGCTCGGATAACATGAGCACGCAAGCAATCGAGAGCCTCTCAGAGGACACGGTACGACGCATCGCCGACGAACGCGACGAGCCCGAGTGGCTCCTCGAGACCCGTCTGAACGCGCTCGCCGCGCTGGAGACGGCCGATCTGCCCGACGTCATCCAGACCCCCGGACGCCGCTGGACCGACCTGGAGGCCCTCGACTTCGAGGCGCTCGTCGACCCGCTGAACCAGTCCGACGCCACGGAGCGGACGGCCGGCGACGACGAGGTCGTCGTCCTCCCCTTCACCGAGGCGTTCGACGAGTACGGCGACGTCATCGAGGCGAACTTCGGCTCGGTGCTCGATCCCGAGCACAACTACCTCACGGCCCTGTCGGTCGCGCTGTTTACCACCGGCACGTTCGTCTACGTCCCCGAGGGCGTCGACGTCGAGGACGTGACGGTCCGCGCGGAGATGAACTCCCGCTCGCTGTTCAGCCAGACACTCGTCGTCGCCGAGGAGTCGTCGTCAGTGACGATCCTCGAGTCGATCGAGTCGGGCGATAGCGAGGTCGACGGCGACCGGTACTTCTCGAACCTCGTCGAGATCGCCGCGGGCGAGAACGCGAACGTCCAGTTCGGCTCGCTCCAGAACCTCGACGACGACTCGTACACCTACTCGCTGAAGCGCGGCGTGACCGACGCGTACGCGACGGTCGACTGGATCGAGAGCAACTTCGGCTCGAAGCTCACGCGCTCCGATGTCGAGACCGAACTCGAAGGCGACGGCTCCGAGAGCCAGATCGTCGGGACGTTCTTCGGCACCGAAGACCAGCACTTCGACATCAACGCCCGCATCTGGCACCGCGCCGAGCACACGACGGCCGACCTCGTCACGCGCGGGGTGCTCGACGACGTGGCTCGCTCGGTCTACGAGGGTGTTCAGGACGTCGGCGAGGACGCGTGGAACACGTCCAGCTACCAGCGTGAGAACACGCTGATGCTGTCGGACGACGCCGAGGCCGACGCGTCGCCGAAGCTGATCATCCACAACCACGACACCGAGGCCTCCCACTCCGCGACAGTCGGGCAGGTCGACGCCGAGGACCTGTTCTACCTGGAAAGCCGCACGATCGGCCCCCGCACGGCGCGGAACATGCTCGTCGAGGGCTTCTTCGTGCCCGTGTTAGAGGAGATCGCGGTCGACGAGTTCCGCGACGACGTCGAGGAGCTCGTTCTCCAGCGGCTCCAGTAAGCGGCGGCGTCGAGTCCGCTTCGGAGGGCTGACCGTCGGATCTCTCGTTTCTCCGCGGCGACGAGTCCCGGCTGGAGGGGAACTTCTTAAGTCGGACTACGCCCGAGTGCGACTGTATGCGAACGGGCGTATCGAGCGGTGACGGGTGGTGGCCGTGAGCGTGAGCCAGCGGATCGGCTCCGACGACCAGCTCGCTCGGCTGTTACAGATCGGGATCGTGTTAGAGGAGGTAGTCGAGGCGCGAGCCCATCACCACTACCGGGGCGTCGACGCCGAACTCGACGCCGAGATCGAGGCGCTGCTCGCGGACGCGGCCGAGGAGTCGGCCGACCACCGCGAGCGGTTGGAGTCTCTCATCGCCGGGCTCGGGGTCGACAGCGTCCCCTTCGACGAGATCGAGTCGCTGGTCGACGCCCGCTACGGGCGGACCAAGCCCGAGGACTTCGATGGGATCTTGTACGACCAGCTGTGTAACGAGGAGACGGCCTACAAGTTCTACGACGACCTCGTCGAGGCCATTGAGGCGTCGGACGCGGAGTTTTCGGTCGACCGAGAGCGCCTCCTGGAGACGTTGCGGACGATCCGCGAGGAGGAGGCCGAGGGCGTCAGCGAGGTCACGGAAGTCATGGAGCGACGATGAACCGGCGTATCGAGCCGACGACGAGACCCGACGGAGGAGAGCCGTGAACACCGCAGACCAGTACCTCAAGACGATATACGTCGTACAGGAGCAGGAGGACGGCCCGGCCTCAACGGGATCGATAGCCGACGCCCTCGACGTGAGCCCGGCGAGCGCGAACGAGATGATCGGCAAGCTGGAGGAGCGCGGGCTCGCCGAACACGAGAAGTACAAGGGGGTCCGGCTTACCGACGACGGGATCATTCGGGCGCGGGACGCGCTCCAGACGTACTGTATCATCGAGCGCTTCCTCGCGAACGTGCTCGGCGTCGAGGAGTTCCGCGAGGAGGCCCGCGAGCTGGAGGCCGTCATCGACGACACCGTCGCCGACCGACTCGACACGATCATCGACCGGCAGCCGGAGTGTCCGGACTGCTTCGACCCCGAGACCGACGCCTGCGCGTGCCTGGAAGTCGCGATGGCGCCGGTCGAGTCGGAGTAAAACGGCCCGTCGAATCGATCAGACGAGAGTTCGTAACGCAAAGAAGTGGATTTATTACAGACAGTTCTATAAGCTAGCTTATATCGGATGCAAGCGAGGTATCGTATCGTCATTATTGGTCTGTTGCTCATCGCGACGTGTGGGGTAAACGCGCAGTACGCCGCGACGGATTTCCGACCGTATCCGAACGCAGACGAGGTAATTGCGGACCAGGCTCAGTACGACGGCAGAGAGGTGCTCATTTTCGCAGAGGTGGAGACGGTCGGCGGAGAGCGGGGAGAGGTCGTCGTGGAGATTCGGGACACGACGGTCGTCGGCGTGAGTTTCGATGGGTTCGTTCCCGAACCGGACAAAGTAGAGAAGACACATGAGATAACAGTCCGAACGCCGACTCAATCAGGGGTTTCAGGTCTCGAGAGAGGGGCATCGATCCAAGCGTACGGAACTATAACACAGGGTTCGACCGTGCTTATCGCAGAGCGAGTGGTCGCCGATTACAAGAACAGAGAGGACTGGCTGTACGTACTCTCGACATCACTCTTCGGCGCACTGCTCGCTATCGTCCACTTCTTCCGGTACTGGTCTCCCGACTGGCGGGCGTTCCGGTTTGAGAAACGAGGTGAGCCCTGATGGCTGAGTGGGTCACACACGTGCTCTTCGGGTACGTTCTATTCACGGTCATGAGTTGGTTTACCGGATGGATCGATCAGCGATGGATTGCAGTTGCGATGATCGGGTCGATCCTCCCGGATCTCAACCGAATTGAACTAATCGCCTCAGATGAGCTTCTGACGTACCTCGTCGGGGTCCCCTTTGCGTGGTGGGGTATTCACACGGTCGGTGGCGTGATACTGCTGTCAGGGATCGGTGCATTCCTGTTGGGGACGGGCTCTCAGCGGTGGCGCGCCTTTCTGTCGCTTCTGGGTGGCGCGCTCTCACACATGGTGATTGATCTACCGCAGCGATACGCCGACGGGTATATGATTTCGAGTTCATACGCGTTCCCGGTCCCCTTCCCGCGTTTGCCAACGCCGGGATGGTATGTCTCGTCGGACCGCTGGGTCGTCCTCGTCGCGATCTGTGTCGCGTTCGTCGTGTTCGTCTCGGACAGATATCGGGAGACGCTTGCGAGGTGAGACGCCGGAGACGCCCGTTATGAATTACATCTGCCAACCAACGGGCTCACACACCAAAGTGACGATTGCATGCCGAGGTCGGGCCCGGTATACAGTAGGCCGGCCGTTCTGACATCCGGTTGTCAACAGCGTTGGTAACGGACGTGTAGGGCGTCCGCGTCGCCTTATACGCCCGTCGAGTACCGTAAGATACCCGCGATGCCGCCGAACGCGTCCATCAGCTGCTCGCCCTTCTCGAAGTCCGTGGAGATGAACTTCGTGTCCGTCCCGCGCTGCTCGGCGATGTTCATCAGGTGTTCGATGACGTCGTCGCGCTCGTCGACGTCGGCCGCCTCGCCGCACTCGGCGCACTCGTGGTCCGGGGTCGAGTGCCGCGAGTCGATCACCTCGTACTCCTCGTGGCCGTTCGGACACTCGTAGACGACGACGTCGGAGCGGAGGTCCTCGGAGATGAGCAGTCGGTCCACCGAGCCCATGATCAGGTTCCGGCGGGTCTGCTCGAACCCGTACGTCGCCTCCTCGCCGGTGTTGAGCTTCTCGAAGAACTCGTCCATGTGCCGTTTGTCCTCGACGATCTCCTGGTCGGCGAGCGCTTCGCTGGCGTTGTCGACGAGGTCCTTCAGCCCGGACTCGTCGGTGTAGGCCACGTCGAACTTGCCGAGCACCTTGTCCCGGAGCTCGTGGTGGAGGTAGTCGCCGTCGAGGAACTCGTCTTTCGTCGGGGAGGGGCCGCCGACGAGGATGCCGTCGAGCTCGTGGCGCTTGTCGACGAACAGGTCGTCGGCCATCCCCGCGACTTCCTGATAGAAGTTGTCGATCGCTTCGAGGCGGAGGCGGGCGAACCGCTGTGCGGACTGGCCCCCCTTCCGCTGTTTGCCGGGGACGAGCGAGGAGGCAGACTTGACGGGCTCGACTCGCTTGCCCTTCAGCCAGCCGACGTTGGCCTCGCGGCGGTCGAGGACGATGAGCCCGAACAGCCCGCTGTCCTCCAGCATGTGTTCGAGCGGCTCGGTGAGGAACGCGGAGTCGCAGTGGTAGCGGAACGACTCGATGGGCTGCGGGGGCGACTCCAGGGTTCGGGTGACCATGTCGGTCTGACCGCCGCCGGCGTCGATCGCCCCGGAGAAGATGACGATCCCGTTCTCGGGCGGGTAGGTGTCGTAGTACCGGAGCCGGTCTTTGATCGAGGTGAGCGCGTCCTGAACGGCCGTCCGGGTCTGCTTGGACTTGATGTTGGACGCCTCGCTGTGCTCCTGCGTGACGTGGGCGACCACGTCGGAGACCTGCCGATCCTCGGGGATGTAGATGGTGACGAGCTGCGTGCCGGAGCCCTCGAAGTCGCGGAGCTCCTCGATGACCTTGCGGAACTCGTACTTCCGCCGGTCCTCGCTCGCCGCTTGGGCGTCGCTACTCATTATCCGAACTACGGCGGCGTGCGTGTAAGTAAGCTTTGACCTGACGGGGCGACCCGTCTCGGCCGCGGGGGCGACCGGCCGTCGGTCGGGGAACCGTCGCGGTCAGGCGTAGTACTCGTCGAGGTAGGCGACGATCCGGTCGCTGTCGTACATCGTGACGCCGCGGTCCGTATCGACCAGGTACGGGATCTGATCCTCGCCGTCCGCGGTGAGCCGGTCATGAGTCACCTCATTGGTCACGTCGCCGCCGACGTTGCCGGGGAGCCGCGGGTTGTGCGTGACGTAGGAGGCGCCGAGCTCGGAGAGCTTCTCGCGGACCGTCGCGCTGTGCGGGCAGCCTTCCGACTGGTAGAGTTCCAACATGGCATTTTTTCATGGGATGTTCGAGACAAAATCAGTTGCGCTGACTCCCGCGTCGCCGGAACAGAGGCGGCGGTACCCTACATCGACTCGGGCGCCTCGACCCCGAGCACGTCGAGCGCGTTCGCCATCGTGTGCTTCGCGGCCGCGACGAGCGCGACGCGGGCGGCCCGCAGCTCCTCGTCGTCGGCGGTCACGACCGGACACTCCCGGTAGAAGGCGTTGTACGCGTCGGCGAACTCCCGGGTGAACGTCGCGATCGTGTGCGGCTCCAGGTCGTCGGCGGCGGTCTCGATGACGGCGGGGAAGCGGGCGACCTCGCGGAGGAGCTCGCGCGCCGCCTCGGTCTCGAAGACCGCCCCGTCGACGTCGAGGGCGTCGACGTCGACGACTCCGTCCGCGTCCGCCGTGACGCCCGGCACCTCCACGCCGGCGGCGGCGGCCTCGGAGAGGATGCCGGCGCAGCGCGCGTGGACGTACTGGACGAAGGGGGCCGACTGGGCCTCGAAGTCGAGCGCGTCCTCCCACTCGAAGGTGATCGCCTTCGCGGGCTGCTTCGAGACGATGTCGTACCGGACCGCGCCGATGCCGACCTGATGGGCGATGCGCTCGACGTCCTCGGCGGTGAGGTCGTCGTCGCGGATCCGGTCGTCCATCCGGCTCTCGACCGCCTCGCGGGCACGGTCGATCGCCTCGTCGAGCAGGTCGTCGAGCATCACGCCGGTCCCCCGCCGGGTGGACATCTTCCCGTCGGGGAGGTTCACGTACGAGTAGATGACGTGGCCGAGCCGGTCGGTGTCGTTGCCGAGCAGCTCCAGGGTCGCGCCGAGCTGGTCGGCCTGCAGCTTGTGGTCCTCGCCGAGGACGGTAACGGCGCGGTCGTAGTTCGCGAACTTCCACTCGTGGTGGGCCAGGTCGCGGGTGGTGTAGAGGCTGGTGTCGTCCGAGCGCAGGAAGACGAGGTTCTTCTCTATCCCCCACTCGTCGAGCTCCAGCTGCCAAGCGTCCTCCTCGTAGACGGCCTGGTCAGTCTCCTTGAGCCGCGCGGCGACCTCGTCGGTGGAGGCGTCGCGCATGAACCGCGTCTCCTTGACGAACTCGTCGAACTCGGCGGGGAGCCGCGCGAGGCACTCCTTCATCCCGCCGAGGACGGTGTCGACGACCTCGCCGACGCGCTCGTACGTCTCCTCGTCGCCGGCCTCGAGCCCCTGCAGGATCGCGGAAATCCCCTCCTCCGCGGCGTCGACCTCGGCGGGGTCGGCCTCCTCTAAGAAGGCGTTCCCCTTCCGGTAGTAGCGCACGAGGTCGTACTCGGCGCGATCGCGAGCGGGGTCGGTGTCGAGGTCAGACTCGTCGAACCGCTCGTACGCCCACGTGAACACCGCCATCTGGCGGCCCGCGTCGTTGACGTAGTAGTGGCGGTCGACGTCGTAGCCCGCGTACTCCATGAGGTTCGCGACCGCGTCGCCGACAATCGGGTTGCGCGCGCGGCCGACGTGGACCGGGCCGGTCGGGTTCGCGCTCGTGTGCTCGACGACGACTGAGGCGTCGCGGTCGGGGAGCGTGCCGTAGTCGGGGTCGGCGGCGGCCGCGTCAAGCGTGTCGGCGAGGTAGCGCTCGCCGGCGTGGAAGTTAACGTACGGCCCGGCGGTGTCGACGGCGGCGAGGTAGTCGTAGCCCGCGACATCGACGGCCTCCGCGACGTCCGCGGCCACGCTCGGCGGGGCGGCGCCGACCTCGCCCGCGAGGCGGAAGGCGACGCTGGAGGCGAGCGTCGCGTCCATGTCGTCGGGCGGGCGTTCGATGCCGAGGTCGTCGGTCGGGAGGTCGAGCGACGCGAGCGCGTCGCCGAGCGCGTCGGCCACCTCCGACCGGAACTGTCTGAACATACCGTCCGTTCGACGGGGGAGTTAAAAGGGCCTTCCGAAGCGGCGCGCGAGAGGATCAGTCGCCCGAAGCGAAGCGAAGGACGGCCGACGCGGCGGGGGGTCGAAGATGTTCAGCGAACCGGCACCGGTATATAAATGAGCCGCGGGGCGCAGCCGTTCATCGTGTCGCGCTAACTGACGGTGTCTCTGTTCGTCGCACTGACGATAGGTCGTTCCGTCCGACAGGGCTCGTAATCGCTTTCGAGCGGATTCGGTGCCGAAACTGAGGGGAGCGGAGTCGTACGCGTCGTCGCCGAGGTCTGCGAGTCGTGGCACCGCTTCGTTCTCGATACGCAGTGCGTCCGGGGCGGCCAGACGAGCCGCCGGATCCGAAGGTGGTGTGGCGGAGGGTGTCGGCTCGGTCGGCCGTCCGCTCGGAACGGACGCGTAGGCGACTCCGGCGCGAGTGAGAGCGCGCCGAACCGCACGGTCACGCTGGCGGGCCAGTCGCGAGTGGTCCCTGTTCCACACGATCCGTTCAGCGCCGACGGTCTCGGCGATGTGACCGACGACGTCGGTCGGATCTCCGCGCTGTATCACGAGGTCGCTACCGCGGTCCCGGTACCAGTCTCGAAGCGCGCGCAGCGAGCCGAGCATGAACGCGACGCCCAATCCATTGGCACGCGACAAGATAGCATCGTCCAGCACGAACAGCGAAACGACACGGCAACCCTCTCGCTCGGCAGCGGTGAGGGCGGCCGAAAGCGCCGGATTCGGATGGGGACGAAGGTTGCGACGATGCCAGTGCAACTGCATATACGCCCACAGGGGCGCTCGCGTAAGAAGGGTTATGGGGCGCCTCGGCGGAAGCCTCTACTCCACGATCTCATCGATCAACTCGCACGCGCTCCGCCGGACGGCCTCGTCGCTCTCGATCGACGGCTCCCAGCCGAGGTCGACGAGCCGCTCGATGGAGAGGCGCATCTTCGGCACGTCGCCGGTCCAACCGCGGTCGCCGCCGGTGTAGTTGTACTCCGGGTCGACGCCGAGTTCCTCGCTCACGATGTCGGCGATGTCGGTCACCGACGTCGTCGTCCGCGTCCCGAGGTTGAGGACGTTCAGGTCGTCGTCGGCGTTGTCGACGACGTACTGGATGGCGTCGACGCACTCCGAGACGTGCATGTACGACTTCTCTTGCCGGCCGTCGCCGAGGATCTCGAGCTCGCTCGGGTCGTCGTCGAGCTTCTGGATGAAGTCGGGGATCACGTTGCCGCGCTGGTGCGGGCCGACGATGTTCGCGAAGCGGAACACCCACGACCGGACCCCGTACGAGTGGGCGTGCGTCGAGATCAGCGCCTCGTCGGCGAGCTTCGAGGAGCCGTAGATGGAGATCGGCTCCAGCGGGCCGTAATCCTCTGGCGTCGGGCGGGGCGCCTCACCGTACACCGTCGAGGAAGAGGTGAACGCGAGCCGGTCGACTCCGACCTCGTGCATGCGCTCCAAGACGTTGTACGTCATCGCCGTGTTCGCCTCGAACAGCCCCCGGTCGTCGTCGTAGTTCGTGTCGGTGTACGCCGCGAAGTGGAAGACGACGTCGAGGTCGCCCGTGACCGCCTCGGCGACGTCGCCGGGGTCGGTCAGGTCGGCCTCGACGAAGTCGGCGCCGTCGGGGACGCGGGCGCGGTCGCCCTTCGAGAGGTCGTCGGCGACGCGGACGGTCGCGCCGCGGTCGAGAAGGCGGGCCGCGAGGTGGCTTCCGACGAGTCCCGCACCGCCCGTGACGAGCACGTTCGAGTCGTCGAGCATACGCGGGAGTCGGCTCGGGGCGGTAAGTACGCGTCGGTCGATCCGACGTCGCCGGTCCCGGTCCCGCGGTCAGCCGGCCTCACAGCCCCTCTCGACCGCCCTCCTGCGCGAGGATGACGACCATCGAGAGTCCGGAGATGACCAGCAGGATGAGCGTGGGGACGACCGCGTACTGGTAGAGGGCGTCCGCCTGCGCGCGCCAGATCTGCGTGACGATCGTCTCGAAGCCGGACGGGCGGAGGATGAGCGTGACCGGGAGCTCCTTCATCGTCGTGAGGAAGACGAGAGCGGCGCCGGCGACAATGCCGGACCGGGTGAGCGGGAACGTCACGCGCCGGAACGTGCCCATCGAGGACTCGCCGAGCGTCCGCCCGGCCTCAACGAGCTTGGGGTCGACGCCGAGGATCGCGGTCCGCGTCGACCCGACGACCTGCGGGAGGAACCGGACGACGTACGCGAACACCAGCAGCGGGAGCGTCTGGTAGATCCACGGGAGGTACCCGGAGCCGAAGTAGACCAGGGCGAGCGCCAGCACGATCCCGGGGACGGCGAAGCCGACGTAGGTGGTCCGCTCGAACAGCGCCGCCAGCGGGGAGTCGTGGTTCGCGGCGAAGTACGCGACGGGGATCGCCGCCAGCGCGGCGGCGACCGCGGCGGCCGCCGCGACCGACACCGAGTTGACCACCTGGATCGGCTCGAACGCCATCGAGGGGCGCCGCCCGGCCTCGGACCGGAGGAGCCACAACAGGAGGATCCAGAGCGGGACGAGGAGCGCGACCGCCGACACCGACGCGGGGAGCAGCGTCGCCGGCCACCGCCAGCGGCCGAGGCGCACGAGCCGGTCGCTGGTGCCCGCATCGTCGCCCGAGACGTCTCGGTCCGACCGGACCAGCCACTCCAAGGCGAGCACGACGAGGACGACCGCGAGCAGTTGGAGGGAGAGCAGCGCGGCGTAGTCGGGGCCGAACGCGTTGTACTCGACGTAGATCTGGCGGGTGAACACCGGGAGCCGCATGATCGACGGTGTCCCGAAGTCGGAGACCGCGTACAGCGCCGCCAGCAGCGACCCGGCGGCGATCGCCGGCCGGATCACGGGGAGGGTCACCCGGCGGAACGCCTCGATCCGACCGTGGTTCAGCGTCCGGGCCGCCTCGATCAGCGTCGTGTCGAAGGATAGGAGGGCGGCGCGGGTGGTCAGGTAGACGTACGGGTACGTGTATAGGGTAATAACGAGGATCGTGCCCGGGAGGCCGTAGATCTCCGGCACGTGTTCGACCCCCAGCGGCGCGAGCACGTCGTGGAACTCGCCCTGCGGACCGAACGCGGAGACGAACGCGAACGCGCCGACGTAGCTCGGCACGACGAGCGGGAGCGCGGCGACGACGGACCAGAACCGCCGGAATGGGAGGTCGGTTCGGGCGGTGAGGTACGCCAGCGGGACCCCCAACAGGATCGAGAAGGCGGTGACGCCGGCCATCAGCAGCAGGCTGTTGACCAGCACCTCCGCGGTGCCGGAACTGAACAGCAGTTCGAGCGCCCGCGCCCGCTCGACGGTGACCGCCTCGATCACCAGCCACGCGAGCGGGAACACCATCGTCGCGGCGATGGCCGCGGACAGCAGGGTCAGCCCTAGCGGGAGGCGATCGTCGCCGTCGGTCAGGAAATCGCGGATCCGGCGTGTCAGGCTCATAGTCCGGGAGGCGAGGTACGTTTCGGAGGGAGGCGGCACCGACCGTTAGCAGTTCCGATCCGGTTCGTCAATCGGGTCCGACGGATATAATAGTTTAGGGGGGCCTAAACCGAACATGGAACTGACGCGGCGCGACGCGACGGCCGCGCTGGCGGCCGTCGGGGGGGCCGGTGGGGTCGCCCTCGCGGCTCGGCAGCGGGCCGACGACCCGGAAGACGGCGACGAGGCGGCCGCCGGCGACGGGGACAACGAGGACGACGCGGCCCTCGACGATGTCGCCGTCCGCGCGTCGATGACCGCGGTCGCGGCGGTCCTCTACCCGAGCGAGGTCGACGGCGTCGGGGCGTTCGTCGACCGCTTCCTCGACGGGCGGCTCGACGGGTCGGCCCACGCCAAGGGGATCCGAATCGCGGTCGGGGAGCTCGACGACGCGGCCCGCTCGTGGTACGGGGGCCCAATCACGGAGCTCTCCGAGAGCGAGTGCGACCGGCTCCTCCGGGAGGTCGGCGCCGACACCGCCGAGGAGGACTCGGACGGGACCCTCGCGGAGCGGGCGCGCTACTACGTCGTCAACGAGCTGCTGCTGGCGCTGTACGCCTCGCCGACGGGCGGCGAGCTGGTCGGACTGGAGAACCCGCAGGGCCACCCTGGCGGGACGGAGAGCTACCGGCGGGGACCGCGATGAGCGCGGGGAGCCCCGACCGGACTTCCGTCGCGAACGCGGACGTCTGCGTGGTCGGCGCCGGCCCCGCGGGCGCGCTCGTCGCCGACCGGCTGACCGCCGACCGCGACGTGGTCGTCCTCGACGCTGGCCCCCGGTTCGACCCCGACGACCGCCTCGCGCGCCAGGAGCGGGCGATCCGCCCGGGCTACGACCGACCCGACGTCTGGGACGTCGGGGGGGAGCGCGACGCGCACGCCAGCTCCGGCGAGCGGTTCTACCCGCTGAACCACGCTCGCGTCAAAGGGGTCGGCGGGTCGACGCTCCACTGGCAGGGGATGGTGATGCGGCTTCACGAGGCCGACTTCGACTCCGAGACGGAGCGGGGCGTCGGCGCGGACTGGCCGATCGACTACGCCGACCTCCGGCCGTACTACGCGGAGGCCGAGCGCGAGCTGGGCGTCGCCGGCGCGTCGGACAACCCCTACGCGCCCCCTCGAGAGGAGCCGCACCCGATGCCGGCGTTCGAGCCCTCCTACAGCGACTCGCTGTTCGCGGAGGCCTGCGAGGAGCTGGGGATCGACATGCACTCGGTGCCGAACGCGCGCAACTCGGAGCCGTACGACGACCGCTCGGCCTGCGTCGGCTACGGCACCTGCCAGCCGGTCTGCCCGGCGGGCGCGAAGTACGACGCGACCGTCCACGTCGACCGCGCGGAAGGAGAGGGCGCGACCGTCATCGACCGCGCGCCGGTCCAGCGGCTGGAGCACGACGCCGACCGCGTCACCGCCGCGGTGTACGCGACGCCGGACGGGACGGAACACAGACAGGAGGCCGACGCCTTCGTCGTCGCCTGCGGCGGCGTGGAAACGGCTCGGCTCCTCCTCCTCTCCGAGTCGGACCGGTACCCCGACGGACTCGCGAACTCCAGCGGGACGGTCGGGCGGTTCTTCATGGACCACCTGTTCGCGGGCGTCGGCGGGACTCTCGACGAGCCGACCCGACAGAATCACGTCGGCTTCTACACCAGCGCGTGCGACCAGTTCTACGACGAGGCCGACGCGGAGACCGCCCCGTTTAAGCTGGAGTTCTTCAACTACGCCGGCCCCTCGCCGGTCGAGGAGGCGCTGACCGGCGACGATTGGGGAGACGAGCTCTTGGGGCGGCTCCGTGACGGCTACGGCACTCACGTGGCGATGGGCGGGCTCGTCGAGCAGCTCCCGCGGGCGGACAGCTACGTCGGGCTCGATCCCGACCGAACCGACGACCACGGCAACCCCGTCCCCGATATTCACTGGAGCATCGACGATCGGGCGCTCCGGACGATCGAGCGCGCCAACGAGATTCAGCGGTCGATCCTCGAAGAGCTCGGCGCGGAGATCGAGTGGGTCGCCGGCCCCGACGCGACCGGGCCCGCCTACCACCACATGGGCACGACCCGGATGAGCGCGGACCCCGATGGGGGCGTCGTCGACGCCGACTGTCGGACCCACGACCTCGACAACTGCTGGATTGCGTCCAGTTCCGTCTTCCCCACAAGCGGTGCGATGAACCCGACGCTCACGATCGCGGCGCTGGCGCTTCGCGTCGCCGACGACGTCGAGCGCCGGCTCTGAGTTTGTTTTAGGCAAACCTAAAAACTCAAGTGGGTGGGGCGACCCGTACGAGGTAATGAGCGGATCACTCAGCGCGAACGGGTCGGCCGAAGAGGTCAGCGAGACGGACGAGGAAGCGGTCGACGCGGCCGACCGAGAGACCGAACACTACACCTTCGACGACGTCAGCGTCGTGATGGGGACGTACAACGAGGAAGAAGCGATCGGGACGGTCCTCGGGGACGTCGACGAGGTCACCGGCGGCCGGGCCGAGGTCGTCTGCGTCGACGGCTCGTCGGACCGGACCCCGGAGATCGCCCGGGAACACGGCGCGCGCGTCATCGAGCAGGAGCCGCAGGGGTACGGCGTCGCCGTCCGCGAGGCGATCCTCGCCCCCGACCGCCCGATCGTCGTCACGACCGACTGCGACGACACCTATCCGATGGAGCGGCTGCCGGAGTTCCTCGAGGCGATCAACGACGGCGCCGACGTCGTCAGCGGCGACCGCCTCTACCACGGCGCGACGGCGATGCCCGCGTTCAACCGCCTCGGCAACCACGCGTTCGCGGCGCTCGCCTCCCTCCTGATGGGCGAGCGCGTCCACGACACCACCACCGGGATGCGCGCGTACCGCCGCGAGGTCGTCGAGGACATCGAGTGGACCGAGAACACCGGTCTCTCCGCGGAGCTGCTCATCCGTCCCCTCATGCGTGGTCACGACGTGCGCGAGCGTCCCATCGACTACGCCGAGCGCCTCGGCGAGACGAAGCTCGACCCGATCGAGGGCGGCGCCGCCATCGCGAAGTCCATCGTGACGGTCTGCCTCGAAGAGCGGCTGCGGCGGATCTGAGCGCGAGACGGCCCGGATAACGGGGAACAGGTTCTTTCCCCCGGCACCGCGAACCGCCGGAAGCGACGTGGTATTTAAATAGAACTGCAGCAGCGACGACCGTTTATAAATAAACGCGGTGGCGCGTGCCTGTGAGCGGCCGATAGGCCGCGAGCAGCACGCGCGAGGGACGCGGCGACCGTAGGGAGCCGCGAGGCTGGGGAGGTGTGGGGTGGGGTTGCTGTGCGGTCGGGGTGGGACTCAAAGGGGCAGCCGGGAGGCGGGCGCAGGCGACGCAAGCACCGCAGGAACGAGCGTAGCGAGTGACGAGGAGCGCAGCAAGCGTGCGCCCGCCTCCCGGCTGGGGCTTTGGAGGTGTTCACCGTCGATCCGCAATCAATCATTTATAAGCGAGCGACTGGGGCTTTGGAGGTGTTCACCGTCGATCCGCAATCAATCATTTATAAGCGAGCGACTGGGGCTTTGGAGGTGTTCACCGTCGATCCGCAATCAATCATTTATAAGCGAGCGACTGGAGCTTTGGAGGTGTTCACCGTCGATCCGCGGTCAACGGCTATTTAGCTGAATGTAGGCGCTAAGTCCCCACCCTCAACGGAGCGACCGAAGGGAGCGGAGTAGGGTGGCGATACAGCGCCGTCATCACCTACTCACACAGCGATACGGTTGCAGGCCACAGGCCCACGCAGGCATTTATATCGTCGACCGCTGAACAAACGATCAAGATGGGCGTTCGGACCTGTTGGCTTCGACTCACTCGTCGTTCCGTTCGGAACGGCTCGTTCCTTGCGAAGCTGACGGACACGGACAGCGTTCAAACGCGACAAGAAGCGTGCGTTGTCCCAGGGAGTGGTCCCACCGAGCAATTAGGAGTGGGACACTCCGAATCAACGTCCCCAGAAATCGAAGATTTCTGGTGTGTGAACGAATCTCACAGCGATTCGTTAACGCCTGTGGAGACTGCGCTCCCTGTGGATACGTCCGTATCTGCAAAGCGCGTCGTGGAAGCAGGAAGCCCCACCCTCAGCGAGCGCATCAGCGCGAGTAGGGTAGGGTAGTTCACAAACATCCGCCAGCAGTTCACCGCTATTCAGTAAGGTCGTTCGCCTCGGCGTTCGTCTCGAAGGCGACCCACTCCGGGTGGACCCCCGAATCGCCGGGAATGTACGTCCCCTCAGTCCCGCACTCCGTCACGAGCCGGCAGACCGAGCGCTCCGGCGGCCAGACGACCTCGACACTCCCATCCGGCTCACGGACCGTCGCCTCCTGCCGATAGGTGAACGTCGAGCCCGCGGCGTCGACGAGGGTCACCGTCACGATCACCTCGTCGCCCGCGGGGTCGATCGGGACGGTCGCGTTCGGCGCGCCGTCCAAGCGCGCGCCGTCGGGCGTCAGCGACCAACCGACCGCGAGCGAGCCGTCAGGGTCGCGCACGTCGTACTCGGCGCGGACCGTCTCGGCGCCGCCTACCGGCTCCCCGCGCGTGGTCTCCAGTCGAACGACCGCCCGCTGAACGCGGGCCGGCACCCCCACGGTCGTCGCCGCGTCGACTCGCTCTCCCTCCCGAACCGCGAGCGATTCGAGCTTGGGGGTGACGCGCCGATTCGGGTCCGGCGTCCAGACGCCTCGGTACGCGTATCGCCGGAGGTCGCGATCAGGGTACGTGTCGATCACCGCGAAGTCCTCGGCCGGGTCGCGGTCGAGCGCGTACACGACCGGACCGTCCAGTCCGGGCTCGTTCCGGAACACTTGGAACGGGTGGTTGAGCCACTCGCCGTACGGCGTGGGGACGAACACGAGATCGTCGTCGAACTGGGCCGACTCGATCGGCTCGTAGGCCGTCTCGTACTTGTCGGCGTGCGCCGAGTGACGGTCGAGGGGCGCCTCGGCCGCGGCCGCCGCGCCGAGCGCCCCGCCGAGAATCGCGAGCGCCGCCACCGCGACGACGACCGCCCGCGCCGTGTCCGGCGTGACCCGAGAGGAGAGCCCGTCCCGGAGCCGGGAGAGCCCCCGGCCGCCGGCGGCGACGGCGACGCCGCCGAACAGCGACAGCGGGACGAGGAGGTCGAAGTGGTAGAACGGCCCGAAGCCCGCGACCAGCCCGTCAGTCGGGTCCGACAGCGTCCCGAGGAGGTTGTTCGTCCCCCAGAAGAAGAGGTTCCCGACGACGACGGAGACGACGACCCCGCCGAGCAGGAGGCCGGCCGTGCGTTCGAAGCGGCGGCCGGCCGTGCGTTCGAAGCGGCGGCCGGCCGCGTCGTCACGGTCGTCGCCGCCGTCTCTCACCCCGAACGCGCGCCGCCCCGACAGCCACCGCCCCGCGGCCAGCCCGCCGCCAGCGAGCGCGAGCAGTGCGCCGAGCGGGCCTGCGACCACCCATCGCGTGACGAGGTACCACAGCGCGTACCCGTTCGATCGGAGCGCCAGCTCGACGGTGTACTCCTCGCTGTGGCCGAGAATCCGGCGCTCGCCGAATCCGGGACCATCCATCGGTGCGAACGCCTCGTACGGGAAGGTGAGGGGCGCGCCGGTCAGCCGGAGGTTGTACGCGAGGGTGACGGCGACGAAGAAGATCCCGAGAAGCGCGGTGAGCCCGTGGCGGCGGACCGGGGCGGGGAGCGGGAACGGCGGAACCCCCGCGTCCCGGACCGCGACAACCACCCGACCGAGCGCGTGTAGAATGAAGGGCGCCGCGAACAGCACCGCCGTGAACGGCCGGGCGAAGAAGGCGAGCCCGATCGCGACGCCCGCGAGCCCGGCGAGCGGGAGCGATCGATCGCGGACGCCTCGGAGGTACGCGACCGCAAACAGCAGGTTCAGGAACGTCGTCGGCGCGTACGGGAGGAACACCGCGGAGGTGACCAGCGCCATCGGTGAGGCGGCGAAGCAGACGGCGGCCGCGAGGCCGACCCGCCGATCGAAGACGGTCAACCCGAGCAGGTAGACGAGCGTCGCGTTGCCGGCGGCGACGACCGCGAGCGTCACCCGCGGCTCGCCGAATAACGCCAAAGAGACCGCGTACATCGCGGCGGGAACGGGGTTGTACTTCGGGTAGAGTCGACCGTCGTCCTCGACGAAGAACCACGGGTGGACGGCGTCGGCCAGCGCGCCGGCGTGGAACTCCAGCTGGCCGGAGAGCAGCAGCGCGGCCTGCGTGAGGTACACCCCCTCGTCGTGGTTGACCGAGTGGTAGCGGAACAGCGTCGCGGCGACGGCGAAGGTGAAGACGCCGGCCGCGACGGCGACGAGGGCGGCCGCCAGCGTCAGGCGGTCCGCGCGGGCGATCCGGGCTCGGCCGCGGCTCGCGAGTCGACGCGCGGATCGACGAGCGAGCCGGCGGAAACGGCGGAGAGCCGAAGGGGGCGACACGGGTGTCTGCGAGGCGGACCTACACCTCGACGCCGGCCTCGCGCATGAGGTCGATCGTCGGTTCCAGGTCGGACAGCTGCGTCAGGTCGATGTCGGGGACGTCGAGCTCGTCGATCGAGGGCAGGTCGCCGATCGGCTCCACGTCCGGGATGAGCGGGTACTCGAACGTCGTCCGGGCGAAGTAGTCCTGCGCCTCGGCCGACAGCAGGTGGCGGACGAAGTTCTCGGCGAGCGTGGGGTCGCTCGCCGTGTCGACGACCGCGGCGCCGGCGACGTTGAACACCGCGCCCGCGTCGCCCTCGGTGAACGCGGTGCCGAGCGTCGCCTCCGGGTTGCCGTCGAGGACGCGCTGGATGTAGTAGTGGTTCGTGAACGCCGCGTCGATCTCCCCGTCGGCGATCGCCTGACAGGCGGCGAACTCGTCGGGGTAGCTGCTGATTCCGGCCTCGGCGACCGACTCCAACCAGTCCAGCGTCGCCTCGTCGCCCTCGATGAGCCGCATCGCGGTGACGAACGCCTGACAGGAGCCGTAGGAGGGCGCCCAGCCGAGGCTGCCGGCGAACTCCTCCGGGTACGCCATGATGTCGTCCGGGAGGTCGTCCTCGGAGAACGCCTCAGTGTTGTACGGGACAGTGCGGGCGCGGCCCGACGTCCCGACCCACTGCTCGGTGTGGAACTCCTCGCGGACCATGTCGGTGAGCTCCGAGGAGAGCTCTCGGGTGCGCCCCCCGTTGGCGAGCGCGCCGAGCGACCCGGCGTTCACCGAGTAGAACACGTCGGCCGGCGAGCCGTCGCCCTCGTTGGCGATCTGGTTGACGAGGTCGGTGGAGTCGGCGTACCGGACCGTCAGCTCGAAGCCGTCGTACTGGCCTTCGATGTACTCGACGAGCTCGCCGACGAGGAACTCGCCGCGCCCGGAGTACACCGTGAGCTCACCCTCCAGGTCGGGCATCTCGGCGATGCGGGTACCGCCCGGGAGCTCCCGCCCCGCGCGGCCGGAACCGATCTGTCCGACCGATTCCGTGCCGTCGCCGCCGTCGCTCGTTTCGTCGCCCGTACAGCCCGCGATCCCGGCGAGGCCGAGCGCGCCGGTGGCCGCGAGGAACCGCCGCCGATCCACGTCGTCTGGCAGGTGGTGAGTCATGTGTTTTAGGCTTGCCTAAATACTTTTAACCGTGTCGGTTCAGTCGTCCGCGAGGGCCGGCGTTCGGCGGATCGCGTCGAGGCAGTCGAGCCAGTCGCGCATGTACTCGCCGCAGTGGTTGAGGAACGCGCCGTTGTTCCACTCGGAGAAGTCGCCCGCCGCGAGCGCGTCGGCCATCGACGCGAACGCCGCCTCGAACGAGTCCGCGTCGGCCCCCGCCTCGTCGATCACCTCCCAGACGTGCTCGTTCAGCTCCAGCCCCGCCACCTCGTTCGCGAGGTCGTCGAACGTCGACCGCGGGGCCTTGTTGTGTTCACACAGCGGGCCGCCGTTGTAGATCCGCTTGTCCAGCACGTCGCAGGCGCGCTTGAGGAAGAGTCCCGACCAGATGTCGTCGAACCGGCCCACGTCCCACTCGTTGTCGTCCATCGGGAGCTGGTAGAACGCGGGGATCACCTCGCGGCGGAACGCGAGGTTCATCGAGCAGACGGTGAGGTAGTTGCCCCGGCCGGCGACGAAGTCGTCGCCGAAGTCGTCGGCGGTCGTCCGCGTCTGCGCCTGCCCCTCCAGGTCGCCGTCCATCAGGATCCGGACCGCGTCGAGGTCGGGGACATTCGTCCACAGCCCCTGCGAGGCGACGACCTCACCGGCCTCGATCTCGGCGGTGCCCGTCTCAACCGTCTCGTCCATCGCCGAGTAGGGGTACCCGCGCGGGTAGAGCCCGTGCTCGTCGGCGTTCCGGTAGAGGACGTTGACCCACTGCTCGTCGGAGCTGACCGATTCGATCGCCCCCTCGAACGCGAGGTTCTCCATGTGGCGCCCGAAGTAGTCCTCGCCGTCGTGCGGGAGCGTGTCGTCGTCGATGAAGAGGCCGTACTCGAAGGCGTCGTCGGCCCACATGTAGAGGAGCCCGAAGCTCGTCTCGGCGTGGCTCGCGGCCGGGACGACGTGGCCGTACTCTGCGACCCCGTTGGCCTCGTACCACTCCTCGCGGCGGGTGCCGTCGAAGACCTCGCCGGAGACGTCGAGGTCGTCGAGCATGGCGCGCATCTCGTCGACGTCGCAGAAGTCCTCGGTGACGAGCACGAAGTGGAGCCGGGAGACGTCGAACCCGTGTTCCCGGGCGTTCGCGACGTACTCGCGCAGGCACTCGTATTCGCGGATCGTGGGGACGATCACGCAGATGTCCCCACTTGCGGCGTCTGGGCGGCGTTCTTCCATACTCCAACGTTTTTAGGTTGGCCTGAAAGTCTGACGGTCCGGAGTGCGGCGACTCGCTCTCTCCGGCGGCGTTCGGCGCCGTATCGCCGGCCGCGCCCCTCGCACCGGCGTCGCCGGCGACGGTCCCCCCGTCGGCCTGCACCGGGGGAGTCGACTCGCCGTCCCCCGCGGGACCGGCGGTCGGCGAAACTCCGAGCGCGAGCGCGGCGACCCCGCCGCCGGCGAGCGTGACCGCGTTCTTCAGCGCGTGGTCGAGGATCGCCGCCGCGAGCGCCGTCTCGACCGGGAGCCCCGTCGCGCTCGCGACGAGGCCGGTGAACGCCGCCTCGTACAGCCCGATGCCGCCCTGCGAGAGCGGGAGCACCTTCGCGAGGTTGCCGACGCTGACCGCGAGCGTCCCGACGACGAGCAGCGTCGGAGTCGGGACGGCCCCCCCGACCCCGCCGGTGAGCGCGGCGAGCACGAGCACGGCGGTGAGGACGTCGAGCGCCCAGATCAGGACGCTCCAGAGGAACACCGCTCCGAGGCGACGCGGATCGGCGGCGACGACCCTGACGGACGCGCCGAACCGGACGGCGGCGTCGACGACTCGCGCGAGTCGGGAGCGGTCCGGCCCGAGGCCCGCGACCCGAGCCCAGAGCCCGGGTCCGAATCGCCGGTCGCTCCGGGCGACCGCGACGGTCGCGACCGAGAGGACGACGGCGACGGCGGCGATGCCGGACGCGGCCGCGAGCGCGGTCGACGGCGCGACGGCGCCCACCGACTCGCCCGACTCTGGCGACCGACCGGTCAGGAGCAGGAACGCGAGCGCGACACCCCCGAGCGCGCCGATGGCCACGAGGTCGAACGCGCGCTCGACCGCGAGCGAGGCGACGCCTGTCGGGTACGGCACGTCCCGCCGGTCCTTGAGCAGGTACGCGCGGACCCCGTCGCCGGCGCGGGCCGGGACGACGAGGTTCGCGGTCTGGCTGGCGAAGACGGTCGCGGTGAGGAAGCCGGTCCGGCAGCGGCGGTCCATGGCCGCGAGTACGTCGCCGTACCGCCGCCCCCTGACCGGCCACGAGAGCAGGTAGCCGCCGAGCGCGACGGTCAGAAGCGCCGGGTCGGCCGCCGTCACGGCCGCGAGGACCGCGTCCGTGTCGAGGCCCCGGGCGAGGTACGCCGCGCCGAGGCCGAGGACGACGAGCGTCCCGAGAGCGGTGAGCCGCTCCCGCGAGAGCCCGGCGCGGAGCCGGGCCCCGAGGTCGGTCCCCGTCACAGCTGTCGACCTCCGCACCGAAGCGGTCGGAGCCGCCCGGCCGTCGCATCGGTACGCGGGCGTTCGTGGCGCCGTTCGACGGTCATACGTTGATTTAGGTCGCCCTAAAACATATAACGCTGACGGTTCGGCCACCGGGGGGACCGCCGCCGGGGGACCGGTTCACCGCGCTCTCGGCGGACGCGAACCGCCGAAAGTCGTTTTCGCGCGTCTATCGAAATATCACGTATGGCCGACACCGTCCGAATGTGGCTCGTCGAGCGCACCTACTCCGACGACGAGCAGAACATGGTGATCCTCACCTACGCCACGCCCGACGGCGAGCGCTACTTCCGGAAGGAGCGCGCGCTCACCTCCTTCTCCGACGTCCGGGACACCACCGCCGCGGTCGACGCCGAGCCGGCGAACGTCGGGAGCGTCGACGATCCGGCCGAGCGCGAGCGGTACGCCGCTGAGGCCGAGCGGATGGCGGCCGCCCACGCCCCCGACGACGTCATCTGATCGCCGGAGTCGACTGCCGAGACTCGGTGACCCGGCCGCGCTTAAGTCGGTCCGACGCGAACGGTCACGCGATGCGTGCCACCCTCGAAACGCTCGCGGTCGCGTCGCTCGTCGGGGTCGCGCAGGGTGCGCTGCGCCTCGTCGGCCTCGCGGGAGCCTTCGCGCTGGCGACCCCGCTGTCCGTCGCTCCGTGGACGGTCGTCACCAGCGTGTACGCGCACGGGTCGATCGGCCACCTGCTGGCGAACGGGCTCGCGCTGCTCCTCGTCGGCCCGCTCGTCGAACGCCGGACCAGCCGGTTCCGCTTCCACGCGTTCGTGGTGGCGACCGGAGCGCTCGCCGGGACCGCGCAGGTGACGCTTGGCGGGCTCATCGGTCCTCCAACCGCCGTGTTGGGGCTGAGCGGTGCGGTCTTCGCGCTCGGCGGCTACCTGCTCGCGGGCAACGTCGTGACCGCGACGCTGTTCGACCGCCTGCAGCTCCCGCCGCGCGCGCAGTTCGCGCTGTTCGGGCTCGCCGCCGTCGCGCTCACCGCGACGACCGCGGCGCCGGGCGTCGCCCTGATCGCCCACGCGACCGGCGCGTTCAGCGGGCTCCTCGCGGGACGCGTGGGGGTACTGGACGTTCGGTGAAAACGGAGCGACGGCGCCGCCGCTGGCGACGGTAAATAAAACAAAGAGAGCGGGATGCGCCCTAGCGCTTAGTCTTCCAGAACGATCTCGATGCTGACGTCGTTCGGCACTTGGACGCGCATGAGCTGGCGGAGGGCGCGTTCGTCGGCGTCGATGTCGATCAGACGCTTGTGGACGCGCATCTCCCAGTGCTCCCACGTCGCCGTCCCCTCACCGTCCGGGGACTTTCGCGACGGGATCTCGAGCGTCTTCGTCGGCAGCGGGATCGGGCCCGACAGGGCGACCCCCGTCGAGTCCGCGATCTCGCGGACGTCGTCGCAGATGTCGTCGAGGTCCTCGGGGCTCGTGCCGGCGAGGCGGACGCGTGCCTGCTGCATCGATTATCGCTCGTTGACTTCGAGCACCTTGCCGGCCGCGATGGTCTGACCCATGTCGCGGATGGCGAAGCTGCCGAGCTCCGGGATCTGGCTCGACGGCTCGATGCTGAGCGGCTTCTGGGGGCGCACGGTGACGACCGCGGCGTCGCCGGATTTGATGAAGTCCGGGTTCTCCTCGGCGACCTCGCCCGACGCGGGGTCGATCTTCTGGTCGATCGACTCGATCGTACAGGCGACCTGCGCCGTGTGGGCGTGGAAGACGGGCGTGTAGCCGGCCGTGATGACCGACGGGTGCTGCATGACGACGACCTGCGCCTGGAACGTCTCGGCGACGCTCGGCGGGTCCTCGGCGGGACCGACAACGTCGCCGCGGCGGATGTCGTCCTTACCGAGCCCGCGGACGTTGAATCCGACGTTGTCGCCGGGGCCGGCCTCGGGCACCTCCTCGTGGTGCATCTCGATCGTCTTCACCTCGCCGCCCACGTCGGACGGCTGGAAGGAGACGTTGTCGCCGGTGTTGAGGATACCGGTCTCGACGCGTCCTACGGGGACGGTCCCGATGCCGGAGATGGTGTAGACGTCCTGGATGGGGAGCCGGAGCGGCGCGTCCGTCGGCGGCTCGGTCTCCGGGAGGTCGTTGAGCGACTCCAGCAGGGTGGGCCCGTCGTACCACGGGGTGTTCTCGGACGCCTCGGAGACGTTGTCGCCCTCGAACGCCGAGATGGGCACGAACGTCGTGTCGTCCGTCGCGAAGCGGACCTGGTTGAGCAGGTCCTCGACCTCGCCGATAACCTCCTTGTAGGAGGACTCCTGGTAGTCGACCAGGTCCATCTTGTTGACGCCGATGATGAGCTCGTTGATGCCCAGCGTGCGGGCCAGGAACACGTGCTCTCGGGTCTGGGGCGCGACGCCGTCGTCGGCCGCGACGACGAGCACTGCGTTGTCGGCCTGCGAGGCGCCCGTGATCATGTTCTTCACGAAGTCACGGTGGCCCGGGCAGTCGACGATGGTGAAGTAGTAAGTGTCCGTGTCGAACTCCTGGTGGGCGATGTCGATCGTGACGCCGCGCTCGCGCTCCTCGGCGAGGTTGTCCATCACGTAGGCGAACTCGAAGCCGCCCTTGCCCTTCTCTTCGGCTTCCTCGCGGTGCTGCTCGATTACGTGCTCGGGGACGCTCCCCGTCTCGAAGAGGAGGCGACCCACGAGCGTACTCTTGCCGTGGTCGACGTGGCCGATGATGGCCAGATTCTGGTGCGGTTTGTCACTCATGGGGTAATCACGCGCTAAGGCGCTCTGTGAGTAAGTTTCGGTCGATTCCACTAAAACGGTTTCGATACGGACCACAGAGTATCGCGCCGCAGTCGGGCGATTCTCGACAACGCGGGGCACGCCATCGCGCCGCACGGCCGAGGTGGCAGTCGCGCGCTCCGAGAGCGGGGCGACCTACTTCAGCCGGCCGACGTCGCCGAGCACCGCGCTCGCGGTCTCGGGCCCGCCGGCGCCGCGGCCCGAGATGTTGAGCCGGCCGGCGTGGGTCGTCTCGATCTGGACGATGTTCTGCGTCCCGGAGACCGCGAGCGTCCCGTTCTCGGGGACGAGCCGCGGGGCGACTCGGACCGTCTCGCCGGTCGCCTCACCGATGAGGCGGACGGTCCTGCCGTCCTCGGCGGCGAGCCGGAGCGTCGAGCCCGGCACGTCGCGGATCCCCTCGACGTCGGCGTCGTCGAGCGTGAACTCCCGGGCGTCGGCCGGGTCGTCGACCGCGCCGAACGAGAGCACGTTCGCGAGGATGACGCACTTCAGCGCCGCGTCGGTCCCGTCGACGTCGAAGGAGGGGTCGGCCTCGGCGACGCCGAGGTCCTGCGCTTCGGCGAGCACGTGGTCGTAGTCGAGTCCCTCGGCGGCCATCCGAGTGAGGATGAAGTTCGCCGTCCCGTTGAGCACGCCGCGGACCGCCGTGACGTGGCCCGGCTCGATGTCCTCGACGGTCGAGACCGCGGGGATGGCGCCGCCGACGGTCGCCTCGAACCGGATCTCGCCCGCGCTGTCGGCGACGGCCGCCCGCAGGTCGCCGAACCGCTCCGCGACCGGCCCCTTGTTCGCGAGCACGGCGTGGCGGTCGCGCTCCAGCGCGCGAGTCACGTGCGAGAAGCCGGGATCGGCGTCGCCCAGCGTCGTCGGCGTCGCCTCGACCAGGACGTCGTAGTCGGCCGCCAGCGCGTCCTCGGGGTCGCCGTCGCCGACAATCCCCCGCTCCGCTTTCCGAGCCACCACCGCGTCGGGGTCGACGCCGGGGGTCCGGCCGTCTGGCCCGTTCGCCCCGTCAGCGACGACCGCCGAGGAGGAGTCAGCGACCGCGACGACCTCGTGGCCGTGCTCGCCCGCGAGCTCGACGACGGAACGCCCGACCGCGCCCGCGCCGATGACGGCGAGTCTCACGCCTCCACCCCCGTGAGCGGCTCGACGAGACGCAGTTCCTTCTCGTCGGCCAGCTCCCGGACGGCCGCGAGCGCGGTCTCCGTCTCGCCGGCGCGGGCCTCCAGACGGAGCCGCGCGCTCGACACCTCCTCGGTGCCCTGCGGCGCCGCCAGCGACACGTCGGCGACCGACGCCGACTCGCACGCCTCGATCCGGGAGAGCGTGTCGGAGAGGTCGGTGTCGATGAGGTGGCCGAACAGGAGCAGCGTCACCTCCTCGGCGTACCGCTCCGTCCCAGCCTGCATCACGTTCACGCCCTCAGTCCGGAGCGCGTCGACGATCTCCTCGAAGCGGTCCTGGGTCGCCTCGAAGTCGACCTCGACCGGGATCCGACCGCGCGGGGTCTTGTTCCCGCGCTCGTGGTAGATCGAGAGGAGGTTCCCGCCGTTGTCGGCGATCGGGTGGAGCGCGGCGAGCAGCTGCCCGGGCTCGTCGACGAGCTCGAGCCGCACCGTGTGCGTCGACGGCGTCGCCGCGGCGTGGCCGCCGTCGGGAGTGGGGTCGTCGACGTTGTCGGACCGACCGTCGATCCCGTCGGGCGCGTCGCTCACGCCGCCACCTCCACGAGGCCGACCGCGTCGACGTCGAGGGCGGCCGACACCGAGGTCGGGGCCGATTCGACCGACGCCGTCGTCGCGGTTCGGCACGGTCCTGTCGGCGGGGCGGAGCGGTCGCTTGCTGGCTCCGTCGCGATGCGCCGAGCGGGAATCGTGCCCGTCTGCATACCCGAAAGGAGTCGGGGGATCCGGTATAAGCCTTCGGCGATGGCAGGCGTTGCCTCGCTCCCCGGCGTGTGAACCAATGGCACGGGAGCTAGTGGGGAGGATCAAGGGGAGGAGATAGAGAGAAAACGCGAGAGGCGGCGCTACGGCGCGGCAGACCGCGGACCGCGTCGTCGACTCAGAAGTAGTCGATCGACTGCGGCAGTTCGAGCTTCATCCCCTTGCGCTCGCGGATCTCCATGATCTTCTCGCGCTGGAGGTTGTCGACGAGGACCCGGAAGCCCGCGTTCTCGGTGTTCCACGAGGCGCGGCCCTCGGTGGCCGAGCGGATGTCGGAGGAGAAGCCGATCATCTCCTCGACGGGCGCGATGCCCTCGACGACCATGAGGTCGCCCTCCTGGTACATGTCGTCGACGCGGCCACGGCGGCCCTGGATCTCGCCGGACGCCGCGCCCATGTGCTCCGAGGGCACGTCGATCCGGACGTCCTGGATCGGCTCCAGCAGTCGGACCTCGCCGTCGATCAGCGAGCGGTGGACCGCGTCGCGGGTCGCGGGAATGACCTGCGCGGGACCGCGGTGGATGGTGTCCTCGTGGAGCTTCGCGTCGTGCAGGCGGAACAGCGACCCCTGCACCGGCTCGGCGGCGAGCGGCCCGTCGTCGAGCGCGTCCTGTAGCCCCTCCAAGACGAGTTCCATCGTCTCGTTGAGGTGCTGGATACCCTTCGTGTCGTCGATGAGGATGTTCGTCCGGTGGATGTCCTCGACGTTCTGCGAGGTGTCCTTGTCCATGCCGGCCTCCTGAAGCGCCTCGCGGCGTTCCAGTTCGGGCATGTCCATCGAGACCTCGCCGAGCTGGATGGCGTCGACGATGTCCTGCGACATCGGCTCGACGGTGATGTAGAACTTGTTGTGGCGGTTCGGCGACTGCCCTTCGACCTCGCGGGAGGCCTCCTGGGGCTGCTCGCGGAAGACGACGATCGGCTCGCCGGTGATGACCGGGATGCCCTGGTTGTCGCGGATCCGCTGGGTAATCACTTCGAGGTGGAGCTCGCCCTGCCCGCTGATGAGGTGCTCGCCCGTGTCCTCGTTGATCTCGATCTGGATCGTCGGGTCCTCCTTGGCGACCTGCTGGAGCGTCTCGATGAGCTTCGGCAGGTCGTCCATGCTCTGCGCCTCGACGGACTTCGTAATGACCGGCTCGGAGATGTGTTCGATCGACTCGAACGGCGTCATCTCCACGGAGGAGACCGTGGAGCCGGCGATGGCGTCACGCAGTCCGGTGACCGAGGCGATGTTCCCCGCCGGGACGCGATCCACCTCCTCGCGCTCGGACCCCATGAAGAGCCCGACGCTCTGGATCCGGTTTTTGCCGGCCGTCCCGGAGACGTACAGCTCCTGGCCCTTCTCCAAGGTCCCGGAGAAGACGCGGCCCGTCGCGATCTCGCCCGCGTGCGGGTCCATGGAGATGTCGGTGACCATGAACACGACCTCGCCGTCCTCGTTGACCATCCGCATCGTGTCGGCCAGCTCGCTCTCCGGGTCGCCGCGCCAGATGCGCGGGACGCGGCGGGGCTGGGCGTCGACCGGGTTCGGGAAGTGCTCGCAGACCATGTCGAGCACGACGTCCGAGAGCGGCGTCCGCTCGTGGAGCTCCTCGCGCCCGTCGTTCTGTTCGAGCTCCATGATGTCGCCGAAGTCCATGCCGGTCCGCTGCATCGACGGCATCGAGACGCCCCACTTGTACAGCGCGGAGCCGAAGCCGACCGTGCCGTCCTCAACGGAGACGGTCCAGTCCTCGGGGATGTCGTCCATGTTCTCGGCCATCCCGCGGATGAGCTCGTTGACGTCGGAGATAACCGACAGCAGTCGCTCCTGCATCTCCTGAGGCCCCTCTTGGAGCTCCGAGATGAGGCGGTCGACCTTGTTGATGAACAGCGCCGGCTTCACGCCCTCCCGGAGCGCCTGCCGGAGCACCGTCTCGGTCTGGGGCATCGCGCCCTCGACGGCGTCGACGACCACTAAGGCGCCGTCGACCGCGCGCATGGCGCGGGTGACGTCGCCCCCGAAGTCCACGTGGCCCGGGGTGTCGATGAGGTTGACGAGGTGGTTTGTGTCCTCGTACTCGTGGGTCATCGAGACGTTCGCCGCGTCGATGGTGATGCCGCGCTCCTGCTCGTCCTCCTTCGTGTCCATCGCGAGCTGCTCGCCCGCGGTGTCTTGGGAGATCATGCCGGCACCGGCCAGCAGGTTGTCGGAGAGCGTCGTCTTGCCGTGGTCGACGTGGGCGGCGATGGCGATGTTCCGGATGTTCTCCGGAGAGTCCATCAGCCGTTCACACTCTTGAACGATCTTCTTGCGTCGGCCCATTATACCGTTTGTTACCGATAGCAGGGTCAAAAGGGTAGTGTTTCGCCGCGGCCGTTTCACCGGGGATTACCCGGGATCGCCGGCGATTTTGTGCCGATCGGTCGCACGATCCGATTTAAGCCACGGTGACACGTACCACGGCGGCTCCGGACGGATTTAAGTAGCCGCTCGGGAACCGTCGCGTATGAACGAGACGCTTTCGCGGCTCGCCGACACCGGCGTCGTCGCGGTGCTGCGCGGGGTCGAGGCCGACCAACTCATCGGGATCACGGAGGCGCTCCGCGAGGGAGGGGTCACCGCCGTCGAGATCACCGCGGACACGCCCGACGTCGCCGGGAAACTCGAGGAAGTGACGGGCTCGTTCGGCGACGAGGTCGTGGTCGGCACCGGCACCGTCCTCGACAGCGAGACCGCCCGGGCGACCCTGATGGCCGGCGCCGAGTTCGTCGTCTCGCCGAGCCTCCACGAGGACGTGATCGAGACCTGCAACCGCTACGGCGCCGTCACCGCGCCCGGCGTGATGACGCCGACCGAGGCGGTCCGCGGCTACGAGGCCGGCGCCGACTTCGTGAAGGTGTTCCCCGCGAAGACCGTCGGTCCGGCGCACCTCGGCGCGATGAAGGGCCCGCTCGGCCAGATCCCGATGATGCCGACCGGCGGCGTCGCCCCCGACAACGCCGGCGACTACGTCGAGGCCGGCGCGTTCGCGGTCGGCGCCGGCGGCGCGCTCGTGGACTACGACGCCGCCGAGCGCGGCGATTACGACGAGATCACCGAGACCGCCCGGGAGTTCGTGCGAGTGGTCGAGGCGGCGCGAGCCGAGGAGTGAGGGAGCGACCGCCGCGGCGGTCGCTATTTTAATGGCATGATATATCATGCCGAACGGTCAAAAGCGCGAGGACGCAAGTGGGGATGACTTCCAGCCGGCTCGTTCGACGAGAGGCACACCCGCTTGGAAGTCACTCGGAGGAGCCTGTCAGATCCCACCTCGGTCCGTCGCCGGGATCCCCTGCCCGGCCGGACCGGTCACGCCGTCGCGGCACACCCCGCGGCGGCACGCGCACTACGGCCGCGACGCGTCACATGAAGTCCGCGATGCCGGACTGCTTGTTCGTGTCGTCCTCGAAGATCGATTCGAGCGACTCCTCTAACACCTTCAGCCGCTGTTTCGTGTAGGGCCGACAGCCGAACCGGTCCGCGACCTCGATCGCCGTGTCGACGTACTTGTTCACCGACCCTTGGTGGACCGTGAGGTTCACCCGGCCGCCGCACTCGCGGCAGTCGCCCGAGAGAGGCATCCGGCGGTACTTCTCCCCGCAGTCGAGACACCGCGTCTCCTGCCGCGAGAACGCCCGGAGGTTCCCGATGATGTCCGGCAGGAAGTGGTACTCGATGACGCGCTCGGCCACGTCGGTCTCGTCGACCGCGCGGAGCTTCCGGGCCAGCTCCAGCTGCGCGTCCATCTTCTCCATCATGTCCCCGAGCGTCTTGTACGCCGACAGGTCCGGCCCCATCGCGATGTCCGTCGTGTCGTGGGTGTGGTCGAAGCCGTGGTACTCCTCGTCGGTCCCGAGCGTGTCCTCGCCGAGCTGAATCAGGTCCTCGACCGACTCCGGATCGGCCATCTCCAGCGTCGCCTCGTAGAACTCCCGCGGGTACTCTCGCGCGATGTCCATGTTGTGCGCCTCGTCGTCGATCTCGGAGGGGTCGATCCGCGAGGACATCACGAGGGGCGCGTCCATCGAGTTGTGAGCGTACAGCCAATTCGCTGTGAAGACCGGTTCTCCGCCGACTTGCAAGTCGTAGAGATGGCCGTCGTAGTCGACGCGATCGATATTGGTAACTCGGAGATACGAGAGGTCACCGTCGACAAGCGGACGGATCGCGTCGAGCTTCTCACGCGCGGCGGTGGGGAGGTCGTGTTCGTCGAGCGTCTCGACGATCGACTCGAGCTTTTCGAGACTGATGTTTTCACGCCGCTTGAGATATTTCGGAACGATATCGGTGATGTCTGGGATCTCCATCTGCCGAATTTCGAAGAGTTCTCCGGGGATACCGACCGTGAGGCTCTTCGGCTGGTACGGATCTTCGCCGTCGAGGACGCGTCGAAGCGGATTGTCCGAGGCACCGCCAGAGACGGTGACGGTGTAGATCCGTTGCCGAGGCGGTTCCCGATCGCGTGTCGAGACGTTAGCGACGACGCCGAGTCGATGCAGTAGGAACACGATCCCGTCTTTAAGATCCTCACTCGTCGTGTGGAACGCGATCGTCGTCTGGTTGTCATCGGTCGTTTCACTCCCGTCTCCGGCGATGAATCCACGGAGGAACGATTGTACCGTCGATCGGTCACCGCGTCGAATCGGTTCGGGAACGACCTTCTCACTCGAGTCAGACGATTCTTCCTCGCGGAATCCCAGTTCAAACAGGACGTCCTCGAACACGGCCGGGAACCCAATTTCGTACGCCTTGTTCGACCATCGTACCGACGGATCGACGCCGAGCGTGTCTTTGATGATGCGCTCGGTCCGTCGAACGATCTCCTCGTCGGCATTGGTGATCGTCGGTCGAACGGACGACGTCGAGCCCTCAGCGGCGAACAGTCCAAGGAGCCACGAGAAGTCGTCATTCATCGGAATGTGACGTGAGATTCCCCTTGAGGAACCCTTTCGACCGATCTGTGGATTCAACTCGGCACGCCAGTTTCGTGATACCCCCTCGATATCGCGGAGCGTTCGGAGCGCGACTTTCTCTTTCGAGAGGCGGTAGGAGAGTCCGCCGTCGAAGGCAGCGCGCGCGTCGCTCCCCCAGGCCGATTCGTCCCACACCTCACGGAGGTACGATTCGACCGAGTCGTCGATGAACACGTACGGATCGTCGACACACTCGGCCACATCGACCACCGTTCCCGCCTGCGTCTCGACGTCGAGCTGCTGCGGTGCAAGAATGAGATCGCCGACATCGAGGTCGTCACCAGCCACTTCTTCGATGCCATCGTCGTATCGGAACAGACTGTGGTTCGAGGTGATATCGAGCGAGCGACCGAACTGCGTCTCCACTCTGAGAAGCGTCTCGTCGTCGTCAGCACCGTATCTGATCGCCTTCTCGATCGGCTGGAGGCTCGACTCGTGATTCTCGTCGAATGTGTACGTCTGCCACCCCTCACGCACGCATGTTCGCTTTTTAAACTTCCCGTCGACATCGATGGGTGATTCGAGTTCATTCCAAAACTCGTCGAACGTGAGGTATCGGATCCGTCCCTGCGGATCGCGAGCAACGAGTCGAGAGTTTTCCGAGACGCTCCCACCGCGTTGGTCAGGAAGGTACTCTTTCGAGAAGTTGAGAAGGCCGTCCATGAGCAGCATGACGCAATCCTCGTCCCCATCACATTGAGAAACTGACAAATCGTTCGCCACAAGCGTGTGCGTCTCGGCGACGGTGAGATTGTAAGTATACTCGACGTCGCTCTCGAGGAACGAAACCGACGTAACCTCGTCAGTCTCGATGCCGCCATCCGTCGCCGTGCTAGCGGCGGCGTCCATCGATACGTTCTGCTGGGGGGAAGTCGCCGGAATCGTATCGCCGACCTCCAACTCATTCGCGGCGACCTTCTGGACTTCCTCATCTACTACCCGCAGCATCGTGTGGTCGGGCGTCACGCGGATCGAACGTCCGTCCTGGGTCTCGACTTGGACAAGATGGTCCTGACTCAGGTGTTTCGAGACGGCAGTCACCGGCTGTGTCGACTTGTTTCCGTGTTCGTCGATCGAAGGGACCTCAACGTTGCCGTCGAGTTCCTCAACGAGCGTTCCGAAGTCATCAGTCCGCGGATCGTCCAGCCGATCCTCGACGAATTCCTCGATGGTCTCGCGGTGCCAACCCGCGTCGTCTCGATACTCGATTTCCGTCTTCGGATGGAAGCAGTTCCGACGCTTCGCGGCGTGAAAGTACGGATGAGCGTATCCGACCGCGGCCGACGTGAATCCGACCACTCTCCCGACAGTAGCCGCGCTCGTGTGGGGCGCCATCCCGAAGACGAGCTCGCCGACGAGGTCGTCGCGCTCGTTCACCTCGTAGAAACGGGGGAGGCCGTAGAACTGTTCAAGGAGGTCGTCGACGAAGTCCGCGGTCCGCAGCATGTGCTCGGCGGCGCCGTCCGAGAGGACGATGTCCTGCACCCGGAGTTCGACGAGCTGGTCGTCGTGGCGCAGCGGCTCGCCGTCGATGTCGGTCTCGTAGCCGATCTCGCGGAGGTGATCTGCGGTGACATCGAGCTCCTCGGGCCGGACGGAGGTGACCGGGAGGTCGGTCATGTCGTACCTGACGGTCCCGTCCTTGAACGACGTGACGCCGTTCTTCGCACGGAGGACGCCCTTCTCCATCGGCTCGGGCGTTTTGTTCCGCGAGGTGAGCCCCTGGACCCCTTTGAGGATCTCGAAGGACGCCTCGCGCTCGCCGACGTTCGCCAGTGCGGAGCGGTACGCGTCGTTGACGTCGACCTCCTGGTGGGCCGCCGCCCGCACCTCCCACTCGCAGCGCGGGCACTCGACGCGGCCGGCCTCGTCCGGCTCGCAGACGGTGCCGCAGTCGCCGCACTCGTAGTGCGGCTCGGTGTGGACCTCGCAGTCCGGACACCGCGCCTTGTAGGTGTGTTCGCCACAGTCTGGACAGACCCGGTCCGAGACCTCGACCTCCAGCCGGCCGCGATGGCCCGTGTCATCCATCACGTTCGCGGCCTCGGCGACGTCGCGCTGGGGGCCGCCGGCCTCGTTGATCGGGAAGAGGGTGTGGACCGCCGGGGAGAGGTCGCGGCTCTCCGACTTCTCGGGGCGGCCCATCCGGTTGCCGATCCGGGTCGGTGCGCGCTCGCGGACCCGGAAGGGCGCGACCTCGTTGACGGCCGTCACGGCGTTGTCGCCGTCGTCCCACTCGCGGGCGGCCGCGGAGAGGTCGGCCTCGTCCCACGTCCGCCGGAGGCCGTCGTCGATCCCGAGCGACCGCGCGAGCGGGCGCCACGTCGGGATCCGGAGGGCGTCCGGCGTGGCGGTGTGCTCGACCAGCAGCGACTCAAGGGCCGACTGCGTCGCCTCCGTGCGCTCGATCGCGAGGACCCCTTCGACCACGTCGCCGTCGGCGACCGCCTCGGCGAGGGCCTCGAACGCCGCGACCGACACGTCGTGCCAGAGGTAGGTGTACTCCGGGTGGAGCGGGCAGTCGTACTCGCGCGCCCACGCGAGCGCCTCGTCGACGTCCGGGTGTTCGAGGTCGACGTGGGGGTCGTCCCGCAGGGCCTGGACGTCGGCGCCGGCGGCCGCGAACTCCTTGACCCACCACTCGTACACGTAGGAGGCGGGCGCGAGCGGGTGGTTGTTCTCGACGAACTCCCCGTAGTTGACGAGGTACTCGCCCAGGTCAAGCACCTTCTCGACGCCGTTGCGGACCGCTTTCGCTTCCTCCGGGTCGTCGATCCGGCGGACCTCGCCGTTCGCGAGCCGGACCGTCGGCCCCTCGATAGAGTCGACGGGGACGACCCCATGGGCCTTCCCCGGGCGCTCGGTCTTGATCTGGGTGCCGGCCGCGAGGAAGTCGTCGACGAGGTGCATCGTCGCCGGGTGAACCCCGCCGGTCGCGAACCCGTGGTTTCGCGCGCGACCGTACCGCAGCCGGAACCCCCCCGCCTCGCTCGGGTGCGTGAACACCGGGCGGCCCGCGATCAGGTCCCGGAGGAACTTCTGGGAGGGCTCCGCGCGGAGCGGCCCGTCGGGGCCGTCCGTCCCGGACTCGGCGCTGCCCTCGTCGCTCTCGGTGTCGCCCGCGTCGCCGTCACCCGATCCGGCGTCCGCGTCTCCGGAGTCGTCGCCGTCGTCGGGCGCGTCGCTCGTCGCCGCCCCGTCCTTCCCGATGGTCCCGTCGATGAGGTCCTGAAGCCACGGCCAGTCGACCTCGTCGAGGTCGCGGGTGTACCGCTGGATCTTCGGCGCCTTCAGGGCAATCCCCTCGGCGGCGACGAGGCACATCCCGCCGCGTGCGGAGTTGGTGTCGACCCGTTCGAGGTCCCGGAAGCCGGAGACCTCCTCGTCGCTCGTCGCCTCGCCGTCGAGCATGATCGGGATGTGGTCGGCGATGAACTTCGACTCCTTATCCTTCGGGGTGTACTGGAGCCCGGTCTCCGTGTCGTAGAGGGCGATCTCCTCGGCGTAGCGCTCGACCTCCACGTCGCGCGGCTTGTACTCGTCGACGCCCAAAAGCGATCGGGCGTAGTCGGCGACGAGCACGGACAGCGCCTGCGCGGTCCCGCCCGCCGACCGGATCGGACCGGCGTAGTAGACGTTGACGAACTCGGTGCCGTCGTCGTTCTCCAGCAGCTCGACGCGGTCGATCCCCTCGATCGGCGCGGCGACGACTCCCTCCGTGAGCAGGGCGACCGCGGTCCGGACCGCGCCCTCAACTTTGCCGGCGCGGGAGTCGTAGTCGCCGACCGTCCCCTCGACGAAGTCGGTGACGAGCTCCAGCGCCGCCTCCTCACGGGACATCTCGGCTTCCAGCTCGCGGACGCGCTCCGCGACGCCGTCGATGCCGAGGATGTTCTCGACCCGGTCGGCCATGTCGCGGGCGACGGGGATCTCCACCTCGGGCTCGGGGTCGTACCCCTGCCCCTTCGCGGTCTCCGCGAGCTCGAGCGCCTCGTCGAGCCGGTCTTCGATCCGAGCGAAGTAACGCTCGTCGTCGGGCCTCATCGCCGCGAGACCCGCCTCACAGCCATAAGTCGAGGTCGGTCGTCTCGTCGTGGGACCGCTCCAGCGGCTCGTCGAACGCGCGCAGGTGACACTCGCCCGCCCAGACCGTCGCGGAGTCGAGGTGGCCCGCGAGCGCCTGCCCGCTCGGCCGCGACAGCACGGCGTGGGTGTGCGCGAACACCTCGCCGTCGAGCAGCGAGACGTTCCCGACGCAGGCGGCGACCTCCAGCGGCTCGTCGAAGGTCACCGACTCGTACTCTGTGTCGTCCTGGTCGTAGAACCAGACGTCCGCGTCCTGCACGGCGCCGAGCGCCGTGAACCAGCCCGCCTCGACGTCCTCGGCGCGGGCGAGGTCCTCGATCTCCTCGCGCCAGTCGGCGCCGGTCTCGAATCGGGCGACGTACTCCGCCGTCGTCTCGACTTCCCGGTGGTGCATAGGAGTCGCCCACGGTCGCCGAGGGCAAAAAGGCTTCAGTCGCGGTGTGCTCGTCCGCTCCGAGCCGGAATCGATATAGCGATATTAGATTTATTGTCGAGGATCGGCGTTACGTCGAAAGCCGCGAGGCTCGCCGCTACGGCGTCGGAAACGAGTGAAAACGGGAAAATCGAGAGCTGCCGGAGCGTCGGTTCAGAACGGGGCCTGGGGGCCTTCGTCGTCGCCGTCGTCGTCGGTCGTCTCGCCGGGGAACGACGGCGACATGCCGCCGCTGCTGGTGCCGCCGAGGTCGCCGTCAGCGCCCGAACCCGCGCCCGTGTCTGCGTGAACGGTCTCGATCTCCGGGATCTCTTTGACCATCCGAGACTTGATCGCCTGGATCGTCATCGGTGAGATACCGCAGCCGGAGCAGGCGCCACCGAGCTGGATCGTGACCTCGCCGTTCTCGCGGTCGAGGTGGTTGATGGCGGCGCTCCCGCCGTGCATCTGGATCTGTGGGAAGTTTCGCCGCAGGAAGTTCGTAATCCGCTCGCGGAGTTCGTTTTCCCCGTCGGCTGTCTCCGTGCTCATGCCAGTGAGTTGGCGGGCGGCGGGCTTATGCCTTTGGTTCGACCGGACTCGAACCGCGGGAACCGGCGTCTCGGACGGGGAACCGGCGGTCGCTACTCCGGCCGGTCGACCTGAAACGTCCGGTGGAGCTCCGCCTCGATCCGGTCGACGTACTCCTCGAGCGTCGCTTCGAACGTCTCGTCGTCGACGAGCACGCCCTCCAGCCGGTCGCGCGGGTTCTCGGGGAGTTCGACGTGGAACTCGCCGTCCTCGTAGAACGGCTCGGACTCGTTGAGGATCGTCTGGTCGATCCCGTGGATCAGCTGAGAGTCGTGGCGCTCGTTCATGTGGTTGAACGCGTTCTTGTACGCCCGCTGGAGCTCGTTGAAGTAGTGAGCGTACTTGTCCTCGAACTTCTCGGGGTCAAACTCGTCGGCCATACCCGATCCGACGGCGGGCCGGGAAAAAAGCCGGTCGATCGACGGCAACACGATCGCAGATGGGAGCGAGAGCCGACGTGTCCACCGGTGACGCGTCTTTCCGTTGACCGCCGAGTGGGTAGCCGCATAATAAATAAATTCTATAACGCTATATCAAACGTCGGCCGGCGGGAGAACAATCTCTTTCGGGAAGCAAAACTCAGACCGACGAGTTCTCGAGCCGTTCCCTCCATACCGGTCCGAATACCGCTGAAACTGGTTTGCGAGGTTGGCCGATCGAAGTGAACAGATAGCTATCCGCGAGGTGAGGGCCAACAAGGGGTTCGCGAGCCTCCTCTGAAAAGGGAGAGTGATTCCCCCGGGAGCGACGGTTACCGCAACCGACCCAGCAGCCGGTAGTCGCGGTCAGGCTCGTACCGGCGGAACAGCAGGCTGTTCGTCAGCACGCTCACGCTGGAGAGCGCCATCGCCCCGGCGGCCAGTGCGGGCTGGAGCAGGCCGAGCGAGGCGAGCGGGATCATCAGCGTGTTGTAGCCGAGCGCCCACACGAGGTTCTGTTTGATCTTTTGCAGGGTGGCGTCCGAGATCCGGATCGCCTTCACCACGTCGAGCGGGTCGTCGCGCATCAGCGTCACGTCCGCGGCCTCGATCGCCACGTCCGTCCCGCTCCCGATGGCGGTCCCGACGTGCGCGACCGCGAGCGCCGGCGCGTCGTTGACGCCGTCGCCGACCATCATCGCCTGCCGGCCGTCCGCCTGAATCTCCTCGACGGCGGCGGACTTGTCCTCTGGGAGGACGCCAGCCCGGACGTTCTCGGGGTCGATACCCACTTGCTCGGCGACGGCGCGAGCGGTGCGCTCGTTGTCGCCGGTGATCATCATCACGTCGACGCCGCGGTCGCGGAGGGCCTCCACGGCGTCGGCGGCGCTGGACTTGACCGTGTCCGCGTCGGCGACGACGCCGATCAGCTCGCCGTCGTCCGTGCCAGCGGGCACGCGAGCGACGAGCATCGCCGTCTTCCCCTCTCGTTCGAGGCGCTCCATCGTCTCGGCCGCCGCCGAGGCGTCGACCCCTTCGTCGGTCAGCAGCTTGCGGTTGCCGACCAGGACCTCGTCGCCCTCAACCGCGGCGCGCACGCCGTGGCCGGGGACGTTCTCGAAGTCGTCCGCCTCGGGGATCTCCAGCCCCCGCTCCTCGGCGCCGTCGACGATAGCGCGGGCGAGGGGGTGTTCGCTGCCGCGCTCGGCGATCGCAGCGAGCCGGAGCACCTCGCGTTCGGCGTCGCGGCCGGCGTCCGAAGGCGCGGGGGCGTCGTCGCCGGACTCTCGCTGCTGGGCCGCACCGCCGTCCGGGACGAGGGCGCCGTCGGAGTCGAACGCGACCACGTCGGTCAGCTCCATCTCCCCCTCGGTGAGCGTCCCGGTCTTGTCGAAGACGACGGTGTCGACGTCCTTCGCGCGTTCGAGCACGTCGCCGCCCTTGAACAGGACGCCGTGCCCGGCGCCGATCGTGGTGCCGACCATCGTGGCGGCGGGCGTCGCCAGCCCGAGGGCGCAGGGGCAGGCGATGAGCACGGAGGAGGCGAACACGACGAGCGCGAACTCGGAGACCGAGACCGCGCCGCCGGCGACCGCCGGGCCGCCCGCGACGAGTCCCCACAGCGGGAGCGCGTTCACGAAGCCGGCGAGCGTCTCGGGGAAGAGGAACCAGACGGCCGCCCACAGCAGCGCGTTGACGATGACCGCCGGGACGAAGTACGCGGAGATCCGGTCGGCGAGGTTCTGGATGTCGGGCTGGCGCGACTGCGCCTCTTTGACCGTGCGGACGATCCCCTGGAGCGCGGTGTCAGCGCCGACCTTGGTCGCCTCGACGACGAGCACGCCGTTCTCGTTTATCGTCGAGCCGATCACCTCGTCGCCCTCCTCTTTCTCGACGGGGACCGACTCGCCGGTCACCATCGACTCGTCGACCGCGCTCTGGCCGTCGACGACGACGCCGTCGGTCGGGACCTTCTCGCCCGGGCGGACCTTCATCCGGTCGCCGACCTCGACCTCGTCGACGGGGACCTCCCGCTCGGTCCCGTCGTCGACGAGGGTGGCCTGATCGGCCTCCATCTCCAGCAGCTTCCGGAGCGCCTCGCCGGCCTGCCCCTTCGAGCGGGCCTCGAGGTAGTTGCCGAGCGTGATGAACACGAGGATGAGCGCCGCCGTGTCGAAGTAGAGGCTCCCGGCGACGACCCCGGCGAGGACCGCGACCGAGTAGGCGTACGCGGTCGTGGAGCCGAGCGCGATCAGCACGTCCATGTTGGCGCGCCCGTTCGTCACGAGCGCCTTGTAGGAGTTCTCGTAGAAGGGGCGGCCCAGGACGACCTGAACGGGCGTCGCGAGCAGGAACTGCACCCACCCGATCCGGACGCCGAAGACGGTCTCCGGGAAGAGCGCCCCGTCGAGCAGCAGGTGGTCGGCCATGAACAGCAGCAGCGGCGCCGCGAGCGCCGCCCCGAAGAGGGTCAGGCGGAGCTGCTTGCGGATCTCGGCCTCGCGGGCCGCGTCGCGGGCGTCTTGGTCGGCGTCGCCCGCGTCGGACTCCTCGGAGTCCTCGCCGCCGGTCCCCTCTCGGACCGGCGAGTAGCCCGCCGACTCGACCGCGTCGTAGAGGTCGGCGCGCGAGGCGTCCGCCGGGTTGTACCGCACCTGCGCCTCGTCGGTCGCGTAGTTGACCTCGGCGGCGATCACGCCGGGCGTCGATTCGAGGGCGTCGGCGTTGGTCTCCGCGCAGTTCGCGCAGGACATGTCCGTGATCGCGACGGAGACGGTCTCGGTGACCGCCCCGTAGCCCGCGGACTCGACCGCCGCGTAGATCTCGCCGAGCGACACCTTCTCGGGGTCGTACTCGACCGACCCCTCGTCGGTGGCGTAGTTGGCGTTCGCCGAGATCACCCCCTCGAGGTCGGTGAGGGCGTCCTCGATCGTCGCCGAGCAGTTGGCGCAGGACATCCCCGTGACGTTCAGATGGGCTGTTCTCGTTGGCATACTCGTTACTACGTGTCCCACCCTTAGGCGGTTTTCTACTTCGCGATCGGGGGTCCACACGGGTCGAAAGCTTAGATTCCAAAGCGGCCGTCGCAAGCGCAGAGAGAGCGGAGCGCAGAGAGAGCGGAGCGCAGAGAGAGCGGAGCGCAGAGAGAGCGGAGCGCAGAGAGAGCGGAGCGATCATCAGAACCGATTTAAAAGGATGGCGGTGGCGCGCGCCGTGAGCGGGCCGAAGGCCCGCGAGCGACCGTGCGA
>NZ_JAODIX010000030.1:222711-232934 GCF_026586675.1 Halorubrum yunnanense
AACGCCGTCGCGGCGAGGCTGGGGGGGTGTGAGGCGCGGTGCGGTCGGGTGGGACTCAAAGGGGCAGCCGTGAGGGCAACGCAGGCGACGCAAGCACTGCAGGGAGTGAGCGAAGCGAACGACCGAAGCGCACAGCGAGCGTGCGTTGCCCTCACGGCTGGGGCTTTGGAGGTGTTCACCGTCGATATTCCGTCAGCGGTTTATAAGTGAGCGAGTGGGACTTGCGGGGCGATTACCGATCACTGTGACTCATGAACGGACAGAGTGAGACTTATAAACGATCGGTCCGCCAAATCCGCGGTGTTAAGTTAAGGATGAGGCGGGACGAGGATTCAGTGCCTATGCCGAAAACCGCCCGCCTCACCGAGTCTACCGAGTGGATCGACTTGGAGTTTGTGGAGCGAGAGCGGACACCCCGCGAAGTCATTGAAAAGGGTATTCGCCATCATCTCGCTGGATTATCGCTTTCGAATACAGTTATTCTTCTTGAGGAGTTGGGTGTCAGTCGAAGTCGCGTTGCTGTCCACAATTGGGTACAGAAAGCCGATCTACAGCCAGCTGACGGTGAGGATCCGGATCGCGTTGCGGTCGATCAGAAAGCGATCCGGATCAACGACGAACAGTACTGGCTGTACGCTGCTGTCGATCCGCAGACGAACAGAATCCTTCATTCGCGGCTGTTTCCGACGTATACGATTCCGATCGCACGAGAATTTCTCACTGAATTAGCTGAGAAACACGATGTCGAAGGCGCGCTGTTTCTCGTCGATGACGCAGACGATCTGATCGGTGGGCTCCGCCGCGAAAACTACAGTTACCGCGTCGAACAACACGGCTTCAGAAATTCTGTCGAACGTGTTTTTAGAGAGGTAGAACGACGAACCTCTTCGTTTTCAAACTGTTTCAGCCATGTCGATCCACCGACCGCGGAAACGTGGTTACAAGCCCACGCCGTCTGGTGGAATCATGCTTAAGTTAACACGACGGCCAAATCACACCCCTTCCTCAAGTCGCTGGTATCGCTCTCAGAACCGCGACAGGCAGGACGAACAACAGAAGTGGTACACCTCGCCGTCGATCCGGGCCGTCTCGCCCTCGCTGTCGACGGTGTTCGAACACTCCGCGCAGGTGAGCGCGAACTCCACGCCCTCGATGGAAGGCGTCCACTCGAACTCGTCGACGAGCGTGACCGCGTACTCCTCGACGGCGACCCCCTCGAATAACCCCTGTACCCACTCCCGGACGTTCCGCCCCCCGACCCGACCGTACGCCCGGAGGTCGCCCTCGGCCGTGACGAAGACGTGTTCGACCGCGTCGGCGTCTCGGGCGCGCTCGCGGGCCTCGTCGAGCGCCTCGGGACGGTTCGGCGGCAGCTCCACGTCCACCAAGACGGGGACCCCCGCCCGGAGCTTCGTGCGGTCGACGTCGACGGTGAACCCCTCGATAACGCCGGCCTCCTCCAGCCGCGTGACGCGGTCGGAGACCGCGGGCCCCGACAGCCCCACGCGCTCGCCGATCTCGCTGAACGGCCGCCGAGCGTCCGCCGCCAACAGCGACAGGATCTCCAAGTCCGTCTCGTCGAGGTCGCGCATGCCGAGGCGTACGGTCCCACGATACAAGACGATTGTCCGAATTCGCTTGGGATTCCAAAGTCGTAGCGGGGTCCGAGCGCGACTCGCGAAGCGATAAGCGACAAACGTCTCCCCCTCGTATGTCGGCACGCAATGAGCCGAACGCTCACCGTCGAAGGGATGTCGTGTGACCACTGCGAACAGACCGTCAAAGAGGCGTTAGAGGGCGTCGCGGGCGTCGAGGGCGCGACCGCCGACCACGAGAGCGAGTCGGCGACCGTCGAGGGCGACGCGGACCCGGACGCGCTCGTGAGCGCGGTCGACGAGGCGGGCTACGACGCGTCCGCTTAAAAGGGCGCAGCGATCGATCCGGGTCGCGACTACCGATTCAGCGTGTGAATCGCCTGGCTGCGGGCGTTCTCCGCGGCCTCCATCACCGCCTCCGCGAGCGTCGGGTGCGTGTGGACCGTCGCCGCCACGTCCTCCAGCGTCGCGCCCATCTCGATGGCGAGCGCGACCTCGGCGATCAGCTCCGAGGCCTCCGGCCCGACGATCTGCGCGCCGAGCACGAACCCGGTCTCGTCGTCGGCGACGATCCGCGCGAACCCCTCGGTGTGGCCCGTCGTCATCGCGCGCCCGGAGGCGTTGAACGGCATCTCGCCGACGACCGGGTCGAAGCCGTCCGCTTCGGCCTCCGCCTCGGTCATCCCGACCGTCCCGATCTCGGGGTCGGTGAAGACGGCCGCGGGGATCGCCTGCCGGTCGAGGGCCGCGGGCTCGCCCGCGATCACCTCGGCGGCGACGATCCCCTCGTTCGAGGCCGCGTGCGCGAGCATCGGGTCACCGGCGACGTCGCCGACGGCGTGGATGTGCTCAACCGCGCTCCGGGTGCGGTCGCCCGTCTCGATGAACCCGCGGTCGTCCGTCTCGATCCCGGCCTTCTCCGGGTCGAGCCCGTCGGTGACCGGCTGGCGGCCGACCGCGACGAGGATCTTGTCGACGCCGTACGTCGACTCGTCTCCCCCCTCCGTCTCGGTGTGCAGGAGGTAGCCGCCGTCGGCGCCCTCGGACCACTCGCTCGCGCCCTCGCCGAAGTGAAATTCGACGCCGAGCTCCTCGGCGCGCTTCCGGACGATCCGTTTCACGTCGTCCTCGTACGGGTCGAGGATGTCGTCGAGCATCTCGACGACCGTCACGTCGGCGCCGAGCTTCGCGTAGGCCGTCGCCAGCTCCATGCCGATGTAGCCGCCGCCGACGATCCCGAGCCGGTCGGGGACCGTGTCGGCGTCGAGCGCCTCGGCGGAGCTCCAGACGTGGTCCGCGGCGAACTCGAAGCCGGGAATCTGGATCGGCCGCGACCCGGTGGCGACGACCGCGTGCTCGAACTCCAGCGTCTCGGAGCCCTGGCCGTCGCCGCCGTGGGCGACGCGGGCGGTGTGCTCGTCGACGAACGAGGCGGTCCCGGGGACGAGGTTGACGCCGTTCGCCTTACACAGCTTTTTGACGCCGCTCGTCAGCCGATCGACGACGCCGTCCTTCCACTCGACCATCTTCCCCATGTCGACGGCGGGGTCCGCGTGGACGCCCATGAACTCGGCGTTGCCGGCCTCGTGGGCGAGCCCCGAGCCCGTTATCAGCGCCTTCGAGGGGATACAGCCGCGGTTCAGGCAGGCGCCGCCGTAGGCGTCCTTCTCGACGAGCGTCGTGTCGAGCCCCTCCTGTGCGGCGCGGATGGCGGCGACGTAGCCGCCCGGTCCGCCCCCGATCACCAGTACCTCCGTTCCGGTTGCGATGTCTCCGACGACCATTAGTGTGACAACAGTAGCAGCGGGTGTTCAAGGTGTTCCATCACGGTGTTCGCGAACTCAGCCGCGACCGCACCGTCGACGACGCGGTGGTCGATCGACAGCGACAGCGGGAGCGTCGGCGCCGGGACGACCTCGCCGTCGCGGACGACGGGGCGCTCCTCGATGGCCCCGAGCCCCAGGATGGCCGTCTCCGGGTAGTTGATGATCGGCGTGGCGTACTCGCCGCCGACGGCACCGAAGTTGGTGACGGTGAACGTGCTCCCCTTCATCTCCGCGGGCTTGAGCTCGCGCTCTCGGGCCCGAGCGGCGAGGTCCCTGACCTCCGCGGCCAGCTCGAAGATCCCCTTCTCGTCGACGTCCTCGACGACGGGGACCATCAGCCCGGCGTCGGTCGCGACCGCGATCCCGAGGTCGTACTCCTTTCGCAAGACGATCTCCTCGTCGTCCTCGCGCAGCTCGCTGTTGAGGTACGGGTGCGCTTTCAGCCCCGCGACGATCGCCTTCATCACGAACGGCATGTAGGTGAGCTTCACCCCGCGTTCCTCCGCCGTCGGCTTCAGCTCTGCGCGCGCCTCGACGAGGGCGTCGACCTCGGCGGTGTCGTGGTGGGAGACGTGCGGAGCGGTGAACTTCGACCGCTCCATCTGCTTCCCGATGGTGCGGCGCACCCCGCGATAGGGGACGGTCTCGTCGCCCGCGTCGGCGGCGGTCGTCTCGGGCGTCTCGGGGGCCGGGGCGTCCGCGCCGGTACCTCCGGCGTCGGCGTCGACCGGACTCGGTTCGGGCGCCGGCTCGGCGGCCGCCGCCGACTCCGCCGCGTCCGCGTACGCCTGCACGTCCTCGTCCGTGACGAACGCCTCGCCGTCGCGGGTCTCGTCGGTTAGCACGTCGTCGATATCGACGTCGAGGTCGCGGGCGAGCTTCCGGGTCGCCGGCGTCGCGAGCGTCGTGTCGCGGCCGGCCGGGTCGGGGGCCCCGGCGGCGGTCGTCGCGGCGCCGCCCGATCCGTCGTCACCGCGCTCGCTCACGGCAGACTTCCGGTCGTCGGAGCCGACGTCGGTCGGGGTCGGCGCGGGCGCCGCGTCCGATTCGGGGCCGGCCGCGTCCCTAGCGTCGCCCGCGGTGTGCGCCCGCACATCGGCCTCGCCCACGCGGCCGCCGGGACCGCTCCCCTCGACCGCGGCGATGTCGACGCCGAGCTCGCGCGCGAGCCGGCGGGCCGACGGCGGCGCGAAGGTGCGGCCCGAAGGCGTGTCGGGCTCGGACGGCTCCGCCTCGTCGTCTGCGGCCGGTTCCGGCTCCGCCTCGTCGTCCGCGGTCGACTCCGGCTCCGCGTCGTCCGCGGCCTCCTCGTCACCGGCGCCCGTCTCGTCGACGCGGAACGAGATGATCACGTCGCCGACGGGGACCATCTCCCCCTCCTCGACGAACAGCTCCTCGACGGTCCCGTCGTAGCTCGACGGGACCTCGACGAGCGCCTTGTCGGTCTCGACCTCGGCGACCGGCTGGTCCTCCTCGACGCGGTCGCCGGGCGCGACGAGCCACGAGACCAGCTCGCCCTCGGCGACGCCCTCGCCGACGTCGGGTAGCTTGAACTCCTCGACGGTCATGCGTCGACCTCCTCGACGGTCGCGCGTCGGATCGCGTCAGCGGTCATGAGACGGGATTCCTCGGGAGCCATCTTAAAACTCGACCGCCTCCAGGATCCCCTCCTCGATGCGCGCCGCGGTCGGGAGGTAGTAGTCCTCCAGCGCGTACAGCGGGTAGGGGACGTCGAAGCCGGTGACGCGCTTCACGGGCGCCTCCTGGTACAGCAGCGCCTCCTCCTGGATGATCGCCGTGAGCTCGCCCGCGAGCCCGCCCGTCTTTGGCGCCTCGTGGACGACGACCGCGCGGCCGGTGCGCTCGAAGGCGTCGACGATGGCCTCGCGGTCCAGCGGGGAGACGGTGCGGAGGTCGACGACCTCGCACTCGATCCCCTCCTCGGCGAGGCTCTCCGCGGCCTCCAGCGTCGGGCGCGTCATGGCGCCGTAGGTGAACACCGCCACGTCGTCGCCCTCGCGTCGGGTGGCCGCCTCGCCGAGCGGGACCGTGTACGGCTCCTCGGGCACCTCGTCGCGGAACGCGCGGTAGATGAGCTTCGGCTCGAGGAAGATCACCGGGTCGGGGTCGCGGATCGACGCCGCGAGCAGCCCCTTGGCGTCGTACGGCGTCGAGGGGATGACGGTCTTCAGCCCCGCCTCGTGCGCGTAGAAGGCCTCCTTCGACTCGGAGTGGTGCTCCGGCGCGCGGATCCCGCCGCCGTAGGGCGCTCGCAGGGTCATCGGGAGGGTGAACCGCCCGCGGCTCCGCGCGCGGAACCGGGCCATGTGGGAGACGATCTGGTCGAAGCCGGGGTACATGAATCCCGAGAACTGGATCTCCGGGACCGGCCGGAGCCCCATCGCGGCCATGCCGACCGCGGCGCCGACGATGCCCGACTCCGCGAGCGGGGTGTCGACGACGCGGTCGCCGCCGAACTCGTCGAAGAGACCCTCGGTGGCTCGGAAGACGCCGCCGTTCTTCCCGACGTCCTGGCCGAGCACGAGGACGTCGTCGTCCTCGCGCATCTCGCTGTACAACCCGTCACGTACCGCCTGTACGACGGTGAGATTCTGTGTGTCGCTCATTTACTCCTCCAGGAACGCCTCGTCGCCGTGCGCCTCGCGGAACGCCGCGAACTCCGCCCGTTGTCGCTCCAGTTCGGGCGGGAGCTCCGCGTAGGCGTGCTCGAACAGCTCGCTCGGGTCCGGCCGCGCGACCGCCTCCGCCTCGTCGATGGCGTCGGCGACGCGCGCCTCGACCGCGGCCTCGATCTCGGCGACGCGCTCGTCGTCGAGGACCCCCTCGGCGCGGAGGTACGCCTCCAGCCGCGGGATCGGGTCCTTCGCCTTCCAGCGCTCGACCTCGTCGTCGTCGCGGTAGACGGTGGGGTCGTCCGCGGTCGTGTGCGCGCCGAACCGGTACTGGATCGCCTCGATCAGCGTCGGGCGCGGCCGGTCCGTCTCCGGGTCGCGCGCCTTCTCCAGGGCGGCCGCCGTGACGCTGTACACCGCGAGCGGGTCCATCCCGTCGACCTGTACGCCGTCGATCCCGTACGCCTCGGCCTTCTGCGCCAGGGTCGCGCTCCGGGTCTGCCGCTCTCGGGGCACGGAGATCGCCCACTGGTTGTTGTTACAGAAGAAGACGGTGGGCGTGTCGAACACGCCGGCGAAGTTGACGCCCTCGTGGAAGTCGCCCTCGCTGGTGGCGCCGTCGCCGAAGTAACAGAGGAACGCCTCGTCGGTCCCGCGGAGCTTCGCGGCCCACGACGCGCCCGTGGCGTGGGGCACCTGTGAGGCGATGGGAACGGCGACCGGGAAGACGTTGACGTCCGCGGGCGCCTTGTTGCCGGCCTCGTGGCCCATCCAGTAGAGGAGGGTCTGTTTCAGGGGGACCCCGCGGACCAGGGCCGCGCCGTGCTCGCGGTAGGAGGGGACCATCCAGTCGTCCTCGGCGAGCGCGGTCGCGGAACCGATCTGGGCGCCCTCCTGTCCCGACAGCGGCGGATAGGTCCCCATCCGCCCCTGTCGCTGGAGGCTCACCGCCCGGCCGTCGAAGTGTCGGGCGAGCCGCATGTGCCGGTAGATGTCGACGAGCTCCCCGTCGTCGAGGTCGGGGACGTCGCCGACGACCTCGCCGTCCTCGTCGAGCACGCGGACCGGATCGTCGTACGCTCTGTCGAATACGCTCACGGTCGGACCCACCTGTTCATGCCAGAACGGTTCGCCGCCCGGGTAATATCGTTTTCGTACATAATTTATTATACCCAGAAATCGGAGGACGCGCTGAGAAACTGTCCATCAGATTCCGAGGGAATCGGACGTTTCTGAACAACTCGCGCCGAGTCCGGCAACATTTTCGGCGAGCCGGCAGTTTCGCCGAACAGTAACGAACAAACGGGAAGGTTTGCTGAGAGATCGAAACCGCAGCGAGGGGCGGAACCGCGGCTCTGCGGGGTCGATCGGGGCGAGAGAGGCGGCGCGTGCGAGAACGCGATCAGGGGTGCTACCCGAGCCGGAAGGAGGGTTCGTCGCGCTCGCCGCGGTCACTGCGGTCGCCGCGCTCGCCGTCGAGCTCCTCCAGCTGGATCACGTCCTCGTCGCCGTCGTCCAGCTGCTCGCGGAGGTGGTTGACGTACCGCTTGTGCTCCTCGAGCTGCTCGCGGAGGTGGTCGGCCTCGAGCTCCAGCCGCTCGTGCTCGCGGACGAAGCTCTTGGGGACCTCGACGCGCGGAGGGAACACCTCACCGGTCTCGGTCTCGCTCTGGAGCTCCGCCTCCGGGACGGCGCGGACCTGTCCGTCGTGGGCAACGAGGGTGTCCACGTAGTCCCGGAACACCGCCGACAGCGAAATGTCCCGCTCCTCGGCGATGTCTCGGAGCGCCTCGAACGCGTCCTCGTTGACGCGGAAGGAGATCGTCTTGTTCTTGTTGCCCATTACCGGAGAGATCCGCCTGCGAGCCACTTAAGCGTTTGTCAGACGCTGGCACGAAAAGAGGGATACCGGACGTTTCGGGCGTCTGAGGCCCGATCTGCTCGTCGAGGGGGTCGGTCGTCGGTTACGGCTCCGGCGTCCCGGCCGGGTCCGGCGCGTCGTCGGCGAGCTCGTCGCCCTCGTCGAGGTCCTCTAACGCCGACAACGCGGCGGCCTTGTACGTCTGGGGGTCCAGATCGTACTCCTCACGGGCCATCCGCGCGTACTCGTTGTAGCCGGACTTCGTCCGGCTGCCAGAGGCGCCGTGCGCCTCGCTGCCCTCGTCGTCGAACGCGGCGACGCGCTCGATCGTCCGCGTGGCCGTCTCGGCGACCCAGCGGTCGCGGGTGGCGGCGTCGACCTCGGTGATCGACTCGGGGCGGACGGAGACCCGGACGGTGCCGTCGTCGGTCTCGTACGTCCGGGGCTTCCCCACGACTGCGACGTAGGCGGGCGCCTCCAGGTCGCGGAGCTTGGAGGCGGCCTCGGGCTGGTACTGGCCGGCGTACACGAAGAACGTGCCCGTCGGGTCGACGATGCGGCCGCGCCAGTACTCGCTGTCCTCGCCGACGTCCTCCTTCTCGGTGAGGGTGCCGACGAAGAAGACGCGGTTCGAGGACTCGCCCGTCGGCAGCAGCGCGTAGACGGGGGCGCGCTCGTCGTCGGACTCGGTGAACGTGTAGCCGGCGTCGTTGAACTCGGTGGCGAACACGCGCCGGGCGACCTCTCGGGTGGGTGCGGATTGACTCATTTAAATCGACCTCGCTTCGATCAGCGCGGTTTCAACGTCGACTTCGCCGGGGTTCTCCATCTCGTCGACCAAGACGTACCGACCGAAGGTGGGGCCGGTGACGCGGTAGTACCGTCCGAGGACGTCGTCGGCCATCTCCTCGGCGACGACGGTGGTGTCGAGCGCGTCCATCGCCATCTCCTTGGCTTCCTCCAAGCCCATGCCAGTGAGGTCCTCGGTGGCCTCGCGGTCGAAGATGACCTCGGTGACGGTCTCGCCGTCGTCGAGGACGCCCTTGATCCGGAGGTCGAACTCGCCCTCGACCTGGCCGTGCTCGGAGCAGCGGCCGTTCTGGAGAACGCGCGTGCAGTCGTCCTCGGGGCAGCGCTTGATCAGCCCGGAGCCGGACTGGATGTCGACCAAGGCGCCTTCGACGGTGTCGGCGTTGTCGCCGACCTCGATCTCCTCGTCGACCTCGGTGATCCCCGTCGTCCGGTTGAGCTTCACCGAGTAGCTGCCCTCGTACTCGTCGGTGACGACGTTGGAGAGCTCGTACGCCTGTCCCTCCGTCAGCTCGGGGAGGTCGGAGGTCTCGAAGGCGACGAACTTGATCGTCCCCGACTCGTCGCCGAGGAGCCCGACCTGTGAGATCGAGTCGCTGCGGGGCTCCCAGAGGTCGACCAGCTCCACGCGCAGGTCGACCCACTGTTCGTCCTCGTCGATCTCGTTGACCGAGACGGACTCGCTGCCGCCGCGGCCGAGCTCGTCGCGCTCCATCCCGGCGTCTTCGAGGTAGCTGTTGGTGACGCTCCGGCGCGCCTCGTCGACGGGCACACGGTACTCGTTGACGAGGTTCTCCAGCCGCTCCTCGACCTCGTCTGCGTCCACGTTCAGGTGGTCCGAGAACTGTTCCGCTATTGCTTCCGCTTCCTGTCGCAGTTCGCTCATGGGGTGTCTCCGCCTCCGGTCGTGTTTCAATGGGAGGCGTACGACGGTTGGTTCCTCACGGTATTAAAAATCCCGTAACCGCGGTGAAAGTGGTTAATTCGAGGCGTTGACGGACGTCTCCGAGGGTTTCGCCCTACCGACGCCGGCCGCGTCAGACGTGCGTCAGCCGTGCGTGGGCTTCGTTTCAAGTGGAACCGTACCACGTGAAGCGTCCGCACACATCGATCTGGACTTCCACGGAGAAGACGTGGCGGACAGTCACGGTAGTACTTATTTAAATAGTGTTGACCCGACACGACATTCACTTATAAATAGAGCGCGGTGGCGCGCCTGCGAGCGGCCGCCACCGGCGGCCGCGAGCCAGCCCGCGAGGGAGTCGGACCGGCGCTCCGCCGGTCCGACGAGGTTGGGGAGGTGTGAGGTGCGGTCGCGGTACGGGCGGGTGGGAATCAAAGGGGCGGTCGCTGAGGGCGGCGCAGGCGACGCAAGCACTGGAGGGAGTGAGCGAAGCGAACGACCAAAGCGCGTGGTTCGAAACGGCGCTAGTGGTAGTCATAACTTTTGAAAAGATAAGAAGCGATCAACCCACGCTCTCGCAAAGCTGAGGCGATG
>NZ_JAODIX010000031.1 GCF_026586675.1 Halorubrum yunnanense
CCCCCACGACTACCATCTGTACATCACAAATCTACCGAGAGAAGAGTTTTTCCCGGCAGATCTAGGGACGCTGTATCGGTGTCGATGGGAGGTAGAAACGCTGTTTCGTGAGTTGAAGACTCAATACGAACTAGATGAGTTCGACACGAGCAGCCCTGTTGTGGTGGAGATTTTGCTGTATGCGGCGTTGCTGTCGCTGCTAGTGAGCCGTGAGTTGTTGGATCTGGTCTCCGAGCAGGCTGACGACGAGATCGTGTTTCCACCGGAACGCTGGGCGGCGACCTTCCGGTCGCACGCCCAGCTCATTCTTCACGAACTCGGTGAGTTCCTCGGCTACTCACCACCGCCGCTGTTGGAGCGGCTGATCGAAGACGCACAAAAGATCCACCAGCAACGACCGATCTTACAAGAGACGCTCGCTACCGCTACTCAACCAAGGTGTGAGGCTTAGCTAAAGACGAATGGATCGACTGGCCGCCGACCGACGCGTCGGGCGTGCTCGCCACGAACAGCGCCGATCCGTTGTTCCGGTTCTCGTACCCCGCCACCCACGTCGTCGCCGACACCCGGGCGTTCACGCCCGCCGCCTCGAACTCCTGCTCAATGGTGAACGACTCCGGCGCCTCGCCCTCGTACCCCGCTTCCGAGGCCGCGCCAGATGGGATTCGGGCCGGGCTCGCGTCGAACTCGTAGCTCCCGTCTTCGCCGCCGGCGCAGCCGGCGACGGCGACGGACGTCGATGCGGCCATCGCCGCGAGCAGTCCACGTCTGTGCATGAGCGAAGGTAGGTATACTGGGACGCTTAAACGTATCGGCGCGAGGACTGCGATCTGATAATCGCCGTGCGCCGGGTATCAGCTCCGCGACTCGAGGCACAAAGTTCACGGTGGGGCGTGTGCGAGGTGAGTCAAATGGAACGCCGAGGACAGACGGGGCTGGTGGAAGCGCTCCTCCTTGACGTGATCCGGCTCCACGAGACGTGGATGGAACTCGTCTTCCCGCGGCAGCTCGATCCGAGTGCGGTGCTGGGGAAATGGAAACCGGAGACGCCCGTCCAGACGGTCGGATACTACCTCTGGTCGATACTCGGCGCCCCCCTCGTCGCCGTCGCGTACCCGCTTCTGCTCGTCGGGTTCGCTACGCGGTTCCACGCCGCGAAGCTCGACTCGGCGGTCGCTCGCTTCGGGGTGCTCGGGGCGGTCCTCGTCGCGACGCTCGTCTGGGGGTCGCTCACGCTCCTCGCGCACCTGCAGCTGCCGACCGAGGTGATGCTCGGTATCGCCGGCGCCAGTGTCGTGGCGGTCGTCTCCGCGGGCGCGGCCGCCGGGTTCTCGAAGCTTGGCGGGCGGTTCGTCAGCGTCCTCTTCGCGTACCCGTTCGCGATGACCGCGATCTTCCTCCCGCCGGTGGTCGCCGGGCTGCTCACGCCCTCCGTCTCGAACCTGGTGCTCGACCCGAGCTACGACCTCGCGGTTTGGATACTCGACACCTTCCTCGCGGTCGGCGGGATCAACGAGACGCTCCGCGGCGCCTTCGACTTGGAAACGTTCGGCGAGCAGTGGGGCGTCGCCGGCCTCGGCTACGTGCTGATGTGGGTTGGCATCTCCGTCCCGCTCGGGTGGTTCCTCGGGGTGCTCGTCGCCCTCGCGAACCTGATCCGCCCGAAGCCCGACGCCTGAGGACGGACCGCGCGAGCGACTCGCCGCGGATGGAGCGCTACCCGCGCTCGTCGAACCGCTCGCTGGCCGTCTCGAAGGCCGACTCGGACTGCTCTTTGCTCCGGCGGCTCTCCCGCTCCGCGATCGCTTCGGGATCCGGGCTCGCGTCGTCGTCGATCCGCGCGAACGACTTGTGGACCTTCGTGTGACACCAGCGACACAGCGCGACGGTGATCTCGTGGGGGCCGGCGTCGTCGGCGTCGCCCGCCTCTCCGTCGTCAGTGTCGCCCGCCTCTCCGTCGTCAGTGTCGCCCGCCTCTCCGCCGTCAGTGTCGCCCGCCTCTCCGCCGTCGGCGTCGCCCTCACTACCCGTACCGCCGTACGAGAGGTGGTGTTCCTCCACCAGCGGCCGATCGCCGTCGTGGGCGAGCCTGATCTCCTCGAGCCCGCAGCGACGGCACTCGCGGCCGTCGGTCGTCGAGCGGTAGTGGGGACACCGCCGCCACGCGTCGTCGGCGCCGACGTGGCAGGCGTAGTCGTCGGCGCGGCGGGCCGCGGAGAACTCCGGGTCGTCGCCGGCGCGCGTCAGCGCGAAGCGACAGCGGCCGTCGTCGGTCAGGTGGTCACAGACGCCGGCGACCGCGTACGGGTCGTCGACGCCGACTGGGGTCCCGTCCGGCGTCCGTTCCATGTCGGGTCAGATCAGGCTCGCGCCGTCGAGATCGGTCCGCCCGTAGTCGACGTCGAGGAGCCGCAGGAGGGTCGGTGCGACGTCGAGGAGGTCCGCGTCCTCGACCTTCGCGTCGGGGTGGTCGACGAAGAGGGCGGCGTCCTCGAAGGTGTGCATCCCCGTCCGCGGGCCGTCCGGGTCGAACACCTCGTCGTGGGGGCGGAAGCCGGACTTGAGGTCGAACCCCTCGTTCGGGATGACCACGAGGTCGGGCGCGATCTCGTCGTGGTCGCCCCGGAAAACGGTCTCGCGCTCGACGACGCGCTTCGCGACCGGCTTCCCCTCCGGGCCCTCCCACGCCTCGAGGGCCGACTGCAACTCGGCACGCACGGACTCGTACTCCGACTCGGGGACGACTCCGTCCGGCTCGCGGCCCTCCAGGTTGATGTAGAACCGGCCGGGGACCAGCGAGTACGCGCGGGTGTCGCCGTCGATGTCGGCCAGCGCGCCGTGGTCGTCGCCGTCGGCGTACGAGAGCCACCCCTCCCGCTCCAGCCACTCGTTGCAGTAGACGTCGTGGCGGAGCCGCGTGAAGCCGTGGGTCGAGCCCACGACGAGCCGTACGTCCTCGGGGAGCGCCTCGCGGATCGCACCGATGTGTTCGTCGAGCGCGGCGTAGAATTCGAGGAACTCCTCGTGGTACTCGCCCGACTCCGCGTAGTCGCCCCACAGGAAGTGGTTGATCCGGTCTGGAGCGGTGAACACGCCGACGAACAGGTCCCAGTCGTCGCGCTCGACGTACCGGGAGAAGGCGGTCGCTCGGGCGTCGAGCGTCTCGCGGGCGTGCTCGATGAACTCCGACTTGTCCGCTTTGTGCCCGAGCTTTGCGTTCACCGACAGCCGGTAGTCGCTCCCGGTGAGGTACTCGCGGAGCTCTTCGGGGTGGGCAGCCTTGTCGACGTCGGGCGAGAGGTAGCCCGACACCATCCGTTGCACCGTTCGCTGGGGCGGGAACGTGACGGGGACGTTCATCACCGTCGCGTCGAGCCCGGCGTCGGTGGCGCGGTCCCACACGCGGGTCGCCTGGACGTCTCTCCCCATCGGCACGTAGGTGTCGTACGAGCCGACCTCCCGGTCTTGGAAGCCGTAGACGCCGGTCTCGCCCGGGTTCCGGCCGCTGGTGAGCACGGGCCAGCACGCGCTCGACTCCGGCGGCACGGCGCTGTCGATCGGCCCCCCGTCGCCGGCGTCGGCGATCGCCGACAGCGTCGGGAACGCGTCCGGGTTGTCGGCGACGAGACCGTGTGGGAGACCGTCGATCCCGAGAAATGCCACGCGCGGGGTGTCGGCTCCGCGCAACCGGTCGAAGAGGCCCATACGGCTACATCCGGCGTGGAGGGCAAAAGGGTTGAGATCGCTCCGGGCCGGCTCGGGACCCTTTTTTACCGCGCCCCCGCGAGGGTGACGTATGGAGACGCGACGCGCGCTGCTCGTCGACGCGTTCACGGACGAACCGCTGGCCGGGAACGTCGCCGGCGTGGTGCCGGACGCGCCCGGCCTGAGCGACGACCGGATGGGGAAGATCGCCGCCGAACTCGGCGCCTCCGAGACCGCGTTCCTGTCCGACGCGGGCGACGGCGCCGACGAGCGGGTCCGCTACTTCACCCCCTCCACGGAGGTGGACCTGTGCGGCCACGCCACGATCGCCGGCTACGCCGCGCTGTACGCCGCCGGGGAGATCGACGCCGGCGAGCGCACCCTCCGGACGGCCGTCGGCGACCTCGAGATCCGGGTCGACCCCGACGGCACCGTCTGGATGCGCCAGAACCCGCCGACGGTCGAGACGGTGGAGGAGAGCGAGCTCGACGCCGACCGCCTCGGCAACGCGCTCGGGATCGACCCCGCGGCCCTCCGGGACGTGGGCGCCGACCTCCCCGTTGCCGTCGCCTCGACCGGGCTCCCGTGGCTCGTCGTCCCGGTCAACTTCTTAGAGCGGCTCGGCGAGGCCGACCCCGACGCGGCCGCCGTCGAGGCGATCTCGAACGAACACGACGCCGCCGGGATATACGCGTTCACGTTCGACGCGCTCGACGCGGAGTCGACGCTCCACGGCCGGGCGTTCGCGCCCGCCGTCGGCGTCGCCGAGGACCCCGTCACGGGCACGGCGAGCGGCGCGGTCGGGGCGTACCTCGAGGCCGTCGACGCGTTCGACGGTGACCTCCCCGAGGAGCTCCGGTTCGAGCAGGGCCACTTCCTCGACCGCCCCGGCCACGTCAGGGTCCGGGTCGACGGCGACGAGGTCCGGGTCGGCGGCCGCGCGGTCGTCTCGACGGAGGGCGAACTGACGCTGCCGGACGAGGAGGAGGGCGACGACATCATCGAGGCGTGAGCGACCGCGCGGCGCCGGCGAGAGCCGCGCCCCGCCCCCGCCGATCCCCGGGACGCGGTCGCCGTCGCCGAGCCGAACGTTTACGCTGTCCCGGGACGTAACCCAGCTATGGAGTTCGACCTCCCACGCGCTGCAGCGCTGCTGGTACTGATCGTCGCGGTCGGCACCGCGGGACTGATCGGAAGCGGAATGATGCCGCTCCAGACCACGCTGATGATGGTCGCCCCGTCGATGCTCCTTTTCGGAGCGCTCGCGTTCGCCATCGGCGTGAAACACGGCCAGTTCCGGGCGGCGCACGCCTGATCGGCTCCGCGCCCTCGCGAGTGCCCGCCGTCTGGCTCGCGTCGACGTGAACCACGGCGCTTTTTAAATAGCCCCGACAACCGGAAGCCGTGTTGATCGGGTCGCCGCTCACCGAACTCTTGCTTCTCGTCGGTGGTGCCGCGCTCCTCTACGCGGGCGCCGAACTGCTCGTCAGGGGGGCCAGGGACCTGGCGCTCGCCGTCGGCCTGAAGGCGTCGACCGTCGGGGTCACCGTCATCGCGTTCGCGACGACCGCCCCCGAGCTGTTCGTCTCGCTGCTCGGCGCCGTGACGGTGTCGACGGACGTGGGGCTCGGGACGATTCTCGGGTCGAACATCGCCAACATCGGGCTCGTGCTCGGCGTCTCCGCGCTGATTCGACCCCTCGACGTCTCCGACACGGTGTTCGAGCGCCACGTCCCGTTCATGGTCCTCGCCGCGCTGCTCCTCGTCGGGCTCGGGTGGAACGGGCGCATCGGTCGGCCCGGGGGGCTCCTCATGCTCGGGACGCTCGTCGCGTTCACGGTCGTTGTCATGCGCCGGATCCGGCGGACGCAGTCCAACATCTCTACCGCGGATCGCGCGGAGATGCCGGACGCGAGCCTCCGCGACATCGCCGCCGTCGTCGGCGGGATCGTCGCCCTCGTGCTCGGCTCGCAGTGGCTGATCGACGGCGGGGAGTCGCTGCTCTCCGCGGCCGGCTTCTCCGACATCTTCATCGGGCTCACGGTGCTCGCGCTCGGCACCTCGCTCCCCGAGCTGGCGGCGAGCCTCGTCGCCGCCGTCCGCGGCGAGGCGGAGTTCAGCGTCGGCAACGTCGTCGGGTCGAACATCTACAACGTCCTCGCCGTCATCGGGATCATCGCGGTCATCCGCCCGATCGGCGTGAGCGCCGGCGTGCGTGGCTTCGAGTTCCCCGCGCTGCTCGCTTTCACCGCCGTCCTCGTCGGGCTCATGTACCGCGGCGAGCGCATCTCGCGCGTCGACGGCGCGGCCCTCGTCGTCGGGTACGGAATTTTCGCGTACCTGCTGTTCCCGTGAGCGCGGGAAATCTCGCTGGATGGGTGCCTGACGCCTGTAACCCTTATAAATAGAGCCGAGAATCCGCGGCGGCGCGCGCCTCCGAGTGGCCGCCTCTGGCGGCCGCGAGGAGCGCGTGCGAGGGAGTCAGTCGTCCGGAGCGAAGCGGAGGACGACTGACGAGGCTGGGGAGGTGTGAGGTGCCGTGCGGTTGCGGTCGGGGTGGGATCCAAAGGGGCAGGCGCGAGGGCGAAGCACGCCGTAGCAAGCACCGCAGCGAGCGATAGCGAGCGAGGAGCGCAGCAAGGCGCGCGAGCCCTCGCGGCTGGGGCTTTGGAGGTGTTCTCGGCCACAGCGACCGCAACAACGTATAGCCGAGCGGCTGGGGCTTTGGAGTGGTTCACCGACGGTCCGCTACCGACTATTTATAAGCGAGCGGCTGGGGCTTTGGAGGTGTTCACCGCTGATCCGGTATCAGGCAATTACAACCGACCGACTGCTCCCTCAGACCCGCCTGACGCCAACCACGCGACATCGTATCGCGTTCGAACCGACGCCTATTCGGCCGCCCGCCCCCGACCGGAGTCCGTGATAGCGATCGTCGTCAGCCGGGCCGACAGCGCCTCCGAACACATCGGCGAGCGCCTGCTCGCGGTCGGTGACTGGGAGCGATACGAGGACGAGACTCGCCCCGATGCTGTGGGCGGCGGGACCTACTACCGGGCCGACGGGTTCGAACTCCGGGAGTTCGACGACCTCCACATCGAACTCGACGATCCGGTGGCCGCGTTCGGCGGCGATACGGACGACACGGGTGACGCCGCCGACACCACCCCCGACTTCCTCGTCTTCGTCTCCAGGCACTCCGGGGAGACGGGGGAGCTCCTGACCGCCCACGTCACCGGGAACTTCGGCCCGGCGCCGTACGGCGGCGAGCCGGAGACGCTCGCGAACGCGGCCCCCGGCGCCGAGAAGCGCGTCGTCGAGGCGCTGGCGACGCACGCCCCGGAGGGGTACGACGTCGGCATCGAGTGCACCCACCACGGGCCGACGAGCGTCTCCGTCCCCTCGCTGTTCGTCGAGCTCGGTTCCGACGAGCCGCAGTGGGCGGACCCGGACGCGGCCGAGGCGGTCGCGCGGGCGGTCCTCGACCTCGAGGGCACCGGCCCGGACCTGGTCGACGGCGACGCCGACAACGCGGGCGGCTCCGACGACTCGGGCGACCCCTTCCCCCGCCACGTCGTCGGCTTCGGCGGCGGGCACTACGCGCCGCGGTTCACCCGGATCGCCCGCGACACCGCCTGGGCCGTGGGCCACGTGGGCGCCGACTGGGCGCTCGGCGAGATGGGCGCGGCCGAGGCGAACCGCGAGACGGTCGAGCAGGCGTTCGCGCGCAGCCGCGCCGACCGCGCCGTGATCGAGGGCGACAGGCCCGAGCTCGCCGCGGTCGTCGAGGAGCTCGGCCACCGCGTCGTGAGCGAGACGTGGGTCCGCGAGGTCGGCGACCGCCCGCTCCCGCTGGTCCAGCGGCTCGAGGCCGCCCTCGCGACCGTCGACGACGGGCTCCGGTTCGGCGGGGTCGTCCCCGCGGAGCCGGACGCCGACGCGATCGGGCTCCGCGAGCTCCCGGGCGCCCTCCTCTCGCGGGCGCAGGGGATCGATCCGGACGCGACCCGCGACGCGGTCGCGGCGAACGCGGTCGCCTTCGACACCGAACAGGCCGGGACCCGCGCGGCGGGAGCGGTCGCCTTCGCGGACGACGCGGACGCTCCCGGGTACGCCGACCTCGTCGACGGGCTCGCCGAGGTGCTCGCGGAGGGATACGACTCGGTCGAAGTGGGAGACAGCGCGGTCGTCGCTAGCGAGACCGCGTTCGATCCCGACCTCGCCCGGGTCCGCGGCGTTCCGGAGGGGCCGGCGTTCGGTCGGCTCGCCGACGGCGAGCCGGTTGAGGTCGACGGCGAGACGGTTGCCCCGGGCGACGTGTCGCGGGCGCGGACGGACCGGTTCCCGATCGACGACGAGGGCCCGGCGGAGTGACTCGCGAACCCGGGCAAGGACGCCGATCGCGACCTCGCGCCGGACCCCGAGCCAGCCGTCCCACGCGTCGTGGACGCTCTCTGCCGGTCCGCCGACGTCTGACCCCCGTCAGACGATCGGGCAAAAATAAATACGTCCGGGTCGCAACCACACCACATAATGGACTCTATCGTAGAGGACGCCATCGACGAAGCCGAGGAATCCCCGGCGGACGGCGCCGGGGAGGCCGGCACCGGCGCGAGCGACGCGACCGGCCCCGCCCCGCCACAGTCCGGAACCATGACCGACGACGAACTGGAGGACGTCCTCCAAGACCTCCAGACCAACATCACCGTCGTCGGCTGCGGCGGCGCCGGCGGGAACACGGTCAACCGGATGACCGAGGAGGGGATCCACGGGGCGAAGCTGGTCGCGGCCAACACCGACGTCCAGCACCTCGTCAACATTGAGGCCGACACGAAGATCCTCATGGGCCAACAGAAGACGCAGGGCCGCGGCGCCGGTTCGCTCCCGCAAGTGGGCGAGGAGGCGGCCATCGAGTCCCAAGAGGAGATCCAGGACGCCATCGACGGCTCCGACATGGTGTTCGTCACCGCCGGGCTCGGCGGGGGCACGGGGACCGGCTCGGCGCCGGTCGTCGCGAAGGCCGCCCGCGAGTCGGGGGCCCTGACCATCGCCATCGTCACGACGCCGTTCACGGCCGAGGGCGAGGTCCGCCGGACGAACGCGGAGGCTGGCCTCGAACGGCTCCGCGACGTGAGCGACACCGTCATCGTCGTCCCCAACGACCGCCTGCTCGACGCGGTCGGAAAGCTCCCGGTCCGGCAGGCGTTCAAGGTGTCCGACGAGGTGCTGATGCGCTCGGTGAAGGGCATCACGGAGCTCATCACGATGCCCGGGCTGGTCAACCTCGACTTCGCCGACGTCCGCACCGTCATGGAGAAGGGCGGCGTCGCGATGATCGGCCTCGGCGAGTCCGACTCCGACTCGAAGGCGCAGGACTCGGTGAAGTCGGCGCTCCGCTCGCCGCTGCTCGACGTCGACATCTCGGGCGCGAACTCCGCGCTGGTCAACGTCACGGGCGGCACGGACATGTCCATCGAGGAGGCTGAGGGCGTCGTCGAGGAGATCTACGACCGGATCGACCCCGACGCCCGGATCATCTGGGGGACCTCGGTCGACGACGACTTGGAGGGCGAGATGCGGACCATGATCGTCGTGACCGGCGTCGAGTCGCCCCAGATCTACGGGAACAACGGCGAGCCGCCGGAGGGGACGGACCCGGAGATGGAAGACATCGACTACGTGGAGTGACGCGCCGGCGACGCGCCCCGTCCCGATAGAGTTCCTTCTGGCGGTTTCCCTCCGCGGACCGACGGACGCCTCGCATCAAAAGGTAAAAACCGTCTCGCCTCGAAGCGCGTCGTAACATGGACGTTCCGTACGACCTCAACAGCTACGTTCGGGTGCTGAAACTGGCGAGCACGCCGAGCACCGACGAGTTCCTCCAGGTGTCGAAGATCGCCGGCGCCGGCATCCTCCTCGTCGGCTTCATCGGCTTCCTGATGTTCGCGATCATGAGCCTCCTGCCGGGGGTCGGCGTCTGATGCCGATCTTCTCGGTCAAGACCACCGCGAGCCAGGAGCGGACCGTCGCCGACATGCTCGCCGAGAAGGAGATGCCGGAGATCCAGGCGGTCATCGCGCCCGACCAGCTCACGAGCTACGTGATGGTTGAGGCGACGGACGGCAGCGTCTTCGCGCGGATCCTCGACGAGATCCCGCACGCCCGCGGCGTCATTCAGGGCGGCGACGGGCCCGCCAGGAGTCCCTTCTCCGAGGTCGAGCACTTCCTCTCGCCGACCCCCGACGTCGAGGGGATCGCCGAGGGCGACATCGTCGAGCTGATCGCGGGACCGTTTAAAGGCGAGAAGGCCCGCGTCCAGCGCATCGACGAGGGGAAAGACCAGGTGACCGTCGAGCTGTACGAGGCGACCGTCCCGATCCCGGTCACCGTCCGCGGCGACCAGATCCGGGTGCTCGACTCCGACGAGCGCTGACCGCGCCGGGCCTCGCTTTCTCCTTCGGCCTCTCTCTCGTCTCCCGCTTTCTCCGCCGCCTCTCCCCCGAGCGACCCGACCGATCGTCGGCAACGACAAGGGCTTTATTCGACGACGACCGATGGATTCGACATGTTCGGTCCCGGCGTGCCGGCGATACTGAGCCTGGTCCCCGACACGTTCACCTTCGCCTGGCTCGTCGCGATCCTCTTTGCCGCCTCGTGGCTGCTCGACAGCCGCGGGCTGGCCGCGGGCCGGTCGCTCGCGGCGGGCACGTGGGCGCTGTTCGGGCTCTTCTGGCTGACGACGGTCCCGTACTTCGCGTTCGAACACCAGAGCTACGTCGAGTCGATCCTCGCCTTGGTCGGCGTCCCGGCCTGCGTCTACGCCGGCTACCTGCTGTATAACGGCCGCGCCTCGTTGTTCACGCTGACGCGGGCGATCGCGATCATGCTGCTCATCTACCTCCCGTTCGAGACGATCCCGGCGTTCTCGGTCGCCGGCTTCGCCGTCCCCGAGCCGCGCCGGATCCTCATCGAGGCCGTCGCGACCCAGACCGGGTTCCTCATCGACCTCCTCGGCTACGCCCCGGAGCGCGTGGCGAGCTACGAGGGGTACGACGCGGCGTACGCGTGGACGCTCGCCGACGGCCACACCGTCACGATCCACGTCGTCCTGGCGTGTACGGGGCTCGGGAGCATGGCGATCTTCGGCGGCCTCGTCGCCGCCGTGAAGGCGCCGCTCTCGCGCAAGCTCCGCGCGCTCGCGGTGTCGATCCCGCTCATCTACGTGCTCAACATCTTCCGGACCACGTTCATCTCCGTCGTCGCGGGCAACCAGTACATGCAGTGGCAGACCGACCTCGTGCTCGCGATGTTCGGCGCGACCGACCCGTACCGGGTCTCCTTCCTCATCTCGGACCGGATCATGAGCCAGCTCCTCGCGGTCGTGGCGCTGATCGGGATCACGTTCCTCGCGGTCCGGGAGCTCCCGGAGCTCGCCGTCATCCTCGAGGACGTCCTCTACCTGCTCACGGGCGACGAGCACGACCTGACGGAGTCGCTGGACCTCCCGCGGGAGCCGACGAACCGGTGACCGCCGGGGCGGACCGCGAGGGACGGACGGCGCGGCCCTCATGACAAAATATAGGGTCGGCTGCGCGGAACACCGGCCCATGCGCGAGACGACTCCCCCGACGCGGCAGCGGCCTCGGCGGGGTGGGCAGCCGTGACGGGTCCGGTCGCGTTGACGGCGGTCGACCCCCTCGTCTACCTCCAGACCAACGTCGCGAAGCTCGTCTTAGCGACCGCGCTCGGGATGTTCCTGGGGCTCGAGCGGGAGTGGTCACAGAAGTCGGCGGGGATCCGGACGTTCGCGCTGATCAGCCTCGCGGCGGCGGTGTTCTCGCTGCTCGACGACGACGGCCTCCTGATCGTCGGTGGGGTGCTGATCGTCGCCAGCGCAGTGCTGCTCGCGGTCCGGAGCTTCGTCGAGGAGGACGTCGACGGCCTCTCACTCACCACCTCGGTGTCGATGCTCGTCACGTACGGGGTCGGGGCGCTCGTCGCCGAGGAGTTCTTCATCGAGGCGGTGACGGTGGCGATGCTCTCCTCGCTTTTGCTCGTGTTGAAGCGGGAGCTCCACGAGTTCGCGTGGGGGCTCTCCCGGGAGGAGGTCCGCAGCGCGGTGGAGTTCACCATCCTCGCGTTCGTCGTCTTCCCGCTGCTCCCGGCGGAGACGGTCGACCCGTGGGGCGCGGTCCAGCCGCGGCTCATCTGGTCGCTCGTCGTCGCCGTCAGCGCCATCGGCTTCGTCAACTACGTCCTCGTGAAGCGGTATCAGGGGCGCGGCTACGCGGTCACCGGCTTCTTCGGCGGCCTCGTGAACTCGACGGCGGTCGTCGCGGAGATGGCGAAGCGGGCGAAAGGGGAGTCCGACCTACTCGACATCGCGGTGGGATCGATCCTGCTTGCGAACGCCGCGATGGCCCTCCGGAACGCCGCGGTCGTCGCCGCCTTCGTCCCGGAGGCCGCCCTGGTGGTCGGCGCGCCGCTCGGCGCGGTCACGGTCGTCGGCGTGCTCATCGCGGTGTGGCGAAGCGACTGGCGGACGACGATGGAGGCGGAGCTCACCTCCCCGTTCAGCCTCCGGAACGCCCTGACGTTCGGGGCGCTGTTCGTCGCGGTGCTGCTCGCCTCTGCCGCCGCGGAGCGGGCCTTCGGCGCGGGCGGGTTCGTCGTCACGTCGTTCCTCGCGGGGCTCGTCTCCTCCGGGACCGCGACGACGACCGCGGTCTCGCTGCTCGGGACCGGTCAGATAACCGTCGACACCGCGGTCGCCGGCGTCGTCGCCGGGACGGCCGCGAGCATCCTGGTCAAGACCGCGTTCGCGGCGAGCATCGCCCGCGAGCTGGTCCGACCGGTGCTCCTCTGGAACCTCGTGCTGATCGCGGTCGGCGTCGCCGTCGGCGTCCCGCTGCTTCTGTTCTGAGCGGCACGCGGCGTTGTCGCGACGCGCTCAACTCACGAGAGGTGCGCCGCCACGTCGGTCGACGAGACCATGCCGACGTAGTCGTCGTCGACGACGGGGAGGTGTTTGACCTCGTACATCGTCATCATCGCCGCGACCTCCTCCATCATGAGGTCCGGCGTCACCGTCTCCACGTCCTCTGTCATCACGTCGCGGACGACGGCCTCGTCGAGGTCGCGGCCGGCCGCGACGGCGCCGACGATGTCACTCTGCGTGACGATACACCCGCCGCCCGTCGTCACGACGAGCGCGCTGATGCCGTCGCCGTCCATCCGACGCGCGACCTCTCGCAGCGGCTCGCTCGCCCCGATCGTCTCCAACGGCGTCGACATGATCTCGCTGACGCGGGTCCGGTCGTTCAGATCCATACCGTGACATGTGCTACCGAATTTGATTACTCTTCCGGTGCGTTTCGTACTCTCCTCGGTCCAACGGTTTCGGCCCGGGCCGGGGGTCCCCTCCGAGGGGACGTGACGCTGTCCGACCGAGCGTATATACGCGTCCGAACATACACTACTCATATGTCAGGGGTTCTCGGCTCGCTGGACGACTTCGGGACGCGGTCGCTACTCACGCACGCCATCATGTCGGTGACGCTCCCGCTCGGATTCCTCATCGGGCTCACCGTAGACTCGCAGCTCGGAGTAGTGTCGTTCGTCGCGCTACTGAACTTCACCGCGGGAATGTGGATCTGCCAGTCCATCCACTCGCTCGGGGCGGAGGCCAACGAGGACGGGTACGACGGCGTCATCAACGAACTCAGAACATATGTCGAGTGACAACGGGATCGACGTCGCGCGCCTCGGGCGGCTGCTGCTGCTGATCGGGTTCGTCACGGCCGTCTCGCTGCTGACGTCCGCGCGGGTGCTCCCCGGCGACTTGTTCTCGATCGCCGTCGTGGCTATCGGGAGCATCGCGCTCGTCACCGCAATAATCGGCTTCCTGATCGCGGCGGGCGCGACGTACGACGACCAAGTGAACGCGTCGGGACGCTGACCGGCCGGACGCGCGACCGCTCGTTTTCCCGGCTCGGACCGCGCTTCGTCGCGAGGCTCACCGCCGTCCCGAGAGGTACGCCGTCAGGTCCGTCGTCGACAGCATCCCGACCAGCTCGCCGCCAGCGGCGACCACCGGCAGGTGCGTGTACCCGCGGTCCGTGGGATCCGAGAGCTCCTCGACGGGGTCGTCGGGGGAGACGGTGACGACGTCCGTCGTCATGAACGCCTCGACGGGCGTCTCGTCTTCCGGGTCGTTCCGCCGGACGAGCGAGACGAAATCCGTCGCGGTGATCAGCCCCACGAGGCGCCCGTCCCCGTCGACGACGACGAGAGAGCTCACCCCCGTCTCCAGCATGCGGTTCGCCGCGTCCGCGGCGGCGGCTCCGGGGGCGGTCGTGACGAGGTCGGTCGACATCAGCCGCTCGACGGTGTCTTCTCCCATGAGACGTGATAACGCGGAACGGGAATATCAAACGTCCGGTTGTTCGCGGCTCACTCGCCGACGAGATCCGCCGGCGCCCCGGCGAACCCGGCGAGCGCGTCGGCCTCGACGTGGTGGAGGTCGCCGGGGATCACGAGGAGGTGAAGCGGGTCGCCGAACTCCCGGTCGGCCAGCGCGCCGAGGCGGTCGGCGACGACCACGGGGTCTGGTGAGCCCGCGCGGGCGACGACGACGGCGAGCTCGTCGCGCCACCCCTCAGCGAGCAGGCCGGCCGCGACGTCGGCGGTCATGTACTCCTCGTGGTCCGGATCGGGACCGCTCGGCCCGGTACCGACCTTGATGTCGAGGTAGACGACGCTGTGGAGCCCGCGCTCGCGGTTCGCCTCGATCGTCTCGATCACGCTTTCGGGCACGTCGTCGCCGCCGTGGGCGTACGGGAAGGGGAGCGTCGTCGCCTTGCCGAACCGGTAGTTCTGAAGCCCGGTGAGGCTCGAGGCGGCCGACTGGGCGGTCACGCCGTGGATCACGCGGGTCTCGATCCCGCGCTCCTCCGCGCGCAGCCGGAGGTCCGTGTGGGTCGTCGAGATCATCGTGTCGCCGGCGGTACAGAAGGCGACGTCGCCCTCGGCGGCGGCCGCAAGGATCGGTTCGGGGTCCCGCTCGACCCCCTCGCGCGCCCGGACCTCGACCTCGACGCCGTGGTGCGCCGCCAGCTCGTCGACGCCGGCGCCGACCAGCTTACTGGTGTAGAACTCGGCGAAGACCCGATCGGCGGCGCGTAGCGCCTCGCGCCCCTCGACCGTGACCGACCGCTCGTCGTAGAGACCGAGCCCGATGAACGTGAGCATATCGGCAGTCGGGCGGGTGGCGGGTAAAAGGGCGCGGAACGACGGTCCTCCTTCGACCTAAAGGTCTTTCATGATTGATCCTTGTGATTCCATAGCAAGCCCTAAGAGGTAACCAACACAACGACGGGGTACGAGGCCCTCACGGGCTCACATACCACTATGACTGACGACGAACTCATCTGGCGGATATCGGGGGGATCCGGCGACGGGATCGCTTCGACGAGCCAGAACTTCGCAAAGGCCTTGATGCGATCGGGGCTCAACGTGTTCACGCATCGCCACTACCCGTCCCGCATCCGCGGCGGTCACACCTACACCGAGGTCCGCGCCTCGGGAGACCCGGTGACCTCCCGCGGGGACGGCTACAACTTCCTGCTGGCGCTCGGCGACTCGTTCGCCCGGAACCCGCAGGAGGAAGCCGTCTACGGGAACGAGGAGATCAAGCCGCTCTCGGAGAACTTAGACGAGCTCCGGGAGGGCGGCGTCATCGTCTACGACGAGGGGCTCTTGGACGCCTCCGAGATCCCGAACTTCGAGGAGCGCGCCGAGGAGAACGACTGGCACGTGTACCCCCTCGACCTCCGCGGACTTGCGCGCGACCAGGGCCGAGAGGTCATGCGCAACACCGCCGGCGTCGGCGCGACCTGCGCGCTGACAGGGATGGACCTCGACCACGTCCAGGACCTCATGCGCGACGCGATGCCGGAGAAGATCCTCGAGCCGAACCTCGAGATCCTCCAGATCGCGTACGACCAGGTGCGCGACGAGCACGACGTCGACGCGCCGGACGTCAACGTCCCGACCGGCGAGCACGACGAGACGCAGCTGCTCATGTCTGGCTCGGACGCCATCTCCTACGGCGCCATCGACGAGGGCTGCCGGTTCATCGCCGGCTACCCGATGACGCCGTGGACCGAGGTGTTCACTATCATGACGAAGAACCTGCCGAAGCTCGGCGGGATCTCCGAGCAGGTCGAAGACGAGATCGCGGCGGCCGCGCTTGCGGTCGGCGCCTCGCACGCCGGCGTGAAAGCCATGTCCGGCTCCTCCGGCGGCGGCTTCGCGCTGATGTCGGAGCCGCTCGGGCTCGCGGAGATGACGGAGACGCCCGTCGTCCTCGTCGAGGCCATGCGCGCCGGCCCGTCGACCGGGATGCCGACGAAGCCGGAGCAGTCCGACCTCGAACACGTCCTCTACACCTCGCAGGGCGACTCCCAGCGCGTCGTCTTAGCGCCCGGGACCGTCGAGGAGGCGTACGAGCAGTCGCGGATCGCCTTCCGACTGGCATACGAGTACCAGATCCCGTCGATCCTCCTGTACGATCAGAAGCTCGGCGGCGAACTGGTGAACGTCCCGAAGAGCCACTTCGACCGCGAGCCGAACCCGACGCTCGGGAAGACCCTGAGCGAGGACGCGCTCGCCGACGAGCCGCATTCGCCCGACGGGAAGTTCCACCGCTTCCAGCACGACGTCGAGGACGGCGTCTCCCCGCGCTCGATCCCCGGCCAGAAGGGCGGTCGCTTCCTCGCGACCGGCAACGAGCACAGCCCGACCGGCCACATCGAGGAGTCGCCGGACAACCGCGTCGCGCAGATCGACCGCCGGACCCAGAAGCTGGAGGCGATCCGCGCCGACCTCGACACGGTCGACACCGGCTCGTACGCCGGTCCCGATGACGCCCAGTACGGTATCCTCACCTTCGGGAGCCAGCAGGGCACCGTCGAGGAGGCCGTCGGCCGGCTCAACGACGCCGGCGTCTCGGTGAAGTCGTACGGCGTCTCCGACATGGCGCCGTTCCCGACCGAGCAGGTCGAGGCGTTCATCGAGAGCGTCGACGAGGTGCTCGTCGTCGAGATGACCGCGTCGGCACAGTTCCGCGGGCTCGTCCAGAAGCACCTCGGCCGCTACGGCGAGAGGCTGTCGAGCCTGCTGAAGTACAACGGGAACCCGTTCGAGCCGGCGGAGATCGTCGACGGGTTCGAGGCCGCGGTCGTCGAGGGCGACGGCGACGCGTCCGGCCATCAGACCACCTTCGTCCCAGCTGCAGGTGATTAACCAATGAGCACGTTTTCAGCCATCGGAGACGAGCGGGAGATCGACCGCGACGAGTACACCCCCGGCGTCGAGCCGCAGCCGACCTGGTGTCCGGGCTGCGGTGACTTCAGCGTCCTGAAGGCGCTGAAGCAGGCGCTTCCGGAGGTCGGGCGCACGCCCGAGGAGACCCTGCTGTGTACCGGGATCGGCTGTTCGGGCAAGCTGAACAGCTACCTCGACACGTACGGCTTCCACACGATCCACGGGCGCTCGCTGCCCGTGGCCCGCGCCGCGAAGCTCGCGAACCCCGACCTCGAGGTCATCGCCGCCGGCGGCGACGGCGACGGCTACGGGATCGGCGGGAACCACTTCATCCACACGGCCCGGGAGAACCACGACATGACGTACATCGTCTTCAACAACGAGATCTTCGGGCTCACGAAGGGACAGACCTCCCCGACCAGCCCGAAGGGCCACAAGTCGAAGACGCAGCCGTCCGGCAGCGCTAAAGAGCCCATCAAGCCGCTCTCGATGTCGCTGAACGCCGGTGCCTCCTACGTCGCCCGCACGGCCGCGGTCAACCCCAATCAGGCGAAGGAGATCATCACCGAGGCGATCGAGCACGACGGCTTCGCGCACGTCGACTTCCTCACGCAGTGCCCGACCTGGAACAAGGACGCGCGCCAGTACGTCCCGTATATCGACGTCAACGAGTCCGACGACTACGACTTCGACAAGACGGACCGCGTCGAGGCCGCGGAGATGATGCGCGAGACCGAGGAGTCGCTCCACGAGGGCGAGGTCCTCACCGGGCGCTACTACGTCGACGAGGACCGCCCTTCGTACGGCGAGGAGAAGCAGGCGATCGGCGAGATGCCCGACGAGCCGCTGGCCGAGCGCTACTGGGACGACGAGTACGAGTGGGAGCGCTCCCACGACATGTTCCTCGAGAAACACGCCTGACACCTCGACAGACGACCCTTAGGCGGCGGTAAGCCGGGATCGACGGCCGATCCCGCCCTGGTTCGTCGTTCGTTCGTCTCGTTTTTCGCTTCGCAAGGTATTTTTTCCGTGCCGACAAAGCGTACGCATGAGCACGGTATCGACGGAAGAACGGATCCTATCGGTGTTAGAGGAGGACGCGCAGGCCTCCTGCGCGGAGATCGCCGACCGAGCCGACGTCTCGAAGCCGACGGTGCGGAAGTACATTGACCGGTTGGAAGAGCGGGGCGTGATCGTGGGCTACTCGGCCGAGATCGACCCGAAGAAGCTCTCGTCGCAGTCGATCGCCATGGTGGGGATGGACGTCGACTCCGGGAAGTACGTGGGCGCGACCCGCGACCTGAAGGAGCTCGACGAAGTGCAGGCGCTGTACACCTCCTCCGGCGACCACATGCTGATGGCCGAGGTGCGCGCCGGCGACGGTGACGAGCTCGGCGACGTCATCTCGGAGCAGCTGCTGGCCATCGACGGCGTCACCGCCGCGCACCCCTCGTTCCTGCAGGAACGCCTGAAGTAAGGGCTCGAAGGCCGGACGGTTCGGTCCCGGTGGAAAGCTTCTATTGGTAGGCGAGTTCGACTAGGCGCCCGGTCACCGCCGCGACGCTTGGCGGCGCGACGCCCGGCGCCCCGACGGCGAGCGCCGACCCTCGCCCGCGCGCTACCGCAGCTCGTCCGCGTCGGCGGCGACGATCGACTCTTCGCCCGCGTGACCGCGCCGAGTGCCGCGCGGGCTGAACCCGTGCGCGGCGAAGAACTCCTGTGCGCCCGGGCTGTCCGCGGGGACGGTCGCCCGGAGCGTGTCGACGTCGCGGTCGGTCACCGACGACGCGACGCGCGAGAGCAGCTCGGCGGCGACGCCCTCGCCCGCGTGGTTCGGATGGACCCACAGCGCGAGCAGTTCGGCCTCCGATCCACCGACGTCGGGGTGGGCGATGGCGACCCCGACGGGTCCGTCGTCGTCCTCCATCAGGAAGGACCACTCCGCCTCCGCGGCGGCCTCGCGGACGCCGGCGGCGGACACGTCGAGAAGGGGGGATCCGATGTCGTCGAAGACGGTCGTCTCGCGGGCCCGCGAGACCGCCGTCCGAAGCGTCTCCGCGTCGTCGGGCCGCGCCGCCCGGACATGCATACATTACTGTACGTAAAGAACTCACCTATAGGTTTCGGGATGAGAATTGTTGACACAGGAGCGGCGGTCCGAACGAAAAGCGCGATCAGTTCCCCGGTCGACCCGTCTGCCGCGCGGCTGATGCGCGTCTGCGGGACCGACGCTCCACGCGACCGGCGCCCAACGCGGTCGTCGCTCCACGCGGTGGCGCCCTACGCGACCGGCTCGATCCCGATCGTGACGGCGACGTCCTCAACGTCCCACTCCTCGACGAGCCCGCCATCGGCGTTAGCGGCGTCGCTCGGGTCGTCAAGCCACTCGTCGGCCCGCACCTCGCCGGCGATGAGGTCGGCGTGCTCGTCGACGAAGCCGGCGATTCGGTCGTCGTCGACGGCGACCCCGACGCGGATCCGAGCCTCGACGTCTAACTCGAGCTCCTTGCGCATCTCCTGGATCCGGCGGATGACGTCGCGGGCGTACCCCTCCGACTCGATCGCGGGGGTGAGCGAGGTGTCCACGTAGACGGTCCCGCCGTCGAAGTCGGCGCCGGAGACGTCCTCGGGCGGTTCGGCGACGTACTCGACCATCGCGTCGTCGAGGTCGACGGGCTCGCCGTCGACGGCCACATCGCCGCCCTCGACCGCCGCGCGGGTCGCGCCCTGCACCGCGTCCATCACCTTCTGGGCGTCGGCGCCGAAGGCGGGCCCGATCTCGGCCATCTGCGGCTCGGCGGTCTCGACGAGCTCGTCGAACGCGTCGGTGACGGTCACCTCGCGGGCGTTGACGCGCTCGCCGATCAGGTCGGCGAGGCGCTCGACCGCGGCGGTCACCTCGTCGTCGTCGCTCTCGACGACCACGCGCGGCACGGGCCACCGGAGCTTGCGGCCGGCCTGCTGGCGGGCGTTCGCCGCGGCCTCCTCGACGTCGCGGAGGACGGCCACGTCGCGCTCCAAGTCCGGGTCGCGCAGGTCGTCGTCGGGCTCGGGGTAGTCGAGCTGGTGGACGGTCGCGGCCTCGCCGTCGAGCGTCTGGTACATGCGCTCGGTCAGGTACGGCGCGATCGGCGCGAGCAGCCGGATCACCTCGTCGAGGACGGTCGCGAGCGTGGCGTAGGCCCCGCGCTTCGAGGCGGAGTCGGCCTCCTCCCACATGCGGTCGCGGACCGCCTTCACGTAGAACCGCGAGACGTCCTGCGTGACGAACTCGATGATCGCGTTGACGGCGTCGCTGACGCGGTAGTCGGCCCACGCCTCGGTCACCTCGGTCTCGACCGACTGGAGCCGGGAGAGCACCCACTCGTCGGCGAGCTCGAGCTCGCCGTCCGAGAGGTCGGCCTCGGCGGGGTCGTAGCCGTCGAGTTCCATGTACTCCAGCGGGAAGCGGAAGACGTTCCAGAGGATGTTGAGCTTCCCCTGGAGCTCGCCGAGCCCGTCCCACTCGAACGCGAGGTCGACCCCCTGCTGGTCGTGGCTGAGGAGGTACGTGCGGAGCGGGTCGCGGCCGGCGCGTTCGATCGCTTCTTCGGGCGTGACGATGTTCCCCACCGACTTCGACATCTTGCGGCCGTCCTCGTCGTTGGCGAACCCGTGCATCAGCACCTCCTTATACGGGACCTCGCCGACGGCGGCGGTCCCCATCCCGAGCTGCGACCAGAACCAGCCCCGGGTCTGGTCGTGTGCCTCGACGATGAAGTCGGCGGGCCACAGCTCGTCGTGGGCGTCCTCGTCGCTCGGGTACCCGAGCGTGCCCCAGCTGGCGACCGAGGAGTCGAGCCACACGTCGAATACGTCCTCGACGCGGCGGTACGTGGTGTCGTCCTCGACGATGGTCAGGTCGTCGACCGCGGGGCGGTGGAGATCGATCGCCTCGGGATCGATGTCCTCCTCGACGCGCTCGGCGAGCTCCTCGCGGGTGCCGACCACGATCATGTCCTCGTCGAGGTTCCCGGCCTCGGCGTCCTCCGGCACCCAGATCGGGATCGGGACCCCCCAGTAGCGCTGGCGGGAGACGTTCCAGTCGGGCGCGTCCTCGATGAAGTCGCGGAACCGGTTGTCGCGGGCCCACTGGGGGTGCCACTCGGACTCCTCCATGTTGTCGAGGAGGTCCGCTTTCACGTCCGTGATCGAGATGAACCACTGGTCGGTGACCAGCTGGATGATCCCGGTGTCGCAGCGCCAGCAGTGCCCGTAGCTGTGGTCGACGGTGCCGTGCGCAAGCATGTGGCCGTCGGCGACCAGATCGTCGACGATCTCGTCGTTGGCGTCGCGCACGAACTGCCCCGCGTACTCGCCCGCGGCCTCGGCGAACTCGCCGTTGGGACCGACGGGGCAGTGGATGTCGAGTCCCAGCTCGGTGCCGCGGTGGAAGTCCTCCTCCCCGTGGCCCGGCGCGGAGTGGACCAGTCCGGTACGGTCGGCCTCCACGTAGTCGGCGGCGTACACCTGTCCGGCGCCCTCGAAGTCTGGGTACTCCGCGACGCGGTCGGCGAGCGGGTGGTCGTACGCCAACCCGACGAGCTCCTCGCCCGTCAGCTCGGTCTCGACCTCGTACGACTCGTAGCGGCCCTCCCCGAGCACGTCCTCGACGCACTCGGCGGCGACGTAGAGCACCTCCTCCTCGCCGTCCCTCTCGGCGCGGACCGCGTTGTACGTGAGCTCCTCGTCGACGGCGACGAAGGTGTTCGCGGGGATCGTCCACGGCGTCGTCGTCCAGATGACGAGGCTCCCCTCGCGGTCCGCGAGCGGGAACTTCACGTAGATGGAGGGGTCCTCGACGTCCTCGTACTCGACCTCGTTGTTGGCGAGCCCGGTCTCGCAGCGCGGGCACTGCGAGATGGAGCGTTTCCCCTGCTCGACGAGCCCGTTGTCGGCGACGTTGGAGAACGCCCACCACGCGGCCTCCATGTACTCGGGGTCGATCGTCTCGTAGGGGTTCTCCCAGTCCATCCAGACGCCGATGGACTTGAAGTCCTCGTCCATCGCCGCGCGGTTGGTGACGGCGAACTCCTTGCATTTCTCGATGAACGGCTCCATCCCGTACTCCTCGATGTCTCGCTTGTTCTCGAAGCCGAGCTCCTCCTCGACTTTCACCTCGATCGGGAGCCCGTGCATGTCGTAGCCCGGGCGGTCGGTGACCCGGTGGCCGGTCATCCGCTTGTGGCGGATGATCGCGTCCTTCAGCGTCTTGTTCCACGCCGTGCCGAGGTGCATCTGGCCGGAGGTGTACGGCGGCCCGTCCACGAAGAAGAAGGGCGGGTCGTCGGCGTGCGCCTCCTTTGCCGACTCGTAGGCGTCCACGTCGTCCCAGTACTCGTCGACCGCCGACTCGACGTCCGCGGGCGCGTACTGGTCGTCGATCTGCTCCATACGCGTTGGTCTGCGCGCGCGTATTTGAATACGGCGGAGTCGGGGTCAACGCCGCGGAAGGTACGACGAAGTCGGGGTCAACGCCGCGGAAGGTACGACGAAGTCGGGGTCAACGCCGCGGGCGAGGCGAGGCGGGGCGGACGCCGCACGAAATCGGGGTCAACGCCGTGGGCAGCCCGAGTAATCGGCTCATACCAATATATCATTCCGACTCCTATCTCCGACTATGAACGTTGCACGCGTGGCTCTCGTGGGCGCGGCTGTACTGGTCGTCGCGATTGTCGCGACCGGCGGCGCGGTCGGTCAGAACGCCGATCCGGTCACGCTCACTGTCTCGGTGGCCGACCAAGACGGCGACGCCGTCAGCGGCGTGGCCGTCGAGGCGACGTGGGAGACCGACTCGGGCGAGACGGGGACCGCGTCGGGCACGACGGCGAGCAACGGCAACGTGCTTCTGGACGTCCCCGAAGGAGCGAGCGTCGATCTGGACGTCGACGACGACACCTACGTCCGGAACCGGCCCTTGGAGATCGCCAGCGCGAGCGGGGGAGACGTCGCGCTCGGGGTCTCTCGCAGCGGCACCGCCACGGTAGCGGTCGTCGACGATCAGAACCGGTCGCAGGCCGGCGCGAGGGTGACGGTCCGCGAGGACGGACGGAGGGTCGACCGCGGCGAGACCGACGGAGACGGCGTCTACGAGACGGCCCGCCTCGAGCGCGGCACGTACGAGTTCACCGTCGTGAAGCCGGGGTACTACGAGAGCGAGCGCGAGGTGTCGGTGTCGCTGAACACGGAGGCGACGGTCGGTATCGAGCGCGGCACCGTCACGCTCGACGTCCAGACCCTCGACGACCACTTCGACCCGCCCGCCGCGATCGAGACGGGGTCGGTCCGGGTGTCCTCGTCGGTGTACGACGCCGAGGTGAGCGTGACCGAGGGGACCGTCTCCCTCGCCGTTCCCGTGAACGCCGCGTACACGGTGGCGGTCGTGAAGGACGGGTACGACGCCTCGCCCGAGCGGGTCAGGGTGCGCGAGTCCTCGGCGAGCGTGAACGCGACCGCCCAGCGGACGCCCACGCTGTCCGTCAGGCCGGCGAACGAGCGGGTGCTCGTCGGGGAGACTACCCGGGTGACGGTGCGGAACGCGTACGACGAGCCGGCGGTCGGCGCGACCGTCGAGGTCGACGGCGAAGCGGTCGGCGAGACCGACGATCGCGGGGAGGTCGGCCTCCCGATATCGTCCGCCGGCGACCGGACGATCGTCGCGCGCGACGGGGACGTCGAGTCCGATCCGGTGACGGTTGAGGGCGTCGAGACCGCGGCGGAGGCCGACGGGAACGGCTCGGACGCCGAAAACGCCTCCGACGACGCCGACGAGGGTTCGGGGAGCACCGACGACGGCGCTCCCGGCTTCGGGGCCGTCGCGGCGGTCCTCGCGGTGCTCGCCGCGGCCGGCGTCGCGGGTCGCCGGCGCGGTCGCTGAGGGGAAACGGCGCGCCTCCCGTCACCACGCTGAGCGCAACACGCCCTCGATCGCCTCCGGCGTCGGGTCGAGGCCCTCGGGAGCGCGGTCCATACACCAGTCGTCGACGACGTACTCGGCGATCGCCGGGAGGTCGGCCTCGTCGGCCGCCGGGATATCCCGGAGCCGCCCCGGAACCGCCAGCGCGTCGCGGACCGCGGCGACGGCGTCCACGACGTCCTCCGCTATCGCGTCGTCGTCGCGGCCGTCGGCGTCGACGCCCAGTCCAGCGGCGAGCGCCCGGCGGCTCGCGTCGACCTCGTCGAAGAGGTACGCGAGGACGTGCGGCGCGACGATCGCGTGGACGTCGCCCTGCTGGACGTCGTAGCGTCGCGCGAACCCGTGGCCGAACGCGTGGATCACCGAGATCCGGCGGTCGAACTGGACGAGCAGCGCGCCGACCACGGCCCGGTCCATCGCGGTCTCGCTCGCCGGCCGGTCTCCGGCCACTCGGGGGAGTGCGTCGGTGAGGAGCCGCAGCCCGTGGACCGCGCTCGCGTCGCTCACGGGTGTCGCGTCGCTCGCGTACGGCGTCTCGATCCCCTTGTCGAAGCCGTTCATCGCCGACCCCGCGAGCGCCGACTCCGGAGTCGTCTCGAACAGCGCCGGGTCGGCGAGGTCGACGACCGGCATCGGTCCGTCCCCGCTGACGGTCAGCGGCTGACCGGTGGGCGACTCGTCGGCGGAAAGCACCTCCAGCGAGCCGCCCGTGGAGAGGTCCGCGCCTGCGAACGTCGTCGGGACCACGGCGACCGGGAGCGAGGGGTCGACCCCGGGCGCGAGCGACCCGAGCGCGTCGGGGCCGTCCGCCGCGTCGGCGCGGAGCCCGTTGAGGTCCCGGCTGTCGACGTCGAGCATCGCCGCCTGCCGGGCGACGTCGAGGCTGCTGCCACCGCCGACCGCGACGAGGGCCTCCGCGCCGACCTCGGCGCGCTTATCCAGGAGGTCGTACGCCGTCTCGACGCGCTTGCCGGGAGTCGTCCCGTCGAAGACGCCGGCGAACCGGTCGCCGAGCCCCTCCCGGACGGGGTCCATCAGGTCGTCGTTGGCGCCGACGTTGGAGCCGCAGACGACGAGCGCGTCGCCGAGCCCCCTCTCGCCGAGGACCGCGCTCAGCTCGCTCGCGCGACCCCGTCCGTACAGGATCTCACAGCCCCGGTAGTCGTGCTCGAAGGTGTCCGCGATCGGTAGCATCGCGGTCGCCTACGCCCGGCTGCCGCTTGTAGCTGTGGGAGTCGGCGGTCCGCCGGGCGATCGACGGTGCCGGTCGGAGCCGCCTCCACAAGAGCCAACCCGCTGCGGGTCGGAGCCTCAGGTCCGGTCGATCGACCGACACACCATGCACCGGTTCCCCCCGCTCCCCGACCTCGACGCCCCGGAGACGCCCGACGACCTCCTTCAGGGCCACCTCTGGCTCCTCGAACTGATCGACGGGACGGGCCTACGCTTCTCGATGGACGAGTCCGGACTCCTCCGGTTCGGCGGTCCAGAAGCGACGTACGCCGACCTCGACGCGGTCCCGATCGCGCTCCGGCCCGCGGTCAGAGGCGTCCGCGAGCGGTTCGACCGAGAGGCGCTCCGGAGCGCCGTCGACGAGCCCGCCGGCGTGACGTTCCTCGGCGTCGCGACCCGCCGCCGCGGGACGGACTACGACTGGGACCGGATCCCGCCGTTTCTCGGCACCGACGTGTGGGTGGGAGCGGCCGACGAGGCGACCGCGCGCGAGGGAGCGGGCGCGAGAGCGGGAGAGGGGACCTTCCGACCGCCCGACGCCGCCGCGGCGATCTTCGACGGGATCGGACTGGAGCCGGTCAACGCGGTGGCGCGCGAGGTGAACGCCCGCGACTTCGACCCCGACGACTACGCGGTCCCGGCGTCGGCGTGGCGCGACGGCCCGGCCGCGGGCGTCGTCGTCCGGAACAAGCGCGGCGGACGCGGGATGATTCGGAGAGCGGGCGACGACGCGGACCCCCTCGTCGGGGACGAGCGCGCGGCCGACGGACGAGACGGCTGTCCTGCGGACCTCGAGGAGCTCGCCGCGACCCACGCCGTCTCGAAGCGGTTCGAGCCGATCGTCGCGGCCCTCGAGCGGCGCGGCGAGCCGGCGACGGTCGACGGCCTCGCGGACCGGACCCTCGAGGCGGTCGCTAGGGAGACAGCCCTGCAGTTCGGGGAGGGAGAGACTGGCCCCCACGAGGTCGACATTGCCCGGTTCCGCGCGTCGGTCGTCGATCGTGCACGGGCGTTTCTCGACGAGCGCCGCGGCGGGTCGGGCGGCGCGGCGTCGCTCGGGCGTACGGACGAGGAGTGACTCGGTCCTCTGCCGGTCGCGCCCCTCACGCCCGCGTGCGCGTGCGCCGGGTTTATAACCCGCCGAGAACTAGTTAAGTCAAGTTCTATGTCAGAGCAGAGTGAATACGGAGCCGGCCAGATCCAGGTCCTCGAGGGACTACAGGCCGTCCGTAAGCGTCCGGCGATGTATATCGGGTCCACGGACGGTCGAGGGTTACACCATCTCGTCTACGAGGTCGTCGACAACTCCATCGACGAGGCCCTCGCGGGCCACTGCGACGAGATCACCGTGACGATTCACGGAGACGGCTCCGTCAGCGTCAGCGACGACGGGCGCGGGATCCCGGTCGACACCCACGAGAAGTACGACCGGCCGGCGCTCGAAGTGATCATGACCGTCCTCCACGCCGGGGGGAAGTTCGACTCCAAGTCCTACCAGGTCTCCGGCGGCCTCCACGGCGTCGGCGTCAGCGTCGTCAACGCCCTCTCTGAGCGCCTGGAGGTCGAGGTGAAACGCGACGGCGGCGTCTACCGTCACGAGTTCGCCCGCGGCGAGCCCGTCGAGGACGGGTTCGAGCGCGTCCGCGACATCGACGAGGGCGAGGACACCGGGACGTACATCCGCTTCTGGCCCGACGGCGAGATCTTCGAGACGAACGCGTTCGAGTTCTCGACGCTCGCCAACCGCCTGCGCGAGTTGGCCTTCCTCAACTCCGGCGTCGGCGTCACGCTCGCCGACGAGCGCGATGCGGACACCGACGCCGACGACGCGGGCGACGAGGAGACGTTCCGCTACGACGGCGGCATCCGCGAGTTCGTCGGCTACCTCAACGAGACCCGGACGCCGATTCACGAGGACGTCATCTACTTCGAGGACGAGGACGAGGACATCCACGTCGAGGTCGCAATGCAGGCGACAGAGGAGCTGCAAGGCTCCGTCCACGCGTTCGCGAACAACATCAACACCCGCGAGGGCGGTACCCACCTCACCGGGTTCAAGACCGCCCTCACGCGGACCGTCAACGACTACGCCAACGAGCACGGGCTCGTCGACGACCTCGACGCGAACCTCAAAGGCGAGGACGTGCGCGAGGGGCTCACGGCCGTCATCTCGGTGAAACACCCCGACCCGCAGTTCGAGGGGCAGACGAAGACGAAGCTCGGCAACAGCGAGGTCCGCGGCATCGTCGAGTCCGCGACCCACGAGAAGCTCGGGACCTTCTTCGAGGAGAACCCCGACACTGCCCGCAAAGTCGTCCACAAGGCCGCGGAGGCCGCGCGAGCGCGCAAGGCCGCGAAGAAAGCCGAAGAGCTCACCCGCCGGAAATCGGCGCTGGAGTCGACGGCGCTGCCCGGCAAGCTTGCCGACTGTCAGACGCGCGACCCGACCGAGGCGGAGCTGTTCGTCGTCGAGGGCGACTCCGCGGGCGGCTCGGCCAAGCAGGGCCGCAACCGCGAGAATCAGGCGATCCTCCCGCTGAAAGGGAAGATCCTCAACGTCGAGAAACACCGGCTCGACCGCATCTTAGAGAACGACGAGATCCGTGCGCTGATCACGGCGATCGGCGCGGGGATCGGCGAGGAGTTCGACATCGACGACGTCCGGTACAACCGGATCATCCTGATGACGGACGCCGACGTCGACGGCGCGCACATCCGGACGCTGTTGTTGACGCTCCTCTACCGGCACATGAAGCCTCTCTTAGAGGCAGGTTACGTCTACGCGGCCCAGCCGCCCCTCTACCGCGTCCGCTACCGCGGCGAGACGTACGACGCGATGACCGAGGCCGAGCGCGACCGCCTCGTCGAGGAGAAATGCGACGGCAACCCGGACCAGGTCCAGCGGTTCAAGGGCCTCGGCGAGATGAACCCCGAGCAGCTGTGGGACACGACGATGGACCCGGAAAATCGCATCCTCAAACGGATCAACATCGACGACGCCGCCGCGGCGGACCGCATGTTCAACGTGCTGATGGGCGACGCGGTCGAGCCGCGCAAGCAGTTCATCAAAGAGCACGCGACCGAGGCCGAGTGGGTGGACATATGAGCTCCGACGTACCAGACGCCGACCCGAACGACATCCGCGCCGCACAGGTGACGAACGCCCGCATCGAGGACGAGATGGAGCAGTCGTACATCGACTACGCGATGTCGGTCATCGCGGGGCGCGCGCTCCCCGACGTCCGCGACGGGCTCAAGCCCGTCCACCGGCGCATCCTCTACGCGATGCACGAGGCGGGCGTCACGAGCAACTCCTCGCACCGGAAGTCGTCCTCCATCGTCGGCGAGACGATGGGCGACTACCACCCGCACGGCGACAGCGCCATCTACGACACGCTCGCGCGGATGGCCCAGGACTTCTCGATGCGGTATCCCCTCGTCGACGGGCAGGGGAACTTCGGCTCCGTCGACGGCGACCCGCCGGCGGCGATGCGGTACACGGAGGCTCGGATGGCCCCCATCGCCGAGGAGCTGCTGGCCGACATCGACCGCGACACCGTCGACTTCTCCGCCAACTACGACGACCGCTTGGAGGAGCCCGAGGTGTTGCCCTCGGCGGTGCCGCACCTGCTCGTCAACGGCTCCTCCGGGATCGCGGTGGGGATGTCGACGAACATCCCGCCGCACAACCTCGGCGAAGTCGTCGACGCCACGGTCGAGCTGATCCAGAACCCGGACGCGACCGTCGAGGACCTGATGGAGCACGTCGAGGGCCCGGACTTCCCGACTGGCGCGAACATCGTCGGCCGGAACGCGGTCCACGAGGCGTACAAGACGGGTCGCGGTCGCCTCCGCGTCCGCGCCGAGTTCGAGGTTGACGAGGAGGAGGGCCGGATCGTCATCTCGGAGCTCCCCTTCCAGCAGAACAAGTCCCGGCTCGTCGAGTGCATCGCCGAGGACGTCAACGAGGGCGCGATCGAGGGAATCCGCGACCTCCGCGACGAGTCCGACCGCGACGGGATGCGCATCGTCATCGAGCTCAAGCGCGACGCGATGGCAGAGGTCGTCAAGAACCAGCTGTTGGAGAGCCACCTCGAGCGCACCTTCGGCGTCATCAACCTCGCGCTGGTCGACGGCTCGCCGCAGGTGTTGGATTTAAAAGAGACGCTCCGTCACTACGTCGAGCACCGCCGCGAGGTCGTGCGTCGGCGCTCCGAGCACGAGCTCGGGGAGCGCGAGGACCGCGCGCACATCCTCGAGGGGCGCCTGAAGGCGCTCGAACGGGTCGACGACGTGGTCGAGACGATCCAGGACTCCGACGACCGCGACGCCGCGAAGGCCGCGCTGGAGGCCCAGTACGAGTTCAGCGAGGCGCAGGCGGCCCACATCGTTCGGATGCAGCTCGGGTCGCTCACCTCGATGGAGACCCAGGAGATCGAGTCGGAGTACGAGGACGTCACCGCCCGGATTGAACGGCTGGAGACGATCCTCGCGGACCCCGACGAGCTCGACGCCGTGATCGTCGACGAGCTGCACGAGATGAAAGCCGAGTACGGTGACGAGCGCCGCACGAGCTTCATCGAGGACGTCGGTAACGTCACCCACGAGGACCTGATCCCGGAAGAGGAGTGCGTCGTCGTGATGAGCGAGGACGACTACATCAAGCGGATGCCGCTCGACACCTTCCGGGCGCAGAACCGCGGCGGCAAGGGAATCATCGGGACCGGGCTCAAGGAGGGCGACCGGGTCTCCTCCGTCTTCGCCGCCAACTCCCACGACTACCTGCTCGTCTTCACCAACCGCGGGCAGATCTACGAGCTGAAGACGTACGAGATCCCGGAGATGTCCCGGACGGCCCGGGGGAAGTCCGCGGTCAACCTCCTGGATCTCGACGCCGGCGAGGAGATCGAGGCGGTCGTCAACACGGAGGACTTGGACGACGACGAGTTCCTCACGATGGTCACCGCCGACGGCTACATCAAGCGGACCGCGGTCGACGAGTTCGCTAACATCATGTCGACGGGGATCCGCGCGATCCGGCTGGAGGACGGCGACGAACTCGTCGACGTCGAGGTGACCGACGGCGACGCGGACATCGTCATCGGGAGCCGGAACGGGATGGCGATCCGGTTCGACGAGTCGGAGGCACGCGCGATGGGCCGGACCGCCCGCGGCGTGATCGGGATCGACCTCCGCGAGGGCGACGCGGTCGCCGGTGTGGCCGCCATCGACGAGGACTACCACAACTGGGTGCTCACCGTCACGGAGAACGGCTACGGGAAGCGCTCCGACCTCGACGAGTACCGGCCGCAGTCCCGCAACGGGAAGGGCCTCGTCGACATCAAGACCGGCGACCGGAACGGCGAGGTCGTCGCCATCGAGGCGGTCACCCGCGGCGACCACCTGGTCGCGATGAGCGGCGAGGGCCAGATCATGCGGACCCGCGTCGAGGAGATCTCGACCGTGAGCCGCAACACGAAGGGCGTCATCGTGATGAACCTGGAGCCGGACGACGCGGTCGCCTCGGTCGACATCGTTCCCGAGGCGACGCACGCCGCCGAGGAGGCCGGCGACGACGCCGGGATGGACGGAGCCCCGGAGGACGACGCCCCCGGCGTCGACGAGGTCATCGACGCCGAGTAGCGTCCCCGCCGTAGCAGCGAGCGTCCCGGCCCGGGGTGACGCGTACCCCAGGAAAATTACTTAGGGTCACCGCGGAAACTCTCGGACGGGATGGACGAGTACGAGGGGATAGACGAGATCGTACACGAGCCTACTGAGGCGTTCGCCGAGTCGACGAACGTCGCCGCGTTCATGGACGAGTACGGGATCGACGACTACGAGGCGCTGATCGAACGCACCACCTCGGAAGTCGCCGGCGAGCCCGAGTCCGGCGTCGACTGGTTCTGGGACGAGGTCGTCGACTACCTCGATATCGACTTCTACGCCGACTACGATGCGGTCCGAGACGACGCCGACGGGCCGCAGTTCGCCGACTGGTACCCCGGCGGCGAGATCAACGTCGCGCACAACGTCGTCGACCGCCACGCCGCGGCCGACGCCCCGAACCGCGACCGAGTCGCGCTGATCTGGGAGGGGGAACCCGGCGACGTTCGGGAGGTGACCTTCCGCGAGTTGGCCCGGCAGACGAACCGCGTCGCCAACTACCTCGACTCGGTCGGCGTCGAGACCGGGGACACCGTGGGGCTGTACATGCCGATGGTGCCCGAGGTCGCTTCGATCCTCTACGCCTGCCTGAAGGTCGGCGCCATCGCGGTGCCGATCTTCTCGGGGTTCGGCACCGAGGCGACGGCGACCCGGATCGCCGACGCCGAGCCGGCGGTCCTGTTCACGGGCGACGGCTTCTACCGCCGCGGGAGCGAGGTGCGGCTGAAGGCGACCGCCGACGAGGCGATCGCGGACGCGGGGCACGTTGAGCACACCGTGGTGTACGACCGCTTGGGCGCGACGCCGGCGAGCGACGAGGGCGGCGAAAGCGACGCGGCGAGCGCCGCCACCGATCCGGCGGGCGCCGCCACCGATCCGGTCCCGTGGCATCCCGACCGCGACGCCACGTGGGACGAGGCTGTCGCCTCGCGACCGACCGACTACGAGACGAAGCGACTCCCCAGCGACCAGGCGTCCATGCTGCTGTACTCCTCGGGGACGACGGGCGAGCCGAAGGGGATCGTCCACACCCACGCGGGCGTCCTCACGCAGTGCGCCAAGGAGATCCACTTCGGCTTCGACCGGAAGCCCGGCGACCGCTTCTTCTGGGTCTCCGATATCGGCTGGATGATGGGGCCGTGGACGCTAATCGGGAACCACGCGTTCGGCGGCACCGTGGTGATGTACGAGGGCGCGCCGGACCACCCCGAGCCCGACCGCTTCTGGGAGCTGATCGACCGCCACGGGATCACGCAGTTCGGCATCTCGCCGACCGCGATCCGCGCGCTCCGGAAGCACGGCAGCCGTCGGACGGGGTCCGACGAGCCATCCGACTCCGAGGGAGTCGGAGACGACGAGTGGGTCGAGGGCCACGACCTCTCCTCGCTCCGGATCTTGGGTTCGACCGGCGAGCCGTGGGACCCCGAGTCGTGGCGCTGGTTCTACGACGCGGTCGGCGGCGGCGACTGCCCGATCATCAACATCTCCGGCGGCACCGAGATCTGCGGCTGCTTCCTGATGCCGATGCCGAACCGGCCGCTGAAGCCCTGCACGCTCGGGGGCCCCGGGCTCGGGATGGACATCGACATCGTCGACGAGGCGGGAGAGTCCGTCAGGGAGTCGGGCGAGCGCGGCTACCTCGTCGCCCGCGACTCCTGTCCGTCGATGACGAAGTCGCTGTGGTCCGGCGACGAGCGCTACCTCGAGGAGTACTGGTCGACGTGGGAAGACCTGTGGGACCACGGCGACTTCGCGCAGAAGGACGACGACGGCTTCTGGTTCCTCCACGGGCGCGCCGACGACGCCCTGAACGTCGCCGGGCGGAAGGTCGGCCCGGCCGAGATCGAGGGCGTGCTCATCGACCACGACGCCGTCAACCAGGCGGCCGCGGTCGGCGTTCCGGACGACACGACCGGCACCGCGGTGGTCGCGTACGTCGTCCTCGAACCGGGCGTCGAGCCGGGCGACGACCTCCGCGCGGAGCTGCGCGCGCTCGTGGGCGAGGAGCACGGGAAGCCGTTCCGGCCGCGCGAGTTGCTGTTCGTCGACGCCTTTCCGAAGACGCAGTCCGGGAAGATCATCCGGCGCGCCATCGAGTCGGTATATAAAGGGGAGGACCCCGGTGACCTCTCGTCGATGGAGAACCCGGAGGCGTTGGCGGACCTCCGCGACGCGGCCTGACGGTCGCGACGGCAGCGCTATTCGGCCGCGTCCGCGACCGCCGCCGCCAGCGCGTCGTAGTCCGGCTCCTGTCCGGCGTTCTCCGCGAGCCAGCGGTACGTCACGACGCCGTCGCCGTCGATCACGAAGACGGCCCGCCGTGCGACCGTGTCGACGCCGTAGTGGTCGAACGACTCGATCACCTCGTACGCCTCTATCGCGCGGTGGGCCGGGTCGGCCACGAGCGCGAACGGGAGCTCGTACTCCGTCCGGTAGGCGGCCAGCGCGTGCGGGAGGTCGGTGCTCACGCCGAACAGGGTGCAGTCACCGCGGTCGAACCCGTCTCGGAGCGCCTCCATCTCGTCGGTGCAGGTGTTCGAGAAGGCGGCCGGAAAGAAGGCGAGCACCACGGGCTCGTCGCCGAGGTGGTCGGCCAGTCGGAACGGCTCGATGTCGTCGTCCACGAGCGAGGCGGTGAAGTCGGGGGCGTCGTCGCCGACGGCTGTCATACCCGTCGGTTGCGCCGCGGGCGTATCACGGTTTCGCCGTCCGCCGGTCGGGTCACCGATACGGTGGAATTTCCGGGGGCGTTGCCCCGCTAACGACGACCTCGCGTCGGCTCACCGAGGCAAAAAGACTATAATCGCAAGCGGGCTACAGCCGGATAGAGATGGCAAGTGCGATTCCACTAATCGGCGGCATTCCGGCGGGCCCTGAGCTCCTCATTATCCTGCTCGTGCTGGTCCTCCTGTTCGGAGCGAACAAGATTCCGAAGCTCGCTCGGTCGACCGGCCAGGCGATGGGCGAGTTCAAGAAGGGACGCGAGGAGGTAGAGGACGAACTACAGCAGATGCAGGGCGACGAGGACTCGGCGGTCGAGGCGGACTCGACGGTCGACGCCGACTCGACCGTCGACCGGGACGCGATCGTCGACGAGGACGAGGACCTCGAGACCGAGAAAGAGACGAGCGCGTAGACCGCCCGGCGACGCCGACCGATCCCCGCCGCGACATCTTCTCCACCCGCGTTGGGCGCGTGGCCTAGCGGACAGGGCGAGAGGTTCCTAACCTCTCGATCGCGGGTTCGAATCCCGTCGCGCCCGTATCTCACTCCGTTCGATACGGGCGCGACTGGCTCCACGCTCGCTCACTCCGTTCGCTCGCGTGGATCCCGCCGCGCCCGCTACCTGCGAACGAAATGAGCAGTAGCGGCACAAGCGGGATTCGAACCCTATCAGTCGCGCGCAGCGAGCGAGCACGTCTGATTCCGGTTCGAATCCCGTCGCGTCCGTTCCTTCGCTTCGCTCAGTCACGGGCGCGACTGGCTCCACGCTCGCTCACTCCGTTCGCTCGCGTGGATCCCGTCGCGCCGCACCTTTTTAAAAAGAATCGTCTAATCGCGGGAACGACCGCCACGCGAGCCACACCGCTCCGACGGCGATCGCGAGCGTCGCGCCCGCCAGCAGCGGGCCGGGCTCGTACAAGAGGGGCGGGTGGTAGCCGAGCCCGTAGTCGAGGGCGACGTTGCCGACGGCGAGCGCGAGCGCGAGCCCCAGCGCGCCGCGGGTCGTCCGGCCGAACGCCGGGAACAGCAGCGCGAGGCCGACGAAACAGAGGTGCGTGCCGAGCACGCCCCAGTAGTAGATCCACGCGTCGGGGGCCGCGACGTACCGCGAGAAGGCGAGGTTCAACGACACCAGCGGCCAGAGGCCGAACGTAACCAGCCAGACGAACGCGAGGGTGTGGAGGTACGCCAGCGCCCGTGACGTCCGCGCGTCGGCGACGCGGCCACCGCGGCGCACCGCGGGTACGAGGCTTAAAAGGACAACTCCGCCGAGCGCGACTGCGACCGCCGAGTCCGCGTACAACGGCCACAGGGGGACCGGTACGTCGCCGGCGGTCGGGGCGTAGTAGCCGATTCCCACCGCGAGCATGAACGCGACGAACGCGAGCACGACGCCGAGGCTCCGAGGCGTGCCGAGCAGCTCCTCGGCGATCGCCGCGCGAACGCGACGGCGCACGGCCGGTCGTCGGAGGCGACCGAGCGCGTCGCGGACCGAAGCGTCGTCTGGGGATGCCACGCCGTCGCTTCGGCGCGCATTGACCTAAAAGCCGACCCTCTCAGTCGGTGATTATCAGTCCCGGGGTTTTGCGAGACACCTTTTTCAACGGTCGACCTGTTTTCGCACGCATGGCAACCGAGGACGCCGAGCGCTCGCCGCAGTCGCCCGACGAGGCGGCGGCGGAAGCGCCGCTGGCGTCCGTCGCGCCCGTCACGCGCGGCCGCTACTCTTGGCGGTCGTTCCTGACCGACCGCGGCCGCGCCGACGCCGCGGCGGAGCTGTACGCGGACGTCGGCGAGGAGCCGGCAGTCCCGGCGAGCGCCGTCGCCGCGCACGCCGAGAGCGGCGCCGACCGCGTGCTCCGCGCGTCGGGCGTCGGCGAGCCGTTCGTGGCCGACGGCGACACGCCGGTCTCCGGTCACGGGACGCCGGACGCGGGGACGTTCGTGGTGGGCGAAGACCACGTCGTGCTCACCGGTGACGCCGTCGTCCCCGACGGCACATCGACGGCGGCGGTGGACTCCGGGGCGTTCCAACCGTCGGGCGACGAGGAGGAGGACCCGACCGGCGACGAGGGGGAAACCGACGATACCGACGGGGAGGCCGTCGAAGACGCCGAGCGCGACGGTGCCCTCGACGACGACCTCGGAGACGGCGACGCCGCGGACGATCCGAACGGCGAGACCGACAGGTTCGACTCCGACACGGCCGAGTCCGACGACGAGCCGGGGATCGAAGTCGGCCCCGACTGCGTCACCGGAACGGTCGCCGTCGCCGCCGCCGACGTCGAGGCCGTTCCGAGACGCGCGCCGACCGCCGAGGAGTGGGCGCGCGTCGACGTCGACCCGAGCGAGTCCCTCGGGTTCGAACCGTCGGAGACGGGGTACCGGGTCCGGGCGGCCGCGGCCGTCGGCGACGTTCTCTGGGACCTGTGTGCGGCCCGATACGACCCGTACTCGGTGCCGGTGCTCAAGCGGTACTACACGTGGGACGACTACCGCGACGAGTACTTCCTCGACGAGGAGGGAACCCCCCCGACCGACGAGGACGAGGAGCCCCTCGAGTTCACCCACGAGGACAAGACGGACGCGCTGGGGTTCGACCCCGACCGGACCGAGGAGCTGCTGGGCGCGGGCGGGGGAGCCGCCGACGAGCTCGCCGACCTAGTCGACGAGCGCACGGTGAACGTGAACCCCGAGGTCGACGAGGACGAGTTCTTCTCGACGGCCGGGGGCGACACCACCCTCGCGAACCGGTACGACTTGGAGAAGGCGGTGCCGATGCCGAAGAAGACCCACTTCCGCGAGATCGAGCGGTACTGGGTGAACAAGCCGTACGCGTTCGTGATCGTGTTCCGCTCGACAAAAGAGAACGAGGTGAAGTACTACGCGGTCCAGCCGTACCGGACCGAGATCGAGACGGACCTCGTCGAGTTCCTGACCGGGAAGCTCCGGACCTCGATCAAGTACGCCGACGAGGGGATCGCCGGCGGCGACGAGGAGTTCCGCAAGGACGTGATCGTCGACGAGGCGCTCACCCTCCTCGACCGGTACGAGCTCTACGAGCGCGAGGCGGGCGACCGCGGGGTGATCGACGACCTCGTCGACGAGGCGGTCGATCGGTTCGGCTTCGACGTCACGGAGGGGATCGCCGCCCGGATCTCCGAGTCGCTCGGCTACGAACCCCCGACGGAGTCGGAGCCGGCACCGGCGAAGATCCTCGCTCGACCCGAGCCCGCGGTGCTGGCCGAGGACCCGGAGACCCTCTCCGAGCACCAGGTCGAGAAGCTGCTGTACTACCTCAAGCGGGACTTCATCGGCTACGAGCGCATCGACCCGATCAAGTACGACATCAACGTCGAGGACATCTCCTGTGACGGGTACGACTCCCCCGTCTTCGTCTACCACTCCGACTACGAGCAGATCATCACCAACGTCTACCACGGGACCGACGAGCTCGACGACTTCGTCGTGAAGCTCGCGCAGCGCTCCGGGAAGGGGATCTCGAAGCGGCGCCCGCAGGTGGACGCCACCCTGCCGGACGGCTCCCGCGCCCAGCTCACGCTCGGCCGCGAGGTGTCGGACCACGGCACCAACTACACCATCCGGCAGTTCAACGAGATCCCGTTCACGCCGATCGACCTGATCAACTGGAAGACATTCTCGCTCGACGAGATGGCGTTCCTCTGGCTCTCGATCGAGAACCACAAGAGCCTGATCTTCGCGGGGGGCACGGCCTCCGGGAAGACCACGAGCCTGAACGCGGTCTCTCTGTTTATTCCCTCGAACGCCAAGATCGTCTCGATCGAGGACACCCGCGAGGTCGAGCTCCCCCAGCGCAACTGGATCGCCTCCGTCACCCGCCCCTCTTTCTCCGACGACGACAAGGGCGACATCGACGAGTTCGACCTGCTGGAGGCCGCGCTCCGCCAGCGCCCCGACTACATCGTGATGGGCGAGATCCGAGGCGAGGAGGGCCGGACCGCCTTCCAGGTGATGTCCACCGGTCACACCACCTACACCACCTTCCACGCCGACACGGTCGGCGAGGTGCTCAAGCGGTTCACGACCGAGCCGATCAACGTCTCGAAGACGATGTTCACCGCCCTCGACCTGGTCTCCGTCCAGACGTCGACCCGGGTGCAGGGCAAGAAGGTGCGCCGGAACAAGTCGCTCACCGAGATCAACCACTACGACGCCGAGAACGACGAGATCAACGTCCAGGACGTGTTCCAGTGGCAGGCGGAGACGGACGAGTTCCTCCAGATGGGCGACTCGAACACCCTCGAGGATATCATGTTCGACCGCGGGTGGAGCCGCGAGACGCTGAACGACGAGCTCCGGAAGCGGCGAGTCGTGCTGGCGTACCTCATCGACCGCGAGCTCAACAGCTACGCGCAGGTGGCGGCGACGTTCCAGGCGTTCATCAACGACCCCGAGACGGTGCTCGCACTGATGGCCAACGAGGAGCTGGAGCGCTCGCTGGAGGACCTCCGGGAGATGGAGTCCGTCCTCATCAACGTCGACCGCGACAAGGAGGAGATGGTTCCCCGGCCGGACCCGGACGAGGCGGGCCGCCGGGAGGTCGAGCGGATCCTCGCCGAGGCCGAGGACCTGTTCGCCGAGTACCGCGGCCGGATGCCCGACTCCGTCGCCGACGCGCTGCTTGACGTGGCCCCCGCTCGCGACGTCGAGGCGACGCCCGACGCCGACCACGAGACCCTCGCGGAGACGGCGCGCGAGGCGTCCGCGCTCCACCCCGAGGCGGCCGGTCCTGAGCGGCCAGAGGCCGACTCGGACGGCGCAGGTGCGCCCTCCGACGGAGCGCCGACCGACGCCGACACGAGCGTCGCGGCCGACGGCGTCGAGCCCGAGGGCGACCCTTCGTCGATCGAACCCGTCGCCGACGAGGACTTCCGGGGAGTTGCCGACGCCAGCCCGGTGGACGGCGGTCCTCGCGTCGGCCCGAGCGACCGAACCTCGGGCGGAGACGGACGCACGGAGGCGACGAACGGCTCGGCGCCGGGCGACGGCCGCTCGGAGGTGGACCGGACGGAGGCGACGAACGGTTCGGCACCGGGCGACGGCCGCTCGGAGGTGGACCGCACGGAGGCGACGAACGGTTCGGCCCCGGGTGACGACCGCTCGGCGCCGGACGACGGCCGCTCGGAGGCGGAAGGCCCCGACCCGGACGGCGAGGGCGACGAGATCGACTTCGACGAGCCGTTCGCGGAGGGGGTCGACGTGTTGGACCCGGCCGCCGAGGAGAGCGACGAGCCCGAGGAGCCGCCCGAAGACGAGGATGAGACCGGGGACGAGGGCGACGACATCGACGACTGGGGGTTCGGCACGGTCGAATCCCCGGAGGAGCGGTAGCGCCGTGTCCCCCACGAGGTGGGTCGCGTGAGTCTCGACACGGGGGTCGGCGACGGCTCCGCGGACGGCGACGTCCTCGCGGCGCTGTTCTACCCTGTCTTCGAGCTGCTGTTCGACGCCGACGGCGACTTCGTCGGGGACGTCGAGCGCAAGCTCGCGGAGGCGCGGATGCCGGACCAGGTGGAGATGTACGTCTCCCGGGCGCTCGGCGCCGGGCTGCTCGTCGGCGGGCTCCTCTGGGCGCTCGGGACGCTGCTCGGGTACGGCGCGTTCTCGCTCGGGCTGGTCGCCCCGAGCTCGCTGTCACTCGGCATGCCGGCGCCGACGCCGGCGATTCGGAACCTGCTGCGGTCGCTGGTCGTCCCGACCGCGGTCCTGATAAGCGGGCTCGTCTTCGGCTCGCTCGGGTTCGCGCTCGGGTTCGGCGGCGTCGTCGCGATCCCCTACTCGCGGGCCTCCTCGCGGGAACGCGAAATCAACCTTCTGCTCGCGGACTCCGTCTCGTTCATGTACGCGCTCTCGGTCGGCGGGCTCAACCAGCTTGAGATCCTCCGCGCGATGGCGACGGCGGAGGACACCTACGGCGAGGTCTCCCGCGAGTTCCAGAGCATCGTCAACGAGACGGAGTACTTCGGCACCGACTACCGGAACGCGATCCGCCAGCAGTCGATGGAGACCCCCTCCGACGAGCTCTCGCAGTTCCTCGCGGACATGCTCTCGATCGTCAACTCCGGCGGGGACATGGAGAGCTTCCTGGAGGACAAAAAGGAGAAACACCTCCGGACGTCGAAACAGGAGCGCGAGATGACCCTCGAGACGCTGGAGCTGTTCGGCGAGATGTATATGACGCTCTCGCTTTTTCCGCTCCTCCTCATCATCATCCTCGTCATCATGGGGATGATGGGCGAGGCCGACGACCGCCTGCTGTACGCGACGGTGTACGCCCTGATCCCGCTGACCGGGGTCGGCTTCCTCGTGCTCGTCTCAACGGTCAAGCAGGACGAGCCGGGCGACGGCTACCTCCGCCCCGACGGGGGCAGCGAGCGGCTCAGACAGACGAGCAAAGAGGGGCTGCTCCACTTCGGCCTGATCGAGGGGTTCGTCGGTCGCTTCGGGGTCTTCGACCGGATCCGCGAGCGGGAAGGGACGTACAAGACGATGCAGATCGTCTCGGCGCCGCACGTCTTCCTGCGCGACAACCCGCTGTACACGCTGGCGCTGACCGTGCCGGCCGCGATCGCGATCGTCGGCATCGCCGCGCTCACCGGCAACGCGCCGACGACCTTCGACGGGTGGGTCGCCCGCCCCGTCTGGTCGGCGTTCGTCTGGGTCTACGTCCCGGCGTACCTCGTGTTGCTCCCGCTCGCCGCCTTCCACGAGTGGAGCCAGCGCTCGAAGCGGGCGATCACCGGCAAGCTCTCCGAGAGCCTCCGGAAGCTCTCCTCGGCGAATGACACCGGCCAGACCCTGCTGGAGTCGGTCCAGACGGTCTCGGAGACGTCCACGGGGCAGCTCGCCGAGGAGTTCGAGGTGATCCACGCGAAGGTGAACTACGGGATGAGCCTCCGGGACGCCATGGTCGAGTTCAACAACAAGTACGCGGTCCCGCGGCTCGCCCGGACGGTGAAGCTCATCTCGGAGGCGCAGGAGGCTTCCTCGCAGATCACGGACGTGCTGACGACGGCGGCGCAGGCCTCCGAGAACCAGGACGACATCGAGCGCGATCGCGTCTCCCGAACCCGGATGCAGGTGGCGATCATCGTCATGACGTACGTCACCCTGCTCGGCGTGATGGCGATCCTCCAGACCCAGTTCATCGACGTGATGGGCGACCTCTCCTCGCAGGCGGACGGCGGGGGCGGGGGCGCGGGCGCCGGCTTCGGGGGGGGTGGCGGCGTCGACCCCGACGTCCTCTCGATGCTGTTCTTCCACGCGGTGACCCTGCAGGCGGTGCTGTCCGGCTTCATCAGCGGCTACATCCGCAACGCCGACATCATCTCCGGCGTCAAGTTCGCGGTGGTCCTGATGACGCTCGCGCTGGGGGTGTGGATCTATGTCGGGTGAGCCGCGGACGCGGGGGCCCGCGTTGGGCGAAACGGCCCGCGCTCAGACCCCGATCGACTTCGCCATCGGCGCGAGCGTGTTCCTGCTGACGCTCGCGTTCGTCGTCGCGTTCGTCCCGACGCTGTTCGACCCGTTCACCGCGGCCGACACCGCCTCGCCGCTCGTGAGCGATCGCGTCGCGGCGGGGCTCGCCGGCGATCTGCTCGCGGCGTCGCCGGCGGAGCCCGGCGTGCTGTCGCCGGCCTGCACCGTCGCCTTCTTCGAGTCCAACGCGACGCTCGGGACCGACGCCGACTGTCACCCCGCCGCCGCCGAGAGCCCGACGGCTCACTTCGGGATCGACGGCGACGTCCAGGTCGTGATCCACGCGCTCAACGAGACCCGTCCGAGCGAGAACGCGTCGACCCTCACGATCCCGACCCGCCACGGGACGTTCGAGGACGTCGAACTCTCCCGCTCGACGGACGGCGGGGGCGCGACCGGGGGCGGCGACGTCACCGTCTCGCGGCGACTCGTCTCGCTCGACGGGACGCAGTACCGGCTCACGGTGCGGGTGTGGTGACCATGTTCCGGAGCGACGACCGAGCGCAGGCGCACACTCTGGAGGCGTTTGCGGCCGCGATCCTGCTCGTCGCCGGGCTCGCGTTCGCGCTCCAGGCGACCGCCGTGACGCCGCTCTCCGCCAGCACCTCGAACCAGCACATCGAGAACCAGCAGCGGGCGGTCGCGACCGACCTGCTGGCGACGAGTGCCGAGAACGGGGACCTCCGGGAGGCGCTCCTCTACTGGAACCCCGAAAACGGGACGTTCGCGGGGGCTCACCCCGAGTTCGGCACCTACACCCGCGCCGGGCCGCCGAACGGGTTCGGCGAGGCGCTGAACCGCACGTTCCTCGACAGACGGGTCGCGTTCAACGTCGAGGTCCGTCACGGCGACCGGAACCGGACCGAGGTCGTCGACATGGGGTCGCCGAGCGACAACGCCGTGACCGCGACCCGCGCGGTGTCGCTCCCGGACGACGCGAACCTGACCGCGCCGGGGTACGAGGAGACGACGCTGGCGGGGCTGGCCGACGGGAACGACTCCGGCGCGTTCTACGCCGCGCCCGACGGCGACGGCGCGGTGTACGACCACGTGGAGGTGCGAATTACCGTATGGCGGATGTGAACGCTCCGCCTCCGGCGAGCGGCCGATCCGACGGCTCCGGGCGGTTCCGCGATGCCGACCGCGGGCAGCTCCTGCTCGTCGCCGGGCTGGTCATGGCCGTCTCGCTGGTGACGCTCGTGATCCTGTTGAACGCTACCATCTACAGCGAGAACCTCGCGACCCGCGGCGTCGAGGCGGCCGACGGCGAGGCGCTGGAGGTCAGGGCGGCCGCGGTCGAGGGGGCCGGGTCCGTCGTCGACGCGACCAACCGGAACGCCACGAACGAGAGCACGCACGCCGAGGTGCGAGACGGGGTGAGCGACGGAATCGCCGCCCTCGACGAGGACCTCCTCCGCACCTACGCGGGGAGAGGGGGGACCCTCAGCCTCGAGACCGACTCCTCGGCGATCCGGAACGGGAGACGGATCGACGCTGGGATTCCGGAGACGGCGAACGAGACCACCGTCGCCGGAGGGGTCAACCGGACCCGTGGGCTCGTGCTCGACCTCAACGCGTCGGCGCTCGCGGAGACGAGCGCGGCGTCGGCCCCCGACGACGCGTTCCACGTCGTCCTCAACGCCTCGGGGGGCGGGACCGATGAGGTCTACGTGTACCGGAACGAGTCGGCGACCGACCTGGTCACGGTCGCGGTCGGCGACGACGGAGACCCACCGTCTGTCCTCTGTGAGATCGGCGCGAGCGGGGACGACCGGGTCGCGGTCGACCTCACCGGCGGGCGGCTCGGCGGCGAGCCCTGTCCGGGGCTCTGGCCGACGGCTCTCGTCGACTCGGGGGACGCGTACGACGTGGGCGTCGAGAACGCCGACGCGGCCGACGGCGAGCTGACCGCGACCGTCCTCCCCGAGTCGGGCGACGCCGTCGCCTCGGACCTCGACCCCACGGCCGCGGTGTACGACGCGGCGATCGACCTCCGATACCGGACCGCGGAGCTCCGGTTCGAGACGACGATTCGGGTCGCCCCGGGTGAGCCGGATGCGTGACCGGGTCGGCCGCGGCGGACGGCGAGGCGGTTCGGGAGACCGAGGGCGCGATCGCCGCGCCGGGCCCGATACGAGCCGTCTCCGCGACGACGACCGCGGCGTGAGCGTCGCGGTCGGGTACGTCCTCACCCTCGCGATCGGCGCGGTCGTGCTCTCGGGGGTCGTGATCGGCGTCGGTGGCGTCGTCGACTCGCAGACTGACCGGGCCGTCCGCGGCGAGCTTGACGTCCTCGGGGAGACCGCCGTCGCGAACCTCGAGAGCGCCGACCGCCTCGCGCGCGCGGCGACCGAGGACCGACCGTCGTCGGGTATCGACCCGGCCGTCTCCGTGGCCGTCGACCTTCCGACCCGGGTCGCCGGCACCCCGTACCGGATCGAGTTCGGAAACGAGAGCGTTACCCTGCGAACCGACGCCCCGGCGGCGAGCGTCGAAGTGCCACACGCCGCGCGCCTGGACGTCGCGCCGACGAGCGTGCGGGGCGGACCGCTTCGGATCGCGTACGTCGACGACGGGGCCGGTGACGGCGAGTTGGAGGTGACGGAGCGGTGACCCGGCGCCGTCGGCCGAGCGTCTCGATCGGCGGATCGGACGGGTTCGCGGGGGACGAGCGGGGCGTCAGCGACGTCGTGGGGTACGTTCTCGTGTTCTCGCTCATCACGGTCACGATCGGGTCGGTGTTCGCGGTCGGGATCACCGGTGTGGAGGACAGACGGGAGGCCGAGCAGGTCGCGAACGTCGAGCGCGCGTTCGACGTGTTCGACGACAACCTGCGTGACATCCAGCGCTACGACGACCCCGGCAGGTCCACCGAGATCAGGCTCAGCGGCGGCACGCTGTCGCTGTCCGAGACGACGACGGTGACGCTGACGAACGAGACCGGCGACGTCGTGCTCCGGCGTGAGCACCGCTCGCTGACGTACGCGAACGGCGACGCGACCGTCGCGTACGAGACGGGCGCCTGGTTCCGCGGCGACGGCGACGGCGCGGTGATGCGCTCGGAGCCGCGGTTCGTCGCCGCCGACAACAGGACCACTCTGCCGCTCGTGCTGCTGTACCCCGGGGACGACGACCCGACCGTCCGGGGCGACGGGACCGTGCAGGTGGCCGCGAGCCGCCGCTCGACCACCGGCCCCGACTACGCGACGGCGAACGACGCTCCCTACCAGCTCCGGATCAATTCGACGTACGCCGAGGCGTGGGAGCGGTACTTCGATCGGACGGACGGGTTCGCGGTCAACGGGACGGCGACGGACGCCGCCGACGGCGCCGTCGTCGTCGATCTCACTGACGACGAGGCGGTGTACGCCCCCCGGATCGCGCTTGACATCGCGTTGCGTCGCTGACGGGACGCCGTTCCGAAAGCCGACGCGCTCGGGGTCTCGACGCATGGTATAAGCCGGCGGCGCCGCTCCGTTCGGACATGACCGAGGAGCTGTACCTCGCCGACGACACGGTGACAGCGTTCGAGGCGACCGTCGAGCGCGCGCTCGACGACCGCGTCGTCCTCGACCGAACGCAGTTCTACCCGACGGGCGGCGGCCAGCCGCACGACACGGGGACGCTCCGCGTCGCCGACGAGGGGTGTGACGCCCGGTGGCGGGTGGTCGACGTACGGAAGAAGGACACGGTCTACCACACCCTCGAACCGGGGGACGAGGGGGAGGCAGACGCGCCCTCGCCGCCCGAGCCCGGGACAGCGGTCGTCGGCGAGATCGACGCGGTGCGTCGGGGCGCCCACTCGAAGTACCACACCGCTCAGCACCTGCTGTCGGCGCTCCTTTTAAACCAGTTCGACGCGCCGACCACCGGAAACCAGCTGTACGACGACCGGGCGCACCTCGACGCAGCGTACGACCGCTTCGACGATGCGGACCTCGACCGGATCGAGGCCCGGCTCAACGAGCTCGTCGCCGAGGAGCGCCCTGTGACGAGCTACCTGATGGACCGGGCCGAGGCGGAGGCGACGCTGGACCCCGAACGCACCCGCATCGGGCTCCTCCCCGACTCGATCGAGGAGCTCCGGATCGTGGAGGTCGGCGCGGCGGGCGCCGCGGAGGCGGGCCCGGAGATCGACGCCGACCCCTACGATCGCACCGCCTGCGCCGGGACTCACGTCGGGAACACCGCCGAGATCGGCGAGGTCGTCGTCACCGGCCGGGAGACGAAGGGCGGTGACGAGGAGCGCGTGCAGTTCGCGCTCGCCGAGCACCTCGACGGGGACGGATAGCGCGCGGATCGCTGTCGGCGCCCGGTGGAACCGTTTGTCCGCGATCCCGTCGTTTATATACGATCCGCGGTTGGTTCCGCCATGAAGTTCTGCGACGAGTGCGGTTCGATGATGAAGTCCGGCGAGGGCGAGGACCACTGGGTGTGCGGCTCCTGCGGCAACGAGATCGGGCGCGACGACGACGACGACGAGTGGACCACCGAGTCCCAGGTCGAGTCCGAGGTCATCGACGTGAGCGACGCGGAGGATAAGGGGCTCCCGAAGACGACCGCGCACTGTCCAGAGTGCGGCAACGACCGCGCCTACTGGTACATGCAGCAGATCCGCGCGGCCGACGAGTCCGAGACCCGCTTTTTCGTCTGTACCGACTGCGAGCACAAGTGGCGCGAAGACGACCACTGAGCCGGCCCTCGCCGCCTCGCGACGGCCCGCTCTCGCGGCACACCGACGTCCCGACCCGCGCCCCGTTTTAATTACCCTCCCGGCGAACGGCGACCATGGACCCGCCCGTCGTGCCCGCCGACCGCCTCGACGGCTGGCGACGCGTCACCGAGACGACGGACAGACCGTTCGCCGCCGGCCCGGTCTCCGTGACCGCGAGCACGGTGCGGTACGAGCGGGCTGACGCCCCGGTCCCGCGGCCCTTCTGCTTCGCGAGCCGCCTGCGGATCCGCCCCGAAACCGCGCCGAACGCCGCGCTCACGCGGCTCGTCGAGCGACGGGCCAGAGAGGGGTTCCGCGACCGGCTCGCCGAGCGCGACATCGAGGCGGTCGAGCGCCGGGGGGACCGCGAGGTCGCGGTCGACGACCCGGCCGGCTCGCGGGCGACGCTCTGGACGTTCCGCGGGGACTGCCGGACCGACGGGACCGACCGAAAAGACGACGACGGCGACACCGGGGAGGGCGGCCCGGGCGACGCGATTCCGATCGAGGCGCTGCTCGCCGTCTGGGCGACCGACGAGTACCTTCTCGCCGGGGGCGCCTACGCGCTCGACGCAGACGCGTACCCGCCGGGTCGGAGCGCCGGAGACGCGCGGCGAGAGCTGTTGCGGCTCGTTCGCGGCGTCCGGTCTCCGGCGGACGGAGACGACGGGGAAGGCGGCGAGTAGCGGGGCGCCGCCGAGCGACGAGTAGCGGGATTAGGAGCCGCGAGCCGCGGCTCTCGGACCGGATCAGCAGTCCACGGCTCCCGCGCCCGACTCGATCGGGGAGCCGTCGTCGCGGTAGTCGGGATCGTCGATCGCGCCCCCGAACATCGGGAGGTTGAGCTCGTAGGCGTACAGCACGTCGAACGCCGCGAACGGGTCGATCCCGTTCGCGACGGCCTCCCGCGCGGTGAGCCGGACGCCCGCGGCGAGCGTCACGATCGAGTCGCCGCCGATGGAGCCGACCGCCTCCAGCCCGAACTCGTTCCCGGCCGTGGGGTCGGTCAGCACGGAGAGGTGGACGATCGCGTCGATCGTCGCCCCCCTCTCGCCGATCGAGATCGGGCGTCCGTCCCCCGCGAAACACCGGGTCGGCGGCGTGGCGGCGTCGTCGGAAGTGTCGCCGTCGAACCCCCCGTCCTCGGGGGTGTCACCGCCCGTCTGCGCCGCCGCGTCCCCGACGGCCGCGCCGCTCGCGGCGAGCGCCGAGAGGAGGACCAGCGCGGCCGCCAGCGCCGCGAGCCGGGCCATCGGGTGGCGAGTCATCTGTGCGAGGTACGACGGGCGGACCTAAAACGCCGCGGCCCCGATATCCGATCTGATACTCGGCGGCGGACCGGCGTCACGTCGAACCGAGCAGCCCCTCGACGAGCAGCTCGCCGGAGGCGACGTTGGTCGCCAGCGGGATGTCCTTCACGTCGCAGACGCGCAGCAGCGCGGAGATGTCCGGCTCGTGCGCCTGCGCCGTAAGCGGGTCGCGGAGGAAGACGACGCCGTCGATCGCGTCGTTCGCGATCATCGCGCCGATCTGGAGGTCGCCGCCGTACGGACCCGACGACTGCCGGTTCACGGCGAGCCCGGTCTCGTCCGCGATGCGTTTCCCGGTCGTCCCCGTCGTCACGAGCTCGCACTCGTCGAGGGCCGCGGCGTGTTTCGTGACGAACTCCACCATCTCGTCTTTCAGCTCGTCGTGAGCGATGAGCGCGATGCGCATGAGTCGACGTCGCCGCGTCGCAATGTAAAAACTCGCGTCGGCGCAACGCGGGGGGGAAACTCCGCCGAGGTCGGACTATTTAAACCGGAACGTCTCCAGGTTCTTCGGCGCGAACGTCCGCATGTTGTAGTCGTGGTACAGCGCCGACGAGAGGTCCTGCACGGAGCGCTCGTCGCCGTGGACGCACAGCACCTTCTCGGGGCGCGGGTTCATCGTCTTCACGAAGTTCTCTAACCCCTGCCGGTCGGCGTGGCCGGAGAAGCCGTCGACGACTTCCGTCCCCATCTGCAGCGTGAGCGTGTCGCCGCGGCTCCCGCCGCCCCAGCCGTCGACCGGGATCTCGTCCCAGCCGTTCTGGATCCGGCGGCCGAGCGTCCCCTGCGCTTGGTAGCCGACGAAGACGAGGTTCGAGTCCGGGTCGGGGCCGATGTGGCGGAGCCACGACATGATCGGCCCGCCCTCGATCATCCCGGAGGTGGAGATGACGATACACTCGTCGCCGTCGGCGACCTCCTGCCGCTCGTCCTCGCCGGCGTCGATGTGGTTGAACTGGTCCGCCAAGAACGGGTTCTCGTCGTCGTGGAAGATCCGGTCGCGGAGGTCGTCACGGAGGTACTCCGGGTAGGTCGTGTGGATCGCGGTCGCCTCCCAGATCATCCCGTCGAGGTGAACGGGCATCGTCGGGATCTCCCCCTCGCGCATCGCCTCCTCCAAGACGAGCATGATCTCCTGCGAGCGCCCCACGGCGAACGCGGGGATGACGACCTTCCCGTCCTGCTCGTACGTCTCATTGATGACCTCCTTGAGCGCCTCCTCGGAGTCGGCCTGGTCGGTCTGGTAGTCGTCGCGGCCGCCGTAGGTGGACTCCAGGACGAGCGTCTCGACCCGGGGGAAGTCGTTGACCGCGCCGTTGAACAGGCGGGTGTCCTCGTAGTGGATGTCGCCCGAGAACGCGATGTTATAGAGCCCGTCGCCAATGTGGAAGTGCGTGACCGCGCTCCCGAGAATGTGGCCTGCGTTGTGGAAGGTGAGCTTCACGTCGGGCGCCACGTCGGTGACGTCGCCGTACTCCAGCGGGATGGTGTGTTTGATCGCGTCGCGGACCTGCGCCGACTCGTACGGCGGCGTCCGCCCCTCCTTGGCGGCGACGTCGAGGTAGTCCAGCGTGAGCAGGCCCATCAGGTCGCGGGTCGGCTCGGTCGTGTAGATCGGACCGTCGTAACCGTACTTGAACAGGAGCGGGATCAGCGCCGAGTGGTCGAGATGGGCGTGCGTGAGCACGACGGCGTCGAGCGTCGCCGCGCCGGCCCCGAGCGCCTCGGGGATCTGAAGGTACGGTACCTCCCCTTCCGCGCCCGGCTTGTCGCCGCAGTCGACGAGGATGCGCGTCTCGGGCGTCGAGACGATGAAGGCCGCGCGACCGACCTCGCGACAGCAGCCGAGCGTCGTGATCCGGACCCACTCGTCGTCGGACATCTCCTCGCGGTGGATCTGGCGGCCGACGCGCTCGAGGATGTCGCGGCGCTCCTCGCGCTCGTTCTTCAGGAAGCCGCGCACGTTCGAGACGGTGGAGGACTCGATCGGGGGCGTCCGAACGACCTCGGGGGTCCAGCCGACCTCTTGGGTGATCTCGCGCAGCGTGGAGCCGCGGCGGCCGATCACCATCCCCGGCTTCTCCGCCTCGATGACGACCTCGCCGGTGTCCTCGTGGAAGTCGAGGTCGGTCACGCCGGCGTCGTCCGGGATCACCTCCCGGACCTCCTCCTCGGCGCGCGCCGGGGGGGAGAGGGCGCTGGGGTCGGGGCGGACCGTGATTCGTTTCCGGAGCTTGGAGGCGAGCCGGCGGATAAGGTCGCCGTCGCCGGCGAACTGCTTCGGGTCGCGAGTGTACACGACTAGTTCCGGGCCCTCGTACTTGACGTCGGTGACCGTGATGTCGTTCGGAATCTCCTGTTCGATCTCTGATTTCAGGGTATCGAGCTGCTTGTCGACTTGGCTCATATCTTACCGCGGGTGGGGTCGCCGCCGCCGTCGAACGCGCCAGCGCGCCGGTCCGTGGCTCGTCGCCGAACGGTCGACCGTGACGGGAGAGGCATAGTGGTAGTACTGTCCGTAGGTGGTTCCGTGCGGGAACAGCCGTCGAAAACCCGCTTATAAGGACGTACTGCCCGGTTATTATAAAACCCTTCGCAAAGGGCAAACCCCTTTCCCGGTCCCGGCGTTCGAGCCCGCATGCGCGTCACCCCCGAGACCGTTCGCGACGAGCGCGCGTGGGTCCGCGACCGGGCGCCCGTCGTCGTCCCCGTCATCAACGAGACCCGCGAGCGCCTCGGAGCGCTGTTCGAGACGGACGTCGACCCCGTGACCCGCGAGGCGTACCGCGGCGAGGTCGACGCCGTCTTCGCCGACGGCGAGGTCGCGGTCAACGTCGCCGGCTGCGTCGCCCTCCTCCGCGACCTCGACGTCGCGGGCGACTACCCGGGCTTCGTCGTCGACGAGGTCCTCGGCCGCGAGCTGGCGGCGACCGTCGCCGGCGGCCGACCGCTCTCGCTGCTCGCGCAGGCGACGTTCCACTTCGTCGACGTCCGCGTGAGCGAGGACGAGACCGCCGACGGCGCGGGCACGGCCGGCGCCGACGACCTCGACGCCGCGCTCGCCGCGGGCTTTCAGACGCGGCTCCCGGGCTGCGAGTGGCGGGAGACGAAGAGCCCGTTCGCGGTCGGTTCAGCGCCCGAGGAGTGAGGTCACGACGTGAACTTCCGGACGAACTCGTACCCGCGATCGAGCAGCGCGTCGGGGAGGAACCGCGCGAACACGCCGACCTGGGCGGCGGTGCCCGGCTGGACCCGCGCCGGGGGCCGCGTCGCGCTCGCGGCGTCGTAGATGGCGTCAGCGACCAGCTCGGGCTCGACGGCCCCGGGACCGTCGCCGCCGATCAGCTTCGCGTCCTCGAACATCGCGTAGAACTCCTCGTAGGCGCCGGTGCGGTCGAGACCGTCGCCGGATTCGGCGTCCGGCGCGCGGTCCTCGCCCGCGTCGTCCCCGTCCCGATCCGGATCGACGCCCGCCTCCTCCTGGGCGCGCTTCGAGAAGTTCGTCTTGACCGGGCCGGGCTCGACGACGACGACGTCGACTCCGAACTCGGCGACCTCGTTGCGGAGCGCGTCCGACATCGCCTCGACCGCGAACTTCGAGCCGGAGTAGACGCCGCCCCCGGGGAACGAGACGCGTCCCGCGACCGACGAGACGTTGACGATGGTCCCTTCGCGCTCGCGACGCATCGCCGGCAACACCGCCTTGATCAGTCGGTGGGGCCCGTACACGTTCACGTCGAACTGCTCGTGGACCTTTTCGGTCGACACGTCCTCGATCGGTCCGAACTGGCCGTACCCGGCGTTGTTGATCAGGGCGTCGATCGCGCCCTCCTCGTCCAGTATCCGGTCGACGACGCGGTCGACGTCGGACCCGTCGGTGACGTCGAGCGTGGCGAGCTCGCAGCCCGCCTCGCCCAGCGTCTCGACGTCCGCGGGGTTCCGCGCGGTCGCGTACACGGTCCACCCCTCGTCGTTGAACGCGTGCGCGGCGGCGCGGCCGATACCCGAGGAACAGCCGGTGATGAGTACCGTCTTCTGCACGCGTCGACGGTCGGCCCCCGCCGGCATAACTCTCCCGACCGCGGGCCGAGGTCCGTGGTAAAAGGTCCAGCGGCGGGCGCCTTACTCCTCGTCGTCCGCCTCGTCCGCGTCGTCGCCGTCCTCGGCGTCGGCCTCCTCGTCCTCCTCGCTCGCGAGCAGGTCGCGCTCCTCGAGGATCGCCTCGATCTCCTCGTTCGACCGCTCGCTGTAGCCGTCGTCGTCGTCGACGGTGATCGTGGCGACGCCGACGCCGTCGGGCGCCAGCTCGCCGTCGTTCGACTGCGCGAGGGTGTCGAGCGCGAGCCCGAGCGCCTCCTCGGTGGAGAGGCCCTCCTCGTACTCCTCTTCGAGGTAGTCGCGGAGGTCGCTCCGGTCGGAGCCGATCGAGAGCGCCTGCCACTCGTAGGGGGTGCCGGACGGGTCGGTCTCGAAGAGGCGCGGCTCGCCGTCCTCGATCCCGCCGACGATCAGCGCGACGCCGAAGGGGCGCGCGCCGCCGACCTGCGTGTACTGCTGGATGTGGTCGGTGATGTTCTTCGTCAGCGTCTCGATGCCGACGGGCTCGCCGTAGCGGAGCCGGTTCACCTGCGCCTGCCGGCGCGCGAAGTCGATGAGCTGGCGGGCGTCGGCGACGTGGCCCGCGCTCGCGACGCCGACGTGGTCGTCGGCCTTGTGGAGTTTTTCGATGCTCTCCGGCTCCATCAGCGGGGAGCGGGCGCGCTTGTCGGCCGCGAGGACGACGCCGTTCTCGGCCCGGACGCCGACGCTCGCCGTCCCGCGTTTCACCGCCTCCCGGGCGTACTCGACCTGGTAGAGCCTGCCGTCGGGAGAGAAGATAGTGATTCCTCGGTCGTACGCCTGCTGTTGGGATTGGCCCTGCATGATATCACTCGATGTCGAACGCCGCCGCGCCGACGTACCCCGACTCGACCCGCACGTCGCACGCGTCCCCGCGCACGACGGCAGATCGCTCGGCATCCCCGAACGCGACGTCTCGCTGTGTTGAAAGTGGGTCCGCGCGACGCATATATCTTTCCTCACAGGCACGCACCGTCCCCGAGATCCCACGGACGTGGATCCCGACCGGGTCGCCGTCGACCTCGCTCACGCAGGCGATCGCCGCGCGCGCCTCGGCGACGTGGCCGTGCCGCACCTTGATCACCGCCTCGCCCGCCCCGTCGCCGTGCGAGAAGGACAGCAGCGTCAGGTCGGCGTCGGCGCTGCCGGCGTCGCCGATCAGGTTCCCGGCGGCGTACCAGAGCGCGCGCTGGAACGCGCGGCGCCCGAGGTCGGCGTCGGGCCACGTCTCGATCCCGACGGCGACGTACCGCCAGCGCGGCCGAAGGTGTTTGGGGAGGTGTTTCATCGCTATTTCTCGCCTAACTCGTCGCCGAGCCGCTCCGCGACGATCACGGCGACCTGGTCGTGGACGCGCTCGACGGCCGTCACAGCGAACCCCTCGGCGGTGAACGCCTCGACGAGGGTGCCGACGGTTGCGGGGTCGTCGACCTCGGGGCCGTAGAACGGCGCCTCGGGGTCCGGGTCCTCGAAGAAAGCCACGTCGCCGAGGACGACCCGCCGCGCCCCCGTGGCGGCCATCTCGCGGATCGCCTCGCGCTTCTCGTCGTCCGCGAGGTGGTGGAGCGCGAAGTTCGAGGTGACGACGTCGACCCGCCGGTCGGGGTCAACCTCGGGGGCCCGGAACTCGCCGTACGCGAACTCGACGTTTTCGAGGCCGCGCTCCTCGGCCTTCCGACGCCCCTCGTCCATCATCCCCTCGCTGATGTCTCGCGCGAGCACGCGCCCGGCCTTGGGCGCGAGCGCGAGCGCGACGGCGCCCGTGCCGGCGCCCAGGTCGAGGACGACGTCGTCGGACCCCGGGTCGGCGTAGTCGATCACGAGGCCCGCGCAGGCGTGGTACTCGTCGCTCTTCGAATCGTCGTACTCGGCGGCCTTCTCGGAGAAGCGCGCGGCGTGCTCCTCAACCGTCTTCTTCATACCTGCCACGTCGGACCCCCGGCTCTATGAAGGCCTCGGAGCGCCGTTCCCGGTTTCGGGCCGCGATCTCCCCCCACGCCCGCAGCCCCGCCCCGACCCACTCCGGGTCGAACCCGACCGCCTCCGCGGCGGCGACCAGCTCGCGGGGCGCGCGGAGCTCAAGGTGGGACCGCGGGTTCGCGCTGACGACGTGCGGGGCGTCGTAGTAGGCCACGATCTCGCGGAGCTTCCGGAGGTCCGAGAGCGCCCGCACCCGCCCGCCGCCGCTCGCGCGGAGCAGCGGACCGAGGTCGAACTCCACGTGGACCCCGTTGTCGCGGGCCGCCTTCGCGAGGACGTGGTTGAAGTCGCCCCGGCCGTCCATCGGTCGCGCGAGCACGTCGACGCGCGGCTCCTCGACCGCGAAGCGGTTGAGGCCGTCGCCGCCGCCGACGAGACAGACGACAGTGCGTTCGGACCGGTAGTTGCCGACCGCGCCCGACGCGCTCGTGGCGTCGTCGGCGTCGATCTCGACCGCGTCGACGACGTCGACCCCGTACTCGTCGCGGAGCGCGGCCGCCTCGCTTGAGGGCTCGCCGTCCTCGCCGGCCGGGTCGAGCGCGTCCCGCGTGCGGACGACGACCCCCTCGTAGCCGTATCGCGCCGCGGTGGCCGCGTGGCGGGCGACGGTCGCGTCGCCGTCGGGGTGGGCGTGGACGGCCTCGTACATACCCGCCCGTTTCGGCTCGGGGGGTATCGTCGTTGCGCTTCCGGACGGTGGGGGCGCGGGGCGGAAGCGGCGGGGCCTTTTTAAACCGCTCGCGGGAATCGGAGCGCATGAGCGCCGACTTAGCAGAGAAGACGGACCGCTACGAGCGCATGCTCGCCGACGCCCTGGCGGCCGCGGAGCCGCGGCCGCCGGCGGAGACGCCTCTCGGCGAGGCCGCGACCGACGTCGTCGAGATGGCCGAGTCGTACCTCGACGACGGGCGGCACTTCCGCGAGAGCGACGACCCGGTGAACGCGCTCGCGTCGTACTCGTACGGCTACGGCTGGCTCGACGCCGGCGTCCGGCTGGGGCTCTTCTCGGTCCCCGACGACAGCGAGCTGTTCACGACGTGAGCGGTTACGATGTGAGCGGTTACGACGTGTCGCGTGACGCGAGCGTGAGTGTCTCGTTGTCTCCACTCGATCGCTTATAAATGGTGACTGGTAGATCTACGGTGAACACCTCCAAAGCCCCGCCCGACCGCACCGCGACCGCACCTCGCGCCTCCCCAGCCTCGTCGGGGCGGCGCAGATGCGCCGCGCCGACTCCCTCGCACGGACTCCTCGCGCCCGCTGGGCGCTCGGAGGCGTGCGCCACGGCACCGGTTATTGATAAGACCTCACGTGGCTATCGCTCGGTCTTTATAGGTGGATACTCCGTTAGAAAGCCTCACTCGTCCCGCTCGCGCAGGTCGGCCAGCACGCGTGCGGTCCCGTCCATGTACGACTCGTCGAGGACGACGTCGGCCGTGTCGCGGGCGGTCGCGTCCGCGTTGGCGACCGCGTACGACTCGCCGACGACGCCGAACGTCGAGGCGTCGTTCTCGCTGTCGCCGACCGCGACGAACGCCTCGGGGGCCACGTCGAGCGCGTCGGCGACGCGTTCGAGGGCCGCCCCCTTGCTCACGGCGGGCGATTTGACGTGGTACGCGTAGCCGGTGTCGACGACGACCACGTCGCCGTCGGCCGCCGCGGCGACCTCGCGGAGGAGCGCCTCGTCGGCGTCGAGCGACAGCGCTACCTCCGTCTCGCGCCAGCGGTTGACGGTGTCGCCGGGCCCCCACCCGATCTCCCCGCCGCGTGCCTCGAACTCCTCCGCGACGGCCCGCGGGACCGCCGGGTCGCCGAGGACCGCCGTCTCCCCGTCGACGTACGCGATCCCGCCGTTCTCGGCGACCACGGTCTCCGGGCGCCCGAGGAAGTGCGCCAGCGCGACCGGGTAGGGGAACGACTTGCCCGTCGCGAAGACGACCGGCGCGTCCCAGCCGGGCAGCAGCTCGAAGACGCGGGGGTCGATCCGGCCGCTCGGCGTCGTCAGCGTCCCGTCGATGTCCAGCGCGAGGGGCGGCACCATACCGGCGGTGAGGCGGCCGGGCGCAACTGTCTTGCGTTCGCACGCGACGACGCCGGCCGCGCTCGCGCCGACGGCGAGAAGAGGGACCGCGGGCGCCGCCCGCGGCGGCTTGGTCGAGCGGGACGCCTCAGACCGACCACGACGGCCGGTCGAACAGTTCACGGAAGACGAGCGTCGGGAATCGCGGGACGAGCCGACTCGGGGGGCGGCCCTTCCCGTCGCTCCGGCGGACCGTCACCCGGTCGAGCAGCCCCGCGTCCGCGAGCTCGTAGAGCACCCGGCGCACCGTGGACGCCGAGAGTTCGACGGCGGGCCGCGAGGCGATCGTCTCGGTCGCGGCGCTCACCGACGAGCGGTCCTCGTCCGGCAGACTGACGAGCTCGTACAGCAGCCGGCGGCGGCTCTCGGAGAGCGCGAGGACGCGGCCCAGCGCCGCGCCGGGCCTCGGCACTTCCTCGATCCCCGCGTCGAGGTCGGCCGGGCGGATCGTCGAGGCGCCGGCCCGCTCCGCGCTGATCGCGGCGCCGGTGATCGCGGCGAGCGCGTCGTGGGCGTCGCCCTCGGCCCACTCGCCGACCTCGCGGATCTGGTCGTGGCTGATCGCGTCGCGGCCGAGCCCCGTCGAACACCGGCTCGTCAGTAGCTCGACGAGCACGTGCCGGCGGTACGGCTCGAACGCCACGCGCTCGTCGGGCTCCCACTCGATCGCCTCGGGCGGCTCCCGGCCGAGGCAAACGGGCGCGACGTGCCCGTTGACGTCGGCCAGCCAGTCGACGACGGTCGTCGCGTCCGGCGTCTCCGACTCGTTCGTGTGGTCGACCGCGACGACCACGTCCGGACCGGTGCGCACGGCGCTCCGGAGCTCGTCGGCGAGCTCGTCGGTGCCGATCCCGTGCTCGGGGATCGGGCCGTCGCCGATCTCCGAGAGGATGTCGTGGTAGAGCCGGAACCGAGTCGAGCCGCGCCGCGCGTCGACGTAGACGAATCCCGGCAGCGTCGGCTCCACCGCTCGCGTCGTGGTCTGTATCGCCCGACGCGGGCCGCTGTGGGACGCGAGCCGGTCGAACAGCGCCGAGACGGCGGCCGACTTCCCGCTGCCCTTGGGGCCGTGGACGTAGGTGCTCGGCGGCAGCGACCCGGAGAACGCCGGGCTGAACGCGTCGAGCAGTCGCTCGAACACCGGTCCCCGACCGGTCGGGGACGCGGCGTGCGAGACGGGGGAGACGGCGTCGATGTCGACGAGGACGCCGGCGCCGGCGTCGTATCCCAGCCGGCGTTCGATCCGGTCGTCGATATTCACGGTCGCCCCTCCGCGGTACCCCGATAAAACGGATTCGAACTCAGAACCACAGGCAGTCGCGTCGCCCGGCCCGTCAGTTCGCTCGGGCGGCCCGCTACCAGTGGTCCGGTTTGTACCGATTTATCAGTACAGTCGAGGCGACGAACACGGCGGCGGCGACGATGCCCACGACCGCGCCGGCGACGACGCGCGCGCCGACCGGGCCCTCCGCGGTCACTGACACCGCGGTCGTGACGATTCCCGCGACCACGAGCATGTTGCGACCGTCGCGTTTCTCGAGCCCCAGCGTGCCCACGTTCATACCACCGTCTCACGTCGAGCGAGGTTAAATCTCCCCCGACCGATTCGGCTCGATTCCGGTCGCGTCGTTGGGCGATTCGAGTCGCGTCGGCGACGACGAGGGAGCCGATCGCCGCGACGTCCCCAATCTTAATCTGCCTGCCCGTCTCCGGTGGAGTATGTCCGAACCAGAGTTCGACAAGTCGGTCGTCAGGGCCGACAAGTGGAGCAAGGTGGTTGCGTTGCTCGTTGCGATCGCCGCATTCCTCATCGTTCGCGAACTCGTCATCGACGTTCAGTTCGCATCGATCGCCGCGGCGACCGCCGGTATCGGCACTCGACTGTATATCCCGTATCACGCGAGCGTTCGGGTTCCGGAATCGGACCGGACGTCGATCAGCGAACACCCGATGGCCGGTGCGTATCACCACGGCGCCGCTGGTATCGGGCTGGTGGTGTTGTCGATCGTCGCCGTCACCGCGTTCGCGTTCACTCAAGGGTTTGTTACCTCGATTGGAATCGGGATCATCGCTGGTGTCGGTTTATACGTGGTTCTGTCCTCGGTGCTTCCAAAAGGATGAAAAATTGGAAGCCGTGGTTATGTGCCTGGCACCCAGATCGAGCCGAGAACTCCCAGAATCGCCAGGACGGCGAGGATCGAGGAGGTGATGAAGATCGCCGCCGCCGGCGGGTCCACGTGCGTGTCTCCGTGCGCGTAGAAGACACGCTGGAAGGCTTCCCCGATCACCGCGCCGAGCAGACCGAACCCGGCCCCGGCGATCAGTCCGACCGTGCCGCTGAAGCCCGCACCGGTGAACGCGGCCCACGCCGTCGCACCCGGAAGCGTCATGTGGTGGGTGACCGGAATCCGTTCGACGCCGAGATTCAGGAACAGCAGCGTCGCCGCGCTGATACCGAATCCGAGGAACACGTTGCCGGTCTGGATCGCGGCGTACGCCGCGGCCAGCCCGGAGACCGCACCGATCGCCGCAACGTGTGACCACTGGTACATATTCGGTAGCCACGGCTCGACCGCGAGCCGGTCCTCGCTGGACTTGTCGCCGTCGCCGGGCACCTCGTTCGAGTCACGCATCTCTTCGCGCTCGAACGGTCCCATGTCGAAGTAGCCGCTCGCTTTGCTGCTGACGTTACCGATCACGGAGTAGCCGAACACCGCTCGGTGGACGAGCGCGCTGGCAACGACGGTGAACGCGATCGGGTCCGTCGGGATCGCGAGGTTCCGAAGAGTCTGCTCGAACACGATGCCGAACACACCGAACCCCGCACCGACGGCCAGGATGTCTGGACGACTCCCCAGCGCGAAGCCGATATCCTTCGCGTTGTGGTAGTCGAAGCCGGACTCCATCGCGCCCTTTTTCGCCGCGTACGCTGCCGCCGCCGCACCGCCTGCGAAGGAGATGTGCGGCCCGAAGACGGGACCGAAACCGACGCCGACGCCGGCGCCCGATGCGGCGTCACCGCCGAAGACGCCTGCGATGACGAGGAAGCCGGTGAAGATGAACGCCGGGAGCGCACCGAGCGCGGCGCCGAACGCGCCGCCGGCCGCCGCGCCGAGCCAGATGGTCGGGTCAAGCAGGATATCGAGTACGGCGCTGATCGAGCCTCCGTTCCACTGTGCGAGTACGTCGGCTGACATGAGCAACGCCGAAGCCTCTGCGCTCATCTATGCTTCCTCCTGCGCCCAGTCGCGGGAGCGGTCGACCGCGTCGTCCCAGCGGTCGTACAGCTTGTCGACTTCTTCCTGCTCCTTCTCGGGGCTGAACTCGTGGTCCACCTGCCAGTTGTCGCGGAGTTCGTCGACCGTGTCCCAGTAGCCGACGGCGAGGCCGGCGGCGTACGCCGAGCCGAGCGCCGTGGTCTCGTCGACCTCCGGACGGACGATGTCCGTCTGGATGATGTCCGACTGGAGCTGACAGAGGAAGTTGTTCTTGACCGCGCCCCCGTCGACGCGGAGGCTCGTCATCTCGACGCCCGAGTCGGCCTCCATCGCCTCCGCGAGGTCGCGGGTCTGGTAGGCGATGCTCTCGAGCGTCGCGCGGACGATGTGCTCCTTGCTCGTCCCGCGGGTCATCCCGACGATGGTCCCGCGAGCGCGGCCGTCCCAGTGCGGGGCGCCGAGCCCGGTGAACGCCGGGACCATGTAGACGCCGTCGGTCGAGTCGACCGACCGAGCCAGCTCCGCGGTCTGGGCGGCGTTGTTGATCAGGTCGATGTCCTCGAGGAACTCGATCGCCGCGCCGGCGATGAAGATCGACCCCTCCAGCGCGTACTGGACGGGTTCGCCGGACATCTGGAACCCGACCGTCGTGAGCAGGCCGTTGTCGGACGCGACGGCCTCCTCGCCGGTGTTCATCAGGTAGAACGCACCGGTACCGTAGGTGTTCTTCGCGTCGCCCTTGTCGAAGCAGGTCTGTCCGAACAGCGCGGCCTGTTGGTCGCCCAGCGCCCCGGCCACGGGGACCTCTTCGCCGAGGAACCCGTCCGCGTCGGTGTGGCCGTAGTAGTCGTCGTCCGAGGACGGACGGACTTCGGGGACCATCTCCCTCGGCACGTCGAACTCGTCTAAGAGCTCGTCGTCCCACTCCATCTCCCGGATGTTGTACAGCATCGTCCGGGAGGCGTTGGTGACGTCCGTGATGTGGTTCCCCGTCAGGTTGTGAATGAGCCACGAGTCGATCGTGCCCATGATGAGCTCGCCCTCGCGAGCGCGTTCACGGAGGTCGCCGCCGCGGGAACTCTGCATCTTGAGCGGCTCCGCGTTGTCGAGGATCCACTCGGTCTTGGTCGCGGAGAAGTACGCGTCGCACTCCAGTCCGGTCTTCTCGCGGATCTCCTCGACCTTGCCCGCCTCCTGGATCTCCTCGACGCGATCCGTCGTCCGCCGGTCCTGCCACACGAGGGCGTTGTGGACCGGCTTCCCGGAGTCTCTGTCCCAGACGATCGTCGTCTCGCGCTGGTTCGTGATCCCGAGCGCTTCGAGCTGGCTCGCCTCGAGTCCGGCGTCCGCGAGACCGTCGAGGACGACTTGCTTGGTGTTCTCCCAGATCTCTATCGGGTCGTGTTCGACCCAGCCCGGGTTCGGGTAGATCTGTTCGTGCTGTTCGTACGCGTTCGCGACGACCTGGCCCTCATGGTCGAACACCATGAATCGGGTGCCGGTCGTCCCCTGGTCTATCGCACCGACGTACTGTGTCATGTTTGGATCCCTCCTGTGGCGCTGGTCCGCGTCCGGCGACGCCGCCGATCCCGCCTCGGGCGGCACCCGAGGGGGTCGCGTCCCGGTCGGGCCGGGAGTCGGCTCCGCGCGGCGACTCGTCCCGAGAGACCGCGTCCGGTCCGCGTACCGGCCGCACACCCCTCGTTCGGGAGCCACCGCCGCCGTCACCGCGGCATATCTTCACGGAAGCTACCACGCCGTTCGTGAACATAATGTACTACCATAATAATCTACCCCTTAAAATCCGCTTCTGAGCGCTATTCAAAAAGGTCACATATAAACAAATCGCTCACGCCAACGCTTGCACCACTTGAACGTCCCTGATAGTTATGAGAGCCCGTGCGGAGGAGGTAAAGTAAAGTGGACAGGGTCCAAGCCCTCGGGCATGGACCAACAGGTTGACGTCGTCGTCGTCGGCGGGGGGTCGACGGGTTGCGGCGTCGTCAGGGACCTCGCGCGACGGGGGCTCGACGCGGTGCTCGTCGAGAAGGGGAACCTGACGCACGGTACGACGGGACGGATGCACGGGCTCCTCCACAGCGGGGGCCGGTACGCCGTCTCCGACCAGAAGAGCGCGAAGGAGTGCATCGAGGAGAACCGGGTGCTCCGCGACATCGCCGCCCACTGCGTCGAGGAGACGGGCGGGATGTTCGTCAAGCGGCCCGAGGACTCCGAGGAGTACTTCCAGGAGAAACTGGAGGGGTGCCGCGCGTGTGACATCCCCGTCGAGGTGCTCGACGCCGAGGAAGCCCGCCGCCGAGAGCCGTACCTCGCGCGTGACATCGAGAAGGCGATCGCGCTCCCGGACGGCGCGGTCGACCCCTTCCGGCTCTGCGTCTCCAACGCGGCCGACGCCCGCGAGCACGGCGCGCGGGTCGAGACGCACGCCCCGGTGACCGACGTGCTCGTCGAGGACGGCGAGGTCGTCGGCGTCGAAATCGAACACGAGACCGGCCCCGGCAAGCGGGTCCACCGCGAGCCCGGTACCACGGAGGAGGTCCGCGCGCGTCACGTCGTCAACGCGACCGGCGCGTGGGCCGGCAACGTCGGCGAGATGGCCGGCGTCGACGTGGAGGTGCGCCCCTCGAAGGGCGTGATGACGGTCATGAACACCCGGCAGGTCGACACCGTCGTCAACCGGTGCCGGCCGAAGGGCGACGCCGACATCGTCGTGCCCCACGAGACGGCTTGCATCCTCGGCACGACCGACGAGGAGGTCGACGACCCCGAGGACTACCCCGAGGAGGACTGGGAGGTCGATCTGATGATCGAGACGCTCTCGGAGCTCGTGCCCGCGCTGAAGGACGCCCGCACGCTGCGGTCGTTCTGGGGCGTCCGCCCCCTCTATGAGCCCCCGGGGACCGGCACCGAGGACCCGACGGACATCACCCGCGACTACTTCCTGCTCGACCACGGCGGGCGCGACGACCTCCCCGGGATGACCACTATCGTCGGCGGGAAGCTCACCACCTACCGGATGATGGCCGAGTCCATCTCCGACCACGTCTGTGACCTCCTCGGCCACGAGGCGACCTGCGACACCGCCGACGCGCCGCTGCCGGGGTCGGAGAGCGAGGCCCGGATGGAGGAGCTCATGGACGACTTCGGCCTCCGATCGCCGGTGGCCCGTCGGTCCGGCCAGCGGCTCGGGTCGCGCGCGGACGACGTGCTCTCGGAGCAGGACCCGAACCCGGTCGTCTGTAACTGCGAGGGCGTCACGCGCGCCGAGGTGCAGGACGCCATCGGCGACGCGGGCAGCGACCTCAACGCGGTCCGACTCCGCACCCGCGCCTCGATGGGCAACTGCCAGGGCGGATTCTGCACTCACCGGATCGCCGCGGAGCTGGCGCAGGAGTACCCCGAACCCGTCGTCCGCGATGCGGAAGACGAGCTGTACCAGGAGCGCTGGAAGGGCCAGCGACACGCGCTGTGGGGCCGCCAGCTCTCGCAGGCGATGCTGAACCACATGCTCCACGCGACGACGATGAACCGCGACGGCGACCCGGCGACCCTCGACGACGGGGTCGACTTCGGCGCGTTCGACGCGGGCGCGAGCGCCCCGGGCCCCGGCGACGGGGGCGACGCCGGGACCGCGGCGGCTGACGGGGGGCGCGCAGATGACGACGCGGCCACCGACGGGGGGCGCGCAGATGACGACGCGGCCACCGACGGGGGGCGCGCAGGTGACGACGCGACCGCAGACGGAGGGATCGATGGCGATCGATAGCGACGTCCTCGTCGTCGGCGGCGGGCTGGCGGCGATCACGGCGGCGATATCGGCGTCCCGCGAGGGGGCCGACGTGCGGCTCGTCTCCCACAAGGCGAGCACGCTCCGGCAGGCCTCCGGGCTGATCGACGCGCTCGGCTACGTCCCGGCGACGGAGCCCGCGACGCCGCTCCGCGACGGCCCGCCGACCGCGGGCCGCGAGCTCGACCGCGACGAGTGGCCCGACCCGGAGGGCCCGCTCGCCGACCCCTTCGAGGGGATAGAGCGACTCCCCGAGACGCACCCGTACCGGATCGTCGGCGGCGACGCGCTCCGGGAGGGGCTGGACCTGTTCGACGAGCTCGCGGGCGACGCGTACCGGGGGAGCCACACCGACCGGAACGCCCTCGTCCCGACCTTCGGGGGGAGCGTGAAGCCGACCGCGCGCTACCCGGCGGCCGCCGAGGCGGGGCTCGCCAGCGACGACCGGCCCGCCCTCATCGTCGGGTTTCGATCGCTCACCGAGTACGACGCGCGGGCGTTCGCGGGCCGACTGGAGGCCGCCGGCGTCCCGTTCGATGTCGCCGGCGCGGAGGTGGAGTTCGCCGAGGCGTTCCGGGCCGACGCGAAGGTCACCCGGCTCGCGAAGGCGCTCGACCACGACGAGGCGATCGACGCCACCCCCGCCCGCGAGGCCCTGGCGAAGGCGGTCGCCCCGCACCTCCACGACGTCGTCGACGAGACCGGCGGCGTCGACCGCGTCGAGCGCGTCGGCTTCCCGGCGTTCCTCGGCGACGACCGCGGCGACGAGGTGCGCGCCGAGCTCGCCGACCGGCTCGGCGCCGACGTCTTCGAGATCCCGATGGGGCCGCCGAGCCTCCCCGGGCTCCGACTGGAAGACCGGCTCTTCGACGCGCTCGACGCCGAGGGCGTCCGGTTCGAGACCGGGAACCCCGTCGTCGGGATCGAGACCGAGTCCGACGGCCGGGTCGAGACGGTCGCGGTCGACCGGAATGGCCGCGAGACGCCGTACGGCGCCGACGCGTTCGTGCTGGCGACCGGCGGGCTCGTCGGCAAGGGGCTCGACTCGGACCGCGAGGGCGTCCGCGAGCCCGTCTTCGACCTCCACGTCGAGCAGCCCGCGGACCGCTACGAGTGGTTCGTCGACGACGCGTTCGGCGACCAGCCGTACGCGCGGTTCGGCGTGCGCCCCGACGAGCGCGCGCGCCCGGTCGGCGGCGACGGCGAGGCACAGTACCCGAACGTCTTCGCGGCCGGCGGCGTCGTCGGCGGCGCGGACGCGGCGCGGGAGAAGTCCGCGAGCGGGGTGTCGCTCGCGACCGGCATCGTGGCCGGGCGGCAGGCGGCGACGGAGGCGACCCAATGACACGAGACACAGACGACGAGACGGACGGAACGGGGGCACAGAGCGACGAGAGCGAGGGACGGGCCAGTCCCGGCGTTCCGACGGCGGGCCGCGACGAGCAGCCGTCGATCTCCGTCCCCGACGACGGCGAGGCGCCGGAAGCGGACGCGACCACCGGGCACGGGGAGAGCCCCGCGGCCGGCGACTCAGCGGAGCGGCCGGCCACCGACGGCGGCGTCGAGAGCGCGACCGGCGGCTCCGAGTCGACGGAGCTCGACCCCGACGCGTACGACCCGGTCGACGTGTTCCCCGGCGGCGACCTCGACCTGAGGGACGGGGCCGACTCCTGTTATAAATGCACCAGCTGTGACACCGCCTGTCCGGTCGCCGAGGTCGACGACGAGTTCCCGGGACCGAAGTTCCAGGGTCCCGAGCAGTGGCGGCTCAAGCGCAAGGACGACCACGACATCGACGAGTCGATCACCTCCTGTTCGAACTGCATGCGCTGTGACGACGCCTGCCCCTCTTCGGTGCCGCTCTCGCAGATGCACAACGAGGCGCGCGGGCAGTTCGTCGAGTCGCAGATGGAGAAGCTCTCCGTCGAGTACGTCCGCAACCGGATCTTAGCGAACTACCACACCTCGGCCCGGCTGGCCAGCGTCTTCCCGCGCACCGCCTCGTTCGCGATGAACTTCGGGCCGGTCCGGTGGGTGATGGAGAAGGCGATGGGCATCCCGAAGGAGCGCGACTTCCCCGAGTTCGCCACGGAGACGTTCCGCGAGTGGTGGAAGGCCCGCGGCGGCGCGCAGGTGGAGAACCCGGACAAGCGCGTGGCGTACTTCCACGGCTGTTACTCCAACTACAACACGCCGGAGGTCGGCAAGGCGATGGTTCGCGTGTACGAGCACTTCGGCTACGAGGTGATGGTACCCCCGCAGAAGTGCTCCGGCACGCCGATGTTCGCGAACGGGATGTTGAAGGACGCGCGCCGACACGCGGAGACGAACGTCGAGAGCCTCATCGAGGCCATCGGTGAGGGCGCCGACGTGATCGCCTCGTGTACCTCCTGCTCGATGTCGCTCCGGCAGGAGTACCCCGAGCTGTTCGACATCCACGGGATCGAGGACGTCTCCGAACACACCTACGAGGCGTTGGAGTACCTCCGGATCAACGAGGACTTGCAGGGAGAGCTCGCGGACGCGCGGCTCGCCGACGAGCAGTCGTTCGCCTACCACGCCCCGTGTCACGCCCGGAATCAGGGGCTCTCCCGGCAGGCGGTCGAGACCTTCCGCGACGTCGACGGCGTCACCATGGAGGACGTCGGCGACTCCTGTTCCGGCATCTCGGGCACGTACGGCTGGAAAGAGGAGAAGTACGAGAAGTCGATGGAGATCGGCGAGGAGATGTTCGAGCACATGGAGGACGCCGAGGGCGACGTGGGGATGACGGAGTGCCCCACCTGCGCGATGCAGATGGAACACGGCACCGGCTACGAGATCAAACACCCGCTCCAGCTGCTCGAAGAGACCGTCGGCGCCTGAGTCGACAGCGGTCGGAACCGCCCCGAAAATACCCGCCCGCACCCGCCGTTTCTCAAACGCGATAACCACGGACGAACGTTTATTTTTCGGGGTTTCAGAGTCATAGCACGTGACTCTCGTACAGCTCCTCGACCAATTCGACAGCCCCGAGCGATCCATCGTGGTCGTCAACCGCACCGACCCCGACCCCGTTCTCAACATGCTCGCCGACACCTTCGGCGAGGGCGGCGTGGACGTGACGGACGGGACCCTCTCGAGCGACGGGGGCGCCGCCGAGTCGAGTCGCGCCGGCGCTCGATCCGACCGCATCACCGGCGGTCGGGGGATCTCCTCAGAACGGCTGACGATCCGCTCCGAGGCCGCCGGAGAGGGGCCGGTGATCGATGTCGACGCGCTCCGTCGGAACGACGCGGTCCCGTTCGACGGCGAGGACCCCGAGCAGGTGGAGAACCTCGCGCTGCTCGTCGAGGGCGACGAGGTCGTCGCCGGCTCGACGCTCGACGACCTCGGCGACGCGGTGCTGTTCGTGAACTCGGACCTGTACGTCACCGGGAGCCGGACGCTGGAAGACGTCGACCTCCCCTCGGTGATACGCGGCCTCGACGACACAACGTTCACCCTCCGCGGCTACCCGGAGTCGAACCGGGAGAAGCTCCTCCTCATCACCATCTCCCGGTTCATCGAGCGCGCGGCGTGGACGGCCGGCGACGGGACGCTTCGGTCGTCGTTCCAGCGCCTCTCGCGGATCGACGATGAGGTCGGGACACGCGACGTGTACGAGAGCGTGGTCGACGCCGGCGTCGACGCCCACCTATACGGCGTGCCGGACGACCTGCCCCACGGCCTCGACGCGGTGATTCACGGCGGCGACAGCCCCGATTTCACCGACAGCTGGTTCGTCGTGTACCGACCTCCGGAGGGACCGCACTCGGTCGAAGACGACCCGGATTCCGGCCTCCAACGCGGCGTGGAGGGCGGAGTCGGCCTCCTCGCCGTCGAGACCGAGCCGCGGGTCTGGCGCGGCACGTGGACGTTCGACGCGACGCGCCTCCGCAAGCTGAACCGCTACATCGAGCGGAACCTATAGCTCGGCGTCACCGAAACGCGTCGGGAACGGCGCGCGGCGAACCCGCATGTATCTCCTATGCGGTGAACTCAACCCGTGAGTTCATATTCCCCGAGCGGTGACAGGCTGGCATGTTCACGGAGCGGTCCGACCTCGCCGGCGCCGACGACCCGATGCGCGGGTACGGCGTCGCGGTGACACCGGGACGAGACGGGCCGCTCGTCTTCGTCGCCGGCTACGGCGAACCGAACCGACTGTACGCCCGAGACGGCGACCGACTCGTCGACACCGCCTGCGGGATCGTCGCCGACGGGACTCGCCACGGGATGGGCGTGTGCGCGGCTGACCTCGACGCCGACGGCTGCGAGGAGGTGTACGTCCACAACTGCGCCAAGGGCGTCGACGGCGGGGGCGACCCCGATCTCCTTTTAAACCGGCTCGAATCGGACGGTTACCGCTGGACCGACGTGTTCGCCCTCGACGTGAACGCGGACCGCCTCGACGTGCGCGCCGGCCGGTCCGTCGCCGCGCTCGACCGACTGGGGACCGGGCGGTACGGGGTCGCCGTCTCCGGGTACGCCGCGCCCCTCGCGTTCTACGAACTCGGTGACGACGGCGAGATAACCGATATGGCCGACGCCGTCGGCTTGGAGGTCGACGGCGGCTGCCGGTCCCTACTCGCCGTCCCGCACTGCTCGGGGGCGGGCGACCTGTTCGCCGGCGTCGAGCGCGGCCCGAACCGCCTGTTCCGGAACGAGAACGGCCACTACGACCCGACCGGCGGGGGCGCACTGTCCGATCCCGCTGGCGGTACCCGCGGCGCGGCCCTCGTCGACGAGGGCGGGACGTTCGCGTTCGCGGTCGGCAACGAGGAGGGCCCGAACCGCCTCCTCCGTCACGCCTCGGCCGGCGGCTTCGAGGACGTCGCGCCGCCGGCTCTGCGGGAGCCCGACCGCGTCCGGACCGTCGTCGCGGCCGACTTCGACAACGACGGCCGCGAAGAGCTGTTTTATAACGTCCTGGGCGAACCGAACCGGCTCTACGAGCGGATCGGCGGGGACGGGTCGGACGCGGGCGACGACGCCCCCCACTGGCGACCCGTCGACCTCGGCCCCGCCGCCGAACCGGACGGCTTCGGGACGGGCGCGGTGGCGGCCGACCTCGACGGCGACGGCGCCCTGGAGCTCCTCGTCGTCCACGGCGAGGTGGCCGCGCAGCCGATCGCGGCCTACGACGTCCCGGGCGCCGCCGACGCCGGGTGGCTCCGCGTCCGACCGACGACCCGCCACGGGGCGCCCGCCCGCGGCGCCGTCGTCAGGCTGGAGACGACGACCGGGGTCCAGCGCCGCACCGTCGACGCCGGTGGCGGCTGCCTCTGTCAGACGGAGCCGGTCGCGCACTTCGGGCTGGGCGGAGCGGCGCCGCGCCGGGTCGTCGTCCGGTGGCCAGACGGCCGCGAGCGGGTCCTCTCTAACCCCGCGCTCGACACGGAGTTAACGGTCGAGCATCCCTCGAAACGCCGGTCAGCCGCGAGCGAGAGCCGCGGGGCCCGAGGCGATCGGTCGCTCGGGCGGTAGGGCGCGGGCGCCGTCCCTCGATCGGCCGGCCAGAACTGCCGCCCTTCGCGGGTTCAAGTGTCCGGGGACGCACGGACGGGTATGGTAGACCCGACTTCCGACCTCGAGGAGGACGTCGACGAGGAGTCCGCGCCGCGCTGTGCGACCTGCGGAGAGCCGGCGCTGGGCGTCGACCGTCAAACCGTCACCTGGGTCGAGGGCACCGACGTCGAGCACCGGCAGTTCTGCTCGGAGTCCTGTCGCGACGAGTGGGAGGACGACCGGTCAGAGGAACCGCCGTAGGACGAGACGAGCGATTCACCAAACTCCCGAGGGCGACGGTATCGGCTCGGGGCCTTTTAAATAGTGGACGGGCCCGCTGCGCGCAGCCGTTCGCGTCCCAACTTCGGGCGTCGCTAGCCTCGTCGAGAACCGTCTGAGCGTCAGTGAACGACGGCCGCTCGGTTCGAACGAAACCCGAGAGCGGCGCCGGCGTCGACCCGCTCGCGTTCGCACGGAATCCGCGTCTCCGAATCCCCCCGGCTCCGCCGCGGGAGGCTTTTTCAGTACGGGGGTGGTACCTCCAGGTATGATATCGCTCGACGAGGCCGTGACGGCCCGACTGGAGTCGCACGGCGAACGGTTCGAGGTGCTCATCGACCCGGAGGCGGCGCTCGCGATGAAACGCGGGGAGTTCGACGGCGAGTTGGAGGACGTGATCGCCGCCGAGGACGTGTTCGAGAACGCCTCGCGCGGCGACCGCCCGGCGGAGGAGGACCTCGAGACCGTGTTCGACACGACCGACTCCCTCTCGATCATCCCCGATGTCGTCGAGCGCGGGGAGATCCAGATCACCGCCGAGCAGCGCGAGGAGATGCAAGAGCGCAAGCACAACCAGCTCGTCACCACCATCACCCGCAACGCCGTGAACCCGCAGATGGACGACTCTCCCCACCCGCCAGAGCGGATCGAGCGCGCGTTGGAGGAGGCGGGGTTCCAGATCGACCCGATGGAGCCGGTCGAGAACCAGGTCGACGACGCGCTCGAGGCGCTCCGCCCGGTCATCCCGATCCGGTTCGAGGAGGTGACGATGGCGGTGCAGCTCCCAGCGGACTACGCCGGCTCCGGACAGGCGCAGATCCGCGAGTTCGGCGACCTGGAGCGCGAGGAGTGGCAGAACGACGGCTCGTGGGTCGGGGTGCTCACGTTCCCCGCCGGGCTCCAGAACGACCTCTACGACCTCGTCAACGAGGTCACCTCCGGCGAGGGCGACGCCCGCGTGGTCAAGGACAAGGACGAATTGCGGACGCGGTAGGGCGTCGGCGGCTCCGCGCTCTTTCCGACCGCCAGACGTGCCGCGGCCGAGAGCTTCATACTCCGCCGTGAGCCTCTTGACCCCATGCACGAGCGCGCTGCGGAGTTCGCGGCACGGGCGCGGGACCGGTACGGCGTCGACCTCGACGTGCTGGAGTTCGACGCCGGCACGGAGACGGCAGCCGCGGCGGCCGACGCCGTCGGCTGTGACACCGCCGCGATCGCCTCCACGATCGTGGCGTCGCTCTCGGGCGGCCGGGTCGATGGCGCCACCGCCACCGACGAGGACCGCCTCGTCGCCGCGATCACCAGCGGCGCGAACCGCCTCGACTTGGACGCGGTCGCGGCTCACTTCGGGGCGGCCGAGGCGACGATGACGGACCCGGCGCGCATCCGCGAGGCCGTCGGCTGGAGCATCGGCGGTGTGCCGCCGCTGTGTCACGACGCCGCGCTCCCGACCGTCTTCGACCCGACGCTGGCCGAGTACGACACCGTCTACGGCGCGGCCGGGACGCCGAGCGCGGTGTTCGCGATCGACCCGGAGGAGCTCGCGGCGCTCGCGGAGGCGACGACCGTCGACCTCACGGAGTGAACGCTCGGCGGCGCGCCCGCCGACGGCGCTCGACGACCCGGCGGGCGTTGTTAATGGACCGCGCTCTCGGGCGCCGTATTATTAACTCAGGGTTGTTATTTCATAATACTTTTCTATTAAGAGTGGATAGAGAGCGGTATGAGTCACTCACGTCGGTCGGTGTTGAAGCGCGGGGCGGGCCTGCTGACCGCCGGAGCGGCGACCTCGCTCGCCGGCTGTTCGGGCGGCGCGGACGTCGGTTCCGGCGGCTCCGGCGGATTCGACGGCGGGTACGCCGCCTTCTTCACGCTCACCGACTGGACGAACGAGGTCGCGGGCGACCGCGCGAGCTTCGAGGACCCCGTCGAGGTCGGGCGGCTCGGGCACGGCTGGACGCCGGACGGGACGCTCGCCGCGGACGTCGCCTCGACGGACGCGTTCGTCTACCTCGACAGTCCCGAGTTCGCGTGGGCGCAGGACCTCGCGGCGACGCTGGGGGCCGACTACGACTCCGTGGCGGTCATCGACGCGCTCGCCGACGTCGAGGGCGATCTCCTCGACTGGAACCATTCGCACGAGGGCGATGGAGCCGAAGGCGGACACGACGAGGGGGCGGAAGACGAAGCGAGCGGGGGCGACCGCCAGTACGACCCCCACGTCTGGGTCGACCCGGTCCTCGCGGCGCGGATGGTCGAGACGATCGCGACGGGGCTCGGCGAGGCGGACCCCGAGAACGCCGACGCCTACGCCGACAACGCGGCCGCCTACGGCGAGCAGCTCGCCGCGGTCGATTCCGCCTTCGAGTCGGTCGCCGAGGACGCCGACCGCGACGTGGCCGTCATCGGGGGCCACAACTCCTTCCAGTACCTGGAGGCGCGCTACGGGTTCCGCCTCCACTCGCCGGTGGGCGTCTCGCCGCAGAACGAGCCGAGTCAGAGCGAGATCGCCGACACCATCGAGCTGGTGAACGACGAGGGGATCGACACCGTGCTCTACGACCGGTTTGAGTCCACGACGCTCGCCGAGACGATAGTCGAGAACAGCGACGCGACGGAGACGAGGGCCGTCACCCCGGCCGGCGGGACCACCCAGGAGTGGAACGACGCCGGCTACGGCTACCTCGAACAGATGACCGAGGTCAACGTCCCCGCCTTCGAGCGGGCGTTCGGGGTACGGTGAGTCGCCGTTCGGACGCGTCGCCGGTGGCGGTCCGTTTCGGGGACGCCGGCGACGGCGAACGCGGAGTAAAAGAGCTAAACGTTCGGCCCGCCCAGAGACGGGACACGCAGTGACCGCAATCGTCGGCCTCGACCGCGTGACGTTCGCCTACGGCGACACCGTCGCCGTGAGTGACGTCTCTCTGACGGTCGAGGCGGGCGACTTCCTCGGGCTCGTCGGCCCCAACGGCTCCGGCAAGACGACGCTCCTCCACCTCATGCTCGGGCTCCACGAGCCCGACGAGGGCTCCGTCGAGCTGTTCGGCCGCCCGGTCGACGAGTTCGATGACGGCGGCCGGATCGGCTACGTCTCCCAGCAGGCGACGAGCCGCGGCGGGGCGATGCCCGTCACGGTCCGCGAGTGCGTCACCATGGGCCGGTTCGCGCACGCGGGCCGGGGGCGGCTCTCCGACGCCGACCGCGCCGCGGTCGCCGACGCGATCGAGACGGTCGGCATCGGCGATCTCGCCGACCGGCTCGTCACGGAGCTGTCCGGCGGGCAGAAGCAGCGCGCGTACATCGCCCGCGCGCTCGCGAGCGACGCGGACCTCCTCGCGCTCGACGAGCCGACCGTGGGTGTCGACGCCGAGTCGCGCGACGCGTTCTACGCGCTGCTCGACGACCTCAACGACGACGGGATAACCATCATCCTCATCGAGCACGACATCGGCGTTGTCACCGACCGCGCGAACCGCATCGCCTGTGTCAACACCGAGCTGTACCACCACGGCGACACCGAGTCGTTCGTCGAGAGCGACGCCCTCTCGGAGGCGTACGGCGCGACCGGCCAGGTCGTCCACCACCACCACTGATGAGCGAGACCGCGACGCCGGACGGCGAGGGAGACGCGGGCACGAACGCGGACGCGAGACCCGACCGCGGGCTCCGCCGGAACGTCGAACTCGCCGGAGTCGGGCTCACGGCCGCCGTCGCAGTCGGGATGCTCGGCTTCCTCCTCCTCTACTGGGCGCAGGACCTCCCGGTCGCGAGCGAGCTGTACGCCGCGTTCCGCGCGCTCGGCCTGGGCATGGACGCCGCCTTCGGGACGAACGTGTTCCGCCACCCGATCATGTGGCAGTCGATGGCGGTCGGCGTGCTCGTCGGCGTCGTCGCGCCGCTCGTCGGCTCCTTCCTCGTCCACCGGGAGATGGCGCTGATCGGCGAGACGCTCGCGCACACGGCGTTCGCGGGGGTCGCCATCGGCATCCTCGTCAACGCCTCGACCGGGTGGGACAGCTCGCTCCTGCTCGTCGCGCTCGGCGTCGCGATCGCGGGGGCGCTCGCGGTCCAGTGGCTCACCGAGCGCACCGACGCATACGGCGACGTCCCCATCGCGATCATGCTCAGCGGGAGCTTCGCGGTCGGCACCCTGATCGTCAGCTACGGGCGCGGGCTGACGGCGATCAACATCGAGGGGTACCTGTTCGGCAACCTCGCGGTCGTCACCGCCGAGGGCGCGCGGCTGATGGGCGCGCTCTCCCTGCTCGTCGTCGCCGGCGTGGCGCTGACGTACAAACAGCTCCTCTTCATCACCTTCGACGAGCAGGCGGCGCGGGTCGCCCAGCTGAACGTCACCGGCTACAACACGCTGCTCGTGGTGATGACCGCTGTCGTCGTCGTCGGCGCGATGCAGGTGCTCGGCGTCATCCTCGTCGCCGCGATGCTCGTCGTCCCCGTCGCGGCCGCCTCGCAGGTCGCGCGGAGCTTCCGCGAGACGACGTACCTCGGCGTGATCTTCGGCCAGCTGTCGGTGGTCGGCGGCTTCGCCGTCTCGATCGGGCTCGGCCTCCCCTCCGGCGGCTCGATCGTCGTCGTTGCGATCGCCGTCTACCTCGCGAGCATCGCCTTCTCCGGCTTCTCGGTGAAGGCGATCTCCGCGCACGGGTGACCGCCTCACCGGCCCTCAGCCGACCGCGTGTACACCGATCGCGCGCGCTTTCCACAGACCCTTATGTCCCGACTGCGAGTAGGCTGTATGGGAGAAACGGAAACCTACACGATCACCGGTCCCGACGGTGACGAGGAGTCGTTCGAACTGCCCGCCGGTCTCGTCGACGTGCTCAGCGAGCAGGGCGAGCAGGGTACCCGCGTCGTCAGCGACGTCGTGGTGCAGGCGATGGCCCAGCAGGCGCACGTCATCGTCCACCACAGCGAGGGCGACGTGCCCGAGGACATCGCGGAGATGAACGACACGGCCGCGGAGCTGTTCGAGGAGCGGTTCGGGCAGTCGCTGGAGGACGCGCTCGGTCACTCGCACTGAGACGCGCTCGCCCCTTTCGCCGATTTTCGGCCTCTTTGTGCGCTGGTTCCCGCGTCGGCCGGCCGCTTAAGCCGCCGCGGGACGTACCGTTATCCATGAGTCACGACTCGGACGCGCCGGTGCTGATCTTCGACGGCGACTGTCCGTACTGCTCGGTCGCAGCGCTCGCGCTCCGCCGGCTCGAGGGCGTCGTCGCGGTGCCGTGGGAGGCCGAGCCGGTCGGGCCGTTCCTGGACGCGCAGTTCGGCTCGCGCCCGTTCGCGATGGTGTTCGTCGACCCCGGCGAGCGCCGCGTGTACGCCGGTCGATCGGCCGCCGAGGAGCTCGCCGACCGCGCGGGCACTCCCGGGATCGTCGGCGGGCTCGTCCGGGACAACTACGACCGGATCGCCGACGTCGTCGGGACGCTGTCCGGTCGCGGCCGCGACCCGGACGACGTCCACGAGACGTACCGGCTGAGAGACCCCGCCCGCGACCTCGTCGACGAGCTCCGGCCGGCCGCGAGCGACCCGCCGGAGGCGCTGTCGTGAGCGGGCACGGCAGCAGCGGTAGCGACCCCGAGAGCGACGCGCCGCTCGGCGACTCCGCCGGCGGCACCTACACCCTCCTCGTCGAGCTCGCGGCCCCCGCTACCATCGAGGTCGGCGCGCTCGGCGAACGTCGCTTCGACGCGGGCGCCTACGGGTACACCGGCAGCGCGCTCGGCGCGGGCGGGTTCTCGCGCGTCGACCGTCACCGCCGGACCGCCCGGGGCGAGCACGACGTCCGCCACTGGCACGTCGACCACCTGCTCGGCCACCCGGACGCCCGAGTCGACCGCGTCGTCCGGAGCGTCGGCGCCGACGTCGAGTGCGCGGTCGCCGACCGCCTCCCGGCCGGCCCGGTCGACGGGTTCGGCGCGTCCGACTGCGGCTGTGAGAGCCACCTCGCCGCCGGGGACGGGGAACCGCTTGACGCGTTCGCCGCGCGAGTCAGGGACGCGCACGAGGCGGCGGTCCCGACGTCCGGCGAGGGAGGGGTCGCGAGCAGGGCGGCCGAGCCCGGCCCGCGCGTCGACGTTGTCACCGGCGAGTAGCGCTCGTCTAGTTATAAATCGTACCGTTTGACGATGTCGGTGAGCTGCTCGCGTCGCCCCTCGATCGCCTCGTCGCGCAGGGCCGTCTCCTCCGGCGTCGGACAGGTCAACTCCGGGACGGTCGCCGGCGAGCCATCCTCGGCGAGCGCGACGAACGTGAAGTAGGAGGTGGTCGTCCGGCGCTCCTCGTTGGTCCGCGGGTTCTCCGCGCGCACGTCGACCTTCACGTCGAGGCTCGTGCGCCCGACGCTGAACACGTACCCCTCGATCACGGCGACCTCGCCGGTCTCGATGGGCGCGATGAAGTCCACGTGGTCCATCGAGGCGGTGACCACCTGCCGGTTCGCGAAGCGCATGCCGGCGATCGCGCCGCAGATGTCCATCCAGTGGAGGACCGCGCCCCCGAGCGCCCGGCCGAGGTTGTTCGTGTCGTTCGGGAGCAGCATCTCGGTCATCTCCGTGTACGACTCCGCGACGGTTGCCGTCTCGTCCATACCGCCGATGGACGGGCGGGCGACTTGAACCTCAGGCTCTCGGTGTTCGGGCCGCGGCGTCTCGGCCTTGACGCCCAGAGCGCCGCCCTGTCAGGAGCCCTCGGGGGGACCGTCGTCGAAATGAACGGAGTCCGGGGAGCGCCCGGCCTCGTCGATCACCTCGTCGGAGACGACGACCGGGCAGTCGATCCGCACGGCGAGCGCGAGCGCGTCGGAGGGACGGGAGTCGAAGACGAACTGCTCGGGCTCGCCGTCCTCGTACCGCTCCGCGTCGACCTTCGCGTAGAAGGTGCCGTCGCGGAGGTCGTCGACGCGAACGCGGTCGATCGCCCCGCCGAACTCGGTGAGGATGTCGACGAGCAGGTCGTGCGTCAGCGGTCGGTCGAACGGCTCGCCCTCCAGCGCCATCCCGATCGACTGCGCCTGGTCGGCGCTGACGAAGATCGGGACGTACTCGTCGCGGACGGAGAGGATGACAGCGGGCACGTCGCCGCCCGGCGCGGAGCCCGCTCCGACTCCGACGACCTCGGCTTCGTGTTCCATAACGGATCGTGGCGGCGGCGGCATGAATAGCTGTCCCATGCGGGGGCGGCTCCCGGCGCGAGTCGAGCGCTCACCGGCCGGCGCCCCGGTACCAGTACGCCCACGCGACCGTGAACACGAGCGCCGCGCCGACGAAGAAGACGACGCCGGGTTCGAGCGCGGAGACGGCGTACTCGGCGACCGGGTCGACGACGTACTCGACTGTCCCGTCGACCGCCGTATCGCCGCCGTCGGCGGCGGTCTCGGTCCCCCCGCCGTCGGCCGCGTCCTCGGTCGCGCCCCCCGCGTCTCCGCCCCCGGTCGTGGTCGTCACGCGGGCCGTCGGCCCCGCCACCGCGAGGAGGCGCTGGGCGACGACGGCCGCCATCCCGATGAGCCCGTACCCGCCGAGCAGCCGCATCAGCGCGCTCTTGATCCCGGCCGACTCCTCGCTGCCCCCGGCGAACAGCACGAGGGGCTCGTCGGCGGCCGCGTACACGTCCATCTCGCGGCCCTTCTCGGAGTAGGTCGTGTCGACGACGTCGACGAGGTCGGCCCCGTCGAGCTTCGCGAGGTGGTACTGCACGTTCTGGAGTGAGGTGTCGACCGCACCCGCGAGCTCCGACTTCGTCGCCGGCTCGTCGTGGAGGCGACTGAGTATCTCGCGGGCGGTCTCGGAGCCGAGCGCGGCGATGAGCTCGTCCGCGTCCTCGTCGTCGACGCCCACGACCCGCGGGTCCCTGTCGTCGGGGGTCGCGTCGGGGAGGGAGGGCAACAGCCGCGACATGAGCGGGATTCTGCGCCGTGCGGATACAAATTTGTTGGATCGGCGACGGCCTCGACGGCTCGATACCGACTCACAAACCCTAAACGCGGCGAGGGGGTACGTCCGGGCAATGACAGAGACGCCAGGGGGCTCCGACGGCGCGTCCGCGCCTCCGACGGCGAGCGACTCCGGGGCGGCGTCCGCGGCGGACCCTCCCGACCGCGCCGCCGAGGCCGGCTCCGTGGCCGTCGTCGGCACCGCGCACGTCTCCGAGCGCTCGGTCGACGAAGTCGAGGAGACCATCGAGCGGGAGCGGCCGGATGTCGTCGCCGTCGAGCTCGACGAGGGCCGGTACCGCCAGCTCCAGGGCGAGACCCCCGACGACCTCGACGCGGGCGACCTCCTGCGCGGGAACACGGTCTTCCAGTTCCTCGCCTACTGGATGCTCTCGTACGTCCAGACCCAGCTCGGCGAGCGCTTCGACATCGAGCCGGGCGCGGACATGCGCGCGGCCATCGACGTCGCCGAGGGGCTCGGCGTCGACGTGGCCCTCGTGGATCGGGACATCCAGACGACGATCCAGCGCTTCTGGGCCCGGATGACTCTCACGGAGAAGCTCCGGATGGTCGGCGGGCTCGCGTTCGGCGTCACCGACTCCCGGATCGTCGGCGTGCTCGCGGGGCTGTTCGTCGGGATCCTCGCGGGCCCGGCGATCGGCCTATTCGGCGGCGCCCTCGGGGTCACGAACGCGCTCCTGACGAGCGTGACCGGCGGCGTGCTCGTCGCCGTCGCCGTCGGCGTCGCCGTCGATCAGGTCGGCAAGGCCGCGCTGTCGCCGGACGGCCGGCTTTACGCGGCGAGCGGGCTCGGCGTGGCCGCCGGGATCGCCGCGGCGGCCTCCGGGGTCGCGAACGGGCTCGTCTCGACGTACCTCGGCGGCTTCGCCGTGACGGCGATCGGTAGCCTCGCCCTCGGGGTCTCGCTCGGGCTGACGCTCGGCGCGGTCGTGGCGGCGCTGCTCGGCCTGACCGACCGTGGCGAGGAGCCGGACCACGGCGGCATCGAGGAGCTCGGCGTCGAGGAGCTCACCGACACCGACGTGGTGACGATGATGATGGAGGAGTTCCGCCAGTTCTCCCCGGGCGGCGCCGAGGCGCTCATCGACGAGCGGGACGCCTTTATCGCTCACCGGCTCGTCGCCCTCCGGGACGCCGGCAAGGACGTCGTCGCCGTCGTCGGCGCGGGCCACCGGGCGGGGATCGAGGGATACCTCGCGAACCCCGAAACGCTCCCCCCGATGGAGGGCTTGGTCGGCCGCGAGCGGGGCGGGAGCAGGCTGCCGTGGAAGAAGGCGATCGGCTACGCGATCACCGTCGGCTTCGTTGGCTTCTTCGTCCTCTTGGCGCTGGCGGGCGTCGAGAACGCCTTCCTCTTCCGGCTGTTCGGCGCGTGGTTCCTCATCAACGGGGTGTTCGCGTTCGGCTTCGCGAAGCTCGCTGGCGCGCGGTGGAGCTCGGCCGGCGTCGGCGGCGCGGTCGCGTGGATGACGTCGATCAACCCCGTGCTCGCGCCCGGCTGGTTCACCGGCTACGTCGAGCTCCGCCACCTCACGGTGAACGTCGGCGACATCGGCACGCTCAACGAGCTGCTCTCCGACGAGACGCTGTCCCCGTCCGGTCTGGTCTCCCGGATGCTGGACGTCCCCCTCTTCAAGCTCATCGTCGTCGTCGCGATGACGAACATCGGGAGCATCGTCGCGAGCTTCCTGTTCGCGGTCTACGTGATCCCGGCGATGTTCGGCGACGTGGGCGGCGTCGACGAGGTGGGACGGCTCATGGTCGAGGGCGCGAGGACCGGCGCGGAGCTGATTCGAGGCGCTCTCGCGGGCGGGGGTGGGGCGTGACCCGACTCACGCTCGGGGGGCGAGCATGAGCTCGGCCCTCGGAGGCCGCCGGATCGCCGGGCTCTACTTCAGCGGCACGGAGCTGCGGGACCTGCTCGTCGCGTGGCTCGCGCTCGGCGTCGCGTTCACCCTCTTTTTCGTCAACGGCACCGCCGGCTTCGACCGGCTGCTCGCGGCGGGCGTCCTCCCGCCGCTGCTCGTCGGCCTGCTCACCGCCGGGGTCGCGTTCCTCCTCCACGAGATCGCCCACAAGGTCGTCGCGGTCCACTACGACCAGGTCGCCGAGTTCCGGGCCGACAACAGCATGCTGTTCTTAGCCGTGATGAGCTCGCTTCTGGGGTTCATCTTCGCCGCGCCCGGCGCGGTCCACCACCGCGGCCGGCTGACCCCGAGGGAGCACGGTCACATCGCGCTCGCGGGCCCGGTCGTCAACCTCCTGCTCACGCTCGTCTTCCTGCCGGCGCTCCTGCTCGGCCCGGTCGTCGGGAGCCCGGTGATCACCCTCATCGGCTCCCGCGGGATCGCGATCAACGTCTTCCTCGCCGCCTTCAACCTGATCCCGTACGGCCCCCTCGACGGGAAGACCGTGCTCGACTGGAGCAAGGCGGCGTGGGCCGGCTTCTTCCTCGTCTCCGCCGCGCTCACCGTCGGGCTCGTGTTCGTCCTCGGGCTCGGCTTCGGCGGGCCGTTCTGAGGCGGTCGGCGGCGGCCCGTCACCGGCCGCTCGCTCGCCACCGACGGCTCGCCCGCCCGACGGGAACGGTGCGCTTTTGCTCCGCGGGCGTCCCTCGACACACATGACCGAGGGCGACGGCGGAGACGGTGGACACGCGAGCGAGGGGGGAGAACCGAGCGAGGGCGACGAGGAGCTCACCTACGCCGACGCCGGCGTCGACATCGACGCGAGCGAGGCGGCGACCGCGGCGCTGATCGGCGCGGTCGGCGAGGCCGAGGGCGACTACGCCGGCCTCCTCGACATCGGCGACCGGTACCTCGCGCTCGCGACCGACGGCGTGGGGACGAAGCTCCTCGTCGCCGAGGCGCTCGGCGACTACTCGACGGTCGGCATCGACTGCATCGCGATGAACGTCAACGACCTCGTCGCCGCCGGCGTCCGCCCCGTCGCGTTCGTCGACTACCTCGCCGTCGACGAGCCGGACGAGCGGTTCGCCGAACAGGTGGGCGACGGGCTCTCGCGCGGCGCCGAGCTCGCCGACATGGAGCTCGTCGGCGGCGAGACGGCCGTGATGCCCGAGGTGGTCCGCGGGCTCGACCTCGCGGGCACCTGCGCCGGGCTCGCCGCCAAGGATGCGGTGTTCGACGGCGCGGCCCGGCCGGGCGACGCCCTCGTCGGCTGGCGCTCCTCCGGAATCCACTCGAACGGGCTCACGCTGGCGCGGGAGGCCGTCACGCGCGACCACGCCTACACCGATCCCTGCCCGTTCGAGGGGTACGAGACGCTCGGCGAGGCCCTCTTGGAGCCGACTCGGATATACACCGACCTGCTCGACCCGATGCGCGCACACGGCGTCCGCGGCGCGGCCCACGTGACGGGCGGCGGCTGGACGAACCTGACGCGGCTCGGGGATCACCACTACGCGATCGAGGACGCGTACGACCCGCAGCCCGTCTTCGAGTTCGTGCAGTCCGAGGGGCGCGTCTCCGACGAGGAGATGCACCGGACGTTCAACATGGGCACCGGCTTCGTGGCCGCGCTCGACGCCGCCGACGCCGAGTCGCTAGCCGACGAGACCGAGGGTCGTGTGATCGGGCGTGTCGAGGAGAGTGAGGGCGACGAGGGGAGCGTCGCGATCCGCGGATTAGACATATAAATGGTCGCTGTCGGTGGGGAGCCGGCTGCTGTCGGCGCGGATCCGGTTGCTGTCGACATCGTCGTCGTTCATTTATAAATGGCTGCTGTCGTGGGGGCGTCCTCTGGAGAGGCTCCGCGCGTTCACTCATAAATCGTTGCTCGCGCGGTGAACTGTTTCGGATTCTCATTCGCTCATTTATAAATGGTTGATAGCAGATCGGCAGCGAACACCTCCAAAGCCCCAGCCGTTTATTTATAAGTAGTTGACGCCGGATCGACGGTGAACAGCTTCAAAGCCCCAGCCGCGAGGACTCGCGCGGCTCGCTGTGCTCCTCGCTCAGTCGCTAACGCTCCTTCGCTACGGTGCTTGCATCGCCATGCTTCGTCCTCGCGACTGCCCCTTTGAGTCCCATCCCGCACAGCACCGCACGGCACCTCATACCTCCCCAGCCTCGCGGCTCGCGCTTGTCAGCGGTCGCCGCGTCCAGCGAGGGACCTCCGGTCCCTCTGGCAGCCGGCGCGTAGCGCCGGCGACCTCGCGCGTGCGACTCGCGCCCTGTCGGGCGCTCGTCGGCACGCGCCACCGCACCGCCTCGTTTATTTATAAAGAGTCGTCGTCGCCGTTCTGCGCGGCTTCGACGCGGTCCGCCGTCGACTCCAGCGCCTCGGCCAGCGTTCTCGCTTGCGCGGGCGAGAGGTCGATCTCGTCGGCGTGGGCGGGGAGGTCGTCGATCGCCGTGTTGTCGAGTTCGACTTCCAGCGTGACCTGCTCGGGGTCCTCGCGGGGCGCGGTGACGTTCACGACACCGGGCGCGTCGGCCTCGAACTCGTGGCCGCGGGCGCGGCCGTCGACGAGATCGAGCGTCGTATAGGCGTTCACGCGGAGCAGTCGGTCGGACATCTCAGTCGTCCGCCGGCGTCGAGGGCGCGTCCTCCATCGAGTCGTTCTCGGCGTACGGGTACCAGGTGCGCTTCGTGTTGTGCATCATCGGGTCCTCGTAGTCGGTCTCCTCCGGGTCGACGAACGCGTCCAGCTCGTCGTCGTCGTGGCCGGCGACGAACGCGCGGAACGACTCGTCCTCGTCGCGCTCGGCGGCGAAGCTCTCGACCAGGTTCGCGATCGCGCCCGGCACCTCGTCGACGGGCACGCGCTGGGTGACCCACCGAGCGAACTGCGGGTCCTCGCCGAGCCCGCCGCCGAGGCCGACGTCGAGCGCCTCGACGGGGTCCCCGTCCTTGCGGGTCTTCATCCCGCGCAGGCTCACGTCGGCGATCTGCGGCTGCGCGCAGGAGGCCGTACAGCCGGAGAGGTGGATGTGGAACTCGTCGACGTCGTCCGGGAGGTCGACGTTGGCCTTCAGCCAGCGGGCGAACCGGACCTGCCGGTTCTTCGTCTCGACGATCGACAGCGAGCAGAACTCGGTGCCGGTACACGCGACCGAGCCGCGCATGAACGGCGAGGGGGACGGCGAGTAGTGGTCTAGGAGGGGCTCGTCGAGGAACTCGTCGATGGCGTCGTCCGGCACGTCGGTGACGATGACGTTCTGGCGCTGCGAGAGCCGCACCTCGCCGGAGCCGTACTCCTCGGCGAGGTCGGCCAGATTGAGGACGTCGGCGGCGCCCATCCGCCCGACGAGTACGTTCAGCCCGACGAAATTCGTCCCGTCCTTCTGGCCGTGGACACCGATCAGGTCGTTGCGCTCGCCCTCGCCGGCGTTGTAGCTGTACTCCTCGCGAACGTCGCGCCCGGCGGTCTCAAGTTCGAAGTCGACGTACTCCTCCTGTAGCGTCTCGCGGACTTCGTCCGCGCCCCACTCGTCGACGAGGAACTTCACGCGGGCGTTGTACCGGTCCTCGCGGTCGCCGTTGTCGCGGAACAGCGCGGAGAGCCCGCCGGCGACGTCAGAAACGCGCTCCGGCGGCACCCAGACGTCGATGTCGCGGGCGAGCCGCGGCTCGTTACGCGCGAGCCCGCCGCCGACGCGGACGTTGAAGCCGACGACGTCCTCGGTCTCGTCGCCGTCGCCCGCCCCGCCGACCGTCTTGTACGCGGGCTCGAACGCGAGGTCGTTGATGTCGCCCTGCCCGGAACCGTCGGCGGAACCGGTCACGGAGACCTTCCACTTCCGCGGGAGGTTCGCGTGGTCGTCGTTCCCCTTGAACGTCTCGTTGAGCTCGGCGATGACGGGCCACGCGTCGATCACTTCCTGCCCGTCCTTGCCCGCGACCGGGTTCCCGACGATATTCCGCCAGGAGTCGCCGCAGGCCTGCTGGGTGGAGAGGCCGTTTTCCTCCAGCTTCTCGAAGATCGCCGGCACGTCCGACAGCTCGATCCAGTGGAGCTGGATCGACTGTCGGGTGGTGAAGTCGGCGTAGGCGTCGCCGAAGACCGGGTTCGTCCCGGGCCCGCGGGCGTACTCGTCGGCGATCTCGCCGACGGTCCGGAGCTGTCCGGGTTCGAGCACCCCGTTCGGGGTCCCGATCCGCATCATGAAGTACCCCTCCTGCCCGTTCCGCTGGTGGTAGAGGCCCCACCACTTGAAGCGCTCGAACCACGCGTCCCGCTCGTCGTCCGGGATCGACTCGTACCCCTCCTCAGCGAACTCGAACAGGCGGTCACGGACCTCGTTCCCGTACGCCTCCGACTTCCAGTTTTCGACGTCTGTTGGCATCGATCCCGCCTACACCGGACACCCACATAGGCGACCGCGTCGGGTCAACGTTCCCCGGTGCCCCACCGATGAAGCATATGTTGCCGCTTTCCTCAGGGCCCCACGCGGCGGACCGCGGAGCGGTCGATTTCGGTGAACTCGCCCCCGCGTACCCGCCCGATCGGGACCCATCCGGTCGTCCCCGTCGCCCCGCACGCGATACACTGGCCGTAGACGCGGGCCTCCACGCCCGCGCCGTCGACGCCGACCTCTTGGAAGTTCTCGACGACCAGATCGACCAGATCGCAGGCGCAGAAACCGGGCGCGTCGAGCCGCCACAGTTCGCTCACACGCACTTCCCGGCTGTCGTCGACGGATATCCACGCCCCGTCGTCGAGGACGCGCAATCGAGTGGTCACGGCCGTCGTTCGCCCGCGACGACCCAATGGGTGACGGTGGTCGCAATCGGCGACCGTGTCGGTGACGCCGCGAGATCGGAAACCCGCCCGACTGCACCGACCTCTCCCGTAAAATTAGCATCCGAACTATCGGACACAAAATCCGGTATCCGAGAGCGGTGGTCCGATTTACAGGTGTACCGATGCTTATGGCTCGTGCCCGCTTACACCCGTGTGATGACCGATTCGGTTCCCGACTCCACCGGCGATCGACCCGTCGGCTTGACCGACGACGAGTACCGACAGCACGCCTCCGCGGACGTGGCGCCCGAGCTCTTCGCGCGCACGGCCGAGCGACGATGACCGAGCGCCGTGACCCCGAGACGCGGAACGACGAGCGAGGAGACGCCGAGGCCGACGCGGACGACGAAGCGGATGCCGGTCTCCAGCCTGACGCGGACGACGAGGCGGGCTCCGGCCCCGAGCCCGACGAGGACACGGGACACCTCGACGACATCGAGGACGGCGTCGGCTGTACCGAAATCTGGGAACGGCTCTCAGAGCAACGAGAGGGGTAGCTCACCGTCGCACGCCGATCGGCCCCGCACGTCGGCCGATCCCGCACGCCAGGGCGCGCGCGGCGCGGCGTCGGTCTCGACGAGTACGCTGCGGAAGGGGTCTACGACAGGTGCGCGGCGATGTCAGCCTCGGTGAGGATCCCGACCGTCTCGCCGCCCTCGGTGACCATCACGGCCTTGTAGTGGTCCAGCAGGTTCCGGGCCTCGTCGACGGTCGCGCTCGTCGCGACCGTGGGGAACGACTCGCTCATCACCTCGCTGACCGGGTGATCGCCGACGTTCTCGCCCGCGTGAACCACGTCACCCTGGCTGATCGAGCCGACGGGCACGCCGTTCTGGAGCACCGGAAGCTGCGAGTACGCCTCTCCTTCCATCAGGTCGACCGCCTCGCGCACCGCGTCGTCGGGCGCGACGCTGATCACCGTCTCGTTCATCAGGTCGGTCGCCCGCACGACCTCGCCTTCCGCCTCCTGGAGCGCGTTGACGATCCGCCGGAGCGTCGAGAGCCGCGGGTCGACGTCGCCGCCCTCGATCCGGGCGATCAGGGGCTGGGAGACGTCCGCCGCGTCCGCCAGCTCGCTCTGAGTCAGCTCCAGCGTCGTCCGCCGCTCGCGGAGGTCCTGTGGCGTCGGGAGTTCCATACGTCGAATAACTCCGGGTTATTAGAAAAGGTTTCGACGGCGACCGATATCGCCCCGACCGTCGCCGCGAGTGCGGGAGGAGGCGGAGAGCCTACTCGTCGCCGTCGTCGTCCTCGTCGCCCTCCGTCTCGGCGATCTCGATGACCTCGAGGGGGACGTCTCGCAGCGCGCCGCCGACCTCGCTCTTCGCGATCCGCTCGGCGTGCTCCTCGCTGTCGGCGTTGAAGATGTCGATCTCCAGGAGGAGGCCGACCAGGGCCGTGTTCGCCGCGAGGAACGCGGCGTCGAACGGCTCGCCGCAGGCCGGACAGCCGGTGAGGCCGGGCTCGACCTCGACGTACTGCTTGTCCGTCTCGTTGAGTCGCTTGCCGGCTTCGCTGACCGCGACGCCGATGGCGTCGTCGGTCTCCTCGACGTCGCGGACCAACCAGGCGGCTTCCATCGCGACTTCGTAGTTGCTCATACCCGAGTCGAGGGACCGCAGGGTCTCCTTTCTTGTGGTTCGCCCGCGGTCCCCGTGAAAACCGGCGTCCCGAGAGTGACGAGAACGGCCCCTCGCCTACAGCCGGTCGACGATCGCCGCAGTGACCTCGTCGGTCGTCGCGTCGCCGCCGAGGTCGCCGGTGCGGGGGCCGTCCGAGAGCACGCCCTCCACGGCGTCGCGCACGCGCTGTCCCTCCTCGCCGTAGCTGAGGTACTCCAGCAGCATCGCGGCCGACAGTACCGCCGCCGTCGGGTTCGCGATCCCCTGGCCGGCGATGTCGGGCGCCGTGCCGTGGACCGGCTCGAACAGCGCGTTGTCGTGGCCGACGTTCGCCGACGGGAGCAGGCCGAGCCCGCCGACGAGCCCGGCCGCCAAGTCCGAGAGGACGTCGCCGGCGAGGTTCGGGCAGACGACCACGCCGTACTGCGTCGGGTCGAGCGGGAGCTTCGTCGCGAACGCGTCCATCAGCTCCTCGTCGGCGTCGACGCCGCGCTCCTCGGCGACCGAAAGCACCTCATCGCGGAACCGGCCGTCCGTCTCGCGCATCACGTTCGCCTTGTGCGCGACGGTGAACCCGTCTTCGGGGCCGCCGACGGGCCCGCGTCCGTCCGTGACGAACTCGCAGGCGAACTCCGCCAGTTCGCGCGAGGCCGACGAGGTGACGACCCGCGTGAGCGTCGAGAGGTCCTCGGAGAGCCGGCCCTCGTGGCCCGAGTAGACGCCCTCGGTGTTCTCTCGCAGGAAGACGACGTCCGTCTCCGGGCGGACCGCGTCGACGCCGGGGTACGCCCTCGCCGGCCGGACGTTGACGAACGAGTCGACGGCGTCACGCAGCGGGAGGATGACGTCGGCGGCGGTCTCGCCGGCCGCGCCGAACAGCGTCGCGTCCGCGTCCGCGGCGAGCTCGTAGGTTTCCGCCGGGAGCGCCTCACCGGTCGCCTCCTCCGTCGCGTCGCCCGCCTCGGCGGAGACGAACTCGAAGCCGAGGTCGAACGCCTCAAGCACCTCGAGGGCGGCCGGGACGACTTCTCGGCCGATCCCGTCGCCCTCGATGACGACGATCTCCTCGCCCATTCAGTCGTCACCCTCGACGTAGGGGAGCCCGTCGACGGTCGCGTCGACCTTGCTCCGATTCGAGTACATCAGCGCGGTCGTGTCCCAGATGCCGTCGATCAGCGCCTCCCGCATCGCGTCGTCGACGTCGACGTCGATGACGGTGTCGCCGTACGCCACGGTCTTGGCCTCGACGTCGATCTCGACGTCGCCGTCGGGGTTGTCCTCGATCCACGCCTGGAGCTCCGTGACCGTCTCGTGGTCGGCGGTGACCGCCGGGATCCCGAGCGACTTGCAGTTGTCGCGGAAGATCTCGGCGTACGACTCGCCGACGACCCCGTCGATCCCCCACCGCATCATCGCCTGCGGGGCGTGCTCTCGGGAGGAGCCGCAGCCGAAGTTGGAGTTGACGACCGCGATCGACGCGCCCTCGAAGCGATTGAGCGGGTGGTCGTTGAACTCCCCGTCGTCGTCCCGCCGGGCGTCGTAGAAGAGGTAGTCCGCCATGTTGTCGAACGTGACCTCCTTCATGAACTTCGCCGGCAGGATCTGGTCGGTGTCGACGTCGTCGCCGGGGATCGGCACCCCGGTGCCGGCGACGTCGGTGATGTGCTGGTCTTCGCTCATCGCGTCTCACCTCCAGTGAGACCGATGACGAAGACGTCGTCGCGCGACTCCGTCGTGCGACGGAAATCCGCGCCCGGATCGGCGTCGGGGGCCATCAGTCCGCCACCTCCTCGACGCCGCCGGCACCGCCCGTCGGCCCATCGTCTAGGTAGTCGCGCGCGTCGGTGACCTCGCCCTCGACGGCCGCGGCCGCGACCATCGCGGGGCTCATCAAGACGGTGCGGCCGTCCTTCGACCCCTGCCGCCCGACGAAGTTGCGGTTCGAGGAGGAGGCGCACACCTCGTCGCCCTCCAGGGCGTCGTCGTTCATCGCGAGGCACATCGAGCAGCCGGCGCGCCGCCACTGGAAGCCGGCGTTGATGAAGACCTCGTCGATGCCGCGCTCCTCGCACTGCTGACGCACGGTCTCGGAGCCGGGGACGGCCAGCGCGCGGACGTCCTCGTCGACCGTGTTGTCCTCGAGGATCTTCGCGGCCTCCTCGAAGTCGGAGAGGCGGCCGTTCGTGCAGGTGCCCAGGAACGCCACGTCGACGTCGTAGCCGAGCATCGACTGGCCCGGCTCGATCTCCATGTGGTCGAGCGCTTGCTCTGCGGCCTCCCGGTCCGTCCGGGCCTCGAAGTCGTCCGGGCCCGGGACCGGGTCCGAGATCTCGATCACCTGCCCGGGGTTGATCCCCCAGGTGACGAGCGGGTCGAGCCCGTCGGCGTCGACCGTGACGACGTCGTCGTACTCGGCGTCGTCGTCCGACGCGACCGACTCCCAGTACGCCTTCCGACCCTCGAAGGCCTCGCCCTCGGGGGCGTACTCGCGGCCCTCCAAGTACTCGTAGGTCGTCTCGTCCGGGTTGATGTAGCCGGCGCGGGCGCCGCCCTCGATAGACATGTTACACACCGCGAGCCGGCCCTCCATGTCGAGCGCCTCGATCGCGGGGCCGCCGTACTCGTACACGTGACCGACGCCGCCGTCGACGCCGAGGTCCTGAATCACCTTCAGGATCACGTCCTTCGCGTAGACGCCCTCGCCGAGCTCGCCCTCGACCTCGACCCGGCGGACCTTCTGTTTGTCCGCCGCGATACAGCCCGTCGCGAGCACGTCGCGGATCTGGCTCGTCCCGATGCCGACGCCGATGGAGCCGAACGCGCCGTGGGTCGCCGTGTGGCTGTCGCCGCAGGCGACGGTCATCCCCGGCTGGGAGAGGCCCAGCTCGGGGGCGACGACGTGGGTGATCCCCTGTTTGCCCGACTCGAAGCCGAAGAAGGTGATCCCGTTCTCGCTCACGTTGCGTTCGAGCGCGGAGAGCATCTCCTCGGCCTGGTCGTCGGCCAGCGGGCGCTCGCGCTTGTCGGCCTCCGTGGGCGCGATGTGGTCCGTCGTCGCGAACGTCCGCCCCGGGTACGCGACGTCGAGGTCGCGCTCGCGCAGCATCCCGAACGCCTGCGGGCTCGTCACCTCGTGGACGAGGTGGAGCCCGACGAACAGCTGGTCCTGGCCGTTCGGGAGCTCTGTCACCTTGTGTCGCTCCCACACCTTGTCGTACAGCGTCCCCTCGCTCATCAGGCCGACACCTCGGCCGACTCCTCCTCGCCTTCGTCGGCCTCCTCCTGCCACGCGAACAGGTCGCGCAGCTCCTCCCCGACGGCCTCGATCTCGTGGTTCTTCTCGGCGTTACGGAGCTGGGTGTACGCCGGCCGGCCGGCCTGATTCTCGGAGATCCACTCACGAGCGAAGGTGCCGTTCTGGACGTCTTCGAGGACCTCCTCCATGTTCGCGCGGACCTGATCGTCGATGATCTCGTCGCCTCGGCTGAGCCCGCCGTACTCGGCGGTGTATGAGACGGAGTCCCACATGCCGCCGAGCCCGTCCTCGTACATCAGGTCGACGATGAGCTTGAGCTCGTTGAGCACCTCGAAGTACGCCATCTCCGGCGAGTAGCCGGCGTCGACGAGCGTCTCGTACCCCTGCTTAATCAGCGAGGTGACGCCGCCGCAGAGGACGGCCTGCTCGCCGAACAGGTCGGTCTCGGTCTCCTCGCGGAACGACGTCTCGACGACGCCGGCGCGGGTACAGCCGATGGCGGCCGCGTACGCGAGCCCCTTGTCGTGGGCCTCGCCCGTGGCGTCCTGGTAAATGGCCAGCAAGCCGGGGGTCCCCTCGTCGTTCTCGTAGTTGCGGCGGACGAGGTGACCGGGGGACTTCGGCGCGACCATCGTCACGTCGACGTCCTCGGGCGGCTGGATCTGGTTGTAGTGGATGTTGAATCCGTGCGCGAACTGGAGCGTGTCGCCGGCCTCCAGATTCGGCTCGACGGCGTTCTCGTACACGTCCGGCTGGACCGTGTCGGGGACGAGGACGCTCACGACGTCGGCCTCAGCGGCCGCGTCCGCGGGGGTCTCGTACCGGAGCCCGTCGCTCTCGGCGGCCGCTCGCGAGGAGCTGTCCTCGCAGAGGCCGACGACCACGTCCACCCCGCTCTCGGCGAGGTTCTGCGCGTGGGCGTGGCCCTGCGAGCCGTAGCCGAGGACGGCCACGGTCTCGTGCGCGATCGCCTCCTCGTCGGCGTCGTCGTCGTAGTATACTGTCGAATCGAACGTCTGCGTGTCTTCGGTCATGTGTATCGTGTGGTCCGCGTGTCAGTCGTCGTGGGTGGTCGGTTCGCCGGCCGTTCCGGGTTTCTCTCCGGGCGCAGTCGGGGTATCGCCGCGCGCGAGCGCGGTCTGGCCCGTCCGGGCGATCTCGATAATGCCGAACTGGCGGAAGGCGTCGAGCGCGTCGTCGATCCGTGCCTCGTCGCCGGTGAGCTGGACGGTGATCGTCCGCGGCCCGGCGTCGAGCGTCCGACCGTCGTACATCTCGGCGACGGCGTGGACCGCCGCGGGGTCATCGGCCTCGACCTTCAGCAGGACGAGCTCGGCGGTGACCGCGTTGCCGGACACCTCCCCGACGGAGATCACCGGCTTCAGCTTGGCCATCTGCTTTTCGATCTGGTCGATGCCGGGGTCCGTCTCCTCGACGACCATGGTGATCCGCGAGTGGCCGTCCACGGTCGTCGGGCCGACGGTGAGGCTCTCGATGTTGAACTGGCGCCGGGAGACGAGCCCGGAGACGCGCGCGAGCACGCCCGGTTCGTCCTCCACGAGCGCCGAGATGACGGCCCGGCGCGACTCGTGTTCCGCCTCGACGACGGGGTCGATCCGGATCCCTTCGAGGTTCCGGCGTCCGGTCGGGTGGTCCCGCTCCTCGGGGCCGGGCTGCTCGCTCGGCGCTGGTCGCGGGTCGGGCTCGGGTACGCCGGCGTCGGAGGGGGAGCCCCCGTCGGCCGCGGGTCGAGAGTCGGGCGAATCGCCGCTCATAGCTGGTCCTCCGCGGCGGCGAACTTGCCGTTCGCGCCGCCGCTCGGCACCATCGGCAGGACGTTCTCCTCGGGGTCGACGTGGAAGTCGATCACGGCGGGCCCGTCGTAGTCGAGCGCCTCCTCGACCGCGGGGGCGACCTCGTCGTAGTCGTCGACGCGGAGGCCGAGGGCGCCGAACGCCTCGGCGAGCTTGTCGAACTCGGGCATCCACGTGTAGTCGGACGCCATGTGGCGCCCCTCGTAGAAGGCGTCCTGCCACTGCCGCACCATGCCGATGTACTCGTTGTTGAGCACCGCGACGGTGATGTCGAGGTCCTCGCGGACGGCGACGGAGAGCTCCTGCATCGTCATCAGGAAGGAACCGTCGCCGTCGAAACAGACCACGTCGCGGTCCGTCTCGCCCATGTTGTCGGCGGCGACACGCGCGCCGACCGCGGAGGGCACGCCGTACCCCATCGTCCCCAGGCCATGTGAGGAGACCCACGTCCGGGGGTCCGTGTACGTCCAGAACTGGGAGGCCCACATCTGATGTTGGCCGACCCCGGTCGTCACGATGGTGTCGTCGTCGGTCGCCTCGTCGAACGCCTCGACGACGAACTGCGGCTTCAGCGGCTCGTCATCCGGCGTCGCGTACGTGAGCGGATACGTCTCCTTCCACTCGGCGCAGCGCTCGCGCCACGCCTCGGCGTCGGGCGCCGCGCGGACCGCCGCGGTGAGCTGGTCGATGACGCGCCCCGCGTCGCCGATCAGCGGGTGGTCCGCGTGGACGTTCTTGCTGATCTCGGCGGGGTCGATGTCGACGTGGACGACCTCGGCCTCCGGCGCGAACGTGTCGATCCCGCCGGTGAGTCGGTCGTCGAACCGGGTCCCGACCGCGATCAGGCAGTCGGTATGGGTGATCGCCATGTTCGCGTAGCCGGTGCCGTGCATCCCGGCCCACGAGAGGCTCAGATCGTCGTCCTCGGGGAAGGATCCGATCCCGGGCATCGTCGTCGTCACCGGGATCCCGTACGTCCGCGCGAACGTCCGCGCGGTGTCGCTCGCCTCGGCCTTGATCACGCCGCCGCCGAACAGACAGAGGGGGCGCTCGGCCTCCTCGATAGCGCGCGCGGCCGCCTCGACCGCGTCGGCGTCGGCGTTCGGGTCGGGGTCGGTGCCGGCCGGCGGCGCCGCCGGTCCCGGCGTCCGGTCGGTCTCGTCCTGCGTGACGTCCTTCGGGAGGTCGACGAGCGTCGGTCCCGGGCGGCCGGCCCGCGACAGCTCGAACGCCTCGCCGACGGTGTCGCCAACGCTGTCGGCGCCGTTCGCGAAGTAGTTGTGCTTCGTGATCGGTCGCGTGACGCCGATCGTGTCGGTCTCCTGGAACGCGTCGTTGCCGACGAACTCGGTCGGCACCTGCCCGGTCAGCGCGAGCATCGCGTCCGAGTCCATGTCCGCGTCGGCGATCCCGGTGACGAGGTTTGTCGCCCCGGGCCCGGACGTGGCCAGGCAGAGCCCCGGTTCCCCGGAGACGACGCCGTACGCGTCGGCCGCGTGGACGGCGCCCTGCTCGTGGGCCATCGTGACGTGGTCGATCGACGAGCTGTACAACGCGTCGTAGACGGGCATGATCGCCCCGCCCTGAACGCCGAAGGCGGTCTCCGCGCCGGCCGCCTCGAGGGCGGCGACGACCGACTCCGCGCCGGTCGAAACCGCCCCCGCGGCGGGGGTCTCGTCGAGGTCGCCGTCGGGCGCCCCGTCGGCCCCCTCAGTCGGCTCCTCGGAGCCCTCCGGGTCGTCCTCTCGTGGGTGTGCTGCTGTGTCGCTCATTGTCGTGGTAGTGTTCGGTGGTGCATCTCTCGCGCGTGGGGGTTCGGTCCGAACGCCGAAATCGCGGGCGAGCCGCGGCGCGCCCTCTGGCGTTCGTCGGTGCGTCGAGTCGGTGAGGAAGGGGTAGCGTAGGGGGTCAGACCCCTACGATGATCGGCGCGACGGCTCCGGCGACGTCGGCTGTCGTCGGGGTCGCGGTGCGCCGTCGCATCTCGCTCTGACCAACGGAGTCTGGGTATAAATCCCTGTCGGGGCACCGGTCCGGCGGACCGGCTTCCTGTCCCGCGGCGACCCGCGGCGACCCGGCCCGCGGGAGCCCTCGCCGGCGCGCTCGGCGGTCGCTCCGCGGGCTCCCCGCTCAGGGGGGCGGCCATCAGACCCGGACCTCCTCCTCGCGGTCGATGCCGGCCTCCTCGGCGAACCGCTCGACGTCGCCGGCGGTCACCTGGCGCTTGCCGGCGCCGTACTCCTTGACGCGTTTGGTGATGTGCCGGACCTCGCCGTCGCTCGGGTCGAAGCCGGCCTCCACCAGATGCTTGCGCACGCTGTGGGTGCCGGTGTGTTTCCCGAGCACGAACTCGCGCTCGGCGCCGACCATCTCGGGCGTCATCACGCCGGTCTCGAACGTGTCGCTGTTCTCGATGACGCCGGCGGCGTGGATGCCCGACTCGTGGGCGAACGCGTTCCGTCCGGTGACCGGCTTGTTCGCGGGCACGGGGATGTCGGACGCCTCCTCGACGATCCGCGCCAGCTTGGTGATCTGGGTCGTGTCGATGCCGGTGTCGACGCCGTACACCGACTCGACCGCCATCACGACCTCCTCGTAGGCGGCGTTGCCGGCGCGCTCGCCGATCCCGTTGACCGACACCTGCGCCTGGTGGGCGCCGTTCTCGAAGCCCATGACCGCGTTCGCCGCGGCCATCCCGAAGTCGTCGTGGGTGTGCACGTCGACGCGCGCGTCGGTGGCGTCGACGACCGCCTTCACCGTCTCGCCGAAGCTGCTCGGCATCCCGACGCCGCAGGTGTCGGGGATGTTGATCCAGTCGGTGCCGGCGTCCGACACCGCCTCGACAATGTCGATCAGGTAGTCCGGGTCGGTCCGCGTCGCGTCCATCGGCGAGAACATGCACTCGACCCCGGCGTCTTTTACCTGCTCGACGGCGTCGATCGCGCGCTGTTTCGCCTCCTGTCGGGTCGCGTGCATCGAGTCCTCCAGCTGGACGTCGCTGGTGGAGACGAACACGTGGACCATCTCGACGCCGGAGTCGATGGCGGCGTCGATGTCGCCCTCGACGACCCGCGCCAGCCCGCAGACGGTGGTGTCCGTCGCGGCGGCGATGTCGCTTACGGCCTCGAACTCCGCGTCCGAGTTCACCGGGAACCCCGCCTCGATGACGTGGGTGTTCATGTCGTCCAGCGTCGCCGCTATGCGGCGCTTCTCGTCGTAGCTGAACGACGTACGTGGTGACTGTTCGCCGTCTCGTAACGTCGTGTCGAAGATCCGTACAGGACCGATATCGATGTTAGAAGCTATCGTGCCCTGGAAGAACTCGATCCGCCGGGGTGTCCGACGAAGCCTCCGTGATGTCTGTCATCGACTGTCGAAAGCACGGTCGAGAACTTAACGCTTGTGCCGCTCGCAAAAACGGCTCGGCGTCGACGGCTTCGTGGCGACCTCCGCCGTCGGAAGACCGCCCGACACCAACGACCCCCAAATCCCTTATATTATTTATATTCAGGTCGGCCAGATCCGGAAATGTGGTTTCGGAACCGAGTTCATAACCCCGATCGACGTTCGTCTCGTTTCGGCCGCGCCCCGCCCGCGAGCCGTCGGCCGTCGGAACCCCCGTCGTGACTGACACCGGAACCGATCGGCGTCACGCGTCACGCGGTCGACCGGCGTCGGGGTCGCGCTCGCGGACCGCGTCGAGCAGGGCCCCCCCGTCGACGTCGGCGTCGACCTCGACGAGCCGGTCGGCCGCCGCGAGGACCGCCGCGTTCGGGCCGGACCGGTCGCCTCCGGCCGAAGCGCCGGTGCCGTCCTCCGTGGCCCGACCGACGGCGACCGTCGCGTCGGCGTCGCGAGCGAGCGCGGCCGCGGCCTCGCGCCTCGCCGCCTCGACGGGTTCGAACGGGGGGGCGGCGACGACTTCGGCGTCGGCGTCGCGGGCGGTCTCGGCGGCCGCGTCGCCCTCGGGGACCACGCCGACCGAGAGCTCGTGACCGTCGGTCGCGAGGCGGGCGACGACCCGGGAGGCCGCCCGTCCCGTCCCGACAACGTGGAGTCGTCGCGCGGGCACGCTGCTCTCGTCGCGGTCCCCGACCCCGTCGAACGCGGTGACCGCGGGGGTCCCGGTTGCGGGGTTCCGCCCGACGAACGCCTCGGCGTCGAACGCGGCCCGCAGCGCGTCCGCGGTCAGCACCTCGTCCGGCGGGCCGGCGGCGTGGACGCCCCCGTTCGCCAGGACGACGATCCGGTCGCAGTACCGGGCCGCCACGTCGAGGTCGTGGATCGCCGCGAGCGCGCCCCGCCCGTCGTCGACGAGGTCGCGGACGAGCTCGAGGGTGCGCACGGCGTGGTTCGGGTCGAGGCTCGCGGTCGGCTCGTCGAGCAGCAGCGCTCGCGTCCCCTGCGCCAGCGCTCGCGCGAGCAGGACGCGCTGACGCTCCCCGCCCGAGACCGCCGTGATCGACCGGTCGGCGAAGCGCGCGACCCCCGCCGCGTCCATCGCCTCCCGGACCGCTCGGTCGTCGTCGGCGCTGTGGCCGTCGAACCGACCCAGGTGCGGGGTCCGCCCCATCTCCACCACGTGGCGCACTCGGAAGTCGAACGCGAGACTCGTCTCCTGCGGGACGCTGGCGACGCGCCGGCCGGCCTCCCGGGCGGAGAGGTCGCCCGCGGCCTCGCCGTCGAGCCGGACCTGTCCCGAATCGGGCGTCAGCGCCCCCTTGATCGCCCGGATCACCGTCGTCTTCCCCGCGCCGTTCGGCCCGACGAGCCCGACGAGTTCGCCGCGCTCGACCCGGAGGTCAACCCCGGAGACGACCGGCACGTCGCCGAACGACACCGCGAGGTCGGCGACCTCGACGAGGGGGTCGTCCCCGGTGTCGGTGGGCGAGAGGTCGCCACTCTCCCCGTTTTCGCGCCCCTCAGCGGTCGATTCAGCGCTCACAGCTCGTGCACCTCCCGGTTCACGAGCAGGTAGACGAAGAAGGGCGCGCCGACCGCGGCGGTGACGATCCCCACCGGCAGCTCCGTGCTCCCGGCGCGGGCGACCGTGTCGGCGGCGACGAGGAACGAGCCGCCCGCGAGCGCCGCGGTCGGCAGCAGCACCCGGTGGTCGGGGCCGACGACCAGCCGGAGGATGTGGGGGACGATCAGCCCGACGAAGCCGATTATCCCCGCGAAGGCGACGCCCGCGGCCGTGATCAGCGCCGAGGCGCCGAGCAGGATCCGCTTGGTGCGCTCCACCGCGATCCCGAGCCCGCGCGCCTCCTCCTCGCCGAGCAGGAGGACGTTGAGGTCGCGGGCGTACACTAAGAGGAGGACGAAAAGCGGCGGTACCACGACCGCCGTCGCGGCGACCTCGCTCCAGACGACGCCGGAGAGGTGACCCATCAGCCACGCGACGACCCGTCGGAGCGACTCGCCGGCCTGCAGCTGGAGGTACGAGATGACCGCGCCGAGGAACGTCTGGACCGCGACGCCCGCGAGCAGCAGGGTCGCCACCGGCGTCCGGCCGTGTCGCGTCGCGATCGCGTAGACGCCGAAGGCGGCCGCCAGCGCCCCGACGAACGCGAAGAGGCTGACCCCCGCGCCGTGCGAGAGCCCCACGTCGACCGCGCCGATCAGGGGGAGCGTCACGGTGGCCGACAGCGCCGCGGGGAAGACGATGAAGGCGACGGCGCCGACCGCCGCCCCGGAGGAGACGCCGATGATGGAGGGGTCGGCCATCGGGTTCCGGAAGAACCCCTGCATGACCGTCCCGGCCGCCGCGAGCGCGAAGCCGACCAGCGCGGCCATCAGGATCCGGGGGAGTCGGACGCCGACGACGATCTGCGCGTGGACGTCGTCGATCGGGTACGCGAACGGCGAGGCGTACCTGAGACCGGCCTTCGGAAGCGTCAGTGCCCCCGTCTGGGCCGAGCTCGTCTCGACCCCGACCGGCACGCTCACCGCGTTCAACACGGCCTTGACGACCTCCGCGGGTGGGATCCGGACGGGACCGATCGCGGCGCTCACCACGACCACGGCGAGGAGCGCGGCGGCTAATCCCGCCGACCAGACGGACGCCCGCGTCCAGGCACTCATTCGTTTTCCAAGAGGACTTGTAGTAGGTAAGTACTTATTGGACGAGACGCGAATTCGGTCTAATGCGAACAAGGTACGTCATCGCGATGGCCCTGCTCGTGACGGCCGCCCTGGTGGGCGGCGTCGCGGGCCCGGCCGCGGGCGCACAGCCGACGACTGAGTCGCCGACCGTCGAGGGGGCCGCCGACGGCCCGAGCGTTCACCAGACCGACGACGCGTGCGGGTTCCCGGTCGAGCTGACCGACGCGACGGGGACGACGATCACGCTCGACGAGGCGCCCGAGCGGATCACGACGACGAACCCGTCGGCCGCCCAGACGCTCTGGGAGCTCGGCGAGCGGGACCGCGTCGTCGGCGTGACCCAGTACGCCGCCTACCTCGACGGGGCCGGCGAGCGGACGAACGTCTCGGCGGAGGGGCTCGGCGTCAGCGTCGAGCGCGTCGTCGGCACCGAGCCGGACCTCGTGCTCGCGCCGAACGCGTCGGCGGGCCAGGTCGAGGCGCTCCGCGAGCAGGGGCTCACGGTGTACCACTTCCCCGAGGCGACCTCCATCGGGGCTATCGCAGAGAAGACCGAGACCGTCGGCCGCCTCGTCGGGAACTGCGAGGCCGCCGCCGAGACGAACGCGGAGATGAATCAGGCCGTCGCGGACGCCGAGAACCGGACCGCCGACCTCGACCGTCCGAACGCGCTGTACCCGCTCAGCAGCAACTTCGTCGCCGCGAACAACACGTTCATCAACTCGATCATGGACGCCGGGGGCGTGAACAACGTCGCGGCCGCGGAGGCCGACGGCTACCCGCAGCTCTCGGACGAGGTGATCCTCCAGACCGACCCCGACCTGATCTTAGTGACGACCCCCGACGCGGTGGTCCTTGGCGAAGAGCCGTACGCCAGCACGACCGCCGGGGTCGAGGGGAACTACGTCGTGATGAACGAGAACTACCTCAACCAGCCGGCGCCGCGGAGCGTGATCGAGTCGACGACCACGCTCGCGACCGCGGTCGAGGAGCTCCAGACCGAGGGCGACGGTGAGACCGCGACCGACGGCGACGGTGACACCGACGACGGTGAAACGGACGGAGACGACGGCGAGAGCGGAACAGATGGCGGTGACGGATCGACCGGAGACGGAAGCGACGGTGCGGCCGACGGCGACAACGATAGCACCGGCGACTCGGCGCCCGGATTCGGCGTCGTCGCCGCGCTGGTCGCGGCAATTGCGGCGGCGCTGATCGCGCGGCGACCGTAGGCGTCGACCGGACAGAAGCCGACGCAGGGAGAGAGAAAGCCGTGACCGGCTCCGGCGACCCCTACTGGTTCGCCGACCGGGCGTCCAGCGCGACCGGAATCGACCGGGCGGCGACGTCGCCCGCGAACGCCTCGCCGTCCGCCTCGAGCTTCTCGAAGGTGTCGTAGTGGATCGGGACGACCAGGTCCGGGTCCATCGCCTCGGCCAGTTCCGCGCTCGCGCGGCGGTCGGAGACGATGCCGCCGCCGCCGATGTTCGCGAGGAACACCGAGACCTCCAGCTCCGCGAACGCGTCGAGCGCGTCCGAGTCGCCCGGCCAAAAGACGGTCCGGTCGCCGAGCCCGAGGAGGAACCCGCAGCCGAGCCCCGGCGGGTGCGTCACCGAGCCGTCGGGCCCGGCGTTCGGCCCCTCGGGGTCGTTGTGGGCCGCGACCGACCACACGGTCGCCTCCCCGGCGGGCGTGTCGACGTCGACGCGCGACTCGTCGTCGACCCGGATCACGTCGTAGTCCTCGGCGAGCGAGTCGATCGGCTCCACGTCGCGGTCGATCTCCGCGGGCTCGACCGCCTCGTATATCACGAGCGTCGCGGTCTCGGTCGCCACCGACCGGATCCCCTCGGGGTCGTAGTGGTGGTCGTGGGTGACGACGACGAGGTCGCCGTCGCGCGCCCAGTAGTCGTCGAGGACGCCGTACCGCCCCGGGTCGGTGTAGGCGACCGGGCCGTCCTCGGGCGCGAGCCGCGCCGTCGCGTAGCCGAGCCACTCCGCCGCGAAGCCGTCGTAATGGACCGTCACGGCTCCTGATCCGACTGCGGGCGCCTTGAGGGTGGCTATGCGGGTCGACGGGTCGGCCGCTACGAGGCCCGCTCGCCACGACCCCCGACCGCTACGACGAGTCGACCGCGTCGACGCGGATCAGGTCCCACGCGTCGTCGATGACGGCTTCCGCGCCGTCGCCCTTCTCGCCCTCGCTTCTCCGCTCGGGCGCGACCGCCGCACCGAGCGCGTGCTCCGGGACGATGGGCATCGGGATCGGGACGTACCCCGCGGACCGCATCGGCGCGAAGCCGCTGGCGCTCTCGACGACTTCGCCGTCGCTCCCGCGCCGCACCCGGAACCGCTTGTCGTCGGGGTGGCGGCTGTACGCGTACGGGAACGCCTCCGCCGGCGGCTCCCGGAGGCTTTCGACGCCCGCGAGCACCGCCACGACCCGCCCGTCGACCTCGCAGACCAGCCGCGGGACGACCGGGCTCCCCGCCTCGTCGACGGGGGCGGCGTCGACCCCCGGCCCCGCGGGGACGGGCCCAATCGGCGTGTCGGTCTCGCGCCACGCGAACGTCGGCTCGCCGAGCCCCTCGGACCGGACACAGGCGTACCCGCCGCCGGGGACGGGGATCCGGTCCGGACCGGCGTGGAACGTCCGGTGCCCGTCGCGCTCGGCGACGAGGAGCGACGGGTCGGCGAGCAGGGACCGCACCGTCTCGGCGGTCGCGTCGTCGTCGACGACGAAGCAGGCGCGGTGCTCGCGGTCGAGCGCGTGCGCGAGCCGCGACGCGATCACTGTCGCGGTCGCGTCGTCGGGCGTGAGCGGCTCGACCGCGAGCGCCGTTCCCCCGGATCGGGGGGTCGCGACCGCCGGCGGTTCGGTCCGCGTCTCCGGGTGCGCGACCTCGTAGCCGTCGTCGTCGAGTCGGGCCGCGGCCGCGTCCGTCAGCCGCCGTCGCGTCGCGTCCCCGAGCGGGCCTGGCATGAAGGGTGGTAGGACCCGGAGGCTGAAGCGGGTTTCGCGTGGCCGGTCCGCGCCCGGTCGTGGGCGCGGACGCCTGTTAAACGGATTCCGCCGAGTCGCCGGCGAGCCGCGCGACCCGCTCCAGCGAGTCGGCGTCCCCGACCGACTTGTCCTCGCGCACGCCGACGAACCGGGGGAACCGCAGCGCGTAGCCCGACGAGTACGTCGGCGACGTCTGGATCTCCTCGTAGCCGACCTCGATGACGACCGCCGGGCTGATCGAGAGCTCGGTCCCGTCCTCGCTCACGACGTGAGGCTCCAGCCGCTCGGTGAGGGCGGCGAGCTCCTCGTCGGTGAGGCCGGTCGCGACCTTGCCGATCGCGGCGAACCCGTCGCCGTTCCCCCCTCCACGCGCCGAGTCCCCTCCGTCCGCCCGCACTCCGAGCAGGAACGTCCCGAACAGGTCCGCGCGGCGCCCTTCGCCCCACTCCGCCCCGACGACGACCGCGTCGAGCGTCTCCACGTCTGGCTTGCGCTTCAGCCACTCCCGACCGCGGTCGCCCGGGGTGTAGGTCGCGTCCGGGTCCTTCAGCATGACGCCCTCGTGGCCCGCCTCCAGCGCGGCCGCCTCGGCCGCCTCGATCGCCTCGGCGTCGCTCGCGAGCTCCAGCGTCGCGGCCGCGCCCGGGAGGACGTCGACGAGGCGCTCGTGGCGCACCCGGAGCGGCTCGTCGAGCAGGTCCGCCCCGTCGGCGTGGAGGCAGTCGAAGGCGTGGAGCCGGAGCGACACCTCGTCGCGCATCCGGTTGACGTCGTGTTTGCGGCGGAACCGGCGCAACACCTCCTGGAACGGGAGCGGGTCGCCGTCGTCATCGACCGCGACGACCTCGCCATCGAGGATGACCGGGACGTCGACGCGGTCCGCGACGCGCTCGACTACCTCCGGGAGCGCGTCCGTCACGTCGTCCATGTTCCGGGAGTAGAGCTCCGGCCCAAGTCCGCCTCCGTCCGCCCCCCTTCCGCCCTCTGGCACGTAGTGGACCTGCACGCGCGCCCCGTCGAACTTCGTCTCGACGGCGGCCTCGCCGAACGCCTCGACCGCGTCGGTCGCGGTCCCCGCCTGCGCGAGCATCGCCTGCACGGGGCGCCCGACGACGAGGCCCTCCCCGCGGAGGCCGGCGAGCCCCTCGTCGCGCGCGAGGACCGCGACGCGGCCGTAGTCGTTCGTCACCTGCAGCGCGCGCTCGACGGCCGCGACCGCCTCGTCGCCGGCGCGGAGGGTCGGGTCGTCGTCCGCCGTCTCGGCACGCTCCCCGTCGTCGCCCTCGCCGGCGTCTCCCGGCGCTCCCGCGAGGAACGCCTCCGCGACCGCGTCCCGGACGGTGCCCTCGCCGACGCCGATCCGCATCTCGCCGAGCACGAGGCGCGCGAGGAACTTCGCCTCGGCAGGCTCGCAGCGGTTGAAGAGGCCGAACAGCGCGTCGAGCTTGCGCGACTCGCTGCCGTCGCCCGACGCGGCCGCCAGCTCCCGCAGCGCCGAGTCCAACGCGGCGACGGTGAGCGCGTCGCGCCCCTCGCCGAAGGCGGCGAGGCCGCGCTGGCCGCCGAACTCGAAGCCGGCGGCGACCGCGCCGATCTCCCCCGCCGACGCGAGCCGGTCCTCGACGTCGGCGGCGGTCACGTTCGGGCCCGCGGCGCGGGCGATCGCCGCTCGGCACAGCGCCGGGCCGACGTCGAGCGTCCGGGTGTCGTGCGCCGGGAAGACGCGACCGAGCAGGAAGCGGGTGACCGTCGCGAGGTCGTCGCCGTCGGCCGCGCAGGACAGATCGGCGACCGCGAGCGTCGTCTCGATGTCGCCCGGATCGGCCCCGATCCGCTCCGCCCGGGCGGCGAACGTGGCGAACTCCATGCGTTCAGTCGGCGATCCGCGGCCAAAAGCGCGCCGATGCGTCCGCTGTTCCGTGGGATCGCCGCTCCCCCTCTCCGCCCCGACAACCGTCCCCACGCCGCCGATCGGCCGCAGGCCTTTTTACCAGCCCGACACGTCGACCGTCGCATGAGCACGGAGTCGGCCCTCGCAGACGGCGTCCGCGAGGCGCTCGCTATCGACCCCGACGAGTTCGCCGCGCGCGTCGAGGAGGAGGCGGAGATCGTCAAACAGGAGCTCCGCGACGGCTCCTTCGACAACCACCAGTCGATCGTCGGTTTCGAGTACGAGTTCTACGCGGTCGCCGACGGGCGCTGGAGCGAGGAGTCGCGGGCGGGCAAGTACGCGCTGATGCGCGTTCCCCGGCGGCTCCTGGAGCTGATGGGCTTCGAGAAGGAGCTCGGGCTCCACAACGCGGAGATGTCGACGAGCCCGCAGCCGCTCTCCGACCACGGGCTGCACGCGCAGCTCTCGGAGGTGCGGGCGCGGCTGGAGGCCGCGGAGAACACCGCGGGCGTCGAGGGGATGCGGCTCGTCTCCGACGGCCTCTGGACCATTCCCCCGACCGGGGAGACGGCCCGCGAGTACCTCACGGACTGCGTCGACGTTGATGGCGTCACCGTCGCGGTCAACATGAGCGACGCGGTCCGGTACCACGCGATGGCGAACACGGGCGACGACGAGCGCCTGGGGACGGCCGTCGAGGCGCCCGGGGTGTCGCTCGCGGCGGACACCGTGATGCCGGAGAGCCTCATCACTTCGATACAGCCGCACTACCAGGTCGCGCAGGCCCGGACGCTTCCGCGGCACTTCCGCTACGCGCTCCGAATCGCGGGCCCCCTGCTCGCGCTCGGCGTCAACTCCCCGTTCTTCCCGCCGGAGCTGTACGACGAGGGGTGGGACGGCGAGCGCGTCCTCGCCGAGGGCGCCGCGGGGAACCGGATCCACGTGTTCGAGTCGGTGCTTAACGCCCGGACCGACGACGACAAGGTGCGGTTCCCGCGCGACGTCCACGACGTCGAGACCGCGATCGACCGGATCGTCGCCGACGAGACGCTCATCCCGATGCCGGAGCCCGAGGGGACCGACCGCTTCGACGACGCGTTCGCGACGTTCCGGACGAAACACGGCAGCTACTGGCGGTGGGTCCGCCCCGTCTTCGAGGGGGCGAGCCGGTCGAGCGCGAACGCCCGGATCGAGTTCCGACCGATCGCGGCCCAACCCACCGTCCGCGACTCGATCGCCTTCCAGGCGGCGTTCGCCGGGCTGATGCAGTCGCTCCCCCAGCGCGACCACCCGGCCATCGGCCTCAGCTGGGAAACCGCCCGCGAGAACTTCTACGCCGCGGTCGCCGACGGGCTCGACGCCGACATCCAGTGGATCGACACCGACGGCGGGGCCACGACCGACACCGACGCGGTGTACGCCGACCTCCTTGACCACGCCGAGGCCGGGCTCCGGACCGCGGGCTGTCCGGAGGAGGAGGCGGCCTCGTGGCTCGCGCCGCTCCGGTGGCGCGTCGCGAACCGAACCACTCCCGCGAGCTGGAAGCGGGACCGCGTTCGCGCCCGCCTCGACGACGGCGACGACTTCGAGACCGCGGTCCGCGACACCCAGCGCGAGTACGTCGACCGGCAGTCCGAGACGCTCGTCGAGGGCGGCTTCTCCGCGTGGAAGGACAGCGGTGAGACGAAGTAGCGCTTATAAACGCTGACGGCTGCAGACCACGCCGACCCACCCGGCGCGCCCCGGCGAGCGGCCCGGAGGGCCGCGAGCCGACGGCGCGAGGGACGCGGTGAGCGCTCGAAGAGCGCGAACCGCGAGGCTGGGGAGGTGTGAGGTGAGGTCGCGGTGCGGTCGGGTGGGACTCAAAGGGGTATGCACGAGGAGCGCGGAGGCGACGCAAGCACCGCAGGAAGCGAGTGGAACGAGCGACTGAGGAGCGCAGCGAGCGTTCGCGCTCCTCGTGCCTGGGGCTTTGGAGGCGTTTGCCGTCGATCCGCGATCGATCATTTATAAACGGGCGCCCGTGGCTTCAGAGGTGTTCACCGTCGATTCCGAATTAACCTCTTATAAATAAGCGTCTGTGTCGCCAATCGAGCACAGCTCACGCTCACCGACTAGAAACGCGTATGAATGGCGGACAGGCGGGGTGGCCCGGCGTTCCGGCGCGGGGTATCCCGGTTGCCTTCTCCACCCCGCGACCCGACGAGCGACTGGCGTTCGGCGATGGGCTGCTCGCTTCCGCGCCTGACCCAATGTCACCGACGAACCGCGACGGACCGCTCCTGCGAGCGGGCGGCGCGGACCGCTGTCCCCGGCGGACGAGGCTTCCACGTTGGCTCTCGGGGCCCGCGCCGGTCAGACCGGACGCGCCCGCTGTTCGGTCCCCGCTAAAGACTACCTCGCGGGTGACGAGCGGGGCCTAACCGCCCGACCTAGTCCATCTGACGGTATTCGGGTCCGGCATAAGGGCCTTTCGTTCGGCGACCGCGAGGCCCCTCGTCCGCGGCGCCGGCAGCGGCCGTGGGACAGGGCGCGACTCCCGACCTACGGCAGGATCGCCTTGGCGTACCCCGCGGCGGAGAGCGGCACGGGGACCGACAGCGCGACGACGGCGCGCGCGTGCCACACCAGCCAGAGGTTGTCGCGGAACACGGGGCTCGGCTCGATCGCGACCGCCCAGCTCGCCGCGCTCAGGGTCGTCGCGGCTCCGAGCACGACCGCGACGCCGGCGAGCGTCCCCGGGTCGAGGTTCCCCTGTTCGACCGAAGCGATGACGACGGCGCTCAGCAGCGCGAACAGCGCGATCCCGGCGGCGCCGACGATCCCGGACGCGTAGTAGTCGGCGAGCTGTGTCGCGTACTCCGGCCCCGAGATGAGCGCGTACGGGGCGCCGAGCACGACGACGGTGGCGACGGCGGTGGCGATTCCCGCCCGGCGCGAGACGTCGCGGAGGTCCATACCTATCGGTCGGTCCGGGACCGCGGTAAAAGGACCGGATCGGCGGCGGGGGCGGCACCGCGCCGCCCGCACCCCCGCGCCGACCGCCGACCCCCGTACCGTTTTGAGTCGCCGGCGCGGAGTGGGGGACATGACCCTCGACGTCGACCCGCCGGAGCCGCCAGAGCTCGCCGCCGTGGACCCGAACGAGTACGAGCACGCCGAGGTCGCCGGCGGCGAGTACCGCCGCGACGACATCGAGGCGCTCCTCCGCGAGGGGGCGTGGGCGGAGGCGTTCGCGGAGTGGGCCGCCGGGAGCGAGATGGACGAGTCGGACTGGCAGATCGCCGTCGACCTCGGGCTCGTCTCCCGGTTCGACAATAACCAAACGACTCGTTTGTTATTCTAGTCGAAATCGGGAAGATCGTCTGGCGCTTCATATTCGCTCTCCCAGTCAATATACTCGTCCTTCAGTACATCACACACAGTTTGCCCTAGCTGGGTTAGTGCGGCGTTGATTCCCGAAGTGGTCCCCCAACTGTCTAAATCAGGGTGGTAATTCCGTTCCTTCCAGTCTTCCGGAATTCCGGGCGCGTGGTAGCCGACGCGCTCCGCAAAGCCATCCCAAAAAAAATCAAACTGCTGTATCATGTCCAAATCGGTCAGGATTTCAAATTCTCTCTCATCAAGATCCGTGCCGTCCGCCCACTCCGTGAACGCGTCTTCCCACGCACCCTGTCGAAGTAGTTCCTCTATCTCATCGCGTTTATAGTCCGTATCGCCCACTACATCGGCATCGTCATATTCATTAGGGTCCATCTCTTCAAGCTCGGGCCGATCGGGCGTCGGCACATCCAGCGTCATATTTCTATATGAACCGGCGGGGGCATAACTTCACTACATAGGGTGTCATAGAAGAGTTGCCACAATATTTATTTCGTGAGTTTACAGCCGAATCGGCCGATAGAATATACCTGCGAATCTTGCGCTCACGGTCTCGCATTCCGCAATTGATAAAACAACTCATGTATTTTAAATAGTATGCAAATTTTTCACACACCCTTAACCATCTCAGGGGACCTAAGTACGGTTCGCTGGGGGCTTTTTCTCATTTTCATCGGGATTGCGGTCAGTTGCTTCGTGGGTGCTGCGTACGGCTCACGGCTGCGGCGACGAGATACGCAGCTCGGGCTCAGAGCGGTCCTCCTTACCAACGGATTGTGGCTGGGGTTTCAAGCGCTCGGGCTGACTACCACCAGCGAGTCGCTTAGCAACGCGCTCTACATTGGGGGGCTCATTTGGGGACTCACGGGCGTGGGTGCATGGATGTATTTTATTTCAGCGTACACTGGTCGGTCATACCACCGCGACCGGCGTTACCGCGGACTCGCTGTCGGCACCTATCTCGGGCTCCTCATCGTTAAGCTCACGAACCCGCTGTACGGACTGTACGTCTCGACGGAGCTACAACAAAGCCCGTATCTACATCTCGTCGTTGAGCCGCAGCTGTTCTACTGGGTCTCGTTTTCTCTCACGTACGCACTTGTGGCACTCAGTTTCTATTGGCTACTCACGACGCTGCGTGAATCGGTGTTTCCAAGTGGAAGTCTCGGGGCGCTCGGAGTCCTCGCGCTGTCACCGATCATCCCGCGGTTGGCTGTCAGCACGCTGCCGACCGAGATACTACCGCCTATTATGCTGGGATTGAGCTTCGAACCGGTCGGTGTGACCGCGTTTCTCGCAGGAGTGTTAGTGTTCGTTGAGAGACCCTTCCGGCAGATCGAGCAGTCCGCTCGCTCGCGATTCTTCGAGAAAGCCGACGACGCGACGTTCGTGTACGACACTGGCGGCGAACTCGTCGAAACAAACACGCAGGGACGGGAGCTACAGTCAGCGACCGATACCGACCTTACGACTATCGAGGCGTTCGAGCGGGCGTTCAGTCCGGATACCGAGCTCGATGGTACGGATCCTGTCCCTGTGGAAGTTGACGGTTCCACCCGATACTTCGAGGTAATAACGAACCGAATGGCCACCGGAGCTGAACTTGTCGGGACGGTCGCAACCGTTCGAGACGTTACCGAGCGGCGAGCGCGAAAGCGCGCGCTCAATGAGCGGAAGAGAGAGCTCGAACTGAAAGAGCGAGCGATGGACGAGGCCACCGTTGGGATCACGATCAGCGACCCCGACCGCGAGGACAATCCGCTGATATACGCTAACGACGGGTTCGTCGAACAGACCGGCTACACCAAAGAGGAAACACTCGGACGGAACTGTCGATTTCTCCAAGGAGACGATAGAGATCAGGAGGCGCTTGACGAACTCCGTGAGTCGATTGCCGCCGACAAACCGGTGACCGTCAATCTGCGGAACTACCGCAAAAACGGCGAGCAGTTCTGGAACCGCCTGTCGGTGACGCCGGTGTACGATGACGGCGAATTGGTCAACCACATCGGTATCCAGCAGGACGTAACCGATGAAGTGCGCCGCAAACAGCGGTTGTATGAGGAACGCGAACAGTTCCGCCTGCTCACCGAAAGCGTCACCGAGTACGCCTTCATCGTCGTTGACGAGGACGGAACCGTTCAAACGTGGAATACCGGTGCCGAAGAGCTCTTTGGATACGACGCTGAGGCGGCGATCGGAATGCCGATGGCTGAACTTCATCCAGAGTCCGACCGCGAGTCCGGCCTTCCCAAGCGGTTGATACAACAGGCGCGTCTCGCCGGCGAGAGCGCCGACGAGGGGTGGCGAGTTCGCGCCGACGGGTCGGAGTTCTACGCCGACGTGCGGTACGCGCCGCTCGAATCCGACGACGGGGTGTTTCGCGGATATGCGGTGATTGTCCGAGATATGACCGAACGCCGCCGCCAACGGCGCCGAACCGAGCTATTCGTCGAAGAGTCCGAGGACGTCGTCACAGTCCTCGATCCCGACGGGACAATCACCTACACCAGCGGGTCGGTGACGCGGGTGTTCGGCTACGACCCCAACGCCCTCATTGGCGAGAATATCTTCGATTACGTTCATCCAGACGGACGCGAGCACGCGATGGAGGCGTTCTTTAGTTCCGTTGAGGAAACCGAAAGCGTCACCGCAGAGTGTCGATTCAAATCTCCGGACGGCGGGTGGTTCAACATCGAAAGTCGATACCGGAACATGCTTGACGACGACGCCATCGACGGAGTGATTGTCTATCTCAGGAACGTGACCGAAGCCAAAGACCGTGCTCGACGGTTCGAGAGCATTTTCAACCAGACGTTCCAGTTCACGGCCTTGTTGGACACCGACGGGACGGTCATTGAGGTCAACGACGCCGCCCTCGAGTTCGGCGGGTTCGAGCGCAGCGACGTCGTCGGGAACCCCTTTTATGAGGCCCAGTGGTGGACACACTCCGAGACAGTCTACGATCGGGTTCAGGACGCGATTAAGCGGGCCACAAGCGGGGATTTCGTCCGCTACGAAACGGAAGTGCGGGGCGCTAACGGCCTCGCGACGATCGACTTCTCGATAAAACCCGTGACAGATGAGGACGACGAGATTACGCTACTCGTTGCTGAGGGACGCAATATCACGGCCCAGCAGCGGTATGGTCGGCACTTGAACGTCATGCAGCGCGTGATGCGACACAACATGCGAAACGACTTGACAAAGGTCCGAGGCTGGACAGAGCTGATGAGCAGAGAGACGGACGCAGAAAAACGGGCGGAACAGTTCGAAACTGTCGAACCGATTCTCGACAAGTGGGAGAAGATGATGGAGAAGATGAAACAAATAAAACGAGTCCTCAATCTGGAAGGTGGTGGGGCAGCCACGACAGAGGCTGGCCCACTGATCGGAGAGGTTGTTAGTGAAATCCGAGAGGAACACGAGGACGCAACGATCTTGACTGAGACATCTAACGACGGGTCGGTGCAGCTACAGACGACGCTCGGAGAAGCTATCCGTGAGTTGGTAGAAAATGCCGTGAAGCTGAACGATAACACGACAGTCGAGATCGAACTCGTCGAGTTGGAAAACGAGTGGATTGAGGTCCGCGTGCGAGATGACGGCCCCGGCATGCCGGAGATGGAGGCGGATATCCTCGAAACGGGAGAAGAGACGCCGCTCAATCACGGCGGAGGGCTCGGTCTGTGGATGGTTCGAATGATCGTCACGCAAGCCGGCGGTGATGTGTCCGTAGCGACAACCGACGGGACGGAGGTTAAGTTGCGGGTGCCGGCGTAGTTGTCATCAGAGGCAATCTGCGTCAAATCGAATGAACGTTGGTTATGCGAGAACACGGTTGAGAGTGAAACGGTGGGAGGAATGTCTTCTCGGCACGCCGCCGAGGTTTAATTATTTGTGCTGATTGTAACTTCCACATATTTCACCAAATTTCTAACGGATATAAGGTAGATCATTATTCGTCGCGGTATATGTGTACCCTGTACTGAGCGGGCGGTGTTCAGATAAGGATTGAAAGGTGAGGCGGTGCGTTTTCAAAGTGTCTATGCCCGAAAACGACC
>NZ_JAODIX010000032.1 GCF_026586675.1 Halorubrum yunnanense
AGTTCATACAGGCTAAGTTGTGCGCCTTCTATGAGATAGCAGCGAAATCAGTTCGGGCTAAACACGTACTACAGCCGAAAATAGGAACGAACCCAAGTGCAGTATGCCAACTGCCCCCCAGAGAATTCGACTGGGTATCCAGTTGCTGTCGTTCTTTCGGAGTGTTCTGACATCGAGATAGAGGCATAGTGAGTATATGGGGGCCAGTAGACTGCCGACCAATACTGTGGCTCCCACTGTGAGGGTAGAGAACAGAAATATCAAACTCAGTTCTGGATTAGATGGAATCAGACTTGGGGGCGACCCGGCTTGCGGTTCGCTAACTATCTGAAGGATACCGTACGAGATCCACGTTAACCCCAATACTCCAATAAAGAACGCGACTCCGTACCACCACCGTGAATCAGGAGACCGGCTGGAGGACATACTTGACATAGACTACGTGTTAGAACGTTGTCCGTTGAGGTCTATAAATTCAGTGACCCAACGATTTGGTTGATAACAGTGTAGGATAGCTCCCCTGTACTGACCATACTGAGGTGGAATATATCACTTTCTACTGATTTCAACGAAGCCATAGTATAGAAACACCCGACCGCAAACTCGTCTTCCAGGACTCGACTCAGAACGTCAGGTGCGAACTCGACGACAGCCCCGCGTCGTCGTCGCCGTCATCGTCCGACAACCCCTCGGAGAGGTACGCGAGGCCGTCGTCGGTGAGGAACACCGCGACGTCGCGCACCTCGATATCGATAGCGCGCAGCGTCGTCCCCGCCGCCTCGCCGTTGTCACAAGAGCCCTCGCACGTATCGAACGCCGAGCTGTGCTTAGGGCAGACGACAGACCCGTCCCGCGTCACGGTGCCCACTCCCGCGCGGTGAAGCCGCTAGTCCTCGTGGGTTCAGCGGTTTATCCACGCGCGGACGAGCGGCTCCTCGCCGTCCACCTCGCCCGCGTCCGTTTCTCCGTCCAGCTCGTCCGCGCACGGCACGAGGAACACCTCGCGGTCCGCGTCGCCCTCGCGGGCCGTGAACGCCCACGACCCTTGCTCCCGGACCGTAAGACCGTAGTGAGTACCCCCTTTCGCCTCAGTACTTCGCGTCGGCGCCGGTCGTCTCGTAGATCCGGTCCATGATCGCGTCGCGCTCGCCGGTCCAGTTCGCCATCGCGGCCGGGCTGGTCGGGTACGACTCGTAGTGGGCGAGCAGCTCGTCCGCGAGCGACTTCGTCTGGTAGAAGTTCCGGATCGTCCCCCAGTAGCCGAAGCTCTTGACCGCCGCCTTCAGCTTCAGGCCGAACGACATCGACGTCGACCCCTCGTACAACGCCTCCGCGAGCTTCTCGCCCGGGAGCGACGCGAGCAGGCCCATCAGGTCGTCCACGTCGACCGCGGTCGAGAGGACGTTGTACACGTCGAGCCCGGCATAGCGCCCGCCGAAGTGGTCCATCACGCGGGTGTTGTACCGCCAGAGGTTTTCCTCGCTGACGTCGCTGTCCGAGACCGCCTTCACGGCCTGCTCGCCGGCGTATTTGCCCGCGTACGCCGCCCCGGCGATGCCGCCGCCAGTCGTCGGGTTGACGTGGCCCGCGGCGTCGCCGACCGCCATGTACCCCGGCGCGACCGCCGAGTCGTACGGGCGGCGGGTGGGGAGCGCGGCGCCGAGCTTGTCCGTGACCGTCGCGCCCTCGAACTCGGGGCGGTCCCGCAGGTCGCGTTTCAGCGCCTCGACGAGCTGCATCGGCTCCTCGTTCATCTGGAAGCCGAGCCCGGCGTTGATCTCCGTGCTCGTTCGCGGGAAGTACCAGAGGTAGCCCGCGGCGCGGTCGGTCGCTTTGAAGACGAGGGCGTCGTCCCACTCGACCGGCTCCGGGACCTCGACGATCTCGCGGTACGCCGAGCAGAACTGCGAGTAGCGCACGTTGGTATCGAACGTCGTCCCCTCGAAGTCCGTCTTGTCCTGGAGCAGCGACAACGACCCGGCGCCGTCGATGACGAGGTCCGCCTCGTAGGTGACCGGGCCGCCCTTCCGCTTCGCGCGGAGCCCCGTGACCCGGCCGCCGTCGCTCTGTGTCACGTCGTTGATGACGGTGTCGTAGTGGAAGTCGACGCCCGCGTCCTCCGCGCCCGAGATGAGCTGCCGCCCGTACTCCCAGCGGTCGATGACCGCGAGCTCGCCGGGGACGGGGATCTCGAGGACGGTGTCCTCCTGCGGGATCTCGAAGCGCCCGTGGTCGACGCCGGTGTTGGTGAACGCCGGCTCCAGCCGGTCTTTCGGGATAGCCTCCGGGAAGGCGTCGGCGCCCTTCAGCGCGTCGCCGCAGGCGATGTGGCCCGCCTCCTCCGCGTCCTTTCGCTCGACGATGACGACGTCGAGCCCCTCGTTCGCGATCGTCGCGGCGGCGTAACAGCCGGCGGTCCCGGCGCCGGCCACGACGACGTCGTACTCGTCGATACTCATGTCACGTGGGTCGTTGCCCCGGTGGCAAAACTCTTTGTTCCCAATTCGGTCCCTTATGAACCGACACGAGCGGTGCGGATCGCGGGACTGCAGCGGCCCCGGCGACGCGTCGCCGTCGGACCAACCGGTTGGTCCGGACCGCATCTCGAAATCGGCTCCCACCTCGGGCTCGGAACCGGCTCCCACCTCGGGCTCGGAACCGGCTCCGACCTCGAGACGGATCGGTCTCTCCCCCGCCTCACTCCTCAGTCTCGTAGTGCTCTCCGGCCGCCTCCGGGAGCCGCGTCCGACCGACTAGCGCCAGGACGATGATGACCACCACGAACGGCGTGATCCGGATGAGCTGGCGGGGGATCCCGATCCCCTGCAGCTGGAGCACGGTCTGGACCGCGTCCAGCCCCGCGAACAGCATCGTCGAGAGGAACGCCCCGACCGGGTTGTAGTTGCCGAACAGGTACGCCACGATGGCGATGAACCCCTTCCCGTTGACCATCGTCGGGCCGTTGCCGGTGAACTGGCCGAGGTCGAGCGACAGCGCCGCGCCGCCCATCCCGGCGAGCACGCCCGATATCAGCACCGCCGCGTACCGGACGCGGGTGACGCTCACGCCGGCGGTGTCGAGCGCCTTCGGGTTCTCCCCGCTGGCGCGTATCCACCGGCCGAACGCCGTCCGCTCGAAGACGTACCACGAGCCGAAGACGGCGGCGAACAGCAGGTACACCGACGGCGACGCCGAGAAGAGCGCGCCGAAGAACGGGAGGTCGGCGAGCACCGGCACGTTGATCGACGGCGACGTCGCGACGGTCGGCGTGTTCGGGCTGCCGTAGATCACCTGCGAGGCGAACGGCGCGAGCCCGAGCGCGATGAGCCAGACCGCGAGCCCGGCGATGATCTGGTCCGCGCGGAACCCGATCGTCACGACGGCGAACAGCGCCGCGAGCAGCGTGCTCGCGGCCACGCCCCCGGCGAAGCCGATCCAGACCCCACCGGTGACGTCGGCGACGTAGATGGCGCTGAACGCCGAGATGATCAGGAGCCCCTCCAGCCCGATGTTGATCACGCCCGACTTCTCGGCGAAGATCCCCCCGAGGGCGGCGAACGCGATCGGCACGGACAGCCGCAGCGCGGCCGCGAGCGTGTTCCGGCTCGTGAGCGCGTCCGCCAACGTCCCGGCGAGCGAGTCCGGGAACAGCAGCCCGGCGAGAAGGAGCGCGACGACCGCGGCCACGGTCACGCCGCCGACGAGCGCGCGGGTCGTGTACCCCTCGAGGAAGCCCGCATCGTCGTCTCCGGGGGCGGTGTCGGCGTCCGCGCGGTCCGCGGGCGCGTCACTCATCGGCCTCACCTCCCCGGTCGCCGGCGGCGCCGCCGTCGGTCGCGACCGCCTCCGGTTTCGACCCCGTCCCCGGCAGCCCGCGGGCCAGCAGCCGGAAGAACTCCGGCATCGCCACGAACAGGATGATGAGCCCGCGGAGGACGCCCACGAGCTGCGGCGGGACGTCGGTCGCGAACTGGACGACCGTCGTCCCGCTTTTTAAAACACCGAACAGCAGCGCTGCGACGCCCACGCCGAGCGGGTTGTTGCCGGCGAGGATCGAGACGGTGATCCCGTCGAAGCCGTAGGCGGGGATCCCCGTCTGGAACGTCCCGAGGACCATCATCACGTACATCGCGCCGGCGATGCCGCCGAGCGCGCCCGACAGCGTCAGGCTCGCGACGACGGTACGCTTGGCGTCGACGCCGCCGTACTCGGCCGCCTCGGGCTGGACGCCGCTCGTGCGGACGTCGTACCCGAAGGCCGTGTGCTCGAGGACGTAGTACAGCGCGACGACGGCGAGGAGGCCGAACCCGAGCGCGACGATCGAGAAGTCCTGTTGGGCGCCGAACAGCAGGGCCGGGAACTGCGCGAACTCCGGGAGCGGAACGGTCTGGTTCGCGGCGCTCTCTGGGTCTTTGAACACCCCGCTGACCAGGTACAACGCGATGCCGGTGGCGATGAAGTTGAGCATGATCGTCGTGATCACCTCGTTGGCGTCGGCGTACGCCTTCAGCAGGCCGGGGACCGCGCCGTAGAGGCCGCCGAACACCGCGCCGACGAAGAGGCCGAACGGGATCAGGACCACGGTGCCGAGGGCGCCCGACACGAGCGACGACGCCCAGAGGACGCCGAGCGCGGTCGCCAGCGCGCCGACGACCATCTGCCCCTGCGTCCCGATGTTGAAGATGCCGGCGCGGAACGCCAGCGCGACCGAGAGCCCGGTGAACAACAGCAGCGTCGACTCCCGCAGCGTGACCGCGAACTGCCCGTTCGGCGACCAGCCGCCGCTGAACGGGTCGCCAAGCGCCCCGAGGAAGAGCCGGTCGAAGACGACGACGGGGTCGTAACAGAAGCCGGTGCCGAAGTAGTACACCGCTTCGCCGACGGTACACGTCGTCATCCGACCCGCCACGAGCACCAGCACCGCGCCGATGAGGACGGAGAGGACGAGCGCCGCCGTGCTGATCAGGACCCGTTCGGTCGCGGACGCGTCGACGAGTCGCGCGAGCGCGTCGCGAGCGCGGTCGGCGGTGCTCACGCTCGCTCACCGCCCGCGGCGTCCGTGCGGTCGGCCAGGCCGCCCCGTTCGGTTCCGTCCGCGTTCCCGGTCGGCTCCGGTTCGCCTCCGCCGCCCCCGTCGTCTCCCGGCCGCTCCCCGGCCATCAGCAGGCCGAGCTCCTCCTCGGTCGTCTCGTCCGGGTCGACCACGTCGATGAATTCCCCTTCGTAGACGACGGCCAAGCGGTCCGAGAGGCCCTGTACCTCCTCCAGCTTGGAGGAGACGAGGAGGATCGCCACGCCCTGCTGGCGGAGCTCCAGCAGCCGCTCGTGGATGAACTCGATCGACCCGACGTCGACGCCTCGCGTCGGGTGCGAGGCGACGACCAGCTCGGGGTCGCGCTCGAACTCCCGGCCGACGATGAACTTCTGCTGGTTGCCGCCGGAGAGCGACTCCGCGTCGGTGTCGGCGTCCGGCGGCCGGACGTCGTACTCGTCGATGATCGCCTGGGCGTGCCCTCGCGTCTTCGACCAGTCGATCCGTCCGTTGGCGGCGAGTTCGGTGCCGTGTTGGCTGCCCAAGAGGCCGTTCTCCACGAGATCGAACTCCATCACCAGTCCGCGGTCCTGGCGGTCCTCGGGGACGTACGCCATCCCCGCGTCGATCCGGTCTCGCCGCGAGGCGGTCGTGACGTCCTCGCCGCGGAACCGGATCTCGCCCGCGTCGGGGGTCCGGAGGCCGGTCACCGCCTCGACGAGCTCGGACTGGCCGTTGCCGTCCACGCCGGCGATCCCGAACACCTCGCCGCCCCGGACCTCGAAGGAGACGCCGTCGACCGCCCGGACCCCGCGGTCGTCGTCGACGGCGACGTCCGAGACCGAGGCGACGACCCCGCCCGTCTCCGCGGTCCCGTGGTCGACGTCCAAGAGGACCTCGCGGCCGACCATCAGCTCCGCGAGCTCCGCTTGCGTGGTCGCGTCCGCGTCGACGGACCCGACCTTCCGCCCGTCTCGGAGGACTGATATCTCGTCGGCCGCGCGCATCGCCTCGCCGAGCTTGTGGGTGATGAAGATGATCGTCTTCCCCTGGGCGGTGAGCTCGTCGAGCACGTCGAACAGTTCTCCGACCTCCTGGGGAGTCAGCACGGCGGTCGGTTCGTCGAGTATCAGCGTGTCGGCGCCGCGGTACAGCGCCTTCAGGATCTCGACGCGCTGTTGCTCGCCGACGGAGACGTCCTCGATCCGCGCGTCCGGGTCGACGTCGAACCCGTAGCGGTCGGCGAGTTCGACGACGGCCTCGCGCGACCCCGCCCGGTCGACGGCGAGCCCGCCCCACTTCCGGGGCTCGTTGCCGAGCGTGATGTTCTCGGTGACGGTCATCGGGTCCACGAGCATGAAGTGCTGGTGGATCATCCCGATCCCGGCGTCGATCGCGTCCCGTGGCGAGCCGAACGCGTGTGTTTTCCCGTCGAGCCGGACCTCCCCCGACGTTGGTTCGTAGAGGCCGTAGAGAACGTTCATCAGCGTCGTCTTCCCGGCCCCGTTCTCGCCCAAGAGGGCGTGGACGGTGCCGCGCTCGACTTCGAGGTCGACGTCGTCGTTCGCCACGACCCCCGGAAACCGCTTCGTGATCCCGTCGAGGTGGACGGCTGAGGGCATTGGTCTAATACCTCCTGGTTCGAGGGCGGCTGAATATGTTTGGATATGTCTCGGTCCGAGCAGGCCGGCGAACGGCCGGCAATCCGACCGAACCGCGTGACTGACGACCCGACCGGACTACGAACCCGCTCCGTTAGACTTCCGAGGGAACGGAGAGGTCGCCGGCGATGATATCCTCGCGGGCCGTCGCGACCTCGTCTCTGACGTCGTCGGGGATCTCGGACCCGAGCTGGTCGCCGTAGACGAGCGCGACGCCGTCGTTCTCCAGGCCGAGCGCGACGACCGACCCACCGGGGAACTCGTCATCGACGGTCGCGTCGATCGCGTTGAAGACGGCGGTGTCGACCCGCTTGACCATGCTCCCGAGGATGACGTCGGCGTAGTCGGGTCGCGTGACCGACTGGTCACGGTCGACGCCGATCGCGAACTTCCCCTGTTCCTGTGCGGCCTGGAAGACGCCGGTGCCGGTGTTGCCCGAGGCGTGGTAAACGATGTCGGCGCCGCTGTTGTACATCGCGGTCGCCGCCTCGCGACCCGCAGCGGGGTCGTTGAAGCTCCCGGTGTAGTTGACGCTGACGTCGACGTCGTCGCTGCCGGCGGCGACGCCCGCCTCGAAGCCAGCTTGGAACTTCTGGATCAGGTCGGACTCGACGCCGCCGACGAACCCGACGTTCGTGGAGTCACCTGCGGTCGACCCCGCGCCAGCGGAGAAGTCGCGGGTGGTGAGCAGGCTCGCCATCAGGCCACCGAGGTACGACCCCTCGTGCTCTTGGAACGTGTAGCTCGCGACGTTGTCCGCCTCCACGACCGAGTCCACGATCATGAAGTCCTGGTCGGGGTACGACTCGGCCGTCTCCGAGAGCGAGTCCGCCTGGAGGAAGCCGATACAGGACACCAGGTCGTAGTCGGGATCGGACGACTCCGCGAACTGCTGCTGGAAGTTGCTGAACTGCGAGACCTCGTCCGGCTGGGCCTCCTGGAACGAGATGTTCAGCTCCTCTTCCGCCTGGATCGCCCCCTGCTGGGCCTGATCGTTGAACGACCCGTCGCCGAGGCCGCCGGTCGCGTACACCATCCCGATGTTCGCCGCGGGGCCGCTCCCGCCGTCGTCGCCGTCGGACCCGTCGGAGCCGTCGGAGCCGTCCGATCCGTCGCTGCTCGGACCGCCGCTACAGCCCGCGAGGCCGATGAGCCCCGCCGCGCTTGCCGCCTTGACGAACCGCCGCCGATCGAGGTCGGATACCATGTCAGGTACAACGGGGCGCGAGCGCATCATAAATTCGTCGCTCTCGGCCCCCAGATATGCACGCTCTCGGAACGCTACGGGGAAAATGTTCCCTATGCGGGCGGATCGAGCCCGAACGTGTTCACGTCCGTAATTTATAAGCGTCGACCGGCGGGTTACGCGCCGTCGGCCGCGCTCACCGCGTCGGCGACGACGCCTTCGACCTCGGCGACCAGCTCCTCAACTGCGTCGCTCTCGGCGTACACCCTGACGTACGGCTCCGTGCCGGAGGGCCGGACGAGCGTCCACGAGGCGTCGGGGAACTCCAGGCGCACGCCGTGGTCGGTGTTCACCGTCGCGTCGGTGAACGCCGCCGGCAGCGCGGTCTCCAGCCGGTCCATCGCGTCGGCCTTGGCGTCGTCGGGGCAGTCGACGCTCAGCTTGCGGTACGGGCGCTCCGTGATCGGCTCGCGGAGGCCGTCGAGCCCCTCGTCGGCGACGAGCCGGGCGATCACGGCCGCCGAGGCGACGCCGTCGATCCACTCGCCGTGAGCGACGTGGATGTGCTTCCACGGCTCCGCGGCGAAGACGACGCTGGTGTCCGCGGTCGTCCCCGCCGACCGGGCCTCCTCGCGAACCGCCGCGATGCCCTCGTGAAGGGCGCCGAGCCGCACGCGCTCGACGCGCCCGCCCGCCTCGCGGACGCGCTCGTCGATACGACCGGAGGCGTTCGGGGTCGTGACGACCACGGGGTCGGCGGCGTCGCTCTCGCGGGCGTACCGCTCCGCGAGCAGCGCGAGCACGGTGTCCTCGTGGACGACCTCGCCGTCGGCGTCGACGATCACGATCCGGTCGGCGTCGCCGTCGTGGCCGATGCCGAACGCGAACCCCTCGGCGTCGCCCTCGCCGCCCTCGGCGTCCGTCTCCCGTCGACCCGGATCGTTCACGCCCTCGTTGGCGTCGGCGACGAACGCCCGGAGGTCCCGCAGCGTCCCCGGGGTCGGCTTGCTCCCCCGGCCGGGGAAGTGGCCGTCCACGTTCCCGTTGAGCGTGACGACGTCGGCGCCGAGCTCGCGGAGCACGGTCGGCGTCGCGGGCGCCGACATCCCGTTCCCGCAGTCGACCGCGACCCGGAGTCCGTCGAGCGGGGCCCCGAACCGCTCCGCGTACGCGCGGACGTCGGCGAGGTAGCGGTCCGCGGCGTCGACGCGCTCCGTCTCGGTCCACGCGTCCCACGCCGCCGGCGGCTCCTCGTTCGCCACGCGCTCCTCGACGGCGAGTTCGGCCTCGCGATCGAACTCGCCGCCGTCGCGGAACAGCTTGATCCCGTTGTCGGTCGGCGGGTTGTGCGAGGCCGTGAGCATCACGCCGTACCGGTCCCGCGAGGCGTGTGCGAGCGCGGGGGTCGGCAACCGTCCGGCGCGCAGCACGCGGACGCCGCCCGAGGCGAGTCCCGACTCCATCGCCGCCGCGAGCGCGGGGCCGGTCACGCGCCCGTCGCGGGCAAGCACGACCTCGGCGGGGCGCGCGTCGGCGTCGCCGCTCTCCCGACCGCTCGCGCCGCCCTCTGCGTCCGCCCGTACCTCCGCCGCGACGGCGCGTCCCACGGCGAGCGCGAGCTCGGGCGTGACCCGTTCCTCGGCGCTCCCGCGGATCCCCGCGGTTCCGAACAAGTCCATACCCCCGCCTGGGCCGGCGAGGAGTTAGAAGCCGTCGGTTGGCGAGCGTCGGCTCCACGGCCGCCGTGCGTCGGCCGGACGAGCGTCGGCCGGACGGGCGTCGGCGTCGACGCGCCGAGCGCCGGGCGTCGTTTTTAACCCCGCGGCGGTCGCACGCTCCGGTCATGGCAGACCGCACGCGAGCGCACGTGTACGTCTCGGGCCGCGTCCAAGGCGTCTACTACCGCGCGACAACGCGCGACACCGCCCGGGAGAAGGGGGTCGACGGCTGGGTGCGCAACCTCGACGACGGGCGCGTCGAGGCCGTCTTCGAGGGACCGACGGACGCGGTCCGCGAGATGGTCGCGTGGTGCGAGACCGGGAGCAAGGCGGCCGACGTCGACGACGTCGACGCGACCGAGGAGGAGCCGGAGGGGCTGGACGGGTTCGAGGTCCGGTGGTAGGCGGGCGGTTCCGGCGGGCTCAGGGCGCCACCGGATCGCCCGGTGAGTCGCGGACGCCGAGCTCCGCTAGCGCGCGCAACACCACGATCGCCTCGACGACGTCGCGCTCCTCGGTGTAGGGGTCGTCGACGGCGTCGAGGGTCGCCTCGGCCTCGGCGGCGAGCCGAGACTCCAGCTCCGTCTGGTCGGTCTCGGGCTTGGTCGCCGACAGCAGCGCCTCGTGGTCCTCGCGTAGGTCCAGCGAGACGTGCGCCGCGTTGCACCGCGAGAGCGGGTGGGTATCCATCTCGATGGCCAGGTCGCTCACGAGCTCCCAGTCGTCGGCACAGAAGCGCAGCGTCACCGCTCCGACGACGTCGCGCCACGAGATCGGGCCGCCGTTCGCCATCAGCCCGATCGCCCGCGGCGGCACCGCGATCCGGGTGTGCGTGTCGTCGCGGCCGCACAGGCAACAGGGGGTGTTCTTCAGTCCGGCGTACACGCCGATTTGTACGGGCCGGAGAGTGGTGTGCGTTTCGGCGCCGAGAGCGGACTGCCGACGACACGGTATATAAACGAACGCGGTGCGGTGGCGCGCGCCTCCGAGCGGTCGCCCTCGGCGGCCGCGAGGAGCGCGTGCGAGGGAGTCGGTCGTCCGGAGCGAAGCGGAGGACGACTGACGAGGCTGGGGAGGTGTGAGGTGCGGTTGCGGTGCGCTGCGGGGCGGGACTCAAAGGGGCAGCCGCGAGGCGGGCGCAGGCGATGTAAGCACCGCAACGAGGGAGCGGTAGCGACCGAGTGAGGAGCGCAGCGAGCGTGCGCCCGCCTCGCGGCTGGGGCTTTGGGAGAGTTCGCCGCCGCTCCAGTCTAATAAGTTTATAACCGAGCGGCTGGGGCTTTGGGAGAGTTCGCCGCCGAGTTGGTGAAAATTTATAAATAGACGCCCACAGAACCAACTATCACTTATAAACAACCAACGACCTCGCAGACGAATTCCTATCCGCTACATTCGGCGAGCCACTCGTGGGCCCAGTCGTCGATCTCCTCGAAGACGGGCGCGAGCGACTCCCCCTTGTCGGTGAGGCTGTAGTACGTCGCCACCGGCGACTCCTCTTCCAGGCGCCGGTGAACGAACCCCGTCTCCTGGAGGTCGTCGAGCACGCGAGAGAGCGTGCGGGCGTTCGCGTCGGTCTCCCGCTTGAGCTCGTTGAACCGCGACTCGCCGTTCAACAGCTCGTGGAGTACGACGAGCCGCCAGCGCGAGCCGATCTGTTCGAGCGAGTCGACGACGGGGCACGGCGTCTCTGGGGGCGACGTTGTCTCCGACGCCGACGACGCCTCAGAATCGGCCTCTACCTCGGTCGTTTTCCCCGGGTCTCCGCCGGCGATTTCCTGCGATGACATCGGTGTTACCTACTTACACGTTCGTCCGGGAAGCGATAAATAGGTTACGTCCGTATACGTAGTTACACGATGTTAGCTGAATTCACGACGCTACCGCTGCAGCTCGACGCTCCCCTCGCGGGCGAACTCTTCTTACTCGGCCGGATCCTGTTCGGCGCGACGCTCGCGTTCATGGGTCTGAACCACTTCATGGACGTCGACACGATGGCCGGCTACGCCGAGTTCAAGGGGCTCCCGGCCCCGCGCTTCTCCGTTGTCGCCTCCGGGCTCGTCCTGGTGCTGGGCGGGCTCGGCCTCGTCGTCGGCGCGTTCCCCGTACTCGCGGCCGGCGCGCTCGCCGCCTTCCTGCTCGTCTCCGCCGTGACGATGCACGACTTCTGGTCGGTTGACGACCCCGAGGAGAAGCAGAGCGAGATGACGAGCTTCCTCAAGAACGTCTACGGCGCGGGCGCCGCGGTCGCGCTGCTCGCCGTCGGCGGCACCGCGTGGCCCTACGCGCTGGGCCTCGGCCTGTTCTGAGCCGGCCGGGACCGTTCCGGGCGACCGCGACCGTTCCGGGCGACCGCGGCATCGCTTTTCGACCGCGCCTTCCGAACCGTCACTACCACTAACTGACTCCGCACTCACCGACGACATGCCCATGACCGACGCCCCGCCCACCACCGGACTGCACCACGTGACGAACATCTGCACCGACATGGACGAGACGGTCGCGTTCTACGAGGACGCGCTCGGCTGGTACACCGTCAAGCGGACCCAGAACTACGACGACCCGGGGACGCCCCACTACTACTTCTCGTCCACGCCGGAGGGGGAACCGGGGACCAACGTCACCTACTTCGAGTACCCGAACTCGCAGGGCGCGCCCGGCCCGGGAGCGAGCCACCACTTCGCGTTCGGCGTCGAAGACGAGGCGACGCTCGGGGAGTGGCAGACGCACCTCCGCGAACAGGGGGTCCGCGTCTCCGAGGTGAAGGACCGCACCTACTTCAAAAGCATCTACTTCAGCGACCCCGACGGGCTCGTCTTCGAACTGGCGACCGATGGGCCCGGGTTCGCTCGGGACGAGGAGGAGCCCGGCAGCGAGGCGATCGACCCGTTCGCCGAGGGGTACGAGAACTGAGGGGACGCGTCGCGGGTCCGCGGTCTCAGCAGTCGGCGTCGGTATCGGTCGATTCGTTCGCCGAGGGCGACTCCGCCAGCGCCGCGAATCGGTTGAGGGCCCGCCGACAGACGGGGACGTACCACGCCGCGACGGCCGGGACCTCGATCACGACGCGACTCCGGTCCGACTCCCCGGCGTAGCCGTCGACGCGGTGGCCCGTCGCCGGGACCCCGGCGATCCGCCAGTCCCAGCGTCGCCCGTTGCACGCGGTCACGCGGAACGGGACCCACGCCCCGCCGACCGAGACCCGGCCGCTCGTCCCGCGAGTCACGTAGCGGTCGTCGCTCTCGACGGCACCGATCGCCGGCCCCCACTCCGGCCAAGCGCGGGTGTCGCGGAGCGTCTCGGCGGCGACGTCCGGCGCGACCGCGACGTCGCGACCCACGGCGAGCGTCGCGCCCTCCCGGACGACCGTCGACCGGGAGTCGCCGCCGCGACACTCGAGATCGAAACGTCCGTCCGATTCGCCGCCCGACCGAGACGCGTAATTCACGGTTCGTCCAACGATCTCGTCGCGCTTAACCCGACGCATATTAATACCTTAAATGCTATCAGGTCTCATTATCTCTTATCACGAAGGCTTAATATCCGGATCCGCGCAAGCGAGAGGCAAGATGGCCGACGACCGCGACACCATGAAAGACGTCTCGCACACAGCGCCGAACGACACCTCCGTGGAGGGAGTCTGGGAACGAGGCCGAGTGTCCGTCGAAGAAGAGGAAGAAGAGGAGTAGCGCCGGAGTCCGACCGCCGACCGCCGGTCGACTCCTCGACCGACGCCGTCTTTCGCGCCGAGCGAAGAGCGGAGCGCGTCTGCTTCGATCACCGCCGCTGGCCGACACCCTTTTTGAGGTCGTTTTTGCACACGCGGTATGATCGGAGTCGCACTCGGGGCGGCCGGAATCGCAGCGGTGACCGCGTTGCTGGCGCTCAGCGCGTTCTTCTCCAGCTCTGAGACCGCGATCTTCTCGCTGCCGGCTCCGTTCTCGCGGCTGATAGCCGCGGAGGTGGGTTTAAGCCCGGCCGCGGCCGAGCGATCTCCATGATCGAGGTGGCGGGGTTGCGCAAGACGTACGGCGACTTCGCGGCGGTCGTCGACAGCGACTTCTCCGTCGAGGAGGGCGAGGTGTTCGGCATCGTCGGCCCGAACGGCGCCGGCAAGACGACGACGCTGAAGGTGCTCGCCGGGCTCGTCGACCCCACCGAGGGGGACGTCGAGGTCGCCGGCTTCCCCTCGGACGACCCGGAGATGCGGCGGCGGCTCGGCTTCCTCCCCGAGGAGTCGCCCCTCTACGAGGAGATGACGCCGCTGTCGTACCTGAACTTCTTCGCCGACCTGTACGACGTGCCGAGCGAGGTCGCCGACGAGCGGATCGAGGCCGCCCTCGACCGGCTCGAACTGGACCACCGAGACCGCCGGCTCGGCGACATGTCGAAGGGGATGAAACGCAAGGTCGCCATCGCGCGGTCCCTCGTCAACGACCCGGACGTGCTCGTGTACGACGAGCCCGCCTCGGGGCTCGACCCGGTGACGACCAACTCCGTGCTGGAGTTCACCCGCGAGCTGCGGGCGGCCGGGAAGACGGTCGTCTTCTCCGCGCACAACCTCTACCACGTCGAGTCCGTCTGCGACCGCGTCGTGGTGATGAACGAGGGCCGCATCGTCGCCCGCGGGAGCGTCGACGGGATCCGCGAGCGACACGGCGAGACGACCTACCACGTGTTCACCGACGTCGCGCCCGCCGCCGGCGAGCGCCTGATCGAGGCCCTCGCCGACCCCGACGCCCCGACCGAGGAGGTCGGCGACCGGTTCCGCACCGTGGTGCCGGACATGGACGCGGTCGAGGCGGTTCGGGCGGCGGCCGCGGAGGCCGGCGGCGAGGTCGTCGACATCCGCACCCGCGAGCCGAGCCTCGAGGACGTGTTCCTCGACATCGTCGGCCGGCCGATGCCCGGGCGGTACACCGGGGGCGGCGGGGCGGTCGACGAGACCCGCGACACCGCCGGAGACGGTGGCGAAGGTGACGACGAGAGGAACCGACCGGCCGAGCCCCCGGAGGGCGCCGAGTGATCGACCGGCTCCGGAGGGTCCTCCGGGTCGCCCGCTGGGAGGTCGCCCGCGCGGGCGGCGGCGTCGACCGCCGAACGCTGGCCGCGGCCCTCGCGCTCCTACTCGTCGCCGGCGGCGTCCTCGGCGGCGGGCTCGCGGTCGGCGCGGTCGGGCTCGACGTCGACCGCGACGTGTACCGCGTCGCCGTCGACGGCGACTCGCCGTACGCGGACGCGGTCGAGGAAGCCCCGGCCCTGACACCGGTGCCCGTCGAGGGAGCCGACCTCGGCGACACGGCCGACCTCGTCGTCTTCGACGGCGGCGGGAGCCGAACCGACGCGGTTGAGACCGTCGCCGTCCGCGCCAGCGACACCCGCAAGGGCGAGGCCGCCGCGGCCGAGTTCCGCGCGGCCGTCGAGGCGCACAACGAGCGGCTGATGGCCGCCGAGGAGAACGCGACCGCCGCCTTCCCGGTCACCGTCACCCTCCGGTACGTCGGTCGGACGAGCGCGCTCGACGAGGGCTCGACCCTCGGCGAGGATGACGGCGGAAGCGACGACGGCTCGGGAGGCGGGACCGGCGGCGACGCGGAGGGCGGCGACGACGGCTCGGGAGGCGGAACCGGCGGCGACGCGGAGGGCGACGACGGCGACACGAGCGAGACTGCCCCGACCGGCGGCGACACCGCGACCGACGGCGGCGGCCTCGCGGTCCCCTCGGTCGGCGGCGGGACGTTCGGCGCCGACACGGTGGGCTCGCCGGGGTCGATCTCGCCGCCGTTCCCCTTCGTCTCGCTGCTCTTAGCGTTCGTCTTCCTCGTCCCGATGAACTTCCTCATCCAGGCGTACGGCTCCTCGGTGCTCGACGAGCGCACGAACCGCCGGGGCGAGCCCATGCTCGTCACGCCGCTCTCGCCGGTCGACATCGTCGCCGGGAAGACGCTCCCGTACGTCGCGGCCGCGCTCGTCGTCACGGCGCTCATCGCGCTCGGGGTCGGCGGCGGCGTCCTCTCCGTGCTCGCCGTGCTCCCCGTGGCCCTGACCTTCCTCGCGGCCACCTTCGTCGGCGCGATGTTCGCGCGGTCGTTCAAGGAGCTCACCTTCGTCACGGTGGGCGTCAGCGTGCTCCTCACGACGTACGCCTTCGTGCCGGCCATCTTCACCAACGTGACGCCCGTCGCGCTGGTGTCGCCGCTGACGCTCGTGGTCTTCGACCTGCAGGGCGAGGCCGTCTCGGCCGGCGAGGCCCTCTTCTCTACGGTCCCGATGGCGCTCGGTTCCGCGCTCCTGTTCGGGCTCGGTCTCGGGGTGTACCGCGAGGAGGACATGTTCACCCAGAAGCCTGTGCCGCGGAAGTTCCTCGACGCGCTCGCGGTGCGGCTCTCGCCGGTCGAGGACGTCGCCCTCGCGGGACTCGTCGACCGCGGGCGACTCCGCGCGCTCGGGTCGGTCGCGTTCCTCACCGCCTGCACGATCCCCTTCGTGTTCGTCGCGGAGCTGCTGGCGGTCGCGACGCTGTTCGCGCTGCCGGTGACGGTGTCGGTCCCCGTGCTCCTCGTGACGATCGCCTTCGTCGAGGAGGTCGCGAAAAGCGTCGGCCTCTACGCCGGGTTCGAGCGCGACGTCTTCGCCCGGACCGACCGGGTCGCCGTCGCGGTCGGCGTCGCCTCCGCGGTCGGGTTCTTCCTCGCCGAGAAGGCCACGGCGGTCGCGCAGGCGGTCGGGCTCACGGAGCTGTACGTCGGTCGGGCCGCGTTCGGGAGCGTCGCCGGGGGAGCGGGGCTCTCCCCGGTCACCGCCGTGGCGCTGCTGTTCGCGCCCCTCCTGCTCCACGGGTTCGCGACGACCGTCGCCGCGGTGGGCGCGAGTCGGGACCGGACGTACTACGTCCTGACGCTGGCGCTGGCGACGCTCGTCCACGCCGCGTACAACTTCGGGGTGGTGAGCCTCCATGGGTGAGACCGATAGCCGACCGGCGAGCGCCGGGCGGAGCAGTCGTCTGACGATCGCCGGCCGCGAACTGGCGGGCCTGCGCGCCGAGAAGACGATCCTGCTGGCGATCGCGATCCAGCTGTTCATCGCCGCGTTCTCGTCGTTCCTCGTCGTCGGGCTCGTCTCGATGTACGACCCCGGATCGCTCGGCGGCGCGGAGGTCGAGGTGGCGGGCGCGGGCGACGCCGTGAGCGACCTCGAACGCGCCGCGAGCGACGTCGAGGGCGCCTCGGTCACCCGATACGAGGACGGCACCGCCGCGCTGAACGCCTTCGACCGGAACGCCGCCGACGCGGTGGTGATCGCGAACCGCAACGATGACGGTCGGGTCTCCGCGGTCGTCACGGCGCCGGACGCAACAGTCGAGACGACCGTGATCGTCGTCCAACTCCGGGAGCTGCTCCGGTCCTACGAGCTGGACGAGCGCGAGGACCGCGCCGCGTACCTGAGCGAGTCGCCGCTTCCCCTGCCGGACCGGACCGGCTCCAGTCCGTACTTCACGTTCACGTACACCGTGTTGATCCCGGTCCTCGTCTTCCTCCCCGTCTTCATCTCTGGGTCGCTCGTGGTCGACTCGATCACCGAGGAGATCGACGAGGGGACCCTCGAGCTGCTCCGCGTCGCCCCGGTCACCCTGGGAGAGATCGTCGACGGAAAGGCGCTCGCGGCGGTCGCGATTGCCCCCGGACAGGCGCTGCTGTGGCTCCTCTTGCTCCGCGCGAACGGGACCCCCGTCGCCAACGTCCCGTCGATCCTCGCGCTGATGACCGCGCTGACGACGCTCGTCGTCGCGCTGGCGGTCGCCATCTCCGCGCTCGCGCCGGACCGGCGCGCCGCCCAGTTCCTCTACTCGATCGGCGTCCTCGTCCTCTTCGGCGGCGCGACGGCGATGGCCGGCGGCCCGGCGAACGCGGTCGCGCGCCTCGCCATCGATAGCGCGGACGCGGCGACGACCGCCCTCGTCGTCGCCTACGTGGGTATCGCGGCGGTCGCGTACGTCGGCGTGCGGCGACTCGTCGCCGAGAACGGGTTCGAGGGGTGAAAGTTCCGCCGTCGATGCGTGCTCACCGCTCGCCGGTGACGTGGTCGACGAGGTCTTCGACCCACCCCGCGGTCGGAAGCTCCCAGCCGTACGCCACCGCGATCAGTCGCGTGCCGACGGTCACGGCCGCGCAGCCGGCGGCGGCCGCGCCCCCGAGGCCACCCAACGCGCCGAGCGTCCAGTACGCCGCGCCGCCCAGCACCGCGCAGGTCGCGTAGAAGTCGTCGAACAGGATGAACGGCGCGCGGTCGAGGAGGATGTCCGCGAACGCGCCGCCGCCGACCGCGTTGATCGTCGCGACGGCGACGACGCCGAAGGCGGAGGCGCCCGCGTCGGTGGCGACGATTGCGCCGGTCGTCGCGAAGGCGGCGAGCCCGATCGCGTCCGCGACGAGCGTGATCGGGTGTGTGTCGGCCGATCGGAGGACGACGCTGAGGCCGACGGCCAACCCCACCCCGACCAGCCCGAGCGCGATTTCGACCGGCGACTGGAGGGCGAGCGGGACCCGGTTCACGAGGAGGTCGCGGGTCACCCCGCCCGCGAACGCCATCGCCAGCCCGACGACCGCGACGCCGAACAGGTCGAACTCCTCGCGGACCGCCTTCGTTGAGCCCACGAGCGCGAACGCGACCAGTCCGACCGTGTTCATCGCGGCGAACGGATCGCCGAACAGCGCCGTTCCGAGGTCGCCCGTCACCCGCCGAAGGCCCCCAGACTCGACTGTAGTTCGCGGTCCGGCACCTCGTCGGTGAGCTCGTGGCCGACCAGCTCGCGGGCGTCGACCGCGTACGTTGAGCCGCCGCGGTCGAGCACCAGCACCCGGCCCTTCCAGCCGCGCACCGTCCCGGCCGCCATCGTCTCCGTGACGGGTCGCTCGTCGAGGTCGAGCCCGTCGTCGAACGCGAAGCGCTCGATGGGGTCGAACCGCGCCAACAGCCCCTCCCACGCCGACTCGTCGACCCCGCGACCGAACCCGGCGAGCTTCGTCGGCACGCGAACCCGGTCGACGAGGTCGTCGCCCTCGGCGAGTTCGGCCTCGACCCGTCGGGCGATCCGCCCGTCGGGGAAGGTGCGGACGTGGGCCGCGCGGTCCGCCCCCTGCTCGCGGAGCCGGGTCTCCAGCCGCCACAGCCGCGTCACGCCGACCTTCAGCACGTCGGGAGCGAACGCGGCGAGGTACAGCGCGTGTTCCTCGTGGCAGTCCATCTCGTCTTTCAGGCAGTCCCCCGTACACCGCGCACAGACCCAGACGCCCCCGTGGGCGTCGCAGTAGGGGGCCTTCGGGGCGTCGCAGGCGACGTGGTCGCCGTCGTGGAGGCTCCCCGCGCAGCGCCGGTCGCCGAGCCCGTACGCCAGCTCCGTCCCGGCGCCGGCCTCGACGAACTCGACCGCGCCGCCGCTGGCGACGTAGAGGCCTTCTCCCGACTCGTAGCCGACGACTTGCACGCGTTCCCGTAAGGGGAGCCGGGACTTATGCGCGTCGTCGGGGGAGCGATCGAATCGGTGGCGCCTCGTCATCCGGCCGAATCGCCCGCGAACGGCTCTGACGGCTTCTCGGCGAGTAGACTACCCCACCCTACTCGCTCACGGCGTTGCCGCTCGCTCCTTGAGGTCGGAGGCTCCACCTCGGGTTACGCTGAACAGTCAGGTGTCCCTCCGACCCCCTGTGCGGGTCGATCGACTTCTTCTGGGACGGACACAACGGTTATTGGTCGAGAAGGCGAACGCGTCACGTATGCGAACGTCAACAATCGTCGTGGTGGTGGGCGTGGTCTTGTTCGTCCTCCCACTTCCGGGAACGTTCATTCTCGGCGCGCTACTCGTGCTCGCGGGAGTCGTCGCTCGCCTGCTCGGCGCGTGAGTCCGTGAGGGAACTGCCCCCGTCTCAGCACTCGCGAGCCCGGGAGTAGCACACGTCTATCCGTGTTTCTGGCAGCGAAATCCGAGTTAAGGGTTCCGACCCGATAGCAGCCGACGGATCCGAGGGAGTCAACGGTATCTACGCTGCCGGTACCAGCGAGACCGACCGCGGTTTTATTTATTTTAACCATGATCCGTCCGCATGCTCGACGCCGCGCTCGCGCCCACCGGCGGCGATTCCGGAGTCATGCTCGCGCTCACGGTGACAAACGGTGGCGACGATCCGGTCACGCTCCGGTTCCGGACCGGCCAGCGCGCCGACTTCGCGGCTTTCGAGCCCGCCGCGGGCGACGGGGCGGACGACCCCCGTCGCAGCACTGTCGGGCCCGTCTGGCGACACGCCGAGGGACGGCTGTTCACGGGGGCGCTCGGCACCGAGACGCTGGCGCCGGGCGAGTCGGCGACCTACGAGGCGACGTGGCCCGATCCGCCGGCGGGCGAGTACTTGGTCGTCGGAACGCTGACCGCCGAGGAAGGGGACGCGGAGGCGACCGCGACGGTCGCGATCGACTGAGTCAGCGCCCGGTGCGGGCGAGGTCTCAGTCAGCGCCGTCGCCGTGGACCGCGTCGGCGTGGACTACGTCGCCGTGGACCGCGTCCTCGACCGCGGCCGCGAAACGTTCGCGCGTCCGATGGCTCGACTCGGCGTCGGTCCGGACCTCGATCAGGTGGGAGCCGTCGGCGTCGCAAGCCCGCGCGTACGCCTCTCCGAGCGCGTCCGCGGCGGCTTCCGCGGCCTCCTCTGGGCCTCCGTCCCCGTCGCCGACCCCCTCGGGCCGCGCGTCGATCCGGGCGTACTCCAGCCCGTGGAGGTCGGCCATCGGCTCGAACTCGACGCCGTGCGGTGTTTTAAATGACTCCGTGAACTCCGGTTCGAACGACTCGATCGGGAGCGCGTGGAAGATCCCGCCGCCGTCGTTGTTGATCAGGACGATCGTCGCGTCGACGTCGCACCGGTCGATCGCGAGCAGCCCGTTCGTATCGTGGTATAAGGCGAGGTCGCCGACGACGAGGGTGAGGTCGTCCGTCGTGGCCGAGCCGGCCCCGAGAGCACTGGAAACGATCCCGTCGATCCCGGAGACACCGCGGTTGCCGAGCGCGGTGACATTCGTCGTCGTCGGCCCCGCGAACCGGTCGAGGTCGCGCACGGGCATGGAGTTCGAGACGAACAGGGTCGCCGGGTCCGGGAGCGCGTCGGCCACGACGCGGAGCGCGTCGCCCTCGTGGAACGGCGCGGGGTCGGACGGGTCGGGGAGCGCGTCGGTCTCGCGCCCGTGGACCGCCCGCGCGGTTCGGTCGGCCTCCTCCCACTGCGCGCGCCAGTCGGGGTCGCCGCCGCCCCCGCCGCCGAGCCGCGAGAGGCGAGCGCAGAGCCGGCTCGGCTCGGCGACGACGAGGTCGGTCGCGGCGAACTCGGCCTCGCGCCAGCGCCCCGCGGGATCGACCTGGTACTGGTCGGCGCCGGTACCGGCGAGGTACTTCCGGAGGTTCTTCGAGGTGGGGGAGGCGCCGAGCCGGACGACGACCTCCGGGTCGGTCCACTCGGGAGCCGGCTCTGACTCCCCCGCCACCGCTCCCGAGAGGTACGCGTCGTACGCGCCGATCACGGGCGCGACGCGAGTGTGGCCGCCGTACCGGACGCCCGAGAGCGGGTCGGCGAGCACCGGGAACCCTGTCGCGTGCGACAGCGCAGTCACCGACTCGGCGTCGAGCCCCGGCGGGTCGGCGGGGCCGGCGACGATCAGCCCGCGGTCGGTCGTCATCAACTCGTTGGCGAGCGCCCGGAGTTCGTCGTCGGCCGGCTCCGGCGATCCCGGCGTGACGTCGACGTACGGACCGTCGCGGCCGGCCTCGGCGACCGGGTCGAGGTCAGCGGGCACGTCGCCGGACACCCGCGTCGGCTCCAGCGGCTTTTTAAAAGGGACGTTGAGGTGGACGGGTCCGGGGTCGTCGCCCTCGGCGGTCGCGACGGCCCGGCTCACGGTGGTCCGCAGCGACCGGAGCGCCCGGTCGTTCGGCGCCGGCTCGGGGAGATCCTTATAAAAGCGCACGGCGTCGCCGTACAGCTTCTCTTGGTCGGCGGTCTGGTTGGCGCCCGAGTCCCGCAGCTCGGGCGGGCGGTCGGCGGTGAGCGCGAACAGGGGGACGCGAGCGTTGTTCGCCTCCATCACGGCGGGATGGTAGTTGGCGGCGGCGGTGCCCGAGGTGCAGATCAGCGGCGTGACGCTCCCCGTCCGCCGGGCGCGGCCCAGCGCGAAGTAGGCGGCTGAGCGCTCGTCCAGCTGCGAGAAGACGCGGAGGTCGTCGCGGCGCGCGGCGGCCATCGTCAGCGGCGTCGAGCGGCTGCCCGGCGAGACGACGACGGCGTCGACGCCCGCGGCGGCGAGCTCGTCCACGAGCGCCCCCGCCCACAGCGCGTTCCGGTTCGGCGCGGTCATTGCCACCGCTTGGGGGTCGATATTTAAATACTCCCGCGGGTCGGGCTCGGCGGCGACGACCCGCGGTGACGCTCAGGCTCGATCGAGCCGCGAGAGGCCGTGCCACACCGCGTCGACGAGCCGGTCCTCGCCCTCGCCCTCGGCGTCGCCCCACCCGCGGGCGATGGCGTCCTCTAACACCGGGACCGGGTGGTTCTCGAAGTTGTTCATCCCGCGGAACGTCTCCAGCGCCTCGCGGTGGGGCTCGCCGAAGGCGTCGACGCCGTCCGCGTCGCCCTCGCCGAGGAAGCCGAGGTCCGCGAGCGTCGCCGCCGCCTCGGCCGCGGCGTCGCCGGTCAGCTCCCGGGTCTCGTCGGGCGCCTCGCGCTCCAGCAGGGTGACGTCGTACAGCTTAAACACCCGTTCGAGCTCGTCGATCGGGCGCTCGTGGTCGTCGACGCGCACGTCGATCCACCGGTCGTTGCGACCGTCGTAACCGCCCTCCGGCTTGGCGACGTACAGCGCCGCCGACTGCTCGCCGCGCTTGTCGCCGCCGGCCGCGTTGCCGGCGTGGAGCGCGGCGATCAGCCGCTCCGGGAGCCCGCCGTCGGTCTCCTCGAACGCGTCCGCCATCGCGGTCAGGGTTTCGGCGTTCTCGAGGATGTTGCCCTGGACGGTGTAGCTCTCGCCTTGCAGGTCGCCGGCGTAGTCGTGGCACTCGTCGCCCGTGAACGCGGCCGGCTCGCCGTCGAGACCGACGACGCCGACCTGTCGCGACCGGGCCTCGTCGTCGCCGCTCGTGAGCTCGTCGACGACCGTCGCCGGCTCGTTCCCTTCCCGGAGGAGGTCGAGCCCGTCGGGGCCATAAGCGACGTTGGCGAAGCTCTGCGTCGCGATCGCGCCGGCGTTCGCGCTAACGAACGGGACGACCGCGCCGACGCTGACGAACTTCGACTGGACCGCGACGCCGACGGCGTCGGTCTCCGGGTCGCGAGCGGCAATCGAGAACGTCGAGGGACGAGGTTGCATACGGACGGATCGATCGGCGGGCGACCTCATAAATGCGGTCGGCCCGTCGCGACGATCGTCGGCGCCCTCCGCACCCCGGCTCGCGGCCGCGTTCTGCAACGCTTATGCACGCCGACCGACTTCGATCGGGTATGAGCGACGACGACGCCGTCGACGTCGAGGTCGAGTCCTCCGACGACGCCGCGGCCGACGCGGCGAGCGCGAACGGCACGGCGGAGGCAACCGCCGAGGGAACGAGCGGCGAGTCGCCCGGAGAAGCCGGCGAGGCCGACGATGACGGCGGAGAGGCCCTTGCCGCCGCCGTCGCCGAGCACGACGAGGCGCTCGCGCGGGAGGTCGCGGAACTGGAGGCGGAGCTCGCGGAGACGCGCGAGGAGCTGCTGGAAGCCGAGGGGGAGGTCGACGACCTGACGAGCAAGCTCGCCCGCGTGAAGGCGGACTTCAGCAACTACAAGGGGCGCGCCAAGCGCAAGCAGGAGGAGATCCGCGAGCGCGCCTCCGAGCGGCTCGTCGAGCGCATCGCCCCCGTCCGGAACGACCTCCTGCGCGCGCTCGACCAGGAGGCGGGGAGCGACCTCCGCCCTGGCGTCGAATCGACGCTGGAGAAGTTCGACGAGGTGCTCGGCGAGGAGGGCGTCGAGCCCATCGCCCCCGACCCGGGCGAGGAGGTCGACCCCGCGCGCCATCAGGTGATGCTCCGCGTCGAGAGCGATCAGCCCGACGGGACCGTCCACGAGGTGTACGAGCCCGGCTACGAGATGGGCGACCGCGTCGTCAGCGAGGCGAAGGTCACCGTCAGCGCCGACGAGTCGTAGTCGGCGTCACCGGGTCCTTCCGCTCTCACTCTCCGTTTTTGCTCTCCTCACTCCCCGTTCCCGCCGTTCGTCCCGTACCGCTTCGCGAGTTCGTCGAGCCCCGCGTCCGGCTCCGCGGCGTGGGGCACCGACAGCGGCGAGACCGACACCTCGCCGTCGACGACCGCGCGCCGGTCGGTGCCGACCGGGTCGGGCACGTCGGCGGGCGTCATCCGCCCCCAGATCGGGTCGGAGATGGCGACGCCGCCGTTGCCGTCTGAACTCGCCTCCATTCCGTACCACTCCGAGGGCGTGGTGACGCGCATCGGCGCGGGGTCGACCCGGCGTTCGTCCGCGGCCGCCTCCCGACCCCCGTCGACCTCGGCCGGCTCCGCTATCGGCGCGTTGACGTTGAGGTAATCGGCACGCTCGAACACGCCCGCGGCGTCGCCCTCGTCGACGAGGAACCGCGTGGCGCGGACGGCGTGCGCGAACGACGCGGGGGGCAGCTCACGCTGCCGCCAGTCGTCGCCGCCCGGCACGTACATCGACGCCGCGATTCCGGGGACGCCGAAGAAGGCCCCCTCGACGGCCGCCGAGACCGTCCCGGACCGCCCGAGGGTGTACGCGCCGAGGTTGGCGCCCTCGTTGCAGCCGGCGACCACGAGGTCCGCGTCTGGGACGAGCTCGTCGAGGCCGGCGACGACGCAGTCGACGGGCGTTCCGTCCACGGCGTAGCCCAGTTCGTGCTCCGCGACCTCGACGTCGGCGGAGATAGCGCGGCCGATCGACGACCGGTCGCCCGTGGGCGCGACTGTCACCACGTCGTAATCGGCCGCGAGCGCGTCGTACAGGGCGCGGAGGCCGACGGCGTCGACGCCGTCATCGTTCGTCAACAGGATCCGCTCGACGCTCATACCGTCATATCGGGCGGTTCGGACAAAAGCCCACCGTCGCCGGGCCGGCCCCGTCCGTTCCGACCGCGCCGAACGGAAAAGCCCACGTATCCCGGGCCCGCACCGTTCGATATGGGATTCGGGGACACGGCGAAGAAGATCCAGACGCTCGCCGACAAGGCCGAGCGCACGTATCAGAAGATAAACGAGCTGCGCGCCGAGGTCGAGGAGACGCAGACGACCGTCCTGGACACCTCCGAGCGCGTCCAGCGGCTGGAAAACGAGATGGCGGAACAGCGGGCCGTCCTCGACGCGGTCGCGCGCGAGGTCGGCGTCGACTTGGAGAGCGTTAGCACCGAGGCGCACATCGCCGAGGCGGAGCGCGTCGCCGCGGAGAATGCCGCCGGCGACGACGCGGATTCCGCCGAGGGCGACGACGCCGCGTAAGCGGCTATTCGGCCGCCTCGGCAGTCCCGTCGGCGCTCCGTCCTCCCTCGTCCGCCCGGGACACCACCTCGGCCGGCACGCCCGCGGCCGTCGTCTCCGGCGGGACGTCCGCGGCGACGAGAGAGTTGGCGGCGACTCGCGCGCCCTCGCCGACCGTGACGCCCGGGAGGACGACCGCACCGGCCCCCACCATCGCGCCCTCCTCGACGACGACGTCGCCGAGGCGGTACTCCTCCTGGAGGAACTCGTGGCACAGCAGCGTCGCGTCGTAGCCGACGATCGCGTCGCTCCCGACCGTGATCCGCTCGGGCCAGAACACGTCCGGCGTCGACTCCAACCCCCACGCGACGCCCGTTCCGACCGTGACGCCGATCCGCCGCAGCAGCCAGTTCTTCAGCCGGAGGCTGGGGGAGACTCGCGCCAGCACGATGACGACGTAGTTGCGCACGACGACCAGCGGCGACTTCGCGTCCGGCCACGACCACAGCGAGTTCCGCGGCCCGCGCGTCGGGCGGCGCTCGAGCCGATCGGTGCGGGAGTCGTCGGTGGTCGAGTCGCCCGCTCTGTCGGTGCCCTCGGCCTCGCCCGACGTGTCCGCCGCGCCCGCCGCGCCGTCGTCCTCGTGAGTCACGAAGTGACGTTCGGGCGGCTTCGGTAAAAGGGTCGCTGCGCGCTCGGCGGCCGGACGCGGGGACGTGCGAGGCCGCGACTACCCCCGCAACTCGTTCATGTGCTCGATCCGGCGCTCGACGAGAGCGGCCTTCCCCACGTCGTGGCGGATTCGCAGGCCGTCGCCGGCGGCCGAGAGTCCCGCCTCGGCCTGTCGCTCCGCGGCGTCGATCGAGCCGCCGCGGCCGACGACCGCGAACGACCGGGACGTGGTCGTGTACAGCCCGTCGTCGCGCTCGTCGACGCTGGCGTAGTAGAGCAGCGCATCGCCGACGCTCTCCTCGTCGACCGCGATCCGCGCGCCCGCGTCGGGGTCGACCGGGTAGCCGTCCGGAACGGCGTACTTACACACGGTCGCCTCGCCGGAGAAGGAGAGGTCGGGGAGATCGGTCTCCTCCCGCGCGGCCGTCAGCACGTCGATGAACGGGGTGTCCAACGCCGGCAGCGTGTTCATCGCCTCCGGGTCGCCGAAGCGCGCGTTGAACTCGACGACCTTCGGCCCCTCGTTGGTGAGCATGAACTGCCCGTAGAGGACGCCCTTGTAGTCGGGGAGCGCCTCGACGACCGCCTCCAGCACGTCGACCGCGTCGGCGTAGTCGCCCTCGCCCATGAACGGGAGCGAGAGGTCCGTGTCCGTGTACGAGCCCATCCCGCCGGTGTTCGGGCCCTCGTCGCCCTCGTAGGCGCGCTTGTGGTCTTGGACCGCGGGCGTCGTCCGGACGTCGCCGTTCGCGACGAACGCCTGTATCGTGAACTCCTCGCCGACGAGCCGTTCTTCCAACACGACGCGGTCGTAGTCGGAGTCGCGGAGGTACGTCTTCGCCTCCTCGGGGGTCACCTGGTCGCCGATCACCTTCACTCCCTTCCCGCCCGTGAGCCCGGCCGGCTTCACCGCGAGGTCGCCGTCGTAGGCGTCGATGTAGTCGCAGGCGGCCTCCGTGTCGTCGAACACTTCGTAGTCCGGACAGCCGGGAATGTCGGCTTCGTCCATGAACTCGCGCTGGTACGCCTTGTCCGTCTCCAGGCGCGCCTCCTCGGCCCGCGGGCCGAACGCGTACACCCCGGCGTCGTCGAGCGCGTCCGCGACGCCCGCCGCGAGCGCGGACTCGGGGCCGATCACCGCCAGATCCGCGCCCACCGCCGTCGCGTACTCGGCGACTGCCTCGGCGTCGGTCTCGTCGATCGACTCGAAGCCGTCGGCGAGCCGGCGGATGCCCGGGTTTCGGTTGCTCGCGCAGGCGTACAGCGCGCAGTCGTCGGCGACCGCGCGGGCGATCGCGTGCTCGCGTCCGCCGCCCCCCACCAGCAGTACGGTCTCGGTCATATCCGACGGATGAGTACACGGTAGTGTAAGCTTTACTTTCCGCACGCAAGCAGATAGCCACAGACGTGGATCGGACCCCGGAGCGGGCCTCGCTCGCGTGGCTCGTGTGACGGCTTTTTGCCTCGCCGGGGCGAACCGGAGGTATGTCACAGCCGACGGAGCGGAACCGCCTCGCGGACGAGGCGAGCCCGTACCTCCAGCAGCACGCCGACAACCCGGTCCACTGGCAGCCGTGGGGCGACGCGGCGTTCGAGCGCGCCCGCGAGCACGACGTCCCGGTGTTCGTCTCTATCGGCTACTCTTCCTGTCACTGGTGTCACGTGATGGCCGAGGAGAGCTTCGAGGACGAGGGGGTCGCCGAGGTGCTCAACGACTCGTTCGTGCCGGTGAAGGTCGACCGCGAGGAGCGCCCCGACGTCGACAGCACGTTCATGACCGTCTCCCAGCTCGTCACGGGCGGGGGCGGTTGGCCGCTCTCCGCGTGGTGTACGCCGGAGGGCAAGCCGTTCTACGTCGGGACGTACTTCCCGCCCGAGCCGCGCCGGAACCAGCCGGGGTTCCGCGACCTGTGCGAGCGCATCGCCGACTCGTGGGCGGACCCCGAGCAGCGAGAGGAGATGGAGCGCCGCGCCGAGCAGTGGACGACGAGCGCCCGCGACGAGCTGGAGTCGGTCCCCGAGCCGAACGTCGCGGACGGCGCGAGCGGGAGCGAACCTCCCGGTGCCGACCTCCTCGACGAGGCGGCCGCCGCCGCGGTCCGCGGCTACGACGACGAGTACGGCGGGTTCGGGAGCGGCGGCGCGAAGTTCCCGATGCCGGGCCGGGTCGACCTGCTCATGCGCGCCTCCGCTCGGAGCGGCCGGGACGCCGCGCTCGCGGCCGCGACCGGAACCCTCGACGGGATGGCCCGCGGCGGGATGTACGACCAGGTCGGCGGCGGCTTCCACCGGTACGCGACCGATCGCCAGTGGACCGTCCCGCACTTCGAGAAGATGCTGTACGACAACGCGGAGCTTCCCCTGGTGTACCTCGACGGGTACCGCCTGACCGCCGACCCGACGTACGCCCGCGTCGCGAGCGAGACGCTCGCGTTCCTCGACCGGGAGCTCCGCCACGACGAGGGCGGCTTCTTCGGCACGCTCGACGCGCGGAGCGCGCCCCCCGAAAGCCGGCGGGGAGACGCGAGCGACGACGGAAGCGGACACGCTGACGTCGAGGGGGCCTTCTACGTCTGGACGCCCGGCGAGGTCGACGCGGTCCTCGACGAGCCGGCCGCCTCGCTGGCGAAGGACCGATGGGGGATCGAGCCGGGCGGGAACTTCGAGCGCGGCACGACCGTGCCGACGGTCGCGGCGTCTGTCTCGGACCTCGCCGACGAGCACGATCTGTCGGCCGAGGAGGTCCGAGAGCGCCTGACCGACGCTCGCGTCGCGCTGTTCGAGTCCCGGGAATCGCGCCCGCGTCCCGCCCGCGACGAGAAGGTGCTTGCCTCGTGGAACGGCCGGGCGATCTCCGCGTTCGCGAGCGCGGCCGGGCCCCTCGGCGAGCCGTACGTCGAGATCGCCCGCGAGGCGCTCGACTTCTGTCGCGACCGGCTGTACGACGAGAGCTCCGGCGAGCTCGCCCGGCGATGGCTCGACGGCGACGTCCGCGGACCGGGGTATCTCGACGACTACGCGTTCCTCGCGCGCGGCGCGCTCGACGTCTACGCCGCCACCGGCGACCCAGAGCCGCTCGGGTTCGCGCTGGAGCTGGCCGAAGCGATCGTCGCGGAGTTTCACGACCCGGACGACGGAACGATCTACTTCACGCGGGACCCCGGCGGCGCCGATCGGGGAGACGACACTCTCTTCGCCCGCCCGCAGGAGTTCACCGACCGCTCGACGCCGTCGAGCCTCGGCGTGGCGGCCGAAACGCTGGCGCTGCTCGACGGCTTCCGGACCGACCGCGAGTTCGCCGCGATCGCGGAGCAGGTCGTGACGACCCACGCCGACCGGATCCGCGCGAGCCCGCTGGAGCACGTCTCGCTCGTCCGGGCGGCCGAGCGCGTCGAGACGGGCGGAATCGAGGCGACGATCGCCACCGACGCGGTGCCGGACGCGTGGCGCGAGACCCTCGGCGAGCGGTACCTCCCCGGGGCGCTCGTCGCGCCGCGACCGCCGACCGAGACGGGACTCGACGCGTGGCTGGACCGACTCGGCATGGACGAGGCGCCGCCGGTCTGGGCCGGGCGCGACGCCGTCGACGGCGAGCCGACCGCCTACGTCTGCGAGGGCCGGACCTGCTCGCCGCCCGAGACGGACCTCGACGCGGCGCTCTCGTGGCTGGCCGAGCGGCGGTAGGGAAAGCCCGCCCGGGGCGCCGAGAGGAGGCGCGGTCCCGGGACCGCGCTCCGGGCACAGCGCGAGGTAGCCGCGTCGTACTTTTAAGTATCGGCCACGACGCTCCGATCATGCACGACTTCGTCGTCGTCGGCGCGGGCCCCCCGGGCTCGCGGTTCGCCAGGCGCGCGGCCGAGGCCGGCCGCGACGTCGTCGCCTTCGAGAAGGGGACGGTCGGCGAGCCGCTGGCCTGCTCGGGGCACGTCTCCGACGACGTGTGGGAGTACGTCCCCGACGAGGCCCGCGACCGGCTCCTCCAGAACCGCGTGTACGGGGCGCGGTTCCACGTCGGCGGCCCCGGCTCGACGGCGTACCCGTTTTATAAGGATCGACCGGTCTCGAACGTCATCGACCGCGTCGGACTCGACCGGACCCTCGCCGACTGCGCGCGGGACGCGGGCGCCGACGTGCGAGAGAACCACACCGTCCTCGACGTCGACGAGCGCTCGGACCGCGTCGCCGTCGAGGTCCGGACCCCGGACGGCGACGTGGAGACGGTCGAGGGCCGGATGGTCGCCGGCTGCGACGGCCCTACCTCCCGCGTGCGCCGGTCGCTCGACCTCCCCGAGCCGGACGAGCTCCTCCACGGCGTGCTCGCGTTCGACGACGCGCCCGACGACGGCGACCTCGTCGACGTCCACCTCACCGCGCCGACGTTCTTCGCGTGGCGGATCCCGCGGGGGGACGCCGGCGTCGAGTACGGGCTCGCGGCGCCCCCGAGCGACGACGTCACGGCGATGTTCGACCGGCTCACCGACGCGTACGGGGCGACGACCGACCGGTTCTGCTCCGGGGCGATCCCGGTCGGCCCGCCGGACCGCGTCACCGCGGACCGCGCGTTCCTGATCGGCGACGCGGCGGCGCAGACGAAGCCGTTCACCGGCGGCGGCATCCTGTACGGGATGACCGCGGCCGACGTGGCCGCGGACGTCGTCGACCCCGCAGACCCGGGGACGCTCGCCGACTACGAGTCCGGCTGGCGCGACGCGATCGGCCGGGAGATCCTGCTCGGAAAGGGTATCCGGCGGTGCTACTCGCTACCGGAGCCGGTCCAGCGACTCGGCCTGTGGGCGCTCTCGGGCGAGATCGGCGTCCACATGGACCGCCCGAGCTCCTTCTTCTCCCCGGCGCACCTCCGGCGGCTGTTCTCGCGGAGCGACCCGCCGGAGTGACCGAGGGGTGGAGTCAAACCGGACGCCCCGGCCCGCCTACTCCTCGACGACCTCGGCGAACGAGACGTTCTCGCGGACGCTCGTGATCTCGACGGTCGGCTCGTCGCCCGGCTCGGAGTCCGGGACGATGACGACGTAGCCGCGCTCGATCTTCGCGATCCCGTCGCCCTTGTCGCCCAGCGTCTCGATCGTGACCTCGCGGACGTCGCCCTCGGAGACCGGTGGGCCGGCGGCCTCGTCCGGGGTGGAGCGGGCCCGCGACCCCCCGGTGCCGTTCCCGGCCACGTCTCGGTTCGCCGACGCGTCCGTCCGTGACTCGGTCGAGGCGGCGGCCTCGCCTCCTCCGTCTCGTTTTATCAGTGCCACGCGGTACGTCTCGTCGTGAGCGACGGTCTCATGCTCGATTTCTGAGGAGGGAACGACGACGACGTGATCGCCGTCGCGCTCCTCGACCTCTCCGGTGAACAGACACGCGAGCGAATCGGTGATTTCGACCATGGGCCACGTTGCGAACACGGCAATGAAAAGCTCCCTATTTATGCCACGCCGCGCGGGCCGTCTGAAGATCGTAGGATTCGTGCCGCAGTGAGCGTCGGGATTTCGGACTGACGTCCTCCCAGCGCTAAACGGCGAGGATTCCACGAAGTGGAGTTTGAGGTTCCGTGTTTCCTCGGGGTTCAAGAACGCTTTCGCGTGACCCTTCGACGGTAGCTGTCCAATTGTCACCGAGAACGTGGCGAACCGGTTCTGGTCTTGTTACCCACCACGGTCGCTGGGCGAAGACCGTCTGACGGTGAAACCGTCGTACCGTTCGTGGGGAAGACTATCACCGTACAGTACGCTTAAACCCTAATAAGTGGAGGGAAGCCAAACTCAAAAGCCCATCCTTGGTAGCTCATGTAGTCGATTGTCGGATTCATCCCCGGCCTACAGCACGGGGCTTTCTCCTCGATTCTCCGTAACGTCCACTCTCGCAATCGGTCACGCGGTGAGCTCAACCGAGTCCCGTCAGTCCCGTTCTTCCACGAACGTCGCGATCCGGTCGGTGGCCTCCTTCAGCTCGCGCATCGAGGTCGCGTACGACACCCGGAGGTGCCCCTCGCCGCCTTCGCCGAAGACGGAACCCGGGACGACCGCGACGCCCTGCGCCTCCAGCAGCGCCTCGGCGAAGGCCTCGTCGTCGCCGCCGCAGTCGGGGAACGCGTAGAACGCGCCGCCGGGCTCGAACGTGTCGAGCCCCATCTCGTTGAACCGGGAGACGACCAGCCGCCGGCGGCGGTTGTACTCGTCGACCATCTCCGCGACCTCGTCGTCGCAGTGGTCGAGCGCCTCGCACGCCGCGTACTGGGGCGTCGTCGGCGCCGACAGCATCGTGTACTGGTGGATCCGGTTCATCGCGTCGATTGCCTCGCTCGGCCCCAGCGCGTAGCCGAGCCGGAGGCCGGTCATGGCGTACGCCTTCGAGAAGCCGTTGACGACGACGGTGCGCTCGCGCATCCCCGGCTGCGTGGCGATCGAGCTGTGGTCGGCGCCGTAGGTGAGCGCGGCGTATATCTCGTCGGCGACCACCCTGAGATCCTCGTCGCGGCAGAACGCCGCGACCTCGGCCATCTCCTCGTCCGTCATCGTCGCGCCCGTGGGGTTGTTCGGGTAACAGCAGACGAGGAGGTCCGCGTCGGCGGCGCCCGCCGCTTCCAGCGACTCCCGCGTGAGCGCGAAGTCGTCCGCGGCCCGGGTGGGGACCGTCAGCCGCTCGCCGCCCGCGAGTTCGATCCCCGGCCCGTAAGAGATGTACGTCGGCTCGTGGACCGCAACCGTGTCGCCGGGGTCGACGAGCGCGCGGAACGCGAGGTCGACCGCCTCGCTCGCCCCGGTCGTGACGAGGGTCTCGTCGGTCGGGTCGTACGACTGGTCGTAGCGCTCGTGGTGGTCTGCGATCCGCTCGCGGAGCGCGGCCATCCCCCGGTTCGACGTGTAGGAGGTCTTCCCGCGCTCGAGCGAGTCGATCGCGGCGGTGCGGGCCGCCCACGGCGCGGAGAAGTCGGGCTCGCCGACGCCCAGCGATATCACGTCGTCGCGCGCCTCCGCGAGCTCGAAGAACTTCCGGATCCCCGACTCCGGGAGGTCGTTGGCGCGGTCGGACAGCCTCATGGCGAGACTGAGAGGCGGTCGTCGTCGTCGCCGTCCTCGAACCGCACCCCGCCGTCCTTGTACGTCTCCATGATGTAGTGGGTCACCGTCTGGGTGACCTCGGGCATGGGCGCGACCTGCTCGGAGATGAACCGGGAGACGTCCTCCATCGTCTCGCCGAGCACCTCGACGGCGAAGTCGTAGTCGCCGGAGACGAGGTGGAGGGCGTCGACCGCCGGGAACTTGGCGATCCGGTCGGCGACCTGCTCGTAGCCGGTCTCGCGGTCGAGCTCCACGTTGATCTCGGCGACCGCGCGGATCTTCCCCTCGTCGACGCGGTCCCAGTCGACGACGGCCTGATAGCCGTGGACCACGTTGTCCCCCTCCAGCGCGTCGATCGCCGCCGCTACCGCGTCGGCGTCGAGGCCCGTCTGGGCCGCGATGTCGTCGATGTCCTCGCGGGCGTTCCGCGCCAACACGTCGAGTACCTCGCGCTCGGCGTCCATACCGAACAATCGGACGGGGACGGTTTATGAGTAGCGACGCGCGCAAGACGGGCGAGCGCTCCGGACGGCGGACCGCGGCCCTCCGGCGGCGATCCTTCCGCCATCCCCACGGCTTTCCACGTGGCACGCGAACGCTCGATTATGGCTTCAGACACCGCGACCCGGAGCGACACGTTCGACATCGGCGGCGACCTGACCGTCGACCGCCTCGGCTTCGGCGCGATGCGGATCACGGGCGAGGACATCGTCGGTCGCCCCCACGACGAGGACGAGGCCAAGACGGTCCTCCAACGAGCCGTCGACCTCGGCGTCGATTTTATTGATACCGCCGACTCTTACGGCCCGGGCGTCTCGGAGCGGCTGATCGGCGAGGCGCTCGGCGACTCCGACGACGTCGTCGTCGCCTCGAAGGCCGGCCTGCTCCGCAACCGCGAGGGCGACTGGCTCCCCCACGGCGACCCGGAGTTCCTGAAGAATCAGGTCCTGTGTAGCCTCGATCGACTCGGGACCGACACGATCGACCTGTATCAGTTCCACCGCCCGGACCCCGACACCGACTTCGAGGAGTCCGTCCACGCGTTCGCGGAGATGAAAGACGCCGGCCAGATCGCTCACGTCGGGCTCTCGAACGTCACCGTCGAGCAGCTCGAGACCGGGATGGAGATCGTCGATATCGCCACCGTTCAGAACCGGTACAACGTCGGCCACCGCGACGACGAAGACGTGTTGCGTGCCTGCGAGCGCAACGACGTGGGGTTCATCCCGTGGGGCCCGATGTACACGGTCGACGAGGAGGGCGTCGCGGGCGCGCTCGGGGAGGTCGCCGACCGCCGCGACGCGACGGCGCGGCAGGTCGCACTCGCGTGGCTCCTCGACCGGTCGGACGTGACCCTCCTGATCCCGGGCACGTCGAGCGTCGACCACCTCGAATCGAACGTCGCGGCCGCGGAGCTGTCGCTGACGGACGAAGACGTGGCGACGCTGAACGAGATCGATCCGCAGGCGTAGCGGTGGTTCTCCGAAGCTCCGGCCGGCGCCTACTCCTCGAACGGGTTCGTCAGCTCGACCGTCTCCTCACGGTCGGGGCCGACGCCGACCGCGTAGATCGGCGTGTCGATCTCGTCGGCGACGAACTCCAGGTACTCGCGGGCCGCCTCCGGGAGCGCGTCGTAGCCCTCGTCGGCGACCGCGGCCGAGTCGAACTCCTCCCAGGTGTCGAGCTCCGCGAACACGGGCTCGCAGCGCTCCCAGCGGTCGGTCGTGGTGGGAACGGTGTCGAGCGTCTCCCCGTCTATTTCGTACCCCGTACACACCTTCAGCTCGTCGAGCCCGGCGAGCACGTCGACGTGATTGACCGCGACGCCCGTGAAGCCGGAGACGCGCGCGGCGTGACGCAGCATCGGGAGGTCGAGCCAGCCGATGCGGCGGGGGCGACCGGTGACGGTGCCGAACTCGCCGCCCTTCTCGCGGATGTGGTCGGCGAGCGCCTCCTCGTCGGCGTCGCCGTCGAGCTCGGTCGGAAGCGGCCCCTCGCCGACCCGCGAGAGGTACGCCTTCACGATGCCGACGACCTCGCCGGAGCCGACCGCGGTGACGCCCACACCGGAGCCGACGGCCGCGCCGCCGGCGGTCGGGTTCGAGGACGTAACGAACGGGTAGTTCCCGTGGTCGACGTCGATGTGAGTGCCCTGCGCGCCTTCGAAGAGGACCTCGTCGCCCGCCTCGCGGCGTCGGTAGAGGTAATCGGAGCAGTTGACGGTCATTTCCTCCTCGGCGAGGCGCTCGCCGATCGCGGCGAACTCCTCGTGGAGCGCGTCGACGTCGAACGCGTCCGTGTACTCCTCGTCATCGGCGTCGAGCCCGTACACGTCCTCGACGAGCGCGCGCTTCTGCGGCACGGCGTACTCGAGCTTCTCGCGGAGCACGTCGGGGTCAAGCAGGTCGGCGACCCGGATCCCCCGCCGTCCGGCCTTGTCCTCGTACGTCGGGCCGATGCCGCGGCCGGTGGTGCCGACCTCGTCGCCGGCGTCGTCGTCCGCCTTGACCTCCTCTTCGATCCCGTCCAGCACGCGGTGGTACGGCATGATGACGTGCGCCCGGCGAGCGACCCGCACGTCGGGGTCGAGCCCCCGCTCGCGCAGGTCGTCGATCTCGGTGAACAGCGTGCGCGGGTTGACGACGCAGCCGTTGCCGAGGACCCCGACCGTGCCTCGGACGGCCCCGCTCGGTACCAGCGAGAGCTTGTACTCCGCGCCGCCCTCGACGACGGTGTGGCCGGCGTTGTCGCCGCCCTGATAACGGACTACGACGTCCGCGTCCCCTCCCCACCGGTCGACGAGCGCGCCCTTGCCCTCGTCACCCAGCTGGGAGCCGACGATGGTGAGTGTCATACGGCCCGGAGGTTCCGGCCGGGGGGTAAAACAGATTACGGTCCACGGCCGCGATCACCCCACGGACGTGTATCACACGGGGCCCGGTTCCCGTGAGATGTCCCCGTTCGTGCGATAGAATCGCGCCCGCGCCGCATCCCGTCGCCGGGGCGCCCCGAGCGGTTCGCGGACCCCGTCGGCGCCGAGGCGATCGAACACGTTAACTACTGCCACGTCGAACGCTGCGATCGAGCAACCCCGGCCCCGTCGCCGACAGCAACTTTTAAACCGGGGCACGACGAGTTAACATGTGCCATGATAGATCGATTAGAGAAGGAGGTAGACATGCTTGAACGCCACCTCCAGGTTCTGCGGATGGTCATCGAGAACGAGCCGATCGGCATCGTGAAGATGTCGAACGAGACCGGCTACCCCCACCACAAGGTCCGCTACTCGCTGCGCGTGCTCGAGGAGGAGAACCTCATCGAGCCCTCCAGCCAGGGCGCGATCACCACCGAGCGGACCCACGAGTTTGTCGACGAGCTGGACGAGAAGCTCGACGAGACGGTCGAGAAGCTCGGCTCCATGCGGATCGACGACGCTGCCGAACTCGAGAACTGAACCCCGCGTTCGTACGTCTGACCGGCCGAGAGTTTGCGTTTTGATCTCGGGTCGTCACGGCCAGTAGCGCCTCGGGTCTCGATCCGAATTCTCCGTCACTGCTCGCTCGTCCCCGAGAGGCCCGTCTACAGGTCGGGGACGGTCATGTGGAAGCCGCCGTCGCGGGCCTCGACCAGACAGAGGTGGTACCCCTGCTTGCGCGAGAGCTTCACGAAGCTCGCGCGCTTCGACCGGCTGAACAGCCCGCCGCCGACGGCGCCGCTCGCGGTCTCTAACGCGCCCGGCTCGAAGAAGCTCTCCGTCACCGCGAACGCCGCCGCGAACGACTCGTTCGACTCGGCGATGTCGCGCCCGTTACCCACAAGTGACTCCAGGGTCCCCTCCGCGGTCGGGTCCCGGCTGTCGTTCAGGTCGGCGACGAACAGGGGGTTCCCCATTCGGTCGCGCAACACGAGGTCGAACGCGCGCTGCTCACGCGTCTCCTCGCCGTTCTCGCGGATCGCGATCGACACCGACCCGCCGATCTCCGCGCGGTCGATCTCGGGGACCGCGTCGTAGAGGTCGCGGAGGACGCTCTGGTTGCCGGTCCCGCTCACCTCGAACGGGAGGTCCTCGACGAGCCACCGGGTGAACCCGTACTCGATCGTCCCCCGCAGGAACTCCTCGTACGGCCGCCCCTCGACCGCGAGCCCCTCGGTCTCGAAGCTCGTGTGGTGTTCGATTCGGAGGTTCTCGCGGAGTTCCTCGCGGTCCACCGCCCCGTCGTGGGCGTCCTCCAGCGTCGCCCCGCCCTTGGAGTCGTACCTCACGAAGAGGTTCGTCCCGCTCCGGGCCTCCCCGGGCGAGAGCGACCGGTCGCTCTCTGGGAGCCGGTCCCGGGCCGACGAGAGCTCGTCGCGCAGGCGGTCGCGCTCCTCGCGGAGCGTCGAGACCTCCGACTCCAGGCGGTCGACCTCGGACGCCAGCCGGTCGCGCTCGCCCTCGATATCGTCTCGCTCCGCGGCGGTTTCCTCCAGCTCCGAGGCCAACTCCTCGCGCTCCCGCTCGGACTCCTCCAGCTCGCTCTCCAGCTCCCGGAGGCGCTCCCGTCCCGACGCCTCGCCGCGAGACTCGCCGGAGCGGCGCGAGCGCTGCGAGACGGCCGACCGGTTCGAGCCGGTCTCACCGGTCGAGCGCGGCTCAGGCGACGAGTCGGTCCGGGAGTCCGCGGGCTGCCCGGCGTCTTCGCGGCGCATCGCCCCGTTCGACCCGCGCGACTGGGGCGAGCCCCGGGTCGGGGACGCCCCGTTGCCGTCGCCGCCCCCCGGCGGGTCGCTCGCCTCCGAGGGGTCCAGCGCGGGGATCGACTTCTGCTCGCGCCACTGCTCCTCCTCGGAGAACACGTCGTCGTCCGGGCGGGTCGCGTCGTCCTCGTCGCCGACGCGGTCCCGGCCGGCGGCCTCGGCGTCCCGATCTCGACCGGCGGGAGCGTCGTCCGAGCGCGCGGCGGCGTCCCCGGCGCCGTCGGAGTCGCTCGCCGACGGCTCGTCCGCGACGGGGGGGCCCTCGCTCGACACCTCGCTCGGATCCCGCGACCCGCCGTCGTCGTCGCGACCGCCCGCCGCCTCGATCTCGACGGACGACGGGCGATCGTCGCCGGCGGACCGGTCCCGGCTCCGAGCGGCGGAGTCCCGACTTCCGTCCGTCGACTCCCGCCCGGTGACCCCGGACGTTCGCGTCTCCTCGACGCCGTCCGTCTCGGCGTCCGCCGGCTCGGCGGATGCGGACCGGCGGTCGATCGACTTGTCGTCTGCCTCGTCGCCGCCTTCCTCGTCGCCCGTGGCCGCGCCCGCCGACGCGCCGCCTGCCGCGTCGCCGTCGGCTCCCGCATCACTTCCGGCTGCGCCGGGACTCCCGGCGTCCGAGCCGCGGGAGGGGAGCTCCCGGACGTCCAAGTCGACCTCGTAGACGGTGTAGATCCCGACCTCGTCGTCGGCCAGCGAGAACGCCTCCTCGCCGGTCTCGAGGCGTCGAGAGTTACCGACGTACGCGGCGGCCATCGAGTCGCCGGCCGTGTACGTGACGTAGTAGTCTCCCGAGAGTACGTTCTCCGACAGCTCGACGTAGCCGGTGAAGCCGCCCTGCGAGAGCTTGCGGTCCGCCTCCGAGAGCGGGGTGTCGTTCGTGTAGTACTTCGCCCGCGGCTCGCCCCCCCGCTCCTGCATGGCGAACAGGACCGGGAGGACCGCCTCGGGGGCCTCGTACAGCGTGCCGGAGGCCGCCGCGAACGCCTCCAAGTCGCCGTCGACTGCCCCAACGACGCGGCCCTCGAACACGAACAGCCACGCCGCGCCGTCGGTCACCGCGCCGGAGAACCCGCCGTCGACGAGGCGCTCGAGCTCGGCGAACCCCTCCGAGAACTCGCGGGAGTTCCACCCGGTGATCTCCGATCGTCGCTCTGCGTCCATGTTGGTCCATGTCGCCTGCAACGACCCAAATACCTTCCGGACCGTGAGACGGTCGTCTGACGCCGATCGGGCGGGGATCGGTCGGAGGCGGTATGCGCGTCAGTCGGGGATTCGGCCGACCGACTCATCGCGCAGTCGGTCGACTACGCGTCCTCGACGGTCGCGATTGCCTCGCGCCCGAGGTCGATCACGTCCGGCTGTAGGTCGCTCGCGGCCAGCTCGGCCGGCGTGTACCACCGCCAGCCGTCCGGGTCGACCTCGTCGTGGCCGTCCGGCGCGATATCGCGGGAGCCGACGCGGGCGTAGTAGAGGTGATCGACGTGCTGGTGCCCCACCGACCCGTCCTCGTGGACGTTGATGTCGTGGAGCATGAGGTGGGCCGGCTCCGGGAGGCCGCGCGTGTTCGGCCCCTCGATAGGGGACCGCGTCGCGGCCAGCTCGGCCTCGAGCCCGGTCTCCTCGCGGACCTCGCGGAGCGCCGCCTCGTGGGGCAGTTCGTCGCGGTCGACGTGGCCGCCTGGCGGAAGTCGGATGCCGAGCCGCTCGTGGGCGTGGAGCGCTGTGGCGCCGTCGTTGACGACGTAGGTCGTCGCGGTGAAGTGACGAGTGGTCTCCATACGCGCCGCTCGGTCCGCGCGGGCTTGGGCGTTCGGAAAAGCGGTCGAAACGAACTCCCGGCGTGCCGATCAGTTCAGCGCGACGCCGTCTTCGGCCTCCAGCAGCTCGTGGTAGCGGTTCCGGATGGTGACCTCGCTGATGTTCGCGACGTCGCTGACCTCGCTCTGGGTCACCTTCTCGTTGACCAGCAGGGAGGCGGCGTACACGGCGGCGGCCGCGAGCCCCACCGGCGACTTACCGGAGTGGATCCCCTGCGACTTCGCGGTGCCGAGCAGCGACCGGGCGCGGCGCTCGGCCTCGTCGGAGAGGCCGAGGTCGGAGGCGAACCGCGGGACGTAGCTCTCGGGGTCCGCGGGCTGGATCTCGAGCTTGAGCTCGCGGACGACGTAGCGGTACGTCCGGGCGATCTCGTCTTTCTCGACGCGGGAGACGGCCGCGATCTCGTCGAGGCTGCGCGGCGTGCCCGCCTGCCGGGCGGCCGCGTACAGCGACGAGGTCGAGACGCCCTCGATCGAGCGGCCCGGCAACAGGTCCTCGTCGAGCGCGCGGCGGTAGATGACGGAAGCGGTCTCGCGGACGTTGTCCGGGAGGCCGAGCGCCGACGCCATGCGGTCGACCTCGCCGAGCGCCTGCTTCAGGTTCCGCTCTTTGGAGTCCCGGGTCCGGAACCGCTCGTTCCAGGTGCGGAGCCGCTGCATCTTCTCGCGCTGACGGCTGGAGAGGGACTTACCGTAGGCGTCTTTGTCCTGCCAGCCGATGTTCGTCGACAGGCCCTTGTCGTGCATCATGTTCGTCGTCGGGGCCCCGACGCGCGACTTGTTGTCCTTCTCTTTGGAGTCGAACGCGCGCCACTCGGGCCCGCGGTCTATCTCGTCCTCCTCGACGACGAGCCCGCAGTCGACACACACGGTCTCGCCGTGTTCCGTGTCGCTCGCGAGCTGGCCGCTGCACTCGGGACAGCGCAGTTCCTCGTCGGCCGACTCGGTCTCCTGTTCGTCGTCGGCGCGCTCCGCCGTGTACGTTCGAACGTTTTCGCTCATTGGTGTGTTCAGGTGGAGGGAACGAGGGGACCGAGAGACGCGTCTCGGTTGGTTTCCTCACTAACAAGTAAGGGCTGAAAACATTTAAAACCTGCCCCTAATATCGGAAGTGAAAACAAACGAGAACGGGCGTCACACACGTCCGTACTCAGTAGTAGCCGTCGTTCTCTCGTGGGGTATCGACGCCGGCTGACTCTCGCCGAGAGCGCTATCGCTACTATATACATGTTTCGTGACGGATCCCTCGCGACGTCGGCTCCGCGCGGACGCGCCGCTCTCAGTGAACGACCCGAACGGAGGCCGGGTTCCGCCAGAGCGTCGTCGGTGAGTGTGTAGGCTATTGTCCGCTCGACCCCCGCCTCAGAAGAGCTAGGAATCAGGCGAGAACAGGGTGATTCTACCTCGTCCTACGATGGCGGCTTCGCCGCCCCAAGCAACCAAGCAATAATCGGAACCAGTCGATAACCGGCGAACCCTCACAGGATTCGACCGGAGTTGACTGCTGTAAGCAGCGTTAAACTAACTCCGAGTCCGTCGAGGTCTGCCGGACTCCCCGAGGCAAAAACAACTCTGGGAGTCCCTGTATGACGGAGGATAGGAGTACCGGGGGCTTGGCACTCCCAGCAGTCCCACTCGCCACAGTCCGTGAATCTCACACGGATTCTCACCGTGTCAGGGTTCGGTGAAACTGCAAACCTGAAATCTCCAACACTCAGGATTCCTCCGCGTTCACGCGGAGGAGGATGTCAACATCGTCTGGGCCTACTCGGACGCCACGCAGCGCAGCGACCAGCCCGCGTTCCTGTGGGCCATCGTCGCGTTCCTCGCGCAGCTGCTCGGCCTCGTCCTGTACTTCATCATCGGTCGGAACCGGTAGACGGTCAGACGCCCCGTAACAGCTCCGTGGCTCCGAGCGTCTCGGCGACCACCCACGCGATAAACAGGAGGTACGCGAGCAGCAGCAGCGACGACTCTCGTTCGGTGAGCGACAGGTCCGTCCGGAGCGTCGTGAACAGCAAGACGGTCGCGACGGTGAGCACGCCCAGCATCGGGACGGCGCTCGAGAAGTTCACCTCGACGCTCCCGACGATCAACACCCCGACCGGGATGGCGACGAGCAGGTCGAACGTGTTCGACCCCAGCACGTTCCCGAGGCTCGTCCCGCCTCGCCCCTCGCGCGCCGTCCGGACGCTCACGAGGGCGTCCGGGAGGCTCGTCGCCGCCGCGACGACCGTGACGCCGGCGAGGAACTCCGGGACGCCGAACGCCGACCCGAGCGACTCGACCGACGCGACCAGCCGCTCGACGCCGACGCCGATGACGAGCAGCCCGGCCGCCAGCCTCCCCCACTCGCGGCGAATCGCTACCCCCTCCCGGACTCGGTCGATCGCCGCGTCGTCGACGTCTTGGTACTGGATGAACAGGTAGAGCCCGTATAGCGCCAGCGGGATCGCCGCGACGGAGCGGGTCAGCTCCCCGACGATCGGGTCCGACGAGACGGGGAAGTAGATGACCGCGAGCGAGAAGGTGACGACCAGCGCCGACACCGCGATCATGTAGAACTGCGCCTCCTTGTACACGATCGCGCGGCTGGTCTCGAGGTCGCCGTCGGCGCTGAACCCGGAGAGCCCGGGGATGACGAGGACGTTGAAGATCGCGGAGCCGACGAGCGCGCCCACGCCCATGTCGAAGATACCGGTGGCCGCGGTGATGACGACGCTCGCGAACTCCGGGAAGCTCGACCCGACGGCGACGACGACCGACCCCTGCACTACCGCCGGCAACCCGTAGTACCCCGAGAGCGTCTCCGCGGCCTCCTCCAGCCAGGCGCTCCCGATCCAGATGGCACCGGTCGCGACGGCGATCAGGGCGACGTGGACGGCTGACCCGTCCGAGAGGGTCCACCCGAGCACCGCCCTACCGCACGTGACGCCCGGCGAGGTCCCACAGCCGATCCGCGATGGCGTCGTCGAGCTGGTCCCGCGTCAGCCGCCACTCCCAGTTGCCGTCGACCGTCCCCGGCTCGTTGAAGCGGGACTCGCTGCCGAGCCCGAGGAGGTCCTGCATCGTCGTCATTGCGAGCACCGCCTCGGAGTCCCACACCTCGTCGACGATCTCCCACTCGATCCCGCGGTCGCCGTCGGCGCCGACGTTGTACCGGAAGCAGTCGCGCTGGCGCTCGGGGAGGCCCTCGAAGTAGCCGACCCACGTGTCCGTGTCGTGGGTCGACGTGTAGCCGACGACCCCCTCCGGATAGTGCATCGGCTGGTACGGGTTCCCCTCCTCGCACCAGTCGGCGTACTGCGGGACGCGCATCCCCGGGAAGCCGAACTCCGCCATGATCTCGTTCATCGCCGGCTCCTCGAACCCGAGGTCCTCGGCGATAAAGGGCGCCTGTCCGAGCTCGCGCTCCACCGTCTCGAACAGGTCGCGCCCCGGCCCCTCCCGCCACTCGCCGGCGGCCGGGTCGTCGCGGTCGGCCGGGATCGCCCAGTACTTCACGAACCCGAGGAAGTGGTCGAGCCGGGCCACGTCGGCGAGGTCGAACAGCCGCCGGAACCGGGCGACCCACCAGTCGTACTCCCGCTCGGCGAGGCGCTCCCAGTCGTAGACGGGGTTCCCCCAGCGCTGCCCGTCGTCGCCCGGGTTCGGCGGGACGCCCGCGACCGCGGTGGGGCGGTTCCCCGCGCCGAGCCGGAACGCCTCCGGGTTCGCCCACACGTCGGCGGAGTCGAGCGCGACGTAGATCGGCACGTCGCCGACGACGGAGACGCCCTCCTCCGCCGCGACAGCCCGCATCTCGCGCCACTGCCGGTCGAACGTCCACTGCGCGAACTCCCGGAACCGGATCTCGGTCGCGTGTCGCTCGCGGGCCTCGGCGAGCGCCTCGGGGTCGCGCGTCCGGAGCGGGTCGGGCCAGTCGACCCACGTCTCCTCGGAGCGGGCCTCGGAGAGGGCCCGGAACAGCGCGTACTCGGCGAGCCACGGCTCGCGCTCGCGGAACGCGTCGAGTTCGCCTGCCGCCTCCTCCCCGGCCCCCTCGTCGAACCGCTCGAAGGCGGTCCGCAACAGCGGGAGCTTGTACTCCCGCACCGCGCCGTAGTCGACGCGGTGATCCGGGAAGTCGGGGACCGGTTCGAGGTCGGACTCGTCGAGCCAGCCGTCGGCGACGAGCCCGCCGAGGTCGATCAGAAGGGGGTTGCCGGCGAACGCCGACGGGGACTGGTACGGCGACTCCGCGGCGCCGTCCGTCGTCGGGCCGATCGGGCAGATCTGCCAGTGGTCCACGTCGGCGTCGCCGAGGAACGAGAGGAACGCGGCGGCGCCGTCGCCGAGGTCGCCGATCCCGTGTCGTCCCGGCAGCGAGGTGACGTGGCAGAACACGCCGGCAGAGCGGTCGAGTCGCATGCGTTCCCCTGTGACCCCCACCGACTCAAGCGTTGCGTCCGCGGGGCCGAGTCACTCCCCCGTCTCCCGGACGACCGCGACCTCCTCGGCGCGGATCCGCTCGGTCCCTTCGCCGTCGACGACGACGCAGGACTCGCCGGTGACCAAGTCGCGGTCCGCGTGGTCGGCGTCGACCGCGACGCTCGCCGTCTCCGGGGCGAAGTTGAGCACGACGAGAAGCGACTCCTCGCCGTCGCTCCGACGGAACGCCACCGCGTCGTCCGGGTGGATGTTCCCGCTGGCGACGATCGGCCGCTCGGAGAGGTCGCCGCTGGCGACGTGGTACCCCACCCGTTCGAGGTCGCCCTCGGGCCCGAGCGCCGGGTGGTCGGTGCGCGTCGTGAGCAGGCGCTCGTAGCGCTCGCGGACCTCGTCGCGCGCGTGGTCCCACGCGATCGCATCGCGGCGGCCGCGCTGGCCGATCTCCTGGCCGGCGTACACCATCGGCACGCCCGGAAGCGTCATCGTGGCGGCGGCCGCTGCGGCCGCCGCGGCGTCCCCGCACTCGACGCGGTAGCGCGTCTCGTCGTGGTTCTCGATGTACTGGAGGAAGCCGGCGTGGTCGGGGAAGCCGATCTCCGAGCGCTGGTCGATCGCGTCGAGCAGCGAGGCGGCGGGCTCGGCGCCGCGGCCGACCTGCCGGAGCTGGAAGTACAGGGTCGCGTCGAAGTGGACGTCGAACATCCCCTCGTGGAAGCCGGGGATGTACGGGATCGTCTCGTCCATCAGCAGGAACTCCCGGTCCTTGGCTTTCACCCGGTCACGCAGCTCGCGCCAGAAGGAGTCGGGCACGGCCCACGCCATGTCGCAGCGGAAGCCGTCCACGAGCGGGGCCCACTCGTCGATCACGTCGAGCAGGAAGCGGCGCACGTTGAGGCTGGCGTGGTTCAGGTTCGCGATCAGCTCCCAGTCGAAGTACGTGCCCGGCTCGCCGGACTCCTGCCACTCGAAGCGGTCGCGGTACGGCGAGTCGGGATTCCGGTAGGCGTCTCGGAACCACTCGTGGTCGCGCGCGGTGTGGTTGGCGACGAAGTCGAACAGCACCCGCATCCCGTGGTCGTGGGCGGTCTCGACGAGCGCCTCGTAGTCGTCGCGGTCGCCGAGGTCCTCGGCGACGTCGAAGAAGTCGACGATGTTGTAGCCGTGCGGCTTCCCGTCGTGCCCGAGGACGGGCGTGAGCCATAGCGTGTCGACGCCGAGGTCGGCGATCCGGGGGATCCGCTCCGCGATGGCCTCGAACGCCTCGCCCTCGTCGGCGTCGGCGAACGTCCGGACGTACACCTCGTAGACGGTCGCGTCCGTCGTCCACTCGGGCGGCTGGTTGAGTCGGACGGTCTCGAAGGCGGGGCCGTCGGCTCCGGTCGGGGCCGTCAGGTCCGGAGCGGCGGGCTCGATCCCGTCCGCGGCCGTGAGGCCGCCCCGGTCGACGCGCTCGACCGCGACCGCGTCGGCGACGCTCACCCGCTGTTCGCGCCCGGGCTCGCGAGCGACGGCGACCCCGTGGACGCGGAGGCGGTCCGGCACCGCGTCGGCCGGGACCCGAAGCGCGCGCCCGTCGTCGGTCGTCCGGAGCGCGTCGCGGGGGTTCCGCCGCCCCTCGGCGACCGCCGCCTCGACGTCGCGGTCGTCGACGACGAAGTCGACCGCGAGCGCCGACGCGTCGAGGGCGGACTCGGGGTTCGGCTCCGGCGTCGCCCGAACGACGACCTCGGCCCCCTCTTCCGCCTCTTCGACGGTCGCGTCGAGCCGGACCCGCGGGCGTCCGACGCCCTCGTGGGCGCGCTCGGCGCCGTAGTCGATCTCGGCGTGGTCGGCGTCGCGGTCACGGATCGCGGTCCCACTCCCGCCGGCGACGTCGGCGCCCTCGTAGCTCGCCGCGAACGCGCGTACCGTCAGGAGGTGGTCGCCGTCGGGCGCGTCGAGGCCGATCCGGTACCGGCCGGGCACGTCCGGCGTGAACTCGGTCACGGACTGTTCGCCCACGGTCGACTCGCTGTCCGGCGGCGCGTCGGCGACGCGCCAGTCGTAGTTCGCCGCCGGGTCCGGGTCCCGCGGCGCGAGCTGGGTCGTCTCCCCGGTCGAGAGGAATCGGGGGGGTCCAGGGTGGTGCATGTGCCATCCATCGGCACCCGGGGTATTTGTTGTTGCCCTTGGGTGATCCCGCTCGGACGGACTCATCGCCTCGTTCGTCAAGGCTTTTAGCCCGGGAATCGCAAAGCGACTATGCGACTGCGAACCGCTCTCACGGAGCACGAACGTCGGCGCGGCGAGCGCTATCCGGCGGAGCGTCCCACGACCGCCGGCGCGTTCACGGGCGACGACGGCCGTCTGGTCCACGTCGGGCCCGACGGCGCCGTCCACGACTGTTCGTACTCCCTGTCGGGAGTCGGCGGGGCCGACCGCCTCCGAATGGGGATCACGGCCGGCCGCGGCGTCCGCTGGTTCGACGACCTCACGACGACGCGCCAGCACTACGACGATGACACGCCGCTCGTCGAGACGGAGTACGACGCGGGCCGATACACGGTCCACCAGTTCGACCTCGTCGTGAGCGACACACACCTCACGCACGTCGAGCTGCGCGGCGCGCCGCCCGCCGACGCCGAGCTCGTCGCCGCCTGCGCGTTCTCGCCCGACATGGTCGAGGGCCGCGTCGGCAACCTCGTCCACGAGGAGGCCGGGCCGGACGACGGGAGCGTCGTCGAGGTGTACCACCGGACCGAACACGACTTCCTCACGGCGTCGACGGGGCTCTCGGCGGCGCACGGCCAGCGGCTCCGCACAATCACGGAGCTCCTCGGCGAGGACGGGGCCGGGTTCCCCCACCGCGGGGAGATCGACCAGCGCGAGGACTCGCGGCTCACCCCCGACGTCGTCGTCCGGGCGCCCTTCGAGCGCGACGGCCGGACCGAGCGCGTCACGCTGGCGAGCCGAGCGATCGTCGACCGTCGGGAGACCCGCGAGACGGGCGACGACGCGATGGACGCGCTCTCCGAGGGGCCCGACCGCCAGCGTCGGATCGAGGAGCTCTCGCGGATCGCGACCGCCTACCCCGACGCCGCCGACCTCCGCGAGGCGGCCGCGGGCCGGGGGCCGACGGTCCCCGAGGACGTGCCGCGGCGGGACGTGATCGCGAGCGACCTCCGCGCGCTCGACCTGCTGACGGCCGAGTCCGGCGCGCGGATCGCGGCCCCCGAGTTCGACCCCTTCTACTCGACGTCCGGCGGGTACGGCTACACCTGGTTCCGCGACGAGGCGGAGACCGCGACGGCGCTCCTGAGCGCGAGCGAGGAGATCGGCCTCGACGCCGACGAGGAGCTGCTCGCGACCGCGTCGTTCTTCTGCCGCACCCAGGACGCCGACGGCTCGTGGCCCCACCGCGTGTGGGCCGACTCCGGCAAGGTCGCCCCCGGCTGGGCGAACGCCCGGATCGAGGGCGCGAACGGGACCGCCGGCCCGAACGACCAGCTCGACCAGCCGGCCTCGGTGGTCGCGTTCCTCGCCCGGCTCCGCCGAACGAGCGACCTCCCCGAGGAGTGGCGCGAGCGGATCGACGGGACGATCGCCGACGCGGTCGCGTTCCTCCGCGAGACGACCGAGGACGACGGGCTCCCCCGGCGGTGTCAGAACTGCTGGGAGAACGCCCTCGGGCGGTTCACCCACACCGGCGCGGCGTATCTCCGCGCGTTCGCCGCGGTCGCCCGCGCGCCGGTCGACGACGAGACGCGCGTCGCGGCGGCCGCGGCGGCCGACGACGCGCTCGCCGGGCTCGACGACCGCTGGAACCCGGACACCGAGCGGTTCCCGCAGCGCGCGAGCGAGGAGAGCCGCGACGACCGCGCGGACGCCAGCACCTTCGCGCTCGCCGGCGCGGCCGTCGAGTATGCGGCGCTTCGCGAGGAGCGCGCGGACGTCGACGGCGCGGTCACCGAGGGCTCGAGCGCGCCGGTCGCGACGGCCGACTTCGAGGCGTTTCTCGACCGCGTGGAGAGCCACGTGCGGAACTCGATCGAGGCGCTACACCGGGAGACGGCCGACGTCGAGGGGCTCGTCCGGTTCGTCGGCGACGACTGGCGCACGGCCGAGCAGGGCGGCGCGAAGGTCTGGTCGATCGCGACGCTGTGGGGCGTGACGGCGGCCGCCTCGCTCGGCGGACTCGTCCGCGAGCGCGACGGCGACGCGAGCCGGCTGTTCGGGGCGGCCCGCGACCTGTACGCGCTCTGTGAACCCGACGGCCCCTTCGTCAACGACGCCGGCCTCTTCGCCGAGCAGGCGTTCGACGACGGCGACCTCGACAGCGCGACGCCCGTCGGGTGGTCGCACGGACTCCGGATCGAGGCCACGGTGACGCTGGCGAAGCACGGGGCGCTGCCGGTCCCGCACGACCGACCGACCGGGCCGGGCGAGGCGCCCCACTGGACGACCGGCCGGAAGTTCGGCGTCGGTACCCCCGCAGACCACGAGGCCGACGACCCGGTGCCGGTCTGGTTCACGCTGACCGAGGGCGCGCTCACCGAGGCGCGCTTCCCGCGGATCGACGTGATGAACGTCCGGACGTTCGACTTCCTCGTCGCCGACCCGGAGACGGGGTACACGATCCGGACCTTCGACGAGACGAGCCACGTGACGGCCACGGAGACCGTCGAGCGCCGCACGGAGCCGACCGTCGACGACGCCCTGGCGTACACCCAGACGATCCGGGAGACCGGCGACGGCCACGGCCACGAGTGGACGCTCACCGTCGAGTACGCGGTCGACACCGACGGCGACGCGATCCTTGCGGACGTCGAGTTCGAGGGCGGCCGCGAGTACGACGTGTACGCCCTCGTCGACACGACGATCACGAACGTCGGCACGAACGACCGCGGCGACCGCGTGGGCGACGCCGACGGCTACCACCTCCTCGCGCGCAACGACGACGCGACCGACCGGGGCACGGGCAAGCTCGTCGACGACGACGGCGACTCCTTTGAGGTCGCGCTCGCGCTCGCGAGCGAGAGTCAGTTCGAGTGGGCCAGCGTTCTCGCGGCCGGGGGGAGAGACGCGAACGCCCTGTTCGGCGAGGGAGAGCGGGGCGAGGGCGCCGCCGAGGCGACGGGGAACGTCGTGCTCGCCGGCCTCGTCGGGAGCGGGACCGCCGTCTCCGACACGGTCGCGCTCGGCTTCGCGGAGAAGGCGGACACCGCGGCCGCGCTCGGCGAGGCCCGCGGCGCCATCTCGCGCGGCTTCGACGACGTCGCCGACTCGTACGTTGAGTCGTGGCGCGACTGGTTCGTCGGTCGGGAGTTCCCCGACTCGGTGACCGGCGACGCGGCGCTGGAGACCCAGTACCGCTTCGCGCTGATGACCCTCGCGGCCGTGGAGGACAAGCGGCACGACGGCGCGGGGATCGCCAGCCCGTCGGTGCCGTGGGGCGAGACTGAGTACGCCGCCGAGGACCGCGGCTACGGCTACAACTTCGTCTGGTCGCGCGACCTCTACCAGGTGTTCACCGCGCTGATCGAGGTCGGCGAGGTCGACCGCGGCGCGAACGCCCTGGCCTACCTCTACAACACCCAGCAGGACGCGGACGGCTTCCTCCCGCAGAACACCTACATCGACGGCCGCACCCGCTGGGGCGGCGAGCAGATGGACAACATCGCGTTCCCGTCGGTGATGGCGTGGCAGCTGTACGAGCGCGGGGTCGCCCCCGACGACGCCGACTACACCTACGACCAGGTCCGGCGCTCGCTCGGCTATATCGCGAGGAACGGCCCCGAGACGGCTCAGGAGCGCTGGGAGGAGGAGGCCGGCTTCTCGCCGTCGAGCATCGCCGCCGAGATCGCCGGGCTCGTCTGCGGCGCCGCGCTCGCGCTCGGGGAGGCCGATCGGATCGAGTCGGGCGGCAGCGGTGCGGCCGCCTTGGGCGGCGACCCGGCTCCGAACGGGCTCCGCGCAGACGCGCTCGCGTGGCTCGGGCTCGCCGACGACTGGGCCGCGCGCGTCGAGGAGTGGTGCGCGACGTCGACCGGGACCGAGCGCCACGCCGACACGCCGTACTACCTCCGGGTCACCGCCAACGGCGACCCCGAGTCCGGCCGGCCGCGGACGATCGCCAACGACGGGCCGACCTACGACGAGCGGGAGATCGTCGACGGCGGCTTCTTGGAGCTCGTCCGGCTCGGCGTGAAGCCGGCGGACGACGAGGCGGTCCGGAACTCCGTCTCCGTCGTCGACGATTCGATCCGCGTCGACACGCCTCACGGCCCCGCGTGGTACCGCTACGTGGGCGACGCCTACGGCGAGATCGCCGCCGGCGACCCGGGCGCGCCGTGGGCGGGCACCGGCGACGGCCGCGGGCGGCTGTGGCCGATCTTCACCGGCGAGCGCGGGGAGTACGAGCTCCGCGCCCGCGCCGACGGCCCAGACGCCTTCGGCGGCACCGACGAGGACGCCCTCGAACCCGACGCACTCTTGGAGACGATGGCCGGGTTCGGCAACTCCGGGCGGATGCTCCCCGAGCAGGTGTGGGACCGCGAGCACCCGACCGACTACGGGTGGGAGTTCGGCGAGGGAACCGGGGGGGCGACCCCGCTCGCGTGGACGATGGCCGGCTACATCCGGCTCGCCCACGGCGTCGACGCCGGCGAACCGGTCGAGACGCCCGACGCGGTCCGGGGGCGTTACGTCGAGCGCGACCGGCCCGCGGGCCCCGACCTCACCGCCGCCGTCGAGTACGCGGGCGAGGACCTCGTGATCTCCGGCGAGACCGACGGCGGCGCGGTCGCGGTGTACGCCGCGAACGGCTCCACGCTGGCGACCCCCAACGACGGCGAGTACGAGGTCCGGCTCGACGCCGACCTCGACGCTGACACAGTGGTCGTCGCGGCGGCGACTCCCGGTGAGGCGGCGGACGGCGACGAGTCGTCCCTCGGCGACTTCGCCGGCGCCGGCACGTCGGTCGAGCGGCTGCGGCTGTAGCGGACCCGCGATCTTTTTAAAAGAGCGGCCGGAGTCAACCGAGCGCGGTCACGGCTATCTCGCAGGTCGCGTTCCCCTCGCCGTCGCTTCCGGCGGCGACTCCGATCGCGATCGATTCGACGATCGATCCTCGGACTCGCTCCCGCCACCCTTCGACGGCCTCCTCGTGGAGCTCGCGGCGCGTCTCGACGTCGGCGTCGGGGTGCGCCGCCGCGGTCTCGTCGGCCTCGGGGTACGCGGGGACCTCGCCGACGAGGTCTCTGGGGTCGACGTGGATCGGGGCCGGCGAGTCGGCGTCGCCCTCGCCGGTGCCGGGGACGTCTCCGTCGGCGCTGGGGACGTCCTCACCGATCGCGTGCAGCCGGGCCCGCATCCGACCCGAGAACGGCGGCGTCACGCGGAGGACGACCTCGCGGTCGCTCCGAAGGGTCGCTTCGAGGGCGCTCGCGACGTCCTCGCGGTGGACCGCGATCGACCGGATCCGGTCGGGGGTCCCCCTCTCGCCGTCACTCATGCTCACCCGTCCACTCCGCGTCCGAGAGGGTGCGCTGGACGGCCTCCTCGCCGACGGCGCCGGCGAGGTGCTCGAAGCCCGCGCGGACGCCGCGGTCGCTCGCGTTCGCGACGAGCCGCGAGACGATGAACTCCGGGGTCGACTTCCCGATCGTGCCGAAGCGGGGCTGGTAGTCGACGCGCAGCTCCAGGTCGCTCGTGAGCCCCTCCGCGAAGATCCCGTCGATCCGGGCGGCGTCGGGCAGCGGGCTCAGGTCCTCCGCGAGATGCGTGACGTACACGCCGAGCGCCCCTCGGTCGACGGTGAGCGTCACGAGCCCGTTTAAAAGGTCCGCGGCCCGCCCCGGCTCCGTGATCGCCTCGAACTCGTCGACGAGCATCAGCGTCCGCCCGTCTTCGACCAGCGGCGGGACCACCGACTTCAGCGTCGACTCCAGCACCCCGGCGTTGAAGGAGGCGTGTCGGCGGTGGAAGACGATCCGGTCGAACGCGCCCACCTCCGCGGCCTCCGCGGGCACCGGGAGCCCCATCGACGCGAGCAGCGCGACCGCACAGACCGTTTCGAGGAGCGTCGTCTTCCCGCCCGAGTTCGCGCCCGTGAGGACGCTCACCCGGTCGCCGGTCGGCGGGGCGTCGGCGCTCGCGACGCCCGCCCCGTCGGCGAGCGAGTGCGTCCCGACCGCGTACGACACCGGCTGGACCTCGCCGGCGACGAAGAGATTTCGGGCGTTCCGCACCGCGACCCCGTCGTCGACGAGGGTCGGCCGGACCAGGTCGCGGGCGGCCGCGAAGCGCGCGAGCGAGAGCAGGAACGCGGCGTCCGAGACGGCGGCGACCGCGCGGGCGACGTGGCCGCCCCGTTCGCCGCCTCCGCCGTCTTCGTCCCCTCCCGCACCGACCCCCCCGATCCGCTCGCGGATGTCGGCGGCGACCGCCGCCTCGCGCTCTCCGACCGCCCCTTCCAGCTCCGCCACGAGGTCGCGGAGGGTGGCCGAGACGAAGTCGGCGGCGTCGAGCGCGTCGTCCGGGGCGACCGAGCGCACCGTCGCCGGGTCGACGCCGGTCTCGCTCGCGACGTGGTCGATCGTCGCGGCCTCCAGCGCCTCGAAGTCGCGCAGCGAGCCGTCCCGGACCGCGTCGAGCACGTCGAACGCGGAGTTCTCCAGCCCCTCGGCCGCGTCGAGCCGGTCCCGAAGGCGGTCCAGCTCCGCGTCGGCGCCGCGGGCGATCTCGATCGCGCCGTCGCCGTCGACGCTCGTCGGGTCGACCGGGCCGCGCACGTCCGCGAGCGCGTCGGCGGCGTCCCGCAAGGCGTCCGCCTCCAGGCCGCCGACCGCCTCGAACGGCCCCTCGTCCAGTCCGGCCTCCCGCAGCGCGAGGGCCGTCTCGACGGCCGCGAGGTCCGAGCCCTCGGCGTCGTCGTAGGCGTCGAACGCCTCGACGACGCGCTCCCGGTCGGCCTCGGCGAGCCCCTCCCACGCGTCCCGCGCGGCGACCACGCTATCGAGTCGGTCTTCGACCGCGTCTCGATCGGCGAGCGGCGTCAGCACCCGGATCCGGTCGGCAGCGTGGGCCGTCACGGCGTGGCTCGCGGCCAGCGAGAGCAGGTCGTCGTACACCGAGCGGGTGTCCCCCGTCGCGAGGACGTCCATGCCGGCCTCGCCGTTGGCCCGGCGGAGGATCCGAGTGGCTCGCCCCCGGTGGAGCCCGGCGTCGACGAGCGCCCGGACGTCGGCCGACTCGATCGCCTCGACCGCCCGCGAGGTCCCCAGCCCCGAGACGAGCCGTTCGCTCGTCTTCGGACCGATCCCCCAGTAGTCCTCGAGTCGCATACGTCGTGGTGTCCCCCCGGCGTCTTGGCGTTTTCGTCGCCGGGACCGCTCGCTCGCCCCGGCCGCCAGCGTCAAACCCCGCCGGTCGCTACGAGGCTCCATGGCGACGGAACTCGCGGACGGAGTGTGGCGGTTCGAGCTGCGCGGCGTCAGCGCCTACCTCGTCGACGACGGCGCCCCCGCGCTCGTCGACGCCGGGACGCCGTGGGAGGAGGCGGCGATCCGAGAGGGGGTCGCCGAGGCCGGCGTCGCCCTCGCGGACGTCGAGCGGGTGCTGCTGACCCACTACGACCTCGACCACGTCGGGACTCTCGCGGCGCTGACGCCGGAGCTCGACGCCACCGTGTACACCGGCGCGTTCGACGCGGCGCTCCTCCGGGGCGAGCGGTCGCCGCCGTGGCGGAACCACAAAGGCGCGCTCCAGCGGGTCGCCGGCCTGTTCACGACGCTGCCGGAGTTAGCGGTCGAGGCCGTCGCCGACGGCGAGCGGCTCGGCTCGTTCACCGCCTACCACACGCCCGGTCACACGCCCGGTCACGTCGCGTACGTGAGCGAAGATCTGGGCGTCGGACTGCTGGGGGACCTCGTCTCGGAGTCCGACGGCGCGCTGGAGCCCTCCGAGTGGGTCATCAGCTACGACACGGACGCGGTCTTGGAGAGCATCCGGGACCTCGCCGACCGCGCCCCCCCGTTCGAGGTCGCCTGCGTCGGCCACGGGAACCCCCTCTCGTCGGGCGGGAGCGAGGCGCTCTCGGCGCTCGCCGAGCGGATCTGAGGTAAAAACTCGACCGGTCCCGCGACGCCGACCTACCTGGACTGCTTGTAGATCAGGTTCCGCTGGATGTCGTTGGCGCCCTCGTAGATCACCGGGATGCGCACGTCGCGGTAGACGCGGGCGATCCGGCGGTCGGTCAGGATCGAGCGGCCGCCGTGGAGCTTCATCCCCCTCTCGGCGCAGTCGGTGGCGACCTCGGTGGATTTGGTCTTCGCCAAGGCGGCCCAGTAGCCCGCGTCCTCGTTGTCCGCGACCTTCTCGCAGGCGCGCCAGTTGAGCGCGCGCGCCGACTCGAAGCCGATCCGCATGTCGGAGAGGGTGTGTTGGACGGCCTGGAACTCGTTGACGGTGCGCCCGAAGGCGTTGCGGTCGTGGACGAACTCCTCGGCCTCCTCGATGGCCGCGGCGGCGAGCCCGAGCCCGTGTCCGCCGACGATCACGCGGCCGTGGTTGAAGAAGTCGGCGAGCACGTAGAAGCCGCCGCCCTCGCTGCCGACGACGTTCTCCTCGGGGACGAAGCAGTCCTCGAAGACGATGTGGCCCTGCTTGGAGGCGCGCATCCCCATCTTCTCGGGAATGTGCTCCGCCTCGTAGCCGTCCGAGTCGGTCTCGACGATGAACAGGGTGTAGTTAGAGTAGCGGTCCTCGCTCTCGCCGGTCTTGGCGTAGACGGTGAGCCAGTCGGCCTCAACCGCGTTGCCGACCCAGTACTTCTCGCCGGTGAGTTCGTACCCGCCGTCGACCTTCTCCGCCTTCGTCGTCATCCCCGCGAGGTCCGAGCCGGTCTCGGGCTCCGAGACGGCGAGCCCGGAGATCTGGTCGTTCTCCGCGACCGGGCGGAGGTACTCCTCCTTCTGTGCGTCGGTGCCGTACTGCTCGACCATCTCGGCGCCGAAGCTCGCGAGCTGGAGCGTGAGCGCGATGCCGGCGTCGGCGCGGTAGAACTCCTCCGCGATCGCGAGCACCTGCGCGAGGTCGAACCCCTTGCCCCCGTACTCCTCGCCGATGTCCTGCGCGACGAGGCCGGCGTCCATCCCCGCCTCCAGCACCTCCCACGGGTACTCGCCGGAATCGTAGTACGACTCCGCGTTCGGTGCGATGTGCTCGTCGGCGAACTCGCGGGCCTGGGCCTTCACGTCGCGCGCGTGCTCCGGCACGATGCTGTCGTCGAGTAGATCCATGACCGACCTGCGGGCTCCGCGGTCAAAACGTTCGTGAAACAACGAGAAATGTCGGGAGGGTTTATGAACCGGTCCCCGACTCCTCGGCGTCGACGGGTCCGTCGTCGCCCTCGTCGGAGTCGTCGCTCCCGTCAGCGATCTCGTCACCGCGACCGTCGTCAGCGTCTTCGTCCGGGTCGTCTTCCGCTTCGGTGTCGGTGTCGCCCCCAGCCGTCGCGGCGTCCGCGCTCGTGGTTCCCTCGGCGTCGTTGACCTCGGCGGGGTCACGCTCGGGTGCGTCACCCCCGTCGACTCCGTCGCCGTCGGCCGAGTCGGCGCCCGGAGGATCGGTCGGGTCCGCGGGCTCGAAGCCGGCCGTCTCCAGCTCGGGGTCGGGGCCGCCTAGGTCGTGGCCCCGGTCCCGAAGCGCCTCCCGGACGGCCTCTCGGTCGACGGTTCCCGAGACGGTCCGCGGGAGCTCGTCGGCGAGCGCCACCGTCTTAGGGAGCTTGAACCCGGTGAGCCGCTCCCGGGTGAAGGAGGCGAGGGCCGCCTCGTCCAGCGCCGCCTCCGCCGGGTCTTCGACCGCGAGCAGGGCGGCGACCCGCTCGCCCCACGTCTCGTCGTCGAGACCGACGACGGCGACCTCCTCGATCGCGGGGAACTCGCGGAGCACGTCGGCCACCTCGCCCGGCTCGACGTTCTCGCCGCCGGTGATGATCCGGTCGTCAAGCCGGTTGAGCACGAAGAGGTAGCCGTCCTCGTCGACCCGCCCCACGTCGCCGGTGTGGAGGCCGTGCGGACCGAACGAGGAGCGGTCCAGCTCGGGAGAGGCCTCGCCCCCGCCCTCCGGCCGACGCTCCAGATACCCGGGCGTCACCGTCGGGCCGTCGACGACGATCTCTCCGCTTTCGCCGGCCTCAACCGGCGTGCCGTCCTCGTCGACGACCGTCACCTCGGTGCCGAACAGGGGGCGACCGACGGTGCCGATCCGGTCCCGCGTCTGACGCGGCGTCGCGGTGGCGATCTGCGAGGCGGACTCGGTCATCCCGTAGGTGGGGTACACCGGGACCGAGTAGTCGCGGCAGCGCTCCAGCAGCTCGTCCGACGCCGGCGCGCCGCCGAGCAGGACCACGCGGAGCGTGTCCGAGAGGGTGCCGCGGCTGTCGAGCATCCGCTTGAGCATCGTCGGCACGAGCGAGACGCCGGTCACGTCGTACGTGTCGATGTCGTCGGCGGTGCCACCGGGGTCGAACCCGCCCCGGAGCACGAGCGTCGTCCCGTACAGCGCCGAGCGGTAGACCGGCGCGAGCCCGCCCATGTGGTGGAGCGAGAGGGAGACGAGCCAGCGGTCGCCGGGGTCGACCCCAAGCCGGAACGCGGAGGCGACGGCGGAGCTGTACACGTTGCCCGCGGTGAGCGGGACCGGCTTGGGCTCCCCCGTCGTGCCCGAGGTGAAGAGGACACAGAGGTGGTCGTCGCGCTCCCACTCGGGCGGGTCGACCGGTGACGGCTCGGCGTCGTGGACGGCGGTGACGGTCGGGTCCGCCGGGTCGTCGACGGAGAAGACGGGCGTGTCGCCGATGCCGTCGACGGCCGCCAGCGCGTCGTCTTCGGTCGGTTCCGCGCAGACGAGCGCGGAGAGCTCCGCCCGCTCGATCCGCTCGGAGAGCTCTCTCGGGGTGAGCTCCTGTCCGAGCGGGACGAACGTCGCCCCGATCCGCATCGCCGCGTGGACCAGTCCGACCGTTCCGACGTACGGCGGGGTGAGCACGCCGAGCCTGTCGCCCGCCTCGACCCCCTGAGCGACGAGGCGGCCGGCCGTCTCCGAGACGAGGCGGTCGAGGTCCGTGTACGTCCACGCCTCGCCGTCCTCGGCCCGGACGAGCGCCGCGTCGTCTGGGGAGGCCGCGACCCGCTGTGAGAGCCAGTCGCGCACGGGGGTCACCCCCGTCGCGGCGGCGACTCACTCATCGTTCGGTTGCCGGACGGTGAGGACCGGGACGTCCGAGGTCCGGACGACCCGCTCGGTGACGCTGCCGAGGAGGTACCGGTCGAGTCCCTTCCGCCCGTGCGTGCCCATCACGACCATGTCGATCGCGTGCTCGTCGACGTATTCCCGAATCGAGCGGTAGGCGGTCCCGCTGGCGACCGTCGACTCGCAGTCGACGCCGGCGCCCTCGGCGGCGTCCGCGACCCGCCCCGTGGCCTCTTTCCCCTCTGACTCGAGGGCGTCGACGACGACCTCGGCGCCGGCTTCGAGCGTCGAGTACGCTGCGCCGTCGACGACGTACAGCGTGTGGAGGGTGGCGCCGTACCGCTCGGCGAGGTCGATCGCGTGTTCGATCGCGGCGTCCGACGCGGGGCTGCCGTCGGTCGGAACGAGAATCTGCGAGTACATCTCACCGCCGGCTACGCCCGGTACCGATTAAAAACCCGATCACAGCGGGCCGACGTCGGTCCGGCGCCGGTCCGATCGCACGACCGCGCTCCGGAGACGGCCGTCTCGACGGCGTCGTCGTTAGCGGAAACCCATCGCTTCGATCTGCTCTTGATACCGGTTGCGGATGGTGACCTCGGTCACCTGCGCGACGTCGGCGACCTCGCGCTGGGTCTTCTTCTCGTTACAGAGCAGCGAGGCGGCGTAGATCGCGGCGGCGGCGAAGCCGGTCGGGGACTTCCCGGAGAGGAGCCCCTGCTCCGCGGAGACGTCGATTATCTCCGTCGCCTTCGACTGCACCTCCTCGCTCAGCTCCAGCGAGGACGCGAAGCGCGGGACGAACTGCTTCGGGTCGACCGGCTTCAGCTCCAGGCCGAGCTCCTGGGAGATGTAGCGATACGTCCGGCCGATCTCCTTCTGCGGGACCCGCGAGACGTCGGCGACCTCGTCGAGCGAGCGCGGGATCCCCTCCTGCCGGCAGGCGGCGTACAGCGCGGCGGTGGAGACGCCCTCGATCGATCGCCCGCGAATGAGGTCCTCGTTGAGCGCGCGTCGATAGATGACCGAGGCGACCTCGCGTACCGACCGCGGGACGCCGAGCGCGCTCGCCATGCGGTCGATCTCCGAGAGCGCGAACTGGAGGTTGCGCTCGCCCGCGTCCTTGGTGCGGATCCGCTCTTGCCACTTGCGCAGTCGATGCATCTGTGACCGCTTCTCGGAAGAGAGCGACCGGCCGTACGCGTCCTTGTCCTTCCAGTCGATCGTCGTCGTCAGCCCCTTGTCGTGCATCGTCTCGGTGATGGGGGCGCCGACGCGCGACTTCGACTGCCGCTCGGAGTGGTTGAACGCGCGCCACTCCGGGCCGCGGTCGATGTTCCGTTCGTCCAACACCAGGCCGCAGTCCTCGCACACGAGCTCTTGATCTGCGTCCGTGACGATCTCTTCCGAATCGCACTCCGGGCAGGAGAGCGTCTCCGTCTCGTCCGATTCTTGCTCGGTGTTCCGCTCTTGTTGACGCTGGCGGCTCGGACGTTCCATTATAAGATTTCTGGTTATTGGAGTATTTAAACCTTTGTCCGGAACCCGCGGGAGACGTCGGCCCGCGACCGCATCGCGTAACCGGCTTCGAACGAGTCCGTAGCGAGTGAAACGCCCGTCCACGCTGACGTTCCGCCGTCGGTCCCGCGCTCTCAACCGCCGTCGCCGCCGGGGGTCGAACACGAAATGTGACTGTCGCGGAGGGCGGTACTGGCGTCTCGCCGGTCGCTCTTAATCAATTACTACCAAGCATTCACAAAGACTTTTGTATAACCACGGCATATTGGATATCATGAGTACGACGCGGTCCGACGCGATCGAGGGGACGCTCCGCGGCTGTCGACCCGCGGAGATCGACCCGATAGTGATCGACGGCGACGACCTCGACAGCACCGCGCCCGAACACCTCCGTGACCTCAAGGCAGAGCTCTCGGCCCGCGGCTACCAGCCGGCGACGCTGTCGGTCGAGGCCAGCTTCGACTCCGAGGAGACGCTCGCGACCCAGCGCGAGGCCGACCGGCTCCGCGAGTTCGTCCGCGCCGCCTCGTTCCTCGGCGCCGGTCGGATCGAGGTCCGCGTCGACGAGGTCTCGGACCCGGACGCCGCGGAACCGGCGCTGTCGGCGCTGACCGAGCGCGCCCGCCGCGAGGGCGTCGAACTCGTCCGGGCCGACGGCGACCCGACCGCGGCCTGACGGATGGCGTCGAAGCGCTCGCTGGCGACGAAGCTCGGCGTCGTCGCCGGGTTCGACGAGCCGAGTCTCGCGCTCGAACAGTACCCCACGCCGCCCGACCTCGCCGCGCACGTCGTCCACCTTGCGGACCTCCACGGCGACGTCGACGGCCGCACCGTCCTCGACCTCGGCACCGGCACGGGGATGCTCGCGCTCGCCGCCGCCCTGCGCGGCCCCGCCCGGGTGTTCGGGGTCGAACTCGACCGCACCGCGTTGACCACCGCGGCCGCCAACCAGCGCCGGGTGGCCGCGAGCGCCCCCGTTCACTGGGTCCAGGCTGACGCGACGCGACTTCCCCTCTCCGTCCCGGACCCCGTCACGGTCGTGATGAACCCCCCGTTCGGCGCGCGGGACGGGAACCGGAACGCCGACCGGGGCTTCCTGGCGACGGCGAGCCGCGTCGCGACCGTCTCCTACTCGGTCCACAACGCGGGCAGCGAGGCGTTCGTGGAGGCGTTCGCGGCCGACAACGGCGGCGAGGTGACCCACGCGTTCGCGGCCGACTTCGCGATCGACGCGCAGTTCGACCACCACGAGGACGCGTCGCGCGACATCGACGCCGAAGTGTACCGGATCAAGTGGGCCTGACGGCGACGATCGTTTATAAATGAATGATTCGGTGGCGCGTGCCGGTGAGCGGCCGGAGGGCCGCGGACCGCACGCGCGAGGGAGCCGCGAACAGAGAGGGACCGGTAGTCACTCTCGCAGCCGGCGCTCCGCGCCGGCGAAGTGAGCGACGAGGCTGGGGAGGTGTGAGGTGCGTTGTTGTGCGGGGTGGGACTTTGGGGACCTTCACCGCGACTCCCCCCTACTGCCGTCCCTCGTATCGCTCTCGCGTCGCGATCCGCACCCGGGTCTCCCCGCGCTCCGCGAACACGGCGTCCTCCTCGTGGACGAGCGTCACCCCCCGTAGCGTCACCGACTCGTTGGCCGCGGGGAGCACCGACCGTTCGGTCTCGCCCTCGTACGCCACGCGCAGTTCGAACCCGCCCTCCACGGCCGCGACCGTGACGTTCCGCCCGTCGATCCGCGGCTCCGCCCGCGCCGACTCGCTCGTGAACAGCGTCGAGCGCGTCTCGTTCCGGACCGCGTCGACCCGGTACGTCGGGCCACCGTTCGCCGCGACCCAGCCGACCCGCTGGACCCAGACGGTCTCGCGCCAGCCGGTCCCGCCCACGTCGACGGCGCGGTAGCCCCAGAAGGCGAGGTTCCCGCGCGAGACCGCCGTGGTCCAGATCTCCCGGTCCGCGTTCTTCACGATCACCCCCGAGGTGTTGACGCTCGTCGAGCGGCCGAACGCCCGGACGTCGACGACGTTCACCGTCCGGTCCTCCACGTCCTCCGCGTACGTCACCTGGTACCCCTCGACTTCGACCGGATCGCCCGGGAGGTCCCCGTCGCCGACGGCGACGAGGTTCGGGACCACCCCCGGGCCGGCGACGACCGCCAGCGCCGACGCGAGCAGCAGGAGCCCGACCGCGGCCGGCGTGGCAGAGCGGATCGCCCCGCGGACCGTCGCGGACTCCGGCACGGCCAGATCGGGGCGCAGCGGCTCGTCTCGCCCCGCGACCGCGAGGGCGACGACCGCCGCGAGGACCGCGAGCAGGCCGAGGCCCACGGCCCGGTACAGCTCGTACCGCTGGTTCCCGAGATACCAGTACACCGCCCAGAGCCGGCGCGAGGCGCCGAAGAGGAGCACCGCGCCGAACGCGGCGAGCGCCGTCGTCCGTCGGCCCGCGCCCGCCTCGTCGACGTCGGCGTCGCCCCCGCGTCGCCGCCGGACGAGCCAGGCCGCCGCGAGGGCCCCGGCGATGAGCCCGAGCGCGTGGCCCTGGATCGCCACGTTCGCCCATCCCGGCGGGCCGTAGAAGCCGCTCGCCTCGGCCGTGACGACTGGGTTCCGGAGCGTCTCGGAGGCGACGTCCAGCAGCGTCGCGCCCGTCAGCGCCGCGATCGTTCCGACCGGGTAGAAGACGAGCGCGAACCCCCACAGCGCGAAGACGACCCCCGAGAACCCGATCACCGGTCCCAGCGCGAACAGCGCGGAGACGACCCCGAACGCCGCCATCGCTCCCGGCACGACCGCGAACGCGCGGACGTAGGGGCTCTCGCCGAGCGAGTCGCCTTCGGCGAGCGACGCGAGCGCCGAACGGGCGACGCGCCCCGGCTCCGACGCGGCGAGCCCCTCCGCGCGGACCCGCCGCAGCGACTCCCGTGACGGGAGCGCGGATCGCAGCGTCCCCGTCTCGTCGTCGACTTCGCGACCGCCCGGAAAGTGCCCGTACGCGTACTCGGCGACTCCGCCGGCGACGAGCGTCGACAGGAGGTTCCCGGTGATGTGCCCCCGGTTGGCGTGCGCGAAGCTCGACCAGAGGAGTCCCTCCGGGTAGAGGTACGACCACGAGCGGAACGGGATCACGACGGGCCGATCGGGGTTCTCCAGCCCGCTCTGAACGAAGAGGTACACGCAGATGACGCCGGCGACGGCGACGAGTGTCCCCCACGGCACGCCGAGCAGGAAGCGCGAGCGGAGCGCCCGCGTCCACGCGCCGCTCGGGCGGTCCGTCTTATAAGCGACCGCGAGCGCGACGGCGACGAGCGCGCCGCCGACCGCGAGGTGGGCGGCGTCCGACGTCAGCGCCTCGGCGACCATGTGCAAAACGGAGCGGTCGACCGCATATCAATCCGCGGGTCGGCCGGTCCGAGAGCCCCCGGTGGCGCCCGCGAGACGAAGTCGAACCCTCAGATCTTGTTCTCGGCGTCGTCCGCGAGCTCCTCCATCCGCTTGCCGACGCGGCCGGCGGGGGAGAACTCGTCCTCGCTCATCGCGTTCGCCAGCGCGTTGCCGAGCACGAACACGGCGTGTTTGTGCTCGCTCTTCGACTTGTGGACGTGCGAGGGGTCGACCTCCAGCTCGTCGTACGGGTCGAAGAGCGAGCCGTCGACGGTCTCGTGCGAGCGGAAGTGCTCCATGATCGTCACCATCTGTTCGTGGAGTTCGAGGAGCTCGTCTTTGTGCATACCCTCTGATACGGGTCGTAGACCCTTTAAGCGTTGTTGAGGGGCATACGCACGGCTCAGAGTGTAGGCAGCCGCGACGAGCGGCGGGACGCGAGTCGCGGTGGGGCACCGACTCAGAACACGTACTCGTCTTCGTGGCCCATCATGCCCTCGTCCTCGAATCCGCCGGAATCGTCCTCGTCCTCTCGCGGACCGCTCGTCTTGAACGCCTTTATCCCCGTCGACAGGAGCTCTTCGACCGCCTCCTCGCGGTTGAGGAACTCCCCCTGCTCGACCATCTGAGCGATCTGCATCTCCAGATGCTCCGGCACGGTTATCTCTACTCGTGGCATTTCCTGCCCGGGAGTAATGGGAATGGGTATATAAATGTGGCGTCGATGATACGGCTATTAGAAATCACTCTCGGGCGATATCGGAAGTACGATTTGCGGATTTTTAACGATTCTTTCGATCACTGTAACTATTATAACTTCGCCGATGCTTGTGTGGCTTTTTCGGCCGGCGTGGTCGGCGGCGTGCGCAGCTGGGGTCGTCGGTCCCTCTCGCGACTACCGCTCTCGCGACTACCGCCCTCGACCGCGTCCACGACTGGGCCCCTCGACTGCTTCCGCGAGAGCGACATCCATACGTGCTACCGGGACGTACTGTGGATCATGACCGGATCCGGCGCCTCGGACGCAGCGGGCGGAACGGAGGTCGACGGCGAGACCGACGTCGAGGACCTCACGGGGCTCTACCGCCAGTACGGCGACGACCGACTCCCGCCGGGGCAGCGCGAGACCGACCGCTTCCCGGTGCTCTCGAAGAGCGGAACGCCCTCGTGGGACGCCGAGACGTTCGCGTTCGAGGTCTGGGGCGCCGTCGACGAGCCCCTCGCGTACTCGCTGTCCGAGTTCCGCGAGCTCCCGGCCGTCACCCAGCGACAGGACTTCCACTGCGTCACCGGCTGGAGCAGGTTCGACTGCGCGTTCACCGGCGTCGAGTTCGCCGAGATCGTCGACCGCGCCGGGATCGGCGACGACGTCGACCACGTCCTCTTCCACGCGCTCGACGGCTACACGACGAACCTCTCGCTGGAAGAGTGCGCCCGCGACGGCGTGCTGTTCGCCTACGGATTCGACGGCGACGACCTCCCCGCGGACCACGGCGGCCCGATCCGAGTCGTCACCCCGCACAAGTACGCTTATAAAGGCGCCAAGTGGGTCTCGGGGGTGGAGTTCCTCTCGGAGAAGGAGCTCGGCTACTGGGAGAAGCGCGGCTACAGCGACACCGCGAACCCGTGGAACGAGGAGCGGTACAGCTGACGACCGGCGCCGCACTCGACCCCTGGGATAGTCAGGGTAAAGGGGCCACGGCACCCAACTACGGGTAATGGAACGGGCGCGTTCGACGTCGGTCCCGCCCCTCGTCAGCCGCACGACCGAGGTCGACGCGCCTCCCTTCGCGGCCGCGTTCGACGCCCTCTCGGCACCGCGGACGACGTGGAGCGCGCCGGACGACGCCCTCGTCCTCGGGAGCGGCGCGGCCGCGACGCTGGCCGCGAGCGGTCCGGACCGGTTCGCCGAGATCCGGAGCGCCGCCGCCGACCTGTTCGACTCCGGCGACGTCCACGCCGGGACCGAGGCCGCACGCCCCCGGGTATTCGGTGGGTTCGCCTTCCACGAGGGGGCGTGTGACGGCGACCCGTGGGGGACGTTCCCGGAGGCGCGCTTCGTGCTCCCCCGGGTGCAGCTCACGTTCGCGGAGAACGGGGCGTGGCTCACGGTGAACGCCGCCGGACCGGACGCCGCCGTCGACGCGGTCGAGGACCGGCTCGCCGCGGAGACCGAGCGCCTCGCCGGGATCGACGACGGGAGCGACGCGGACGCCCCTCCGCGTCCCGGTATCGCCGAGACCCGCCGGACCACGAGCCGCGCGGCGTGGCGCGCGAGCGTCGAGGCCGCGGTCGACCGCATTCGCGGCGACGACTTGCGGAAGGTCGTCCTGGCGCAGGCGCTGGAGGCGGACCTGGCGGGCGAGTTCCCGCTGGCGGCGACGCTGGAGCGCCTCGCGGGGAAGTACCCGGACTGCCACCGCTACTGCTTCGAGCCCGACGGGGGCGGGAGCGCCTTCTTCGGCGCGACCCCGGAGCGGCTGGTCTCGCTGCGCGGGCGGACCGTCGAGACCGACGCGCTCGCGGGGACGACGGGACGGGGAGAGACGCCGTCGGAGGACGAGTGGCTCGCGCAGGAGCTGCTCGAGGACGCGAAGAACGTCCACGAGCACCGGCTCGTCGCCGACACCGTCCGCGAGCAGCTGGAGCCGTTCGCGGCCTCGGTGTCCGCCGGCGACCGCCGCGTCCGCCGGCTCGCGACGGTCCAACACCTCCACACGCCGATCACGGCCGAACTGGACGCCGACCGGCACGTGCTCGAGCTCGTCGAGGCCCTGCACCCGACCCCGGCCGTCGGCGGGCTCCCGCCGGACCGCGCCCTGGAGACGATCCACGAGACGGAGCCGTTCGAACGCGGCTGGTACGCCGCGCCGGTGGGCTGGATCGACGCCGCCGGCAACGGCGCCTTCGCGGTCGCGATCCGCTCGGCGGTCGCGACGCCGCGGCGGGCCACCCTCTTCGCCGGCGTCGGGCTCGTCGCCGACTCCGACCCCGACCGCGAGTGGGACGAGATACAGCTCAAGTACCGACCGATCCTCGACGAGCTGGAGGCCGGAGACGAGTCCGCGGGCGCGGGCGACGACTGAGGGTCTGACGACTCCCGCGCCGCTTACTGGAACATCTTCAGCGGCTCGGCCTGCGAGCTCTCCTCGGTGGCCCGCTGCATCCGCTCGGCGAACTCCTGTTTCGCCTCCCGGATCTCTTCCGCCTGGTCGACGAGCCCGTCGGTGTCCGTCTCCGTCCCCGCGATCGGGTCGATCCCCTCGCGGATGAGAATCCGCGCGGCCTCGGGGTCGGGGAACTGCGGGTCCGACTCGACGACGAGCCCGACGGCGTCGCGGCCGCGCTCCAGCGCCTCCGCGAGCATGGCGCCCGTCGGCCCCGAGACGAGGCCGGCCTCGGGCGGGTCCTCGACCTCGACGCGGTCGAGCCGGTCGCCGCCGTCGCCGGTCGCGAGGCCGTAGAGGGCCGGCGGCGCCTCTCCCTTCTCGCGTCCGAGCCCGGAGAGGAAGACCGGGAACGTCGCCGTCTCCGCGAACCAGCTCTCCAGGCAGCCGGCGACCTCGGTCGCGGCGCCGGGCTTCACCGGGACGTCGCTGCGGAGCGCCACGAGGTCTCGCTCCGTGTCCACGTACAGCCGGACGGGCGTCGTCACCGCCGGGTTGTCCTCGCGGTAGACGGCCACCCGCGGGAGCCCGTCGCAGTGGACGTTCGCGTAGTGGTCCATCTCGTGCGCCTCGATCATGTGGTCCGTCGCGATCTTGCCGACGAGACCGACCCCGGGGAACCCCTCCACCAGCGTCGGCTCCTCCAGCGAGACGTCGTCGTCGAGGACTGAGATGCGTGCCATGCGTTCCTCTACTCCGGGCAGCGACCTAAAGGTGGGGCGCGAGGGAAGGCGAACGACCGCGATGGGACGTCCCGCCGCTCCCGTCCCGAAACCGACTAACGGGCCGGCGCGAAATGGAGGCCATGAACCCGTTAGAGCGGTACGAACCGCTCGTCGACGACGCGGCGGCGTTCCGCGCGGCCTGCGACCGGCCGCTGCCGTCGGTCGTCCGCGTCAACCAGATGGCGGCCTCGCCGGCCCGCGTCCGCGAGGCCTTCGACGAGGAGGGCGTCGCCCACGAGCCCGTGGGGTGGCACGACGGCCTCTTCCGGCTTCCCGACGGCAACCCCGGGGGGAACTGGCCGTACGTCCACGGCTGGACCCACGGGCAGGAGGAGGTGTCGGTGCTGCCCGGGCTCGCCCTCGACCCGCAACCGGGCGAGCGCGTCTGGGACGCCTGCGCGGCGCCGGGCAGCAAGACGACCCAGATCGCCGACGCGATGGACGACGAGGGCACCGTCGTCGCCAACGACAACAACCTCGGCCGGCTCTCCGCGCTCCGCCACAACGCCGAACGGCTCGGGATCACGAACGCGATCGTCACGAACCAAGACGCGCGCAACTTCTCGACGAAGCCGCTCGCGTTCGACGAGTTCGACCGCGCCCTCGTGGACGCCCCCTGCTCCTGCGAGGGGACCTGCCGCAAGAACCCGGACGTCGTCGACCAGTGGACCCTCGACCACGTCCACGCGGTCGCCGGGATCCAGAAGGGAATCCTGGCGCGCGCCGTGCAGGCGACCCGTCCGGGCGGGACCGTCGTCTACTCGACCTGCACGTTCGCGCCCGAGGAGAACGAGGCGGTGCTCGACCACGTGCTCGGCGAGGAGGCGTGCGAGATCGTCGATTCCGACCTCCCGGTCGACACCGTCCCCGGCGTCACGGAGTGGGACGGGGAGACGTACGACGAGTCGGTGACGCGCGCCCAGCGCGTCTACCCGCACCACAACGACACGGGCGGGTTCTTCTGTGCGAAGCTGCGCGTGGGCGGGGAAGACGAGGAGAGCGCCGGCGAGGCCGGCGACGGCGAGGTGGCCGCATGACCGACGACGCGCCCACGAACGACGGCCAGCGGTTCGACCGCCTCCCGGAGACCCCCGACGACCGCGAAGTCGAGGGGCGAGCGAGCCGGCGGGAGGTGCTCGACTGGTTCGAAGAGCGGTTCGGGATCGAACCGGACGTGTTCGAGGGGTACAGCTTCTGGGAGAAGGGCGCGGGGAAAGTCTGGATCTTCAACGGCGAGGCGACCGACCCCAGCGAGGTGGAGGCGATCGGGATGACCCTCCTCCGAACGCGACAGGAGCACTGGAAGCCGACGAGTCGGGCGGCCACCCGGTTCGGGCACCGCGCGACGACGGGCGTGATCGAGCTCAACCCCGAGCAGGCGTCCCGGTTCGTCGCGGGCGAGGACCAGGCCCTCCCGGCGTGGGACGGCGACTGGGGGTACCTGATCGCGACCCACGAGGTCGCCGGCGAGCGGGCGCCGATCGGGGCGGGGCTCTACCTCTACGACGAGCTCCGGTCGGTGGTGCCCAAGGGGAGCCGGGCGGACCTGCCGGTCGTCGAGTGAGCGGTCTCCCCGTTCCGCTTAAAAATTCGGTTCGTCGAAACGCCGGTGGCGCTCCGGCGTGACGTGCGGTTCAGATCGACGTGTCTCTCGGTGGCTTGGTGGCGAGGTTGGAGATCCCGTACGCCGCCAGCAGCACCAGTCCGAGCAGGATGGTGTACGACCGGACGCTGAGACTGATCACCGTCTCGTGGACGACCTGCCCCTCCCCAGACACCGGATGCGGCGCTCCAGCAATAATCTCCAGCAGCCCCATCCCGACCGTACCGACCAAGAGGAGCGCCGCGCCGCCGTACAACCCGATTCGTTCCATTGCGTTGAGTTCACTCATATCTTGTCACCTCGTTACCCTATCAGGTACCGCAGCCGCGGGTGGTCTCTGACGAACGACGTCTTCGCGAGGTAGGCGTCGACCCCGAGTACGCGCCCGGCGCCGAGCGTGGCGATCATCGCGAAGATCAATAGCCCCAGCAGATCGCCGGTGATCACGCCGTGGGCCCAGCCGCCGGTCTCGCCGTTGATGAAGTAGAAGAACGTCATCAGGAACGCCCCGAAGAACGCGGCGAGCCGGGTCAGCGCGCCGACGATCAGCCCCAACCCGATTAGGGTCTGTCCGAGCGGGACCATGACGTTGGTAAACGACAGCAGGATCCCGTCCGAGAACAGCGTGACGACCGGACCGAAGGTCGTCTGGGCGGCCGCGCCGCCCACGAACCAACTCGCGTCGAAGGGCCACCCGAGGAACTTGTCGAGGCCCGCGTGGAGGAACCACCAGCCGACGATGAGGCGCATCACGACGAGCCAGTAGGCGACCCGCGATTCCTCTACCGGGAACGATACGTCTCTGCCGAGCAGCTGTGTCTGAATGTTGGTAACCATGGGTTGCCCCAATCAGACAACTGGATTATTAAAGTATATAAAAGTATCAGCATTGTCATCTAAGAGGAATCCGCAGTCGCCACTCTACCCTTTCCGCCTGACCGTTCCCCCGCCGAGCCCCTCCCACTCGACGCGGTACCCGAGCGCCGAGAGCGTCGCGCTCGCGTCGTCGATTCCGTGCTCGTCGAACACCGCCTCCGCCTCGGACAGCGCGGTCCCGTCCGCCAGCTCGCCGGCGATCCGCTCCAGCACCGCCGGCCGGACCAGCGTCCGCCCCACGCGCTCGTGGTCGGGGAACGGGCCGTCAGCTATCGCCGCCTCGCCCACCCCGTACCGGTCGGCGAGGTCGGACAGCGCGAGCACGTCGTCGTCTGGAGCGAAGGCGTCGGGGAGGTGGGCGGCCGCGTCGGCGACGAACTCGGCCTCGTACTCGCGGAGCACGTCGACGACTTCCTTCACGCGGACGGCGCCGGAGTACGTCACCACTCGGTGGTCCCGCGCCGCGACCTCCTCGCCGACGCCGAGGCTCTCGTCGACCGCGACCAGCAGGTCGACGGCCTCCACGTCCGCGAGTTGGCCGAGCTTCTTCTCGACGTACTCGGGGGTCCAAAAGCCCATCACCTCGAAGAACAGCCGGAAGTCGGCGTGGTCGTAGTCGAACGCGAAGTCGGGGATCATCACCCGGCTTCCGGTCTCGAGCGGTTCCGGCTCGCGAACCAAGCTCCAGTCGAGGTCGAGCCCGCGGAACCGTCCGGCGAAGTCGGCCTCGACCCCGCTGTCGAAGTCGGGCTCCGCGACCGGCTCGACGCCCGGGACCGTCACGTCGCCGTCGGAGAGGCGCATAGTGCGCTCCCGGCCGCGGTCGTCGATCGTCGCTGTCAGCTCCCACTCCGCCGACTCCGCGACGGTCCGGAGCAGCCGCGCGAAGGCGGTCCCGTAGCGCCGGGTGCGCGAGAACAGGGCGTCGGGACCCGTGACGACCAGCTCGCGTCCCTCGGGGGTCTTCTCCAGTTCGTACATCAATCGGAGCCGCTTGACCGCCGAGACGAGCCGCTTCGGGTCGTTCGACCGCACCCGGACTTCGGTGGCGTCGAACAGGGCCGTCTGCGCCAGAGAGAGGTTGTACTGGGTCCGCAGCGAGTCCGGCCCCCACCGCACGTCGGCGTCGACGAGGACCTCGTTGACGTCGCGGTCGGCGTACAGCGACGCCTCGACGTCTCCGGAGTCGATCCCGAGCGCGTCGGCGGCGCGGTCGACCGCGGCCTCGCGCTCGGCCTCGCTCGCGACCCCGACCGCCTCCGCGGCCTCGAACGCGGCCCGCCGGACGCGACGCGGCGGAACCGGGGCTCGCGTCTCGAAGGCGCACTCGCGCTCGACGAGCGCCGCGAGCCCGCGGACGAGCTTGAAGTCGCCGCCGGAGTCGGCGGCGTCGGCCTCCAGCGCCGCCAGCGCGTCGTTGAGGTCGCCGCGCCGCTCCCCGGCGTGAGACTCGAAGGTCCCGAGCACCCGGGCCGCGAGCGGGCGGTGCTCGCGGGCGGCGAAGCGCGGGCGGTACCCGCCCCCGGCCCGCGAGACGCGTAGGAGGTCCTTGCGTAACACGGCGACTGCTACGCGAGCGCCGACCTAAAACCGGCCGGTTCCCGCGGTGCGACACGCTTAACTCCGAAACCCGTCGAACGGAGGGTAATGAGTACTGACGCGGCGAGTGACGCGGACGCCGAAAGCGAGGGCGACGCCAGAGAGGAGTCCGGGAGCGGGGGAGCCGCCTCCGACGCCGAACCCCAGGCGTTCGTCCGGACCTGCGAGGCGCTGGTCGACCGGATCCTCGCCGGCGAGATCGACCGCGACGACCTCGAGGCCGCCAAGCTCGACGCCTGCTCGGAGTTCGCCTCCCCGAAGGTGCCGAAGAACACCGAAATTTTGGACCACGCGCCCTCTGAGGCCCGCGACGACGTGATCGAGGTCGTCCAGCGGAAGCCGGTCCGGACCGCCTCGGGCGTCTCCCCGGTCGCGATCATGACCTCGCCGAAGCTCTGCCCCCACGGGAAGTGCCTCTACTGCCCCGGCGGGCCGGCCTCGGAGTTCTCCTCGGCGCAGTCGTACACGGGCCACGAGCCCGCCGCGGCCCGGGGCGAGCAGAATGATTACGACCCGTACGGGCAGGTCACGCTCCGGCTCGAACAGCTCCGGAAGATCGGCCACCCGGTCGACAAGGTGGAGCTGATCCTGATGGGCGGGACGATGACCGCGCGCTCGCACGACTACCAGGAGTGGTTCGTGAAGCGCGCCCTCCAGGCGATGAACGACTACAACCTCGACAAGGAGCCCGAGCCGGCCGAGGGCGAGTCGTTCGCGCCGGACCCCGAAGAGACGGAGTTCGAGTACCTCGAGGACGTGATCGCGGAGAACGAGACGAACGCGATCCGCAACATCGGCACGACGTTCGAAACGAAGCCGGACTGGTGTGACCCCGAGCAGATCGACCGGATGCTCGATCTGGGCGGCACGAAAGTCGAGGTCGGCGTGCAGACGACCTACGAGCGGATCAACCGCGAGATGCACCGCGGCCACGGCAACGACGCCTCCCGCAGCGCGAACCGCCGCCTGCGCGACGCTGCGTTCAAGGTCGGGTTCCACATGATGCCGGGCCAGCCGGGGATGACGCGGGAGATGTGCGTCGAGGACTTCCGCCAGCTGTTCGAGAACCCCGACTGGCGCCCCGACTACCTCAAGATATACCCCACCCTCGTCGTCGAGGGGACCCGGGTGTACGACCGCTGGCGTCAGGACTCGTTTGAGCCGCTCTCGAACGAGGAGGCGGCCGACGTCGTCGCCGAGGCGATGGGCCAGATCCCGAAGTACACCCGGCTCCAGCGGGTCCAGCGCGACATCCCCGCCGACTTCATCGAGGGCGGCGTCTGGAAGTCGAACCTCCGGCAGCTCGCCGACCAGCGAGCCGAGGAGAAGGGGATCGTCCAACGTGACATCCGCGCTCGCGAGGTGGGCCATAACGACGCCGACCCGGACCCCGACGACGTCGAGCTCGACGTGATGACGTACGAGGCCGGCGGGGGGACGGAGCACTTCATCTCGTTCGAGGACCCAGTCCGCGACCTGCTCGTCGGGTTCTGTCGGCTGCGATACCCCTCGTTCGCCCCCGACCAGCCCGGCGCGCCCGGCTCCGAGGACGACGCGATCCGCCGCGAGCTCGGGGACGCCGCGCTGATCCGCGAACTGCACGTGTACGGCAGCGAGGTCGCTCTCGGCGGCGACGGCGACTGGCAGCACCGGGGGTACGGGACGAAGCTCCTCGAACGCGCGGAGGAGATGGCCCGTGACGCCGGCTTCCGCAAGATGGCGATCATCTCGGGGATCGGCGCCCGCGAGTACTACCGGACCAAGCTCGGTTACCACCAGGACGGGCCGTACGTGTCGAAGCGGCTGTAGCGCCGTCCGAGTCACCCGCCGTCTCGCTCGCCGGCTCGCACTCACAACGACACGCCTTTTTCCGGGCCGGCCGTCTCTCTGTCGTATGGACCAGAAGCGGGAGCTGTCGAGCATCGACCTCGCCGCCCTCGTCACCGAGCTCAATCGGTATGAGGGGGCGAAAGTCGACAAGGCGTACCTCTACGACGACGACCTGCTCCGGCTGAAGCTCCGCGACTTCGATCGCGGCCGCGTTGAGCTCATGATCGAGGTCGGGGACACCAAACGCGCCCACGTCGCGGACGCCGAGCACGTCGCCGACGCCCCGGGCCGACCGCCGAACTTCGCGAAGATGCTCCGGAACCGGATGTCTGGCGCCGACTTCGCGGGCGTCGAGCAGTACGAGTTCGACCGGATCCTCACCTTCGAGTTCGAGCGCGAGGACGAGAACACGACGCTCGTCGCCGAGCTGTTCGGGCAGGGCAACGTCGCCACGCTCGACGAGACCGGCGAGGTCGTCGGCTCGCTCCAGACCGTCCGGCTGAAATCTCGGACGGTCGCGCCCGGGTCGCAGTACGAGTACCCCGCCTCGCGGCTCAACCCCCTCGACGTCAGCCTCGGCGGGTTCAAACGGCACATGCGCGAGTCCGACAGCGACGTGGTGCGGACCCTCGCCACGCAGCTCAACCTCGGCGGGCTCTACGCCGAGGAGGTGTGTACCCGCGCCGACGTCGAGAAGGAGACGCCCATCGACGAGGCGACCGACGACCAGCTCCGCGCGCTCCACGAGGCGCTCGAACGGATCGGGGACCGACTCCGCTCCGGCGACATCGATCCCCGGGTGTACGAGGAGGAACTGGACGGTGGCGACGGGGGGGAGGACGGGTCGGACGCCGACTCCGACTCGGACCGCGACCCCCGGGTCGTCGACGTCACGCCCTTCCCGCTCTCGGAGCACGAGGGGCTCCCGAGCGTCGGGTTCGACTCGTTTAACGCCGCCGTCGACGAGTACTTTTACCGGCTCGAAGGCGAGGACACCGACGCGGGCGAGGCCCCCGCCGACGCGAGCCCGTCCCGCCCCGAATTCGAGGAGGAGATCGCGAAACAGGAGCGGATCATCGAACAGCAGCGCGGGGCGATCGAGGGGTTCGAGGAGCAGGCCGAGGCGGAGCGCGAGCGCGCCGAGCTGCTGTACGCGAACTACGACCTCGTCGACGAGGTGCTCTCGACGGTTCGGGAGGCCCGCGAGAACGAGGTCCCTTGGGACGAGATCGCGGAGACCCTCGACGCGGGGGCGGAGCGGGGGATCCCGGCCGCGGAGGCCGTGGTCGGCGTGGACGGCGGTGAGGGGACCGTGACGGTCGAGCTCGCCGCCGAGGGCGACGACGGGGGAACGGCTCGGATTGGACTCGACGCCGGCGACGGCGTCGAGGTCAACGCCGACCGGCTCTACCGGGAGGCGAAGCGCATCGAGGGGAAAAAAGAGGGCGCGATGGAGGCCATCGAGTCGACTCGCCGGGAGCTGGAGGCGGCCAGGGAGCGCAAGGCGGAGTGGGAGGCGAAAGAGGCGGCCGAAGACGAGAGCCCCGGGAGCGACGGCGGTGACGACGAGGACGATGAGGGGTACGAGACCGACTGGCTCTCGCGCTCGTCGGTCCCGATCCGGAGCCCCGACGACTGGTACGACCGCTTCCGGTGGTTCCACACGTCGACCGGCTACCTGGTCATCGGCGGGCGCAACGCCGACCAGAACGAGGAGCTCGTCAAGAAGTACATGGGCAAACACGACCGGTTCTTCCACACGCAGGCCCACGGCGGACCGGTGACCCTGCTGAAGGCCGCGGGGCCCTCCGAGTCCGCGGACCCGGTCGACTTCTCCGAGGAGACGCTGCGGGAGGCCGCGCAGTTCGCCGTCTCGTACTCCTCGGACTGGAAGGACGGCCGCGGCGCCGGCGACGCGTACATGGTCGAGCCCGATCAGGTCTCGAAGACGCCCGAGAGCGGCGAGTACATCGAGAAGGGGAGCTTCGTGATCCGGGGCGACCGGACGTACTTCGAGGACGTCCCCTGTCGGATCGCCGTCGGCGTCCAGTGCGAGCCGGTCACCCAGGCCATCGGTGGCCCGCCGTCGGCGATCGTGGACCGCGCGGCGACGAGCGTCACCTTCGAGCCGGGGATGTACGCGCAGAACGACGCCGCGATGATGGCGTACCGAACGCTGAAGGAGCGCTTCGCCGACCAGTCGTTCGTCCGCAAGGTGGCGAGCGCGGACCAGCTCCAGGAGTTCATTCCGGCGGGCGGCTCGGACATCGTCGAGTGAAGCGGTCGGCGGAGGCCGCGGTGAGGCGAACCGCGGCCGCGTCAGCGCCGGAGCGCGACCCTTTCAAGCCTCGGCGCCTCACACCGCACATGAGCTTCGAGGCGCTGCCGGACGGCTGGCGGGTGTGGAACGAGGAGCCGAGCGGGCGCGCCATCCTCGTCTACCGCCCCGACGTGTTCGACGGCGACGACCTCCCGGCCGAGTGCATGCCGACCGTCTACCTCACGAACGGCGCGCGAACGGCCCGGCCCGGCTCGGGCCAGTACGCGACCGACGAGTGGCACGTCGTCCTCTTCTTGGAGCCCGAGGTCGAGGCGGTCTCGGAGACCCTCGACGACCGGGAGGCGGGCGCCGCCGCGGCCGTCGCGGTCGCGGAGCGGTTCGCCGCCGGCGACGTGGACTACCGCGCCGCCTACCAGGTGCCGCGGGAGGCGTACTTCGAGCGGTTAGACGAGTGTATCGGCGGGGAGTGAACGCCCGACACCGACCGGAGGCGGTCTCCACTATTGATCCGCGTTCGTGAATATATCTTCTGTTCTCAATCCCGATGCCAGCACGAACACGAGGACTTTTATCGCTTCCCGCCTCACCGTCGCGTACATGAACGCCGGTGGGGACAACATCGCTGACGAGCCGCGAGAGAAGTGCGGCGTGGTCGGCATCTCGCTCGCCGACCGCGAGGCCGCGCGGCCGCTGTACTACGCGCTGTACGCGCTCCAACACCGCGGGCAGGAGTCCGCGGGGATCGTCACGCACGACGGGTTCCAACAGCACAGCCACGTCGATCGCGGGCTCGTCGGCGACGCGTTCGAGAAGGGGGACCTCGAGTCGCTGTCCGGCGGGACCGGTATCGGCCACGTCCGGTACCCGACCGCCGGCAGCCTCGACAAGAGCTGCGCGCAGCCGTTCTCCGTCTCGTTTAAGTCCGGGTCGCTCGGGCTCTCGCACAACGGGAACCTCGTGAACGCCGACGAGGTCCGCGAGGAGCTCGCGGCCGCCGGCCACGCGTTCACCTCTGACGGCGACACCGAGGTGATCGCCCACGACCTCGCGCGCAACCTCCTCGAGGAGGACCTCGTGCGTGCCGTCAAACACACGATGAACCGCATCCACGGCTCCTACTCGTTGGCGATCACCCACGACGACACCGTCCTCGGCGTGCGCGACCCACTCGGGAACCGCCCGCTGTGCCTCGGGAAGATCGACGGCGGCTACGTCCTCGCCAGCGAATCGGCCGCCATCGACACCCTCGACGGGGAACTGATCCGGGACGTGCGACCGGGCGAGCTCGTCGTCCTCGACCCCGACGGCTCGGGGTACGACACGTACCAGCTCGTCGAGCGCGAGTCGACCGCCCACTGCTTCTTCGAACACGTCTACTTCGCCCGCCCCGACTCCGTCATCGACGAGAACCTGGTGTACGAGGTCCGGCGTAAGCTCGGGCGGAAGCTCTGGGAGGAGTCCGGTACCGAGTCGGACGTCGTGATGCCCGTCCCCGACTCCGGGCGAGCGTTCGCCTCGGGCTACGCCGACGCCGCCGGCGAGACGACCGCGGACGGGGAGCCCCGCCCGGACGACGACGGCGGTATCGCGTTCGCCGAGGGGCTGATGAAGAACCGCTACGTCGGCCGCACGTTCATCATGCCGACGCAGGACGAACGCGAGCGCGCGGTCCGGCTGAAGCTCAACCCCATCCGGTCGACCGTGGAGGGGAAGTCGGTCACCATCATCGACGACTCCATCGTCCGGGGGACGACCTCGACCCAGCTGGTCGATCTCGTCCGCGAGGCGGGCGCCGAGGAGGTCCACCTCCGGATCGGCGCGCCGGCCATCGTCGCGCCCTGCTACTTCGGGATCGACATGGCGACCCGCGAGGAGCTGATCGCCCCCGACGCCTCCACCGAGGAGATCCGGCAGGCGGTCGGCGCCGACTCCCTGTCGTACCTCTCGATCGACGCGGTCGCCGAGGCGCTCGGGGAGAGCCGCGCGGACCTCTGTCTCGGCTGCGTCACCGGCGAGTACCCCTTCGACGTCGAGGGCGAGGAGAGCGACCGCGACCTCGACGGCGTCGCGCCCGGTCCCACGCCCGCGGACGACTGATCGGGTCGCGGTCTCGCGTTTTGTCCCGTGTCGCTCGACCCCACCGATACGCCAGCGACGCGTTCCCGCCGCGGGAGCCCGGAATCGGGAATTTAAATACGCCCACGCCGGGAGGTACGGGTATGACATCCGACGCCGACGACGCGACCATGAGCCGCCGCGGGCTGTTCAGGGCCGGCGCCGCGGGCGCCGCCGCCGCGACCGGCCTCGCCGCCGGGTCCGGGACCGTCGCCGCCCAGTACGGCGGCTATCTGGACGACGTGGGCAACTACGACGGCACGCACGACTACACCGGTCAGGACGAGGTCACGGTCGCCGTCGGCGCGGTCAACGGGCTCAGGTTCGGCCCGGCGGCGATCCTGATCGACCCCGGGACGACCGTCGTCTGGGAGTGGACCGGCGAGGGCGGCGCGCACAACGTCGTCGCCGAGGACGAGACCTTCGACAGCGGCGAGACGGTCAGCGAGGCGGGGGCCACCTTCGAGTACGCGTTCGACGACGCGTCGGAGGGCGACACGTTCAACTACTACTGCACCCCTCACAAGGCGGCCGGCATGAAGGGCGGCGTCGCCGTCGGCTCTGTCGACGACGACCTCGTCGACCCGAGCGCGGACGGCGGGGACGGGAGCGACGGCGGGGACGGCGGGGACGGAAGCGACGGCGGGGACGGCGGGAGTGACGGCGGGGACGGCGGAAGCGGTGACGGCGGCGACGGCGGGGACAGCGGCACGCCCCTCACCGCGGGCGACATCGGGGCGCTCGCGCTCAGCTTGGGGTTCGCCGGAGCGTTGCTCATCCCTCTCTTCTACGCGGCCCACCGGAAGGCGAACGACGAGCAGTAGGCCGGGCGCGTCTCCGGTCACCGGTCCGCGTTCCGGCTCGCGCCGACGCCGAACCGCCACCGGAACGCGAGGAGGATCGCCGTCAGCCATATCGCCACTTCGAGGTAAAACGAGGGCGTTCCGACGTAGAAGCGCGCGAATTCGCCCGGCGGGATGCCGAGCGGGTCGGGCTTTTTGAGCACCGGCCACGCGAGCGACACCGCGTTGCCGGCTCGCCCGTTCACGACGATGTGGAGCGTGTCCAGCGCGAGGTGCGAGCCCCAGCCGACCGCGACCGCGAGCCCGTGCCGGTGCCTCGCGGCGACGGCGACCGCGAGGGGAGCGAGCAGCGCGGAGTGGCCGACGGAGTGATACGTGTCGACGACCCCCAGCGCGCCGAGCGGCTTGTCGACGGCGTCCGGGAGCGTCGCGCCGGCGACGAGCCACGGGACCGAGAGCGTCGGCGTCTCGGGGAGACGCTTCCGGACCCGGGAGCGCCCCGACAGCCACCCGATCCAGCCGGCGACGAAGAGGTGAGTCGGGAACAGCACGGCGGGTCATACGGGCGACGGCGGCTTCAAACTTCGTCGTCAGGCGACCCCTCCCGAGCCGGTCGCGCCGCCCGGTCAGAACGCGTGGTACAGCATGACGTACACCCCGATTCCCATCGTGAAGGAGATCAGCCAGAGGACGGCGGCGACGAGGCCGACCTGCGCGTGTCGGGTGTGATACAGCTCCTCGTACGGGCGGGTCGCGGCGAGCAGGAGCGCGTGGAAGACGAAGGGCAGACAGCAGATCGCGAGTAGGATGTGGATCCCGAGGAAGGGGAGGTAGAGGTAGGTGTAGGCGGCCTCGGGGCCGGGGAACTCGGTCGTGCCGACGTGGATCAGCCGGTAGAGGTACGCCCCGAGGAAGGCCGTGAAGAGGCCGAACGACGTCAGCATGAACGCGCGGTGTCGGCGCACGTCCCCGCGCGAGATGGCGCGCCAGCCGAGGACGATGGTGCCGATCGCGGTCGCCGAGACGGCGGCGTTGAAGTGCGGGATCGCGGCGAGGACGGCGTCGCTCGCGCGCGGGAAGAGAGCGCTCGGAATCGCGCCGCCGACGGCGCCGAACACCACGGCGAGGGCGGCGACGGAACAGATGGCGGTCAGGAGGGGGACGTTCTCCCGGGCCCACTCGGACATGGGCGGATTGAGGAGCGCCACCCCCAAACCCGTGCCGGTTTCGCCGGCCCGAGCGCCGATGCGCTCGACGTCCGCGGCCGAAATCTCGACGCCCTCGGCCCCGCTTCCCGATGTCACCCCGCGGCACGGCGCTATCGAATGGAAGGGCTTTTAATTAGGGGAAGGGTACGTGGAGTTGCGACAGAACACCGCGAGCGTGGGTAGCCAAGCCAGGCCAACGGCGCAGCGTTGAGGGCGCTGTCCTGTAGAGGTCCGCCGGTTCAAATCCGGTCCCACGCATCGCTCGGGGCACACCCCCGCGATGCACGGTGTTGTCTACACGACAGCACCCACGCATAATTCCTTTCGAACGCTACTCGACGAGTGACGACTACACTTGGCTCTGACTGGTGATGTAGTGGGTGTTCTTGCGGCCCGAGTTGTTCGCTTATAAATGGCTGACCGCAGATCGGCGGCGAACACCTCCAAAGCCCCAGCCGCGAGGGCTCGGTGCGCTCGCTGCGCGCCTCGGTCGCTCACTCCGTTCCCTCCCTCGGTGCTTACGTCGCGCGCCTTCGCCCTCGCGGCTGCCCCTTTGAGTCCCACCCCGCACCGCTCCGCACAGCACCTCACACCTCCCCAGCCTCGTCGGTGGTCCTCCGCTTCGCTCCGGACCACCGACTCCCTCGCGCGTGCTGACTCGCGGCCTTCGGCCGCTCGCAGGCACGCGCCGCCGCCCGGTCATTTATAAACGACATCAGCTCTCACGATCCGCATCGCTCGCGCGAACTGCCACCCTTTTAGTCCCGGCCTGCCGGAGTATGGCGTAATGAGTACGGACGCGACCCCCGAGTACGACCACGAGGAGCTGGGGCTCGTCGCCGGGCTGGAGATCCACCAGCAGCTCGACACGGAGACGAAGCTGTTCTGCGACTCCCCGACGGCCGAGCGCGACCCGGACGAGGCCGAGCGGGAGATCACCCGCCGGCTCCACCCGACGAAGAGCGAACTCGGCGAGCTCGACGACGCCGCGATGGAGGAGAGCCGAGTCGACCGCGAGTTCACCTACCTCGCGTACGACACCACCTGCCTCGTCGAGGAGGACGACGAGCCGCCGCGCCGCGTCGACGGGGAGGCCCTCTCTGTGGCCCTCCAGATCGCCGACCTGCTCGACGTCTCGGTCGTCGACCAGGCCCACGTGATGCGGAAGCTCGTCATCGACGGGTCGAACACCTCCGGCTTCCAGCGCTCGATCCTGCTCGGGCAGGAGGGCGAAATCGAGACGAGCGAGGGGCGCGTGTCGATCGTCGACCTCATGCTGGAAGAGGAGTCGGCCAAGCGCGTCGAGGAGACCGAGGCGGGCGTCGTCTACTCGCTGGATCGGCTGGGCGTCCCCCTGGTCGAGATCGGCACCGGGCCGGACATCCGGAGCCCCGAGGGCGCCCGCGAGGCCGCCGAGCGCATCGGGATGCTGCTCCGGTCGACGGGAGCGGTCAAGCGCGGGCTGGGCACGATCCGCCAAGACGTCAACGTCTCCATCGCCGAGGGCGCGCGCGTCGAGGTGAAGGGCGTCCAGGACCTACAGGGGATCGAGGACATCGTCCGCGGCGAGGTCGGCCGGCAGGCCGAGCTGCTCGAGATCCGCGAGGAGCTCCGCGACCGCGACGCGAGCGTGGGCGACGTCTCGGACGTCACCGAGGTCTTCGCCGACACCGAGTCGGGGGTCGTCCGCGGCGCGCTCGACGCGGGCGGGAAGGTGGCCGCGGTCCCCCTGTTCGGCTTCGACGGCCTCGTCGGCCGCGAGCTCCAGCCGGACCGGCGGCTCGGCACCGAGCTCTCGGACCACGCGAAGCGCCACGGCGCGGGCGGGGTCTTCCACACCGACGAGCTGCCGGCGTACGGCGTGACCGAGGCGGAGGTCGCGGGCCTCCGCGACGCGGTCGGCGCGGGCGAGGAGGACGCGGTCGCCATCGTCGCCGCTGACCCCGAGACGGCCGACCTCGCGATCGAGGCGGCGGCCGAGCGCGCGGGCACGGCCCTCGAGGGCGTCCCCGAGGAGACCCGCGGCGCCAACGACGACGCGACGACCCGCTACCTCCGCCCGCTCCCCGGCGCCGCGCGGATGTACCCCGAGACGGACGTCCCGCCGGTCGAGCCCGACCCCTCGGACGTGGACCGGCCGGAACTGCTCGACGAGAAGACCGACCGCTACGTCGAGGCGTTCGGGCTCGACCGCGGGCTCGCCGAGCAGGTCGCGTTTGGCCGTCGCTTCCCGCTGTTCGAGGCCGCAGTTGACCGCGGCGTCGACCCGACCTTCGCCGCGTCGACGCTGGAGTCGACGACGACGGAGATCCGGCGGGACGGCGCCCCAGTCGAGGATCTCACCGACGACCACTTCCTCGACCTGTTCGGTCTCGTCGAGGACGGCGACCTCGCGAAGGAGGGCGTGCCCGAGGTACTCACGACGCTCGCGGCGGACCCCGATCTCACGGCCGCCGAAGCGGTCGAAGAGGCCGGCCTCTCCGGCGTGAGCGAGGCGGAAGTGCGCGAGGCGGTCGCGGAGGTAGTCGAGCGCAACGCCGACCAGGTCGACGAGGAGGGGATGGGCGCGTTCTCCGGGCTGATGGGCGAGGCCATGGGCGCGCTCCGCGGGAAGGCCGACGGCGAGGTCGTCTCCGACGCGCTCCGCGAGGAGATCGGGAAGCGGTCGTAGCGGGTTCCGTGCCAGTCAGGCCCGTTCTTTACGTATCGGGAGTCCGTGTCTCGATCCGAGAGGGACTACCGGATGGCAGACTCGCCTGCGGCCGACCCGTCGGATGACTCGCCCGCGACAGACTCTCACGACGAGCCGTCCACCGACAGGACGTCTAGCGACCGCGTCTTCGACGCGACCAGTCGGTTTATCACCGGCGTCGAGCTGGCCGCGGCGGCGATGTTCGCGCTCCTCTTCGGCATCGGCGTCATCGACCTCGCGATCCAGATCGCGGAGTCGGTCCCGACCGGTGCGATCACGAACCCGAACGTCGTTATCGGCTTCATCGAGACCGGACTCCTCCTCCTGATCATCGTCGAGGTGTACGAGACGGTCGTCGCGTACATCGAACAGAGCGAAACTCGAGTGATCGTCAGGCTGGTGATCTACACCGGCGTCATCGCCATGGTCCGGAAGGTGATCATCTTCCGGACCTCCGAGTACGCGACGACCCAAGACGCGCTGTTCGCCGCGGTGTCGTACACCGTCATCGTTCTCGGACTGGTCGCGCTGCTGTACGTCGAGCGGTCGATCGGGAACTCGCTCGAAGGCTAATGCTCGGACCGGGCGGCCCGGGTCCCCGATCCGGATTCCGCGATCCGCATCGCCGAATTCGACCGGTTCCCGGTCGACTCGCCCGCCTCGTTTACGATTAATAAATTCGATACACACCCATCCACAGGGAACTCGATCCCGTGAGAGAGCCGTTCGGTCCCGGCCTCCGCTTCGCACGAGGGACGCTCCGACTCAGTCCGTCAGCTCCGCGAGCAGCGTGTCGAGGTCGTATGTCGCCGGCGCGCGCGGCTCGTCTCTGAGGGTGGCGATCGTGAACGTCGAGTTCGTGCGCTCGACCTCCGGGATCGCCTCGAAGTCGCTGATCAGCCGCTCGACGGTGTCGGACGAGGAGAGCCGCGCGAGCACGACAAAGTCGGTCTCGCCCATCGTGAAGAACGCCTCCGTGACGCCCTCGACCGCGAGCAGCTCCTCCGCGAACTCCTCGTACGGCCCCTCGTAGCCCGCGAGCACCTCGACGATGACGGTGACGCCGAGGCCGAGCGCCTCGTGGTCTATGTCGTAGAGGTCGTTCTCGATCACGCCGTCCTCGCGGAGGTTGTTCAGCCGGTAGTGGATCGTCGACACCGGGATCCCCGTCTCCTCGTGGAGCCGCTCGGGACTCCCCGTTCCCAGGTCCGATATCGTCTTCAGGAGCCGCACGTCGCGCTCGTCCATACGCCCCCTTCGCGTGAGGGATTATTGTATATTCCGACTGATAGGGTTGGAGTCGAATTCAAAAACCCGGCTCGTTTCGGGACCGTATTGCACCGTATTCGTATGCGTGATTGTTCATTCAGAATACGGCAGGTTCTGAAAGAATAGTTTAACTGTCTCAACAATCTTCGAACTAACACTCAATGAAGTCACGGAACTTCCTCTCTACTCCGGAATCCGTCGTCAGCGCGTTCGTTCTCCTCGCGATCCTGTGGGGCACCTCCTTCGTCGCCATCGAGGCCGGGTTGCACTACTTCCCGCCGCTGCTCTTCGCCGGCGTCCGGTACGCGATCGCCGGGGCGATCGTGTTGGGCGTCGCCGCGGTCGCGTCCGGCCGCACGGTCCCCCGCGGTCGCGACGAGTGGCTCGGCGTCGCCGTCGCCGCGACCTTCGTGATCGCCACGTACCATGGCCTGTTGTACGTCGGCGAGCTGTACATCTCCGGGGCGGTCGCCGCGGTCGTCGTGAGCCTCGTGCCCGTCTTGACCGCGGTGTTCGCCGCGCTCCTCCTCCCGAACGAGCGGCTCGGAGCGGTCGAGATCGGCGGCTTCGCGCTCGGGGTCCTCGGTGTCGTCGTGATCGCCGACCCGACGGGGGGCGGGGCGGGGAGCGCCGCCCCCCTCGGCGTCGGGCTCGCGTTCGCCGGCGCGGTCGCCTTCTCGCTGGGCGCGGTCCTGCTCCGCCCGCTCCGCACCGACCTCCCGATCGCCGCGCTACAGGGGTGGGCGATGGTGATCGGCGCCGGGCTCCTGTTCGTCGGCGCCGCCGCGCTCGGCGAGTCCCCCGCCGCGATCATCTGGAGCGACACCGCGATCGCGTCGCTCGCGTACCTCACGCTGCTGTCGGGCGCGCTCGCGTTCCTGATCTACTTCGCGCTGCTCGACGCGGTCGGCCCGGCGCAACTCCACCTCGTCGGGTACGTCGAGCCGGTCGTCGCCGCGGTCGGGAGCTGGGTCTTCCTGGGCAGCCTCATCGAGGCCGAGGCGATCGTCGGGTTCGTCGCGATCCTTGCCGGCTTCCTCGCGCTCGAACGCCGCGAGATCGCCGCGTACGTCGGATTCGACGTGTATCACTGGTCCGCGCTGACCGGGCGGAAGTGAGGGATCGCCGCGCCGCTCAGCCGCCGACATCCGTGGTCAGGCCGGCGCGGAGGTCGCGGCCGAAGTAGTGGCCGACCAGCGCGACGACGAGTCCCACCCCGCCGCCGACGGCCAGCAGGGGCAACCCCCACTGCTGGAGGTAGTCGATCCCGATCGGGAGGAAGCCGACGCCGAGGACGTTCGTCACGGCGACGGCCGCCCCCGCGGCGCCGCCGGCGATCCCGGTTTCGACGTACCGGCGCGCAGAGAGGACCAGCCCGATCAGGAACGCCGCGAGGAACACGCCCCCGGCGGAGCCGATCGTCCCGCCGATGAGCGGGATCGCGCCGCCGACGAACACGCCGGCGGCGACGGCGACGAGGGAGAGCGCGAACGCCTTCGCGGAGAACCAGCGACCGCTGGTTCCGACCCGCCCGCCGTCGTCGCTCGCGCCGGCCGCCCGTTCGGACGAGCCGCCCGCCGTGGCGTCGGACCCCGCGTCGTCCGACGACGCGGTCGACTCGCCCCCGGCGAGGTCGTCGTCGAGGAGGTCGTCGAGGTCGTCCATCGGGTCGCCGTCGGACGCCGCTTCCTCCTTGGAGGGTTGCATACCGGAGCGTTCGCCCGTGCGACCTTGTGTCTTGTGCCCACGCGGGGACCCCGCCTTCGTCACGCCGAACCGTTTCACCGGAAACGAGGTGTCTCGGGGGCGATCGGCGGCGACGCGGGGACTGCGGTCGGGCTCTCAGTCGTCCCCGTCGCGTTCGCGCGGCCCCCACACGCGCTTGTCGACGAGCTCGACCGTCATCGGCCGGTCGACGGTCACCTGACAGGACAGCCGGGGGTAGCCGAAGCGGGCCGCGAGCCGGTCGTGCCAGTGGTCCGGGGGCGGCCCCTCTCGTATCCGGACGCCGCAGGTGGCGCAGACGCCCCGCCCGCCGCAGTTCAGCCGGCGGGTCGCGGCCGCGTACGGCGACAGGCCCGCGTCGAGGAGGGCCCGTCGGAGGGTCCGGCCCGGTTCGACCGCCAGCTCGGTGCGCTCGTGTCCGTCGACGACGGTCACCGGAACGCTCTCGGCGCTCGGATCGGTCATTCAATAGTCGGAGCGTGGTGCTCGGTGCCCATAGGTGTGTGCTCGCTCCGGGGCGCTCTCGGGCCCGACTCGGAACGGCTTTGCATGCTCGCGCCGATCCCGTCGACATGGACACGCGTCGCGCGCTGCTGGACGCCTTGGAAGACGGACCGGTCTCCGGCCCGGCGCTCGCGGCGGAGCTCGACGTCTCGCGGGCGGCGGTGTGGAAGGCGGTCGAGGCGCTCCGCGGGGAGGGGTTCGCCGTCGCGTCGACCTCGGAGGGGTACGTCGCGCCCGGGGATCCCGACTACTGCGCGGCCGGGATCGAGTTCGGGCTCGACGCGCCGTACGCGGTCGAGCACCACGACAGCCTCCCGTCGACGAACGACCGCGCCCGCGAGCTGGCGGGCGAGGGCGCCGGCGGCGTCGCCGTCGTCGCCGATGAGCAGACGGGCAGCCGGGGGCGGCTCGACCGCGAGTGGGTCGCGCCCAGCGGCGGCGTCTGGCTCTCGCTCGTGGTCCGACCCGACGTCCCGCCGGCTCACGCCCCGCTTTTCACCCTCGCCGCGGCGGTCGCGACGGTCGACGCCTGCCGCGAGGCGGGCGTCGACGCGCACATCAAGTGGCCGAACGACGTGTTGGTGGGCGACTCCGGCGGTCGCGGCGGCCGCAAGCTGGCGGGGATCCTCACGGAGATGGAGGGCGAGGCCGACCGGGTCTCGTGGCTCGTCGCGGGGGTCGGCGTCAACGCGAATATCGACGCCGAGACGCTTCCGGCGGGCGCGACGTCCCTGCGGGAGGAGTTCGGGGGCCCCGTCGACAGGCGCCGGTTCGCCGCGACCCTCCTCGAGCGCTTCGCGGCGCTCGCGGGGGAGCCGGACCGGATGGACCGGATCCTGCCGGCGTGGCGCGAGCGGGCGAGCACGCTCGGGCGGCGGGTCCGGGTCGAGACGTCGAGCGGCTCGGTAACGGGTACCGCGGTCGACGTCGAGTCGCCGGGCGCGCTCGTGGTCGACACCGGAGACGGAACGCGACGGGTCCACGCCGGGGACTGCGAGCACCTCCGGGACGCGGACGACTGACCGCGGCGGATCGGGTCGCCGAGGCGACCCGGTGGGAGCGTCCTACGTCCCGCCCGTCGCCTCCGACTCGGGGTCCTCGGCGGCCCCCTCGCTCGCGGTCGTTCCGGCCCCGTCGGTCGGTCGCTCCTCGGCCGTCCCCTCGTCGACGGTCCCCACAGCGCTCGGCTCCGGCGAGGCGTCGCCGTCGATCCGGACCGTCAGGACGGGGACGTCGGCGCCGCGGACGACCTTCTCCGCGACGCTCCCGAGGAGGAGCCGATCGATCCCGCCGCGGCCGTGCGTCCCCATCACGACGAGGTCGCAGTCGTTGCCCTCGGCGTACCGGATGATCTCGCGGCTCGGCGACCCCTCGACGACCGCGGTCTCCACGTCGATCTCGGTCTCCGCGGCCAGCTCCTCGACCTCGTCCACGGCCTCGTCGGCGTCGCCCCGCAGGAGCTTCCCGACTCCCTCCCACGACGTCTCCATCGGCATCCCCGCGTATCTCGCCGCGTCGACGACGTGGACGGCGTGGACGGCCGCGCCGTGGACCGCGGCGAGGTCCAGCGCGTGCGCGACCGCTCGCTCCCCCTCCGCCGAGCCGTCGGTCGGGACCAGGATCCGGTCGTAAAGAGTCATCTGTTCACATAGACCGTGACACCGCCGAGGCATAACTCTTTGCAGTTCTTGCCGGTTCTTTTCCGGTGTGCCCCGAGGCGCGCGTTTAAGCCGCTCCGAAGCGACGGACAGCCACGACGACCGAGATACACCTGTCGCGGGTCGAGAGCGAGCTCGAGGACCGCTCGTTCCCCGCGGCCCGAAGCGACCTCGCCGAATCGTGTGCGGGGACCATCGTGTTGTTCGCCGACGGCGACGCCTGATCGGCTCCGGGGCCAACGCCTCCGACGCCTGATCGGGTCCGGGTCCCGCGCCCCTCGCCACCCGTGCGCACGGCACGCCGCGTCTCGCATCGCTTTTTACCGTGGATCGCGCAGTAGCGGTAATGAGTTATCGGATCGGCCTCGTCGGCAAGCCCTCCGTGGGGAAGTCGACGTTTTTCAACGCCGCGACGATGAACGACGTGCCCGAGGGCGCGTACCCGTTCACCACGATCGACCCGACCGTCGGCGAGGCGTACGTCCGCGTCGACTGCGCCGCCCCCGAGTTCGACGAGAGCTGCACGCCGAGCGTCGGCGTCTGCCGCGACGGCACCCGCTTCGTCCCGGTCAAGCTCGTCGACGTCGCCGGGCTGGTCCCGGGCGCCCACGAGGGGCGCGGGCTCGGTAACCAGTTCCTCACCGACCTCAACGAGACCGACGTCCTGATCCACGTCGTCGACTTCTCGGGGAAGACCGACATCGAGGGCGAGACCACCGAGGGCCACGACCCGCGCGAAGACATCGACTTCCTCGAGGCGGAGCTCGACGAGTGGTACCTCGACGTGTTGGAGAAGGGCCTCGAGAAGTTCGCGACGCGCTACCACGGCGCGGACGCCGCGATCGAGGCGGAGCTCGCCGACCAGATGTCGGCGTTCGGCATCGACAAAGACCGGATGAAACGGGTGATCCTCGCCGAGGGACTCGAACTCGACCCCGAGACGTGGGACGACGCCGACAGGGCCGACCTCGCCCGCGAGATCCGGAGGCGCACGAAGCCGATGGTCGTCGCCGCCAACAAGATGGACACGCCCGAGGCCCAGGCGAACTGGGAGGAGATCACGGCGGACCCCGACTACGACCACCTCTCGTTCGTCTCCGCGAGCGCTCACGCCGAAAAGGCGCTTAAAAACGCGGACGAGGCCGGCGTCGTCGACTACACGCCCGGCGAGAGCGACTTCGACCTCGTCGGCGACGTCTCCGGCGAGCAGAGAGCCGGTCTCGATCGGATCGGGGAGTTCGTCGCCGACTACGACGGGACCGGCGTGCAGGGCGCGCTCGAAGCCGCCGTCTTCGACGTGCTCGGCTGTATCGCCGTCTTCCCCGGCTCCGCGAACGGGAGCAGAGACGAGAAGGGCGTCTTCCGCGACTGCTTCATCCTCCCCGACGGGGCGACGACCGAGGACTTCGCGTTCCACATCCACTCGGACATCGGGCAGGGGCTCCTCCACGGCACCGACTGCCGGAGCGGCCGGCAGGTCGGCACCGGCCACGAGCTCTCCCACCGGGACGTGATCGAGCTGATCTCGACGAAGCAGGCGGCGCCGTAGCCGCCGGTCGCAGTTATACCCGGTCGTCGCCGTCGACGCTGGGCACGTCTTCGATCGACCCGACCGGCGTCGCCTCGTCGGGCAGATCCGCGAGTCCGAGCCGGTCGAGCAGCCGGGCCGTCGGCCGCCCCTCGCGGTCCCAGCCGCGGTGCGCGTAGTACCGGTCGAGGAGCCCCTCGAACGCGTCGGGATCGAGCCCGTCGCGTTCGCCCTCGCTCCCGTTCTCGGTCCCCCCCTCGCTCCCGCCACTCGTCTCCCGTCTCAGCGCCTCCGGGAGCCGGTCGTCGGCCCGGGTGAACCCCTCCCGGAGGTTGAACAACCGCGCGAGCGTCCACGTGCGATGACCGAGCAGCCGGAGGTCGTCGGGGTCGCGCTCGTCGCCGAGCGCCGCGAACCACTCGGCGGCGACCTCGGGACCGAGGCTCTCGGCGAGGAAGTCGTCGCCGACGAGACACCACAGCGCGGCCCGGCGGTCCTGCTCGTCGGCGACGGCCGCGGCGCGCTCGGCGGGGCTCCGCTCGGGCGCCGCCACCGCCTCCGTCTCGACCGGTCGGGCCCGCCGGTGACACCCGCCGCGGTCGCTCGTCGCGAACGCGAGCGCCATCGTCTCGGCGCCTCGGGGGTCGTAGGAGCCGAGTTCCATCCCCTTCACCGTCGGGATCAGGTCCGCGCCGCCGAACCGGTCGGCCGCGGCTCGGACCCCGTCCGCGAGCGCGTCGCCCAGGGGAGTCGACCGCGACGCGATCTCTTCGATCAGCGCCCGCGCCGCCGCCTCGTCGCCGAAGGCGAGGTCGGGGTCGGCGCCGACGTCGCGGTCGGCGGGGCCGATCAGCCCCGCCTCGCTCGCGCGGACCGCCCACGCGACCGCGTTCCCCGCGGAGATCACGTCGATCCCGAGCCGGTCGCAGACGTCGCCGAGCGCGGTCACGGCGTCGAAGTCGTCGATCCCGAGCCCCGCACCCAGCGCGATGGGGGTCCCGCCGCGGGGGACGGTGTCGTCGGGCTCGGAATCGGTGTCCGAGTCCCCCTCATCGCCCGCCGGGACTCGGAACCCGCCGGGGACCGGTTCGTCCGCGCGCTCGCGGCCCGCGGCCCGCTCGCTCGCGGGCTCGACGCCGAGGTCGTCGGCCCCGTCGAACCGGCGGGCCTGCCAGCCGCGGGTCGGGAGCACCCCCGTCTCGTCGGCGAACGAGACCGTCTCGAGGGTATCGCCCGCCGCGAGCCAGCGGCCGGCGTCGCTGTCGGCGAACCGCTCCGCGTCGCGCTCGCGGAGCTCGCGGAGCGCCGGCGGCGTCTCGGGCGGGGGGTCACGGGCGACGACGGCCTTCAGGTTCTTCGAGCCCATCACGGCGCCCGCGCCGCCGCGGCCGGCGTGGTGGTCGCCGCCGTCGGAAGCGATCGTCGCGTAGCGCACGCCCGCCTCGCCCGCCGGGCCGATACAGGCGACGGCGGCCTCCGGGAACCGCGCGTCGGTCTCCGCCGCGTCGAGCCCCCGAAGCTCCTCGGCCGGCTCGATCGTCGCCTCGCCGCCGGCGAGCGAGAGCGCGACGGGGTCGTCGGCGGCGCCCTCGACCACGGCGCCGAGGTGGTCGCCGAGCGACCCCGCAAGCCGGCTCGCGAACGAGCCGCCGCCGTAGGAGTCGAGGAACGCCCCGGTGAGCGGCGACTTCGTGACGGCGGCGTAGCGCGGTTCGCCGGGGAGGTGGCCCGTCAGCGGGCCGACGAGGAACGCGAGCCGGTTCGTCGGCGCTGTCGGCTCGACGCCGGGTTCCATCCCGTAGAGGTAGCGCGCCCCGAGCCCCTTCCCCCCGACGTACCGCGCGAGCCACTCCTCGGGGACCGGCTCGCTTCGCACGCGGCCGGCGGAGAGGTCGACGCGGAGGACTCGGTCGGGGACGGTCATCGTGCACACGCTCGCGCTCGGACGGGATTAAACCACACGCCGCGAGGGTGCGCCCGGCGGGCTCGGAGTCCCGCCGGAACCGACGCGCTTTCGCCGGCGGGCGCCCCTACGGGGAGCCATGGACGACGTCGTCGACGCGCTCGACGCGGCCGGGGGAACGACCTGTCTCGTCGGTGCCGGCGGGAAGAAGACCACCCTCTACGCGCTCGCCGACCGGCTCGACCGGGCGGTGCTCACGGCGACCGTGCGGATCCCGATCTTCGACCGCGAGGTCGCCGGCGTCCGGGTGGCCGAGGACCCCGTCGACGCGCTCGCGGACCTCGCGAACGGCGGCGACGAAGACGCGTTCCCGCTCGGGCTCGTCCCGGAACGCGAGCGCGACGATCGCTATCGGGGGTACGACCCGGCCGTCGTCGACGAGATCGCCGCCGCACACGACGGCCCGGTGCTCGTGAAGGCCGACGGCGCCCGGACCCGCCTACTTAAAGCCCCGAACGAGCGCGAGCCGCAGGTCCCGCCTGGCGCGGACCGCGTGGTGGCGGTGGCGAGCGCCGGTGCGGTCGGCGAATCGCTCGACGCGGAGACGGTTCACCGGCCCGAGCGCGTGGCCGCCGTTACCGACGCCGAAGTCGGCGACGAGATCACGCCCGAGCTGGTCGGGCGGGTGCTCGCCGACGAGCTCGGAGGCCGCAAGGGCGTGCCGCCGGACGCGACGTCGATCCCGTTTATAAACGCAGTCGACGACGCCGACGACGAGGCGGTCGCGCGGGAGATTGCCGGAGCGGTTCACGAGCGCGCTGACGTGCCGCGCGTGGTGCTCGCGCGGATGATCGCGGGCGAGATCGTCGACGTCATTGCCTGACCGAGCGCGCCGGAAGCGAAGGCGGCTTGTCCGCGAGCGACCAAGCCTCGCCGGATGGATCTCAAACGGGCCCTGCGCCGCCGGCAGGTCGCGGCCTACGCGGTCGCCGTCGCGCTCGCGCTGGCCGTCGCCCTCGGTCGGCCGAGCGCGGCGCCGGTCGTCGAGCGGTTCATCGACCCGGTGCTGGTCGTGCTCCTGTACGCGACGTTTCTCGAGGTCCCCTTCGTGCGACTGCGGCGCGCGTTCACCGACGGGCGCTTTCTGGCGACGGCCCTCGCGATGAACTTCCTCGTCGTCCCCGCCGTCGTCTGGGCCCTGACGCGGGCGCTCCCGGCGAGTCCGGCGATCCTCGTCGGCGCGTTCATGGTGCTGTTGACGCCGTGTATCGACTACGTGATCACCTTCACGGAGCTCGCGGGCGGGGACGCCGAGCGGATCACGGCGATCACCCCGGCGCTCATGCTGGTCCAGCTCGCGCTGCTCCCGGCGTACCTCTGGCTGTTCATGGGCCGAGAGGTCGCCGCGGTCATCGAGGCGGGGCCGTTCGTGGAGGCGTTCCTGACGGTCGTCGCGCTGCCGCTGGCGCTGGCGTGGCTCACCGAGGCGTGGGCGACCCGGTCGGCGAGCGGCGCGTCCTGGCAGGGCGCGATGGGGTGGCTCCCCGTGCCGGCGATGGGCGCGACGCTGTTCGTCGTCGTCGCCTCGCAGGTCCCCCGGGTGAGCGAGTCGATCGGGCAGATCGCGGCGGTCGTCCCGGTGTACGTCGCCTTCCTCGTCGTCATGCCGCTGCTCGCGCGGGTCGCGGCCGGGCTGGTCGGGCTCGGCGTCGGGGCGAGCCGGGCGCTCGCGTTCACCTCCGTCACGCGGAACTCGCTGGTCGTGCTCCCCCTCGCGCTGGCGCTTCCCGCGGGCTACGAGCTGGCGCCCGCGGTCGTCGTGACGCAGACGCTCGTCGAGCTGGCGGGGATGGTCGCGCTCACGCGGATCGTGCCGGCGTGGCTGCTTCCGGACGCCCCCGAGCGGGTCTCGCGGGATTCGATTCGGGGAGGCGAGTGAGGCGCCCTCGAGAGCGGCTCGCGTCGGGGTAGTACCGATCCGTACCTCTTTGTTCGTGTGTGGTGTCGACGTAACATGGAACTACCCGGGGGAAAGCCTCGACTCCTCCTACTCGTGGGGATCGTCCTCCTCGCGGGATGTGCCGGCGCCGTGCCCGGCGACCAAGGTCCGACGAGCACGGACGGGGGTACCGAGCAGGCGGTCGAAACGGCGAACGGCACCGTCGAGGTCCACTACATCAACGTCGGCCAATCGGTCAGCACGCTCGTCGTCGGTCCGGAAGGGGAGACGATGCTCGTCGACACGGGGCATTACAACGACGACGGCGAGCACGTGTTAGAGTACCTCCGGCGACACGACATCACCCGGATCGACCACCTCGTCGCCTCGCATAACGACGCCGACCACATCGGGGGTAACGCGGCGATCATCCGGTACTACGAGACGGAGGCGGACGGGGTCGGCGCGGTGTACGACCCCGGGATCGCCGCGAGCACGCAGACGTACGCCGGCTACCTCGACGCGGTCGAGGAACACGACGTGACGCTGTACGAGACGCGCGAGGCCGACGCGATCCAGTTTGGAGACGTCGACGTCGACGTTCTCGGGCCGCCGGAGCCGTACCTCGAAAACGAGGCGCGCAACGAGAACAGCATCGTCCTCAAGCTCACGCACGGGGAGACGAGCTTCCTGCTCTCCGGCGACGCCGAGGGCGATCAGGAAGAGTACTTGGTCGACGCGTACGGCGCGGAGCTGCGGTCGACCGTACTGAAAGCCGGCCACCACGGGTCGTCGAGCTCGTCGAGCGAGGCGTTCCTCGACGCGGTGGAGCCGAAGGCGGTCGTCGTGTCGAGCGATTACGACTCGCAGTACGGGCACCCGCACGACGAGGTCCTCCGGCGGCTGTCGGACCGGTCGATCCCGACGTACTGGACCGCGACGCACGGCGACGTCGTCCTCGTGAGCGACGGGAGCGGTGTCTCCGTGCGGACGCAGCGCGACGCGCCCACCGACCCGCTCGCGCTGCGCGACGGCGAGCCGATCGCGCCGGGGACGAGCGGCGACGTCGTCGAGCGCGCCCGGCTCGGCGGGGATCCGGTCGAAGGCGGTTCCGGGAGTGACGCCGACGAAACCGACGACGCCGCCGAAGAGGACGAGGCGTCGTCGACCGAGCCGGGCGCGGCGCTGGAGGTCGCCGCGATCAACGCGGACGCCGAGGGCGACGACCGCCAGAACCTCAACGACGAGTACGTCGCCTTCGAAAACGCGGGCGACGACCCGATCGACTTGGGCGGGTGGACGCTCGAAGACGAGGCCGGCCGGAGCTACGAGTTCCCGAGCGGATTCGCGCTCGACGCGGGCGCGACGGTGACGGTGCGGACCGGCAGCGGGACGGACACCCCCACCGACCTGTACTGGGGCTCGGGGTCGGCGATCTGGAACAACGGCGGCGACACCGTGATACTCTCGAACCCCGACGGGGAACGTGTGCTCGAGGTGACCTACGAATGAGCGATATCGAGCTGTCAGACGGGACGTACACCGCGGTCGTCGACACCGTCGAGGACGGGCTCGCGACCGTGTTCTTCGAACGCGACGACGAGGAGGTGGGGAACGCGGTGGTCGAGGCGACCCTCCTCCCCCCCGACGCGCGGCACGCCGACGCGGTCCTCTCCGTGACGATCGGTGACGGCCGGATCGAGGCCGCGTCGTACTACCCGGAGTCGACGGCGAACCGCGCGGCAGAGGCGCAAGACCGGTTCGACCGGCTTTCGAAGCGACCGCCGTCGGACGACCACGAGTAGCGGGGTCGCACGGCGGACTCTCCCTGCACCGGTCAGCCCGTAGCGCTCCTTTCGCCGTCGACGCGAATCCAACATGGTAGTTTATTACATTTCCGTGGGAGCGGGTAGACGGAGCACACAGATGACAGACGTAACCTTAGACGTCGCCAAGGCGGTCATCGCGGCCGCGGAAGAGCAGGCCGCGGCCATCGAGGTACCGATGTGTATCGCGGTGATGGACGACGGCGCGAACCTCGTGGGGTTCCACCGGATGGACGGCGCGCTGCTCGGGAGCGTCGACATCGCCCAGAACAAGGCGTACTCCTCGGTCTCGCTGAAACTGGACACCGAGGCGATCCACGAGGCGGCACAGCCGGGCGAGTCGCTGTACGGGATCGGGAACACGAACGACGGCCGGATCGTCACCTTCGGCGGCGGGTTCCCGCTGGAGGGCGAGGACGGAACCGTCCTCGGCGGCGTGGGGGTCTCTGGCGGCAGCGTCGAGGAGGACATGGAAGTCGCACGAGCGGGAGTGGAGCGCTTCGAGGAGCTCTGAGGAGGTGGCGGCGGTACGGAAATTGGGTGGCTGGGGAGTCCCAGCCCACCAATCTCGCACGGCCAGAGACCGTGCGAACAGTAGGTGGGCCAACACGGATTTGAACCGTGGACCTCCCGGTTATCAGCCGAGCGCTCAACCTGACTGAGCTATTGGCCCAGGTGAGCGCATTCAGTCGTAGCGCGGGTAGGATTTTAAGGGTTTCCTTTCGTCAGTCCGCCGCCGTCTCGCGGTTTCGACCGGGCGCGCCGCGACCGTCTCGCGGTCAGTCGGTTCGCTCGGTCTCCTCCTCTTCGACCGTGAAGTCGACGTCGACGACGTCGGCGCGGCTCGGGTCGTCGGAACGACCGGCGCCGGCTCCGCTCCCGCTTCCGCCGTCGGGCCCGCCGCCGGCGCCGCTCGCGCCGGGGAAGTCGTCGGGGTCCCCGGAGGCGTCCTCGCCGAATCCGTCGCCGCCGAACGCGCCGCCGCCCATCGTGAAGCCGGCCCCGCCGTCACCGCCGGGGAACCCGCCGATGTACACGTTACCGGACGCGAAGCCGCCGGTCTCGCCGTCGAGGTACGGCACCACGACGTACTTTTTGAGGGCCATCCGGATCGGGACCCGCGAGAGCGGCAACGCGAGCAGGAAGCCGACCGCGTCCGTGACGAGCCCGGGCGTGAGCAGGAACGCGCCGGCGGCTATCAGGAGCCCGCCGTCGAGCAGCTCGTCGGTCGGCGGTTCGCCGCGGGCGAGCTTGCGCTGGACGCGCGCGAGCGTGGCCCGCCCCTCGGCGCGCAGGAGGAGCATCCCGAGCACGGCGGTCAACACGACCAGCGCGACGGTGGTCGGCCATCCCAACTGCTCCGCGACCACGATCAGGAACAGCGCGTCCACGAGGGGGACGACGAGCAGCAGCGCGAGCAGCGTACGTGGGCGCATACCACGAGGGTTCCGGCCGGGGACTCATAGCCCTTTTCGTCCCGGCGGCGGCCGGAGACGCCCGAGGCCGTCGTCCGCCCTCGCGAGCCGCGACCGTCACGGCTTTGACAGGCGAGACCGACCCGAGCGTATGGACATCGTCGGCGCGCTCGGACGCGAGCCCCCGGATCGCGAGTCGCTGCCGCGGTGGGTCGCGCCGCTGCCGGAGGCGCTGGAGGACGTCGCCTTCCGGCTCGTGTGGGTCATCGTCGCGATCAACCTCGTCGGCACCGCGTTCGGCTTCTGGTACTACCGGTTTCAGTTTCAGTCGGTGCCCGTCGAGATGTGGGCGTTCGTCCCGGACAGCCCGGGCGCGACGCTGCTCATCGCCCTCGCGCTCGCGGCGTGGGCGGTCGGTCGATCGAGCGACACCCTCGCGACGCTCGCCTTCTTCGGGAACGTCAAGCTCGGGCTGTGGACCCCGTACGTGCTCGTGGTCTTCGCGCCGCGGTTCGTCGAGAGCTCCGGGCCGCCCCTGTACGCGTTCCTGCTCGTGAGCCACCTCGCGATGGTCGTGCAGGCGTTCGTGCTCTACCGGATCACGGACTTCCCGCCGAAGGCGGTCGCGGTCGCGACGGCGTGGTACACCGTCGACCTCCTGATGGACTACTTCGTCCCCCTGACCGGCGGCGTCACCCACACGTCGTTGCCGTACGCCGACGCGACGCCGTGGTTCACCACGACGGTGTTACAGGTCGCGGCCGCCGGCGCGGTCGCGCTCACCGTGGTCCCGCTGTTCTGGACGCTCGGGACGCACGTCGAGACGCTCCGGGCTCGACGCGGTCGCGGGGGGGACGGGTCGCCTCGCTGACGCGTCCCTGATTTAAGTTCGGCGAGCGCGTCGATGGGGCCATGAGCGCCTACGAGCGGATCGCGGGACTGTCCGTGACGATCGAGTCGGTGGAGCGGCGCCGATACACCGGCGCGACGACGAGCGGGTTCGAGCGCACCACCACCGAGTTCCGGCTGGCCGGCGACGGGGTGATCGGGCGCGGCGAGGACGTGACGTACGAGACCGAGGACCACGCCGCCCTCGTCGGGACCGACCCCATCGACATCGAGGGCGAGTGGACGATCGACGAGCTGTCGGCGCGCCTCGACGACGAGGACCTGTTCGCGCACGAGCCCCCCTCGCGGGAGTACTTCCGGAACTACCGCCGGTGGGCGGTCGAGAGCGCCGCCCTCGATCTGGCGCTCCGACAGCGCGAGGAGTCGCTCGGCGAGTGCCTCGGGATCGAGCCGGAGCCGGTGCGGTTCGTCGTCTCGACCCGGCTCGGCGAGCCGCCGACGACCGACCGCGTCGAGGAGCTGCTCGACCGCGACGACGACCTGGAGTTCAAGCTGGACCCGACGCCGGACTGGCCGGAGGAGGCGTTCACGGCCCTCAGGGAGACCGACGCCGTCCGCATTCTGGACCTCAAGGGCTGGTACGAGGGCACCGACGTCGACGCCGAGGCGGACCCCGAGCTGTACCGCGACGTGTTCGCCGCGTTTCCGGCCGAAATCGTCGAGGACCCGGCGTTCACGCCCGAGACGCGAGTCCTCGTCGAGCCGCAGGCCGACCGGCTCTCCTTCGACTACCCGATCGACGGCGTCGAGAGCCTCGAGTCGCTCCCGGTCGACCCCGGCTACTGTAACGTCAAGCCTTCCCGGTTCGGGACGCTCGAGTCGCTGTTCGAGACGATCGCGTACTGCGAGGAGCGCGGCATCGACATGTACGGCGGCGGGCAGTTCGAACTCGCCAGCGGGCGAGACGCGATTCAGGCGCTCGCCGCGCTGTTCTACCCCGACGGCCCGAACGACGTGGCGCCCCGCCCGTTCAACGACCCCGAGGCGTCGCCGCCGTACCCGAAGAGTCCGATTCGGCCCGACCGCGACGCGGTCGGTTTTGAGTTCTGAGACCGAGATCGACCGGTCGTCGACGTTGGCTATTTATAAACCGACTGCAGTGGCGTGTGCCGACGAGCGGCCTTGACATCCTCTCCGCCCTGAAGGGCGAAGATTCCCACGGCACCGCACCGCTGGGTTGGGATGTTGAAGGTTTGTAGACGCCTCGATGACGGCTACTGGCTGTGCCAACCAGCCGTTACTCCTATCCCGGCATGGGATTCGGAGGTACTTCTGACTGCCTACACCCTATTTCGACACGGAAGAGGGTGTCTTCCGCTTGAAATGAGGGAATCCCGATATTGTCCGATTAGTGGGGCGGGTGGACCGCCTCGGTTGCCATTAAATACGTCTCAGGTTACTTAAAACATCTTTTCGGCACGCCGAACGTGGTTCGTGGAGGGTTTGTCGGATTCATCCCCGCCGTGAACGGCGAGGCTTTCTCCTCAATTCTCCGTAAGTCCTCGCCGCACGGAGGGAGAACGCGGCGGGTCCGATTCGACGAGGCGGACATCGACGGAGCCGACCTTCACCGCAGAGGCCGCAGTCCCGTCGCTCGCTTGCGTCGGCCGCAAACGCTTTTATCAATCATAAATAGTGATAAACCGATGCGAAAACCCCTACTGACGACTGACTTTCTGGACCGGGCCCGCCGGCACTACGCGGACGAGGAGGCCGTCCTCGCGACAGACGGGACGCGGTACACCTACGCCGAGCTCGGCGAGCGCGCCGACCGGTTCTCGGCCGTCCTGCAGGCCCGCGGGATCGAGAAGGGCGACCGCGTCGCGGTGTTGGACCCGAACACGCACTACCACCTCGAGGCGGCGTACGGCGCGATGCAGGTCGGCGCGGTCCACGCGCCGCTGAACTACCGGCTCACGCCCGACGACTTCGCGTACATGCTCTCCGACGCCGGCGTCGACGCGGTCTACGCCGACGCCGAGTACGCCGACCGGATCGAGGCGGTCCGCGACGAGGTGCCCACGGAGACGTTCCTGACGAACGACGCGGACGCGGTCGAGGGCGACTGGGAGTCGGTCGACGAGGCGCTCGCCGACGCTGACCCCGACGGCTACGAGCGCCCGGAGATGGACGAGGACGACGTGATCACGATCAACTACACCTCGGGGACGACCGGCGACCCGAAGGGCGTCTGCCGAACGCACCGCGCGGAGACGCTCCACGCGTACCTGATTACCGTCCACCAGGAGATCACCGACGACGACGTCTACCTCTGGACGCTCCCGATGTTCCACGTCAACGGCTGGGGCCACATCTACGCGATCACTGGGATGGGCGCCCGGCACGTCTGCACCCGCGGGGTCGACGTCGGGGAGACGTTCGACCGGATCCGCGAGGAGGACGTCTCGTACTTCTGTGCGGCGCCGACCGTGCTCAACATGCTCGGCGACCACTACGCCGAACACGGCGGCGCGACGACCGGCGACAGCGACGTGCGGGTCGCCACCGCGGGCGCGGCGCCCCCGGAGGCGACGATCCGTACCGTCGAGGAGGAGTTCGGCTGGGAGCTCAAACACGTCTACGGCGCGACCGAGACCGGCCCCCTGATCACCACCTCGGACGCGAAGCGACACTTCGACGCCGACGGCGACGACCGGTTCGCGGTCAAGAAAAAGCAGGGGATCGGGTACCTCGGCACCGAGGTGCGCGTCGTCGACGAGGACGGCGAGGACGTCGCCGCCGACGGCGAGACGATCGGCGAGATCGTCGTCCGCGGCAACCAGGTGATGGACCGCTACTGGAACAAGCCCGAGGCCACCGAGGAGGCGTTCTCGGAGCGGCTGGAGGGGTACTACCACATGGGCGACCTGGCTGTCGTCGACGAGGACGGGTTCGTCTCGATTCAGGACCGCAAGAAGGACATCATCATCTCCGGCGGCGAGAACATCTCCTCGATCGAGTTGGAGGACACCCTCTTCGAGCACGACGTCGTCTCCGACGTCGCCGTCATCCCCGCCCCCGACGAGCGCTGGGGCGAGACGCCGAAGGCGTTCGTCGTCCCGGAGAGCGGCGACCTCGACGACCCGGGCGCGACGCCGGAGGAGCTCAAGGCGTTCGTCCGCGAGCGCGTCGCCGACTACAAAACCCCCGGTAAGGTGGAGTTCGTCGAGAAACTCCCGACGACGGCGACCGGGAAGATCCAGAAGTACGAACTGCGCGAGCGCGAGTGGGACGAGGAAGACAGGATGGTCGGCGAGGGGTAGTCGAAAGGGGAGACCGACCGCCGATTCGGTCGCTCCGACCTCAGTCGTCGGCGAGCAGGCTCTCGACGAGTTCTTCTGGCTCGAACAGGGTGAGGTCATCGTACCCCTGCCCGGTGCCGAGGAAGAGGATCGGCTTCCCGGTGACGTACGCCACCGAGATGGCGGCGCCGCCGGAGGAGTCGGCATCGGCCTTCGTGAGGACGGCGCCGTCGATTTCGGCGGCGTCGTTGAACTCCTTCGCGCGGTTCACCGCGTCCTGTCCCGCGACCGCCTCGTCGACGAACAGCGTCATGTCCGGGTCGACGACGCGGTCGATCTTCTCCAACTGCGCCATCAGGTCGTCGCTCGTGTGGAGCCGCCCCGCGGTGTCGCCGAGGACGACGTCGACGTCGTTGGCGGCGGCGTACTCGACACCGTCGTAGATGACGGCCGCCGGGTCGCCGCCCTGGTCGTGGGAGATGAGCTCCCGGCCGAGCCGGTCGGCGTGCTCCGCGATCTGCTCGTTGGCGCCCGCCCGGTAGGTGTCGCCGTTCGCCAGCACCGACGAGTAGCCCCGGTCGGCGAGCCACTCCGACAGCTTCGCGATGCTCGTCGTCTTCCCGACGCCGTTGACGCCGGTGAAGACGATGGTGACTGGCTTGTCGGCCTCGGCGATCCGCTCTTCGAAGTCGAACTGGCCGACGGCGATCACGTCGATCAAGGCGTCGTGGAGCGCCGACTCGACCAGCTCGCCGGTCGTCTCGACCTGCTTGCGCGACTCGCCGAGCATCTTCTCGCGGACGGTGTCGAGGATCCGCTCGGCGACGCTCATCTCCACGTCGCTCTCCAAGAGCGCCATCTCGAGGTTCCACAGCGGCTCCTCTAAGTCCTCCTCCTCGATGATGATCCGGCCGGTCGCGAACGCCTTCGCACGCTGGAAGGTGCTCGGCTCGTCGTCGCCGGACTTGTCGGCGTCGGCGGCCGCGTCGTCATCCTCCGCGCCGGTCGCGACGGCCGACGCCGAGGGGCCGTCGTCTGCGCTCCCCTCGACGTCTGCGGTGTCCGCAACCGCGCCGTCACTCGCGGGCGTCTCGTCGGCGTCCGGGTCGTCGCCCTCGGCGTCGGTGTTCTCCTCGACGTCCTCCCGGAACCCCGAGAGCTTGTCTTTCAGTCCGTCGAACACGGTTCGTCGTTACTCCTCGTCGCCCTGGCCCTGCTGCATCTGCTGTTGCTGCATCTGTTGTTGCTGCATCTGCTGTTGCATCTGCTGGGCCTGCTGTTCGAGCTCTTGGCTCTCGGACTCGAGCTCGTCGACCTCCTCCTGCGTCTCCTCGATGCGGTCGTCAAGCGCCTCCTGCTTGCGCCGGAGCACGTCGATGGCGTCGCCCTCGCTCTGCTCGGCGGAGTAGTTGCCGCCGAGCGAGACGATGATCTCGTCGATATCCTGGACCTCGGCGCGGACGTAGGCCCCGCCGCCGAGCGGGACCTGCACCGTCGACCCCGAGTCGAGGGTCTCGATCGCCTCGACCGCGTCATCGATGTCGGACTGCTCCTCGCGGTAGTCGGCGATCTCGGCTTCGAGCGCCTCGATCTCCTCGTCGAGCTCCTGGAGCTCCTGGGAGAGCTGCTGGAGCTGCTGTTGTCCGCCGCCCATCATGCCGCGGACACCTCCTCGATCTCGATCTGGGTGCGCTTCCGGTTGTGCTGGCTCCCGACCGTAGTGTAGATCCGCTCGCGGGCGAGATCCTCGTTCTCGGCCTCGACGTCCTTCGTGAACGGCTGGAAGTCGCCTCGACTCTGGAACCGTCCACTCACCGTGTAGGTACTCATGTTCAACGATCCGGCAGGGACAGGGAAGTATCTTCCTAAAAGGTGAAGAACCGGTCCCGTGGCCGAATCCGATTCGTTCAGGTCGGAGAACCCGAATTCGGAGGAAACGAGGGCAGTGTCAGGGGTGGTGGGCAGCGGCGCGTGCTCGACGGCGGACCCCCGGCTCGCGCTCGGTCCGTGAGAGAGCGGGAGAAACGAGAGCCGGGGAACCGCGCGGGGAGTCAGTCGATGAAACCGAGCGTCTCCTCGATGCGCCCGAGCTCCGGACCGGTCGTGTCCTCGCCGACGACGTACCCCTCGTCGGTGGCGACCAGGCCGGAGCCGACGAGCGGCGCGCCGTAGTTGACCGTGCCGAGGTCGGCGCGGACGTCGAGCGCCTCCTCGACCGCCTGCAGCTCCGACTCGGTCGAGTTGGGGTGACAGAGCACGCCCGTGTCGTTGGCCACCGCGGCCGTTCCGACCGTGCGGACGTCGCCGAGGTCGCCGCGCTCCACGGGGACGTCGAGGGTGTCTCTGATCGTCACGATCGACTCGCGCGAGAGGTCCGGATGGACGTAGGCGCCGTAGTCGTTCGCGAGGACGACGTTGCCGGCCGCGTTGATCTCGCCGGGGAGCTCGCCCACCTCGCGGTCGGCGGCCTCGGCGATCCGCGTCTGCTCCCGTTCGGTCGCCCGCGCCGAGACGAGAATTCCGTTCTCGTTGCCCGTCGCGAGGGAGCCGACGGTGTTGGCGCCGCCGACCGTCGTGAGGAGGGGCTCTGCGTCCAGCTCCTCGCCGAGCGACTCGGCGAGCCCCTCGTCGACGTCCGGCCGGACCAACAGGAAGTCGTCGATGGCGCGGGCGAACACGCCCACGTACGACGAGCCGGTGAAGGTCGCCCGTAACACGTTACTCGGCGTACTCGGCTTCGACGACGGGCTCGCCGTCCTCGACGAACCGGGCCGCGCGGACGCGGACCTTGCTCGGCGGGTTCTCGCGCCCGTTCGCCCAGACCGCCTCGTTGACCGAGGTGTCGATGACGACGTCCGCCTCGTCGACGGAGAAGTGCTGCGCGAGGTGTTCGCGGACGATCCGCATCGCGAAGTCGGCGCGCTCCTGTACCGGCTTGTCGTTGGCGTCGCGGAGGGGGACGGTGACGACGCGCTCCTCGAAGTCGCTGGTACTCATCTATTCGTCCAGGTCGTTCCGGCGCCAGTTGCGCCGCTTGGGGTTTCGCGTCACGTTCATATCAGTCTTCATCATGACCCACGCGGGGACGCGGGTGTTCTGGCGCTCCGCCTTCGCCAGACGCTTCTTTTGAGCCTTCGACTTGTCTCCCATAGTAGCCCACAGTTTTCGCGGGGCGCATAAAACCCCTTCCATACCGCGTCGCTCGCGCCGTCGAGCGGCCGGGGGCGGCGAATCTCTCGCGGCGCCCGCCGTCCCGGGACGCGTCGCGTCTCGGCGGGTCAGAACGACCGCTCGGCGACGCCCATATAAATGCGGTAACACCGGTCCAGGACGTCGACCCCGACGCTCTCCGTGTCGGTGTGCGCCTCGCCCGGCTCGGAGGCCCCGCAGACGAGGGGCTCGGTACCGGCCTCCGCGAGCCACCCGGCGTCGGTCGCGTGCGGCTTGACGACGTGCTCGGGCGCGTCGAGTCCCAGGTCGTCGTGGACCTCGCGGGCGACCGCGAGCGTCCCCTCCGCGAAGGCGTCGTCGCCGCAGGCCATCGGCGGGAGGTCCTGATCGACTTCCCACTCGACGCCCGGGACCGCCTCGGCGGCGCGGGCGAGGTCGGCGCGGTCGCCCGGCACCGTCCGTTCGTCGACCGTCACCTCGCAGCGCTCCGGGATCACGTTCCACGTTTCGCCGCCCTCGACGATCGTGACCGCGAGCGACCCGGTGACGGACTCGCCGGAGACGGTCGCCGCCGGGGCGTCGAGCTCGCGAACGACGTCGATCGCGTCGCTGGCGCGGTAGACCGCGTTCTCGCCGTGCTCGGGCTCGGAGGCGTGCGCTGCGGACCCGCGCGCGACGAGCGTCGACGCCCGCCGGCCCTTGTGCGCGACGACGACGTCGGTGACGCCCGGCTTCGAGTAATTCGTCGACCCCTCGGCGACGACCGCGCGGTCGGGGACGAACCCCGCGTCGATCGCGTGGCGCGCCCCGGTCCCGCCGACCTCCTCGCCGACGAACGAGGCGACCGCCAGCTCCCGGTCCGGTGGCGGCTCGGCGTCACGGAACGCGAGCACGCAGGCCGCCACCGCGCCCTTCATATCGGCCGCGCCACGGCCGTGAATCCGCCCGTCGCGGCGCTTGACGACGTACTCGCCCGCGTTGCCGTCGCCGGTCGTCTGGCGCTCGGCCGGCGGGACCACGTCGTGGTGGCCGATCAGGGCGAGGGTGTCGGCGTCCGGGTCGTCGGTCGCACCTTTATAAGCGAAGGCGTTGCCGACCTCGTCGCGCTCGACTCGCGCGTCCGTCTCCGCGCGCAGCCACTCCTCAATCGCGTCGCCGGCGGCGGTCTCGTCCTCGTGCGACGGGATCGCGACCAGTTTCTCGGTCAGGTCCGCGAGTTCGTCCATAGGCTGGTGTCGGTGTTCGGCGGCTTAAAAACTGAGCCCGGCGAGAGTACTTATAAATAGATCGCGGTGGCGCGCCCCGGTGAGCGGCCCGGAGGGCCGCGAGCCGACGGCGCGAGGGAGTCGCGAGCGAAGCGAGCGACGAGGCTGGGGAGGCGTGAGGCTGCGGTTGCGGTGCGGTCGGGTGGGATTCATACGGTCGTGCGTTAGTTTTTACCTGTAATTACGGACAAAGATAGTTCCAGATATTCGGTTC
>NZ_JAODIX010000033.1:0-391 GCF_026586675.1 Halorubrum yunnanense
GTGTCCTTGTCCTCTTCGACTCGATAGCGACAGCTCAGCAGTATCAACAATCTCCTACAGAAGAGCGTATTTATAAATAGTCGTCAGTGGATCTGCGGTGAACACCGCCAAAGCCCCAGCCGCTCGTCTATACATGGTTACTGACGGATCTGCGGTGAACACCGCCAAAGCCCCAGCCGCTCGTCTATACATGGTTACTGACGGATCTGCGGTGAACACCGCCAAAGCCCCAGCCGCGAGGCGGGCGCACGCTCGCTGCGCTCCTCGCTCGTTCGCTCCGCTCACTCGCTCCGGTGCTTACGTCGCCTGCGCCCGCCTCGCGGCTGCCCCTTTGAGTCCCACCCCGCACCGCACAGCACCGCACCTCACGCCTCCCCAGCCTCGTCGGTCG
>NZ_JAODIX010000033.1:401-8495 GCF_026586675.1 Halorubrum yunnanense
CCCCCCCCCGACTCCCTCGCGCGGGCTGCTCGCGGCCTGGCGGCCGCTCGCCGGCACGCGCCGCAACGATCCGGGATTCAAGTTCATCATCACCGTAACTCAGGCGGATTTATAAACAGCAGTCAGCGATCTGCGTTTCGATATAAAAGGTGAACGGAAGACGGCGCTTCGATCTCGATCGTCGCCGTCCCTCAGGCGATCTTCTCGTACTGCTCGGAGAGCTTCTCGGCGGCCTCGTCGAGGAGGTCGGTCTCGTACTCGTCGAGCTCCCACTCGACGACCTCCTCGACGCCGTCCGAGCCGAGCTTCGCGGGGACACCGAGCGCGGTGTCCTCGTGGCCGAACTCGCCGTCGAGCACGACCGAGCAGGGGAGCACCTCGCCGGTGTCGTGCAGGATGGCCTCGACCGTGTGCGCGACGCCGGTGGCGGGGCCCCACTGCGTGGCGCCCTTCCGGCTGATCACGTCCATCGCCGACTCCTGGAGATCCGCGAGGATCTGCTCTTTCTCGTCGGCGTCGAACGCGGGGTCGCGGCCGTTCACGCGCACCTTCGAGAAGACGGGGGCTTGCGCGTCGCCGTGCTCGCCGAGGATCGTCGCCTCGACGTTCTGGACGGGCGCGTCGAAGCGCTCGGAGAGGACGTAGCGGAAGCGCGCGGAGTCGAGCCGCCCCCCGAAGCCGACCACCTGATGACGGTCGCGGTCGCCGGCCTCGTACAGGTGGCGGTTCAGCAGGTCGACCGGGTTCGAGGTGGTGACGGTGACGAAGTCGTCGTTGTGCTCGGCCAGCGACGAGCCGATGTCCTCCATGATGGGCGCGTTGTCGCCCGCCAGGTCGATCCGGGTCTGGCCCTCTTTCCGCGGGATCCCGGCCGTGATCACGACGACGTCCGAGCCGGCGGTGTCCTCGTACTCGCCCTGCCGGACGGTCGTGTTCGAGTCGTAGGCGATCCCGTGGTTGGTGTCGGCCGCCTGCCCGATCGTCGTCTCGCGCTGGTCCGGGATGTCGACGAAGACGAGCTCGTCGACCACGTCGCGCAGCGCGAGGTTGTAGCCGGCCGCGGCCCCGACGGTCCCCGCCGCACCGATGACGCTCACTTTTGTCATACCGTCTGAAACCGCGGCCGGCCGGCGAGTAAACGTTTCGGAACGGCGTGATCGACCGCGCTGGTCTCTGGCGCCACCGGACCGCCCCGGTCTCGGGAGTCGGGCGCGGCGGCCCGTCGCGAAAACCCTAACTCCGGCGGCCGCGCATGCTCACCCAGTGCCGACGTTCCGCTACCCGTGTCCCGGCTGTCGGACGACCAACAGCCTCCACGACGCCGACTGCGACTTCGAGGGCGTGAGCTGGCCGACCATCGAGAAGGCGTACACGGACCTCCTGACGGTCCTCACCGCCGAGCCCGACGGGATGGCCGAGTCCACGCTCCGCGAGGCGGTCCACGGCGAGTGGGGCGGGCTCCACAAGGCCGCGCTCGACGCCCTGGAACGCGAGCAGCGCGTCGTCGAGGACGGCGACCGCCTCCGGCTGCTCACCGCCGCCGAGTTCAAGGAGCTCGTCTCGGAGCCGACCCGGGACCCGATGCGGACCGTCTACGAACACGGCTCCGTCCCCGGCTGCCACGACAACGCCGTCTTCGCGATGGTCGCGTGGTACGAGATGGTCGGGCTCTCGTGGCCCGAGACCCGCGAGAACGTCGTCGAGTGGCTCCGCGAGTCCGGCGCGTGGGACCGCGGCGGGTTCGAGGAGTCGACGCCGGAAGAGCTCGTCGACGCCAAGCGCCACGTCTACGACGAGGGGTACGGCTGGAAGGAGAAAGGACAGTCCGCGAAACGCGTTATCGAGCGACATTTTTGACATCCTCCTCCGCGTAAACGCGGAGGAATCCCGAGCGGTGGGAGTTTCAGGTCTGTAGTCCAATCACCGGACTACCAGCCCTTTCGGGCACGGGTAGTCCCACAGCGTCGGACTGGTGGACTGCTGGCCATGCCAACTGGCCGTTACCCCTATCCTCGGTCGTGTACGGCGTCTCAGTGTTGTTTTTGCCACAGGGACGCCAGCAGGCGTCAGCGGACTCGGGGGTACCTTCTGACTCGCTTTGAGCAGTCGGCACAGACACACTCTTCTGGAATGTGCGTTCACCGACTACCCTTTCGGATACTGTCTCATTGCGCGGGTGGACAGGCCACCTCCGAAGGACGGCTCGGAATCCGCTCCGTTCCGACCGATTCCTACCTACTAATAGGGTTTCCTGTCGCTTAAACACCAGTATTCTAAAACTCGGAGTGCTGTCGAACGTGGATACTTTCCCCAAGTGACGGCGCGTATCCATGGCGTGAACGCCGTGGTATTGCGCCTGTTCAGCGTATAACCTCGGAGCCGCCGACCGCAGCGGCGGCCCCTCTACACCGCCGCCGTCGCGTCGCCGTTCCTGCTCGGCGCGCTGCTCCTCGTTCCCGTCGCCGCGGCGTTCCGGCGTTCGGCGGAGCGAGTCGAGGGGGCGGCGGCGCACGATAGTTTTACGCCGCGGGTGCCCCTCGTGACCGACACATGCTCGACGCCGTCCCGGCGTGGCCCGTGCTCGGATCGCTCGCAGGCGGGGCGGGGGCGCTCGCGCTCGCGCTGGCGATCCGCGAACACCGGGGACGGCCGGGGGTCGACTGGTTCCTCGGCGTGTTCGCCGCGCAGACGGCGTGGTGTCTCTCCTACGGCGTCGGCCTCCTCGTCACCGACCCGACGCTTCGAGCGGTGCTGGAGGGGACGGCCTGGCTCGGCATCCTCTGGACCGGAGTCGCCTTCCTCGGGTTCGCGCTGGAGTACACGGGCCGGAGCGACGTGGTCCGGAGCCGGCCGTTCGCGGCGGTCGTCGGCTTCGGCCTCCTCTCGACCGCGCTCCTCGCCACGAACTCCCTGCACGGCGCGTTCTGGACCGGGTTCGGGATCGACCCCGCGTTCGGCGTCGCGACGGTCTCGTACGCGTTCGGCCCGTGGGCGTACCTCGTCGTCGTCGTCGAGACCGTGCTCGTCGCCAGCGCGGTCTTTCTGCTGGTCGACACCCTGCTCAGCTACGGCCCGCTGTACCGCCGGGAGAGCGCCGCGGTCGCGCTGAGCTCGCTGCCGCCGGGGTTCGCCTTGGTCGCGTGGACCCTGGAGCTCGGTCCGGTCCCGCAGCTCCAGCTCGCGCCCCTGCTGTTCGTCCCGCATATGCTGCTGGACGCGTACGCGTTCGACCGCGCGGAGATGTTCGACCGCAACCCAACGACCAGCCGCGCCGCCGAGCGCACCGCGATCGACGACCTCGCCGACCCCATCGTCGCACTCGCGCTCGACCGGCGGATCGTCCGCCTCAATCCCGCCGCCGAGTCGCTGCTCGGCGTGGACGCCGAGGCCGTCCGCGACCGCCCGCTCGACGCGTTCCTCGACCTCCCGGCCGGAGTGATCGGAGAGGGCGGCGAGGGGCGGGACGGCGAGGACGGGACCGGCCGCGAGACGGTCGAGGTCGAGTCCCGCGACGGCGCGGGACGCCGAACGTACGCGGTGTCGGCCTCGCCGCTCACCGACCCCAGCGGGACCCGCGTGGGGTACACGGTCGTCTTCTCGGACGTGACGGAGCGGGAGCGCCGGCGCCAACAGCTCGAGGTGTTGAACCGCGTGCTCCGGCACAACCTCCGGAACGACGCCGGGGCCGTCCGCGGCTACGGCGAGTTACTCACCGACCGGCTGGAGGATCCCGAACTGGTACGCATGGCCGACGCGATCGAGCGCCGGTCGGGCGCGCTGGCCGCGCTCGGGGAGAAGGCCGGCACCGTGGAGGACCTCCTCTCGGACGGCGAGGCGGACCCGGTCGCCGTCGACGAGCTCGCCGAGAACGTCGTCGCCGACGCGCACGAACGCGCGCCCGACGCGACCGTCGAGCTCGACGTCGAGCGCGACGCGGAGACCGAGGGAGGGGAGGCGTGGACCACCCACGTCAGGGCCGAGGCGCTCCGCGCGGTCGTCGAAAACACCGTCGAGAACGCCTTGCACCACCACGACGGCGAGGGCGTCGAGCGCGACGACGGGGGGCCGTGGGTCCGGGTGTCGCTCGGGCGCGCGGGCGACGAGGGCCGAGAAGGCGACGGCGATGGCGACAGAGGGCGCCCCACCCGATTCCGCCTCACGATCGACGACGACGGCCCGGGCATCCCCGACCACGAGATCGCGACGGTCGAGTCCGGGCGGGAGACCGCGCTCGAACACGGCTCCGGGCTGGGGCTGTGGGTCGTCGCCTGGGGCGCCGCGGCGGTCGGGGCCGACGTCGACTACGCCGACCGCGACCCGCGCGGGACGAGGGTGACGGTGTCGGTTCCGGTCCTCTCGGAGGCGTAATCGGAGAGAAAAGTTCGTTTGAGGCGGTTCCAGGAGCGCCGTTTTCGGCCGTTTCAGTCGCTTTGTATTCTCGGCGCTAGCATATACGTTGCGTGTCCGAGCCCCTCCGCGAACCCGTAGTGGAGCTTGACCGGGAACTCCTCGCCGAGCTCGATGGTGACCTCGGCGTCGCCGGGGATCGCCTTGTTCATGTCCTTGAGGTAGTCGAGGCTGAACAGCGAGTCGGCGGGGCCGGCGGTGAGCGCGATGAGGTCCTCGCGGGCGAGCCGGAGGTCGACGTCGTCGGTGTCGCCCTCGGCCTCGATGAAGAACGCCTCGTCGGCCTCGTCGACGCGCAGGCGGATGTGGTCCGAGACCATGTCGGCGGCCTTGATCCCGCGGTCGATCTGGGCGCCCTCGACGACGATCTCGGAGGCGAGATCGAGGTCCGGGATGTCCGGCTCCTGACGGATGGAGTCGGGGTCGATGAGCGCGAGGGTGTACGAGAGTCCGTCGATCTGGATGTGGAGCTTGCGGGTCTCCTCGTCGAGCTCGAGGTGGATCAGATCGCCCGAGTTGGCCATCCCGGCGATGTCCTCGAGGCGGGCGAGGTTGACGCCGATGACGCCGCCGTCGGCCTCGTACGACTCGAACGCCGCGGCTTCCAGGGTGAGGTCGACCATGCCCACGTTGGCGGGGTCGACGGCGCGGATCGAGAGCTCCTCCTCGTTCAGGCGGATCTTACACTCGTCGACCAGCACGCTCACCGAATCGAGCGCGTCCTGAAACGTCGACGCGCCCACGATGGCCTTGAACATATACGTTCGGCTACGGCGGTATCACCTAAAAAGGCACCCGATCGGACCGGCACGGAAACGCTCAAACCGACCGGATGAGGCGGGCGACGACGACCGCGAGCGTCGCCGGCGCCCGCCGCAGGCGGAGCCGTTCGAGCCGGTCGTCGCCGCGGTCGGGAGCGAGGGCGACTTCGCGCTCAGATCAGCGGCTCGACGATCTCCCGCCCCTCGGCGAGCAGCTCCGCGACCGCCTCGTCGCCGTCGGCCTCGGCGTACACCCGGAGCTTCGGCTCGGTCCCGGACGGGCGGACGAGCAGCCACGAGCCGTTCTCCAAGAGGAGCTTGAACCCGTCGAGCGTGACGACCTTCGCGACGGGGGAGCCGCGGACCGACTCGGGGATGTGGTCCTCCAGCTCGTCGAGAACGCCCGCCTTCCGGTCGTCCGGGCAGTCGAGCGACACCTTCCCGGCCGCGATATGGCCGTGCTCGTCGAGCAGGCGGTCCACTCGCCCGTCGAACGGCTCCGCGGCGTGGGTGCCCGCGGCGAGCAGCGCCATCAGCACGCCGTCCTTCTCCCGGACGTGTCCCCGGAGGGTGAACCCGCCGGACTCTTCGCCGCCGAACAGCGCGTCGTGCTCGCCCATCGCCTCGGCGACCCACTTGAAGCCGACCGGGGTCTCGTACACCGTCTCGCCGTGCGCCTCCGCGATCCGGTCGACGAGGAACGTCGTCGAGACGGTTCTGACGGCGGGGCCGGAGTCCTCCTCCAGCAGGCGGTCGTAGCAGGCGGCGTAGAAGAGATTCGCGTCGAGCACGCCGCGCTCGGGTGTGACGACCGCGATCCGGTCGGCGTCGCCGTCGTTGGCGATCCCGAGGTCGACGTCGCTCTCGGGGTCGGTGACGCGCTCGGCCAGTTCCTCGAGGTGTTCGGCGCTCGGCTCTGGCGACTCGCCGCCGAACGTCACGTCGCGCTCGCAGCGCAGCCGGACGACCTCGGCGCCGGCCGCCTCGAGGAGCGCGTCGGTGACGCCGCGGCCGCTCCCGTGCATGGCGTCGTACGCGACCGTGAGCCCGTCGAGGTCGCCCCCGACGAGGTCGCGGGCCGCGTCGGCGTGGGCGCTCACGAGGTCGACTCGCAAGATCTCGCCGCGCTCCGCTTCGGGGAGGAGGTCGGGCTCCGCGAGGCGGTCGACCACGTCCTCAGTCACGTCGGGGAGCGCGGGCGCGCCGTCGCTCGGGATGAACTTCACCCCGTTGTACTCGGGCGGGTTGTGGGAGGCGGTGACCATGCAGGCGCCGGCGAGCCCGCGGTCGACGATGGCGTACGCGATCACGGGCGTCGGCGCGTCGCGCTCGGGGAGGAGGACGTCGAAGCCGTTGCCGGCGAGCACCTCAGCGAGGCTCTCGGCGAACCCCTCCGAGGTCTCGCGGGCGTCGTAGCCGACCGCGACCGGCTCGTCGTGGCCCGCCGCCTCGAGGTGGTCGGCGACCGCCTGTCCCACGATCCGCACGCGCTCGTCGGTGAAGGTGTCGAGCGTCGCCCGCCAGCCGTCCGTGCCGAAGGCAATCTGGTCCATGTCGGCCACGTCGTCGTCGGGGACAATAATGCCCGGTGCCGGTCGCGAACCTTGCGCCGGCGGGTCGGCGATGACGGTTTATAAACACCCGAGCGAGCGGCAGCGAGGCGCGAAGCGCCTCTGGCAGCCGGCGGGGAAGCCGACGACGACGAGGCCGGGGAGGTGTGAGGCTGCGGTGCCGGGCGGTGCGGGGTGGGATTCGAACGGGCAGTCGCGAGGCGGCTGGGGCTTTGGCGGCGTTCACCGCCTCGCCGGCACCGATCATTTAAAAGTAAACCGACGCCCGGATCGAGTACCAGCTACTGGGGCGCGCTGAAGCTCACGTCGTCGTCGAGCTCGTTCGACATCCGCTCTAAGTACGAGTACACCGCGCCGTGCGGGGCCCCGTCCAGCAGCATCCCGACGGCCCGACGGACCACTTCCAGCTCCTCGGGCTGGCCGACGGCGCCCACGGTCGAGCCGTAGACGACGACGTTCGCGCCCGAGAGCTCCTCCAGCAGCTCCCGAGTCCGGCCGTTCTCGCCGATGATCCGACCCTTCTTGCGCTGGAGGTCGTTGTCGTTGCGGGTGTGCTCGGAGAGGTCGATGAGGTCGAGCGTCCGGAGGTCGTGGTCGAGGATCGACAGCGCCGTCTCCGGCGTGAACCCCCGCCCGATCGCCTTGATCACGTCCGGCGCGACCATCGCGGCGACGGGGTCGTCGCGCTCCTCGATGGCGACGCTGCCCGACTCCGAGTCGACGTCCAGCCGCACGTTCGCCCGCTCTTCGATCTCGCGCATCGTCTCGCCGCCGGCGCCGATAACGACGCCGATGCGGTCCTGCGGAACCGTCACGTGTTGCATACGGCGAAATACCCGGCGAAGCCTTTTAAACGTGTCCGCCGGAGTCGGGTTTGCAGTCGTGTGACGGGGGGTACTCGGCGATTTAGCTGGATATAGGCGCTAAGCCCCCACCCTCAACGGAGCGACCGAAGGGAGCGGAGTAGGGTGGGGATACAGCGCCGTCATCACCTGTTCATACAGCAATACGGGTGCAGCCCCACAAATCCACGTAGTCGCAGCGTTTTTGCGTTGGGGTACCATATAACTGTACGAACCCAATGGAATACGACCTCGATTCGGGAGCGCATTCGACGTACTCCCTGCACTACCACCTGATACTCACCACGAAGTATCGCCGCGGAGTGCTAACTGAGGAGCGAACCCAATTCATTCGCGGGGTCATCAGCGGGTTCACGGACAACTACGGCGTCGAACTGACGAACCTCGACGGAGAGGACGACCACGTTCACATCCTGTTCCGAGCGAAACCCACCACGGACCTCGTGAGGTTCATCAACACGGTCAAGGGCGCAACCGCCCGCCGTATCCGAA
>NZ_JAODIX010000034.1 GCF_026586675.1 Halorubrum yunnanense
AAGGGCTGGGAGTCCGGTGATTGGACTACAGACCTGAAACTCCCACCGCTCGGGATTCCTCCGCGTTTACGCGGAGGAGGATGTCAAATCCCGGTTCCGGGTGGTCCCGCTCAGAAGAACAGCCACAAGACGAGCAGCGCGTACAGCGCCAACAGCGCGATCACCGTCAGCCGGATGAGGATGTTGACGCTGAACACGAGCCCGTTGTAGTCGTTTTTTAGCAGCTTCAGCGGCGCGGTCTTCCGGCTCGCGAGCCCGATCGTCGCCGGGGAGACGTCGTCGACCGCGCGCTCGATCGCGGCGTCGAGCGCCGCGACGTTCGACCGCGTCTTGTTCGCGAGTTCGTGGACGGACGCGTGCGTGTCGGTCGAGAACACGAGCACCTCGTCGAACTCGCCGCGGTGGCCGGCCGCGAGCTCCCGGATGTCCGGGGTGACGCCGTTCGTGTCGATCCCCATCGTGAGCACGTCCTGTCCGTCGACGGACTCGGCGATCGCGACCATGTCCCGGTCGTCGCGCACCATCTCGAACCCGGCCGCGTACTCGCCGAGCGGCTCCTCCGCGAGCCGCTCGCGGAAGTCGTCGAAGTGCCGCTTCAGGCGGTCGGCCTCGCTCGAGCCGTACTGGACCTCCTTCGTCGGCCCGTCCTGGATGTCGTGTTTGTGGAGGTCGACCAGGAGCAACTCGGCGCCGTCGACGTCGCGCATGAACACGCCGGTGTCGTAGTCGTCGATCCCCTCGGCGTGGAGGTAGACGACCCGCTTGTCGCCGAACCGGCGCCCGTAGAACTCGATCTCGCCGTAGTCCTCGTGGACGAGCCGCGAGGCGCGACCGACGCCGTCGGGCTCGGCGACCGCGTCGAGGATCTTGCCGGCGTCGGTCGGATTCGAGAGGTCCTCCTTGTGGGTGCAGGGGACGTGGAGGAAGAAGCCCTCTTCGTCGCCCTCGTTCAGCGCGTCGATGACGTTCCCGCTGAGCTGGCCGCCGCCGAACCCGCCGAGCGGGCCGGGGTGGACCCAGGGGGCGGCGAGCGTCAGCCGGTCCCCGTTGTCGATCGCGAGCGTCTCGACCGCGGGCTCGGCCTCGACGCCGAGGTTGAGCGACTCCCGGTCGTTCCGAAGGATCCCGGACGTGAGCGCGAACGCGGAGACGTCCGTGTTGCTCCGGATGAGGTAGTCGACGAGGCCGAGCACCGACACGAGGAACGCGGCCGCGATCAGAAGCGACGCGAACGCGAACGCGTGCCGGTACGTCGAGAAGCCGAGGTTCCCGCCCGCGACCGCGTAAAACGCCGCGATCAGCGCCGCCGGCTCGGCGAGCGAGACGAGGAGGATCCGCTTGTAGCGGTCGATCCCCGTCGACACGACGAGCGCCAGGATGTTGATGAGGTAGATCGTGATGAAGAGGAGCCAGACGATGCTCCACGCGTTCCCGACGTCGTTGGCCCCGGAAAGCACCAGCGCGGAGACGAACAGCACGAGCTGGTTGACCAGGGCGAGGAAGAAGCTCCACGACCGCGGATAGCTGGGGAGCAGGCGGTGGAACAGCTCGCCGGCGAGCAGGAACGGGAGGAGAAAGAGGAGGACGGCGGTCGGCAGGATGCTGGCGGGTTCGGGAAGCACGGCGGTGAAAATCGACATCGATAGCGCGACGTAGGCAACGACGCTATACGCGACGCTGAGTGCGATTAGCGCCGGTATCTGCGCCTTCAGCGGCGGGACGCTGAACACCAACCGCTGGAAGACGTCGACGTTGTCCGCGCCCATCTACGAGGACACCCCGTAGATGGACTCCAGATCGTCTATCGTGCGAGTCACGGAGAACCCCTCGACGGCCTCTCGGGTCTGCCGGTCGCCGTCGAGGCACTCGCGCACCGCCCGCTCCATGTCGTTGAGGTCGCCGTACGCGAACCGCGCGCCGTTGGCCTCGCCGATGGTCTCGTCGAACGGGGAGACGTCGGCCGCGGCGACCGGGGTCCCGCAGGCGTTCGCCTCCAGCGTCGAGAGCCCGAGGGTGTCGCAGGTCGAGGCGGTGACGAAGACGTCGAGAGCGGAGTAGAAGGCCGCCAGGTCCTCGCGCGGGAGGAAATCGCGGAACCGCACGTTGTCCGGGGCGTCGCGTTCGAGGGCGTCACGCACCGGCCCCTCGCCGACGAGCTCGAAGGAGAGGTCTGGAGTCCGCTCGGCCAGCCGGAGGACCTCGTCGACGTTCTTGTTCCGGGTCATCCGCCCGCTGTAGCCGACGGTGGGCTCGTCGCGCTCGAAGCGCGACCCCTCGACGGGACGGAACGTGTCCGTCTCGACGCCGACGGGGAGCCTGCGCGGGGCCACGTCGCGACGGATCCGCGACGTCGACGCGGTGACGCAGTCGAACGAGCGGAGGAACCGGTTCTCGTAGGCGACGTACAGGCGCCCGGCGGCGTCGGAGAGCGACTCCAGCTTGAGCCCCTGCACGAAGTAGTCCTCGACCGGCGTGTGATGGGTGTAGACGGACTTCACGCCGCGTTTCTTCGCGTATCTGCGTCCCATCAGCCCGGTCGACGCCGGGCCGTGACAGTGGACCACGTCGAACTCCGGCAGCGTGGAGAGGCGTCGGTAGAGCGGGACGCGGTACTGCCGGTAGAGGGGGTTCGGCAGCGACCGCACGGGGAGCTCCCGCTCGTCCGGCTCGTGGCTGCTCGCCGGGTAGACGACGTACACGTCGTGGCCCCGTTCCTCTAAGCGCTCGCGCCACGCGCGGATCGTGTAGGTGACGCCGTCGACGCCGGGGAAGTAGCTGTCCGTGAAGAATCCGATGTTCATGCGAGGGTTCGTCGTCCGCGCGTCCTCCGCCGGAGACCGCTCTCTGGAAGGGTGTTGGCGGCGTTCTGACGCGCCGTCTCGCCGGGCACCGCGTCTGGGGAAGACGGGAGCGGGCCGGGCCGCCGCGGCGCGTCGGGCTGTGCAGCGGGTCGCACGGGTTCTGTTTCTGGGGTTCCCCACCGGAAAGCTTCAACATTTTCATTCCGAACGCACGCGCCGCCGGGACGACCACCCCACGCTTAATCCGACGGGGCGCGGATCGGGAGCTATGATCCCGACCGAACGCATGGCCGCGGTCGACGCCAACGCCGCCGCCCTCGGGGTGCCGCGGAAACAGCTCATGGAGTCCTCCGGGAACGCGGTCGCCCGCGAGGTGCGGGCGGTCGCCGGCCCGGGCGCCGAGGTCGCGCTCCTGTGCGGGCGCGGGAACAACGGCGGCGACGCGTTCGTCGCCGCCAGGTTCCTCTCCGCGTACGACGTCACGGTCAGCCTGCTCGGGCGTCCGGAGTCGATCCGGAGCGACATCGCGCGAGAGAACTGGGACGCGCTCGGCGCGGCCGAGGTCCCGACCGAGACGGTCGCCGACTCCGCCGCCCTCTCGCTCGGCGAGCCGGACGTCATCGTCGACGCGATGCTCGGCACGGGCGTGACGGGCGCGCTCCGCGAGCCCGAGCGCACGGCGGCGCGGCTGGCGAACGAGAGCGACGCGACCGTCGTCGCCGTCGACGTTCCCTCGGGGGTCGACGCCGACACGGGCGAGCCGACCGGGGGCGAGACCGACGCCGCTCCCCGCGTCGAGGCCGACCGCGTCGTCACCTTCCACGACGAGAAGCCGGGGCTCGGCGCGCTCGACGCCGCGGTGACGGTGGCGGACATCGGGATCCCGCCGGCCGCGGAGCGGTACACCGGCCCGGGAGACCTGCTCGCGCTCGGCCGCGACCCGGAGTCGCACAAGGGCGAGAACGGCGAAGTACTCGTCGTCGGAGGCGGCCCCTACACGGGCGCGCCGTCGCTGTCCGCGCGAGCGGCGCTCCGGGCCGGCGCCGACCTCGTCCGCGTCGCCTGCCCGGAAACGGTCGCGCGGGAGGTGCAGGGGTACTCCGCCGACCTCATCGTCCGCGGGCTCCCGGGCGACCGCTTCGTACCGGCCCACGTCGACCGGGTCTCGGAGCTTGCCGCCGGCAACGACGTCGTCGTGCTCGGCCCGGGGCTTGGCGACGACGAGGGCGCGCGCGAGTTCGTCCGGGAGTTCCTCGCCGGCTACGAGGGCCGGGCCGTGGTCGACGCCGACGCCCTCCGCGCCGTCCCCGACGTCGACACCGACGCGGAGCTGATCTGCACGCCCCATCGAGGCGAGCTCGTCGGGATGGGCGGGGAAACCGCGAGCGACCCGGACGAGCGCGCGGGGCTCGTGCGGTCGTTCGCAGACGAGATCGGTCACACGCTGCTCGTGAAGGGCGCCGTAGACGTCGTCAGCGACGGCGACGCGGTCCGGCTGAATCGGACGGGGGACCCGGGAATGACCGTCGGCGGGACCGGCGACGTGCTCGCCGGGGCCGTCGGGGCGCTGGCGGCCGCGCTCGACCCGTTTCGGGCCGCCGCGGTCGGCGCGTACGTCAACGGCCGAGCCGGAGACGCCGCGGCCAGCGAGAGCGGGAACGGGCTCGTGGCGACGGACTTACCCGACCGGCTTCCCGAGGCGATGCGTGATGAGTGACGAGCGCGAGGCGGCGGGAGGCGGCGACGGGGCGGCGACCGACGGGGCCGCCACCGAGGGGCTGACCCACACCGACGACTCCGGCGAGGTCCGAATGGTTGACGTCGGCGCGAAGCCGGACACGAGCCGGCGCGCGGTCGCGCGCGGCGAGATCCGCCTGACGCCGTCGACGATAGCGGCCGTCGAGGCCGACGAGGTCGGGAAGGGCGACGTGCTCGCGACCGCCCGGATCGGCGCGGTACAGGCCGTCAAACACACGTGGGAGACGATCCCGATGTGTCACCAGATCCCGATCACGAACGTCGACACCGACTTCGCCGTCGGCGACGACCGGATCGAGCTGACGGTCGCCGTGGAGACGACCGGCAAGACCGGCTGCGAGATGGAGGCGCTCGAGGGCGTGACGACCGGGCTCAACACGGTTTGGGACATGGTGAAAGCCGCCGAGAAGGACGCGGACGGCGGGTACCCGGACACCCGGATATCGGACGTCGAGGTCGTCGAAAAGGAGAAGCGCGCGCTCGACGAGTAGCCGGACCGCACTCGGAAAGCGACGCGGCCGATCAGTCGTCGGCCGGCTCCGCGTTGTCCTCGGGGTCAGCCCTGTCCGCGCTCTCTCCGCCGTCCGAAACCGTGACCGCGATGTCCGCCGCGGCGGCCTTGTACTCGGGGATCTTGGCCCGCTCGTCCAGCACGTCGTTCGTGAGGCGGTTCGCCGAGGCGGCCGCGAAGTGCGGCGTCGTCCAGACGACGCCCTCCTTGATGTCCTCGGTCACCTGCGCGTTCACCTCGATCTCGCCGCGCCGCGACCGGAGCCTGACCGTGTCGCCGTCCTCGATTCCGTACGCCTCGGCGTCGTTCGGGTGGACGTCGACGAAGTTCTCCGGGTGCTGCCGCGACAGCGTCGGCGAGCGCCGGCTCATCGTCCCCGTGTTGTAGTGCTCCTCGAGCCGCGCGGTGGTGAGGATCAGCGGGTACTCCTCGTCGGGCACCTCCTTCGGCGGCTGGTGTCGGACGCCCTCGATCTGGCCGAGGCCGCTCTCCGTGTCGAAGGAGTCCTCGTAGAGGAACTGGTCGCCCTCGTCGCCCTCCTCGTAGCAGGGCCAGTGGAGCCCCTCCTCGCCGAGCCCGTCGTAGGTCATCCCGTGGTAGATCGGGCACACCTCTCGGAGCTCCTCGAAGACGGCCTCCACGTCGTCGAAGCGGAAGCCGGCGTCCTCGCCGAAGAGGCGACTGCCGACCTCCATCAGGATATCGAGGTCGTGTTTCGTGTTCTCGTGGACCTTCTCGACCCCGCGCATGCGCTGGACGCGGCGGTCGGTGTTGGTGACGGTGCCGCTGCGCTCGGCCCACGTCGTCGCCGGGAGGACGACGTCAGCGAACTCGGCGGTCTCCGTCATGAAGATGTCTTGGGCGACCATGAACTCCAGCGACTCCAAGCGCTCCTCGACCTCGTTGCCGTCGGGCTCGCTCATCACGGGGTTCTCGCCCATCACGTAGAGGCCCTTCACGGAGTGACCCGCCTCGTGGGAGATCTCGACGTTGGTGAGCCCGGGTTCCGCGGGCACCTCGAAGCCCCAGACCTCCTCGACCGACTCGCGGACCTCGGGGTCGTCGACGAGCTGGTAGCCCGGGAGCACGTTCGGCATCGCGCCGACGTCGCTCGTCCCCTGGACGTTGTTCTGTCCCCGGAGGGGGTTGACGCCGGTGCCGGGCTTCCCGAGGTTCCCCGTGATCAGCGCGAGGTTGATCTCGTTCTGCACGTTGTCGACGCCGCAGGTGTGCTGGCTCATCCCCATCCCGGTGAAGACGGCCGCGTTGTTCGCCATCGCGTACTTCTCCGCGGCGCGTTCGATGTCCTCGAGCGGGACGCCCGCCTCCTCGGCGGCCGCTTCCTTGTCGAACTCCTCGAGCGTCTCTTTCAGATCGTCGAACCCCTCGGTGCGCTCCTCGATGAATCCCTCGTCGATCCAGCCCGCGTCGGGCTCCGCCTCGTGGCGTTCGAGGATCGTCTTCAGGACGACGTTGAGCAGCGGGATGTCGGCGCCCGGGTTCACCTGGAGGTGCATGTGGCGCTCGGTCTCGCCGATCTCGAACGACCGGGTGGTCTTGTTGGCGTGCGGGTCGACCTGGATGACGGTCGCGCCCTCCAGGACGGCCTGGCGGAAGTACTGGCTGTTGGCGATCGGGTGCTGCTCGCCCGGGTTCGCGCCCTGGATCCAGAACACGTCGGCCGACTCCTCTAAGTCCTCCATGCTGTTCGTCATCGCGCCCGCGCCGAGGCTGGTCCGGAGCGCCCACACCGTCGAGGCGTGGCACATCCGCGTGCAGTTGTCGACGTTGTTGGTGCCGTACCGGCGCGCGAGCTTCTGGAGGAGGTAGTTCTCCTCGTTCATCGTCTTCGAGGACCCGAAGAATCCCATCGCGTCGGGCCCGTGGTCGTCGCGGATCCCCTCCATCTCCGAGACGATCCGCGAGTAGGCTTCCTCCCACGTCGCCTCACGGAACTCGCCGTCTTCTTTTATAAGTGGTTCCGTGAGTCGGTCCTCGTGGTCGACGACCTGCGTCGCCGCGCCGCCCTTGATGCAGACGCGCCCCTCGTTGACGGGCGCCTCGCCCCACGGCATGAAGTTCACGTCGCCCGGGTCGTCGCCCTGGTTCACCTTGATCCCGCAGCCGACCCCGCAGTACGGGCAGATGGTCTTCGTCGCCTCGTCCCCCTCAGTCGACACGGCTCTCACCCCGATGTGCGATCATATGTCACGGTTTGTGATGCCTCCCGCATGAGTGTGTCGGTGACTCCGCTCGGTGCCTCGCCGAACCGTTTTGTCGGCGGCCCGCGTTCGCCCGGTATGGACCCGACGCTCGCCGACGTCGCCGCCCGCGCGGACGAGCACGTCGAGACGTACCGCGAGACGGCCCCGTTCCACCCGGTCGAGGCGGAGGCGATCGGGTCGCTCGGCGACGCGTTCCGCGCCGGCGACTACGGCCGCCGCGACGTCGAGTGGGTCGTTCGGTGGTACTTCCGGCGGCGCGTGGACGGCATCGACCACGCCGAACGGCGGGCGGTCGAGGAGGCCGTCGAGGACGCGGAGCCCCGAGAGCTGCGCGGGGCGCTGTGGGACGCGATCGACGCGCTTGACGAGGGGGACTCCGGAGACGGGGGGGACTCCGAGGGCGAGGGCGCTTCGACTCCCGCCCACCACCACGCCCTCGACGCGCTCGCCGACCTCCCGGGCGTCGACGTCGCGGTCGCCACCGCGCTGCTGTGGTTCCTCGACCCGGACCGGTTCCTCGTCGTCGGCGACCGCGAATGGCGGGTCGTCGCCGCGCTCACCGACCTCGACGCGGGGTATCCCGACCCGATGACCGCCGAGGCGTACGACCGCTACCTCGACGCGGTCCGAGCGCTGGCGGACCGGCTCGACGTCGACCACTGGCACCTGTACATGGTGATCCAGCGGACGTACGCCGAGGCGTTCGACTCCGAGTGAGCGCGATTTAAAAGGGTTCCTGCCGGCTACCGATCGAGGAAGGGCGGGACGACGACCTCACCGCGCTTCTCGTCGCCGCGCACGACGACGCTCACCGCCGTGCCGGGGTCGGCGTAGCGCTCGTGCAGGTAGCCGAGCCCGATCGGCTGGTCGAGCGTCGGGCTCATCGTCCCGGAGGTGAGCTGGCCGACCCGAGTGAGATCGCCGTCGGTCACGGCGTAGCCGCCGCGGGGGACGCCGCGTTCGAGCAGGCGGACGCCGACGAACCGCTCGTCGACCCCCTCCTCCTTCTGGGCTTCGAGGGCGTCGCGGCCGACGAACTCGGTGTCCGGCCTCACGACGAAGCCGATCCGCGCCTCGTACGGGGTGCGGGGCTCGTCGTCGGGGTCGAAATCCTGTCCGGAGAGGAGGTACCCCATCTCGGTCCGGAGGGTGTCGCGCGCGCCGAGCCCGCACGGCTGGGCGGTCGGCCCGGCCGTCTCGTCGCCGACGAACGCCTCCCAGACGGCCTCGGCGTCGCCGGTCGGACACATCACCTCGAAGCCGTCCTCGCCGGTGTACCCGGTGCGGGCGACCCAGCCGTCGGCGCCGGCGACCGCGGCGACGGTCGCCTCGAACTTCGAGAGGTCGGCGACGCGGTCCGCGAGGGTGGCGTCGTCGAGCGCGTCGGCCGCGTCCGGCCCCTGCACCGCGAGCATGGCCCAGTCCCCGGTGGCGTTCGCCACGGTCGCGTCGAGCCCGTCGTCGTCGCGATAGTCGACCCACCTGTCGTACATCTGCTCGTCGTGGCCCGCGTTCGGCACGAAGAGGTACGCGGGGTGGCTGTCGCCCGCGTCGAGGTCACGGTCCATCCCGGCGAGCGCGTCGGCGCCGTCGCCCGCTTCGACCCCGTCGGGGAGCCGGTAGACGACGGTGTCGTCGAGCATGACGCCATCCTCGTTCGTGATCGCCGCGTACTGGGAGTCGCCCGGGTCGAGCGCCGTCACGTCGTTTGTCGTCAGGCGGTTCATCAGCGCCGTCGCGTCCGGGCCGGACACCTCGATCTCGCTCATGTGCGAGACGTCGAAGACGCCGAGCGACTCCCGGACGGCGGCGTGCTCCTCGTGGATCGAGTCGAACTCGACCGGCATCTGCCAGCCGCCGAAATCGGTGAACTTCGCGCCGCGCGCCTCGTGTGCGTCGTGGAGGGGTGGGAGCCGGTCTGTCACGGCCGAACGGTCTGCGGGGCGCGCCTAAGGTCTTGCCATCGGGGCGGTCCCGGGGGCGGACCGACCGCGGTCCCGGGCGGGCGCACCGCCGACAGGCTCAAGCCGCTTCCTCCCTCCGTCACCCACGTGAAGCGGAACGTCTCCGAACTCCTCGCGCCCGCCGCCGCGGTCCTGCTCGTCGCGCTCGTCGTCGCGGCGGCCGCGGGCGCGTGGCCCCCGTTCGTCGCCGTCGAGAGCGGGAGCATGGAGCCGACCGTCGAGCGCGGCGACCTCGTGGTCGTCACCTCGACGGAGCGGTTCCCCTGGGGCGGGCTGGTCGGGCACGCGGAGCCCGGCGCGCCGACCCGGCTCGGCGGCGCGGGCGACGTGGTGGTGTTTAACCCGCCGGACGCGGAGCGACGGCCGATCCTCCACCGAATCGCATTTCCGGTCAGCGCGGGCGAAGACTGGACCGACCGCGCCGACCCGGCGCTGCTCGACGGCGACTGCGACGCGATCGAGGCCTGTCCCGCCCCCCACGACGGGTACGTCACCTACGGCGACGCCAACGGCGAGTACGACCAGAGCGCGGGGATAGCCCCGGTCATCCGCGAGGAGTGGATCTCCGCCAAGGCGCTGGTGTCGGTGCCGAACCTCGGCTGGTTCCGGGTCGGCGTCGACGCCGCGATCGCCCGGCTCGGGCTCTTCCCGACCGCTGTCGGCGTCGGGGGCGCCGCGGCGATTGCGGGGGGGTTCGGCGCGATGCTGATGGGGCGGATGGGTCGCGGGCGCGACGGACCGCGGTGAGTGATCGCGGACGCGGCGCTCACTCCGACGCGGAGTCGACGGTCGCGTCCGACTCCGCCTCCGCCCCGGTCTCGTTGTCTCCTCCTCCGGCCTCGTCGAGCGTCACCGACCCGTTCGCGGCGTTGCGGAGGGCGTCCGACCGCCCGAACTCGCCGGGCGCGATCGCGAGGGTCCGGATCCCGTAGCCGTTCGCCGTCTCGACGACGGGCTTGAAGTCGGTGTCCCGGGAGGCGATCGCGAGGACCGACATCCGGCCCTCGGCCGCGAACCGGGCGGCGTCGACCGCGAGCTTCACGTCGACGTCGCCGCTCGTGATCACGACCTCGAACCCCCGGGCCTCCGCGGCCTGGATCAGCCCCGGCGTCGCGTGCTCGTCGAGGTAGAGCCGCGTCGTCACGAGCGGCCCCTCGGCCTCGGCGGCCCGGCGCACGTCGTCTAAGTCGACGTCGAACTCCTCGCGCAACACGTTCGGCCCGTCGACGAACAGCGCCACGCCGACCGGCTCCTCGTCCTCCCGACTGGCTTCCATGCGCCGACTTGGGCGGCGGGCGGAAATATGCGTGCTGGTCCGCGGGCGGTGGCGCCGGTCCTCGCCGTCCGTGCTGCCCTCGGCCGGCCGCAGACCGCGCCGAGCCGACCGTTATACACCTTATATTCGTTTTACCACCTGATCGACGACCGTAGTGAATATACGGAGTATTGAAGTAGGATGTCCAAGAATAACGAGTTAAGATGTCGAACTACGACACCTTTACCGTCATTTCCGAACAGAACGATCACGAATGCACCACGCTCCGTGCCCATCCCCGCAACGAGACGTACCACGTCGTCGACTACGCCGACGACAGCGCGCGCGAGGAGGTCGCGGACCTGCCGGTCGGTTCGGTGGTGAAAATGGAGCTGTCGCGCGCGGGTCGCCGCAGCAACGTCTGGCGCGCCGAGTCGGTCCGGACCGCGCACACCGACGGCGGGAGCGAGGAGTGAACGGCGACGGAGCGGGCGCGGCGGTCCTCGCGGTTCCGCATCGCCCTCATGTCGCTCTCGTGTCGCTCTCGACCGCTCTCGAATCTCGGCCGCGCTTAAATACCGAGCCCGCTCGAACTCGTCTCGCTTAAAAAGACGACGGGCGCGTGCGCCGTTCGGTGGGCGAGCGCGCGTCGGCCTATCGATCGCGCGTCAGCCGGGGGTTCGTCACGGCGCCGTCGGCCGCGGAGGCGAAGTCCCGAGCGTACTTCGCGAGGATCCCGCCCTCGTACTGCGGCGCGGGCGCGTCCCACGCCTCGCGGCGCTCGTCGAACTCCTCGTCGGAGAGGTCGACCGACAGGTCCCGCTCGGGGATGTCCACGGTGATATGGTCGCCGTCCTCGATGAGGCCGATCGGTCCGCCCTCGGCCGCCTCAGGGGCGACGTGGCCGATCATCGGGCCGCGCGTCGCGCCGGAGAAGCGCCCGTCGGTGAGGAGCGCCACGTCGTCCTCGTGGCCCGCGCCGACGACGGCGGCGGTGACGCCGAGCATCTCGCGCATCCCCGGCCCGCCGGTCGGCCCCTCGTTGCGGATCACGATCACGTCGCCGGAGTCGACCGCGCCCGACTGGACGTACTCCATCGCGTCCTCCTCGTGCTCGAACACGCGGGCGGGCCCCTCGTGGTAGAACTCGTCGTCGCCGGTCACCTTCAGCACCGAGCCGTCCGGCGCGAGGTTGCCGTTGAGGATCTTGATCGCCCCCTCCGGCTCCTTGGGGTCGTCGACGGTGTAGAGGAAGTCGGCCTCGATCGCCTCGTCGTCCGGGAGCGCGCCCTGCTCCTCCAGCTCGGCGATCTCCTCGGCGAGCGTCCGGCCGGTCACGGTCATCGCGTCGCCGTGGAGCAGGTCGGCCTCCAGGAGGCGGCGGAGCACGACCGGGACGCCGCCCACCTCGTGGAGGTCGTTCATGACGCGGCTCCCGCCGGGCTGGAGGTCCGCGATCTTCGGCGTGCGCCGCGAGATCTCGTCGAAGTCCTCGATCGAGAGGTCGACGTCGGCCTCGGCGGCCAGCGCGAGCAGGTGGAGGACCCCGTTCGTCGAGCCGCCGATGGCGGTCTGCAGGGCGATCGCGTTCTCGAAGGACTCCCGCGAGAGGATGTCGGAGGGGCGGCGGTCGTTCTGGATGCAGTCCAAGACGAGCTCGCCCGCGCGCTCCGCGACCTCGTAGCGCTCCGCGTCCTCGGCGGGCGCGGACGCCGAGCCGAGCGGCGCCATCCCGAGGGCCTCGGAGATGGAGGCCATCGTGTTGGCGGTGAACATCCCGCCGCACGAGCCCGCGCCGGGGCAGGCGTGGCGCTCGAGGTCGTCGAGCTCCTCGCCGCTCATGTCGCCCTCGGCGTAGGCGCCGACGCCCTCGAACACTTGGACGATGGTGACGTCGCGTCCCTCGTGTTGTCCGGGCATGATCGAGCCGCCGTAGAGGAAGACACTCGGCAGGTCGGTGCGGATCGACGCCATCAGCATACCGGGGAGGTTCTTGTCGCAGCCGCCGACCGTCACGAGCGCGTCCATGCGCTCGCCGAACGAGACCAGCTCGACCGAGTCGGCGATGACCTCGCGGGAGATGAGGCTCGCTTTCATTCCCTCGGTCCCCATCGAGATGGCGTCCGAGATGGTGATCGTCCCGAACTCGATGGGCATCCCGCCGGCCGCGTCGATCCCGTCGATCGCCGCGTCGGCGACGTCGTCGAGGTGAACGTTACACGGCGTGATGTCGGCCGCGGGGTTCGGCACGCCGACGATCGGCGAGGAGAGGTCCTCGTCGTCGAACCCCATCGCCCGGAACATCGAGCGGTGGGGCGCGCGCGCCGCGCCCTCGGTCACGTCCCTGCTTCGCAGGTCCTCGTCTTTCTCCCCCGCGAACCGGTCTGCGTCGTCCCCGCGCCGGCGAGGGGTCTCCCCCTCGTCGGATCGTGGCTGCTGTTCGCTCATACCTGTCCGTGTCGCTCGGGGGTATTAAACGGCCGCAACGGAGCGAGGGTTGCTCCCTGCGGCGAACCGGCCCGAACCCGCCCCGGATCCGTCCCTCGCCGGCGTTCACGCCCGCGCCTTCAGCTCCACTCGATACCCGAACGGGTCCCTGACGTACACCGCCGGCGCTTCCCCCGTCGCGCCGAGCGGGGCGTCGAGGCTCTTCTCGACCTCGACGCCGGCCGCGTCCAGTTCCGCCTCGACCGCCTCGATCGACTCCTCGACGACGACGGCGACGTGGTTGTAGTTCGTCGCCGTCGGCGGCTCGAACTCTTCGGTCGGCCAGAGGTGGAGCACGGCGGCCGGGGCCAGCCGCACGTCGAAGAACGGCTTCTCGCCGGCCTCGTACGGGCCGTCCTCGATGCCGAACCCGAGCCGCTCGCCGTAGAAATCCCGCGCGTCGTCGGCGCCGTCGGCCGGGACGCGGAGGTTGACGTGGTCGATGTGGGTCGCCTGCATGCCCGGAAAGTGGGCGGTCGCGCGCAAAAAGGTGCGGCGTCGCCGGGCCGCGTCACTCCGAGAGTCGGTCGCGCAGCACGCTCTCGCCCGGCGTCGTCGTCGCCTCGGTCCCCAGCCGCACGCCGGCGTTCAGCGACGTGTTGATCCCGACCCGCGCGCCGTCCCCGACGATCACGCCGAGCTTCCGCCGGCCGGTGTCCACCCGGTCGCCCTTGACCGTCATCCGGACGTTCGCGTCGTCGTGGCGCAGGTTCGCGACGTTCGTGCCCGCGCCGAGGTTCGCGTCGCGACCGAGCACGGAGTCGCCGACGTACGAGAGGTGGCCCACCGAGGCGTCGGCCATGAGGACGCTGTTTTTGACCTCGACGCCGTGACCGACGTGCGCGTCGGGCCCGACGACCGCGGCGCCGCGGAGGTAGGCGTTCGGTCCCACCTCGGCGCCCGACCGGATCACCGCGGGCCCCTCGACGTATGCGCCCGACCGCAGTCGGGCGCCCTCCTCGACGACGACCGGGCCGTGCAGGCGAACCCCCTGCTCGACGGTGCCCGCGACCGCAGCGTCCGACTCGTCGAGCGCTCCGAGCGCCAGCTCGTTGGCCGCCAGCAGCTCCCACGGGCGCCCGACGTCGAGCCACGTCCCCTCGTAGGGGGCCACGTCGATCCGGCGGCCGTCCGCGAGGAGGAGATCGATCGTCGTCGTGATCTCGTACTCCCCGCGCTCGCTCTCGGGGGTCCGCTCGATGGACTCGAACACCTCGGGCCCGAACGCGTAGCAGCCGACGTTCGCGAGGTTCGTCGGCGGGTCGTCGGGCTTCTCCACGATGTCCGCGAGCGAGCCGTCGTCGGCCGTCGAGAGCACGCCGTACGCCCGCGGGTCCGGGACCTCGGTGGCCGCGACGGCCGTCCCCGTCGCGTCGGCGAGCGCTCGCGGGAGCGACGCGTCCACGACCACGTCGCCGTTGAGCACGAGGAAGTCGTCGTCGACGACGGGCTCGACCTGCGCCACGGCGTGGGCCGTCCCCTTCGCCTCCGCCTGCTGGACGTAGGTGACCGGTCGGTCGCGGTAGGAGTTCCCGATCGCCTCGCGGATCGCCTCGCCGCGGTAGCCGGTGACGACGACGAACTCCTCGACGACGTCGAGAGCGGCGTCGAACACCCGCTCGAGGAGCGAGCGATCGCCGACCGGGAGGAGGGGTTTCGGGCGACGGTCCGTCAGCGGCCGCATGCGAGTCCCGCGGCCGGCCGCGAGCACGACTCCGTACATGGGGAGACCGACGGCGGGCCGGGGTTTATCGACTGCGGTCGGCGGCGGCCTGGTCGATGAGGTCCCGCGCCGTCGCGAACAGGTCGTCGGCGTCGGCCTCGTCGCGCGCCTCGGCGGTGATCCGCACCAGCGGCTCGGTCCCGCTCGGGCGCACGAGGAACCACCCGGTCTCCGTCCCCACGCGGATCCCGTCGAGCGCCGACACGTCGTCGAACTCCTCGCGAGCGAGCTCCGCGACGCGGTCGACGATCGCCAGCTTCGCGTCGGTGCGTCTCGAATCGCGCCGGATCGGGTAGGTCGGGAGCCCGTCGACCATCGCTGCGAGCGACCCCTCCGCGCCGACCAGCGCGGCCAGGGCGCAGGCCGCGAGGGGGCCGTCGGGACACCGAGTCCGGTCCGGCCAGATCCACGCGCCGCTGGGTTCGCCGCCGAAGACGACGTCCGGCTCCGCCGTCTCGGCGGCGACGTACGCGTCCCCCACGGGCGTGTACGTCACCTCGGCGCCGACCTCGGCGAGCGCGTCGGCGACGAGGAGGCTCGTGTCGACCGGGACCGCCACGCGGTCGCCGTCGCCGGCCTCGCGCCGGGCGAACAGCGCGAGCAGCGCGTCGCCGGAGACGAACCGGCCGCGCTCGTCGATCGCCATCATCCGGTCGGCGTCGCCGTCGTGGACGACCCCGAGGTCCGCGCCGGTGGCCTCCACGACCGCGCAGGCCGTCCCGCAGTTCTCGGCGGTCGGCTCGCTCGGGCGCCCCGGGAACCGGCCGTCCCGCTGCGCGTTGAGCGTCTCCACGTCGCAGCCCGCCGCGTGGAGCGCGTCGGCGGTGACTCGCCCGACGCCGTTCCCGAGGTCGACGACGACGGAGGGGTCGTCGGGGATCGCGACCGACTCGCGGAGCGCGCGTTCGTGGCGGGCCCGCGCGCCCTCCAGAGCCCGGCGCTCGCCGAACTCGTCCCACGCCGCGAGATCAAACGTCTCAGACTCGACGACCTCGGTGATCCGGGCGTTCGCGTCATCGCCGAAGGCGCGTCCGTCGGCCGCCCAGAGCTTGATCCCGTTGTCGGGCGCCGGGTTGTGCGAGGCGGTGACGACGACGCCCGCGTCGGCGCCCTCGCGGACGACGCTCCGGGCCACGGTCGGCGTCGGCTGGACCCCGACGTCGACGACGTCGCCGCCGCATTCCGTGATCCCGGCCGAGACGGCGCGGCTCAGCGTCCGCCCGCTCTCGCGCGCGTCCCGGCCGAGGACGACGGTCTCCGCGCCGTCCGTGGCGAGCGCCCGCCCGATATCGAGCGCGAGCCCGGCCGTGACCTCCTCGCCGACGCGCCCGCGCACGCCGCTGGTTCCGAACATACCGCGGCTTCTCCCCGGGGCGAAAAGACGTTTCGGGTGCCCCGAGCGACGGTGGGAATCCTGTTATCCAGGCCACAGGACTATGCGGCTGGGGGACCGATGGTAGCGGATGGCAGATATTGACATCCTCCCGCGCCTGAAGACGCGGGAATCCCACGGCACCGCACCGCTGAGTTGGGATATTATGG
>NZ_JAODIX010000035.1:0-44590 GCF_026586675.1 Halorubrum yunnanense
CAGCAATAATGAGGTTATCTCACGGGCTCACGCTGTGCCGGCTGTCGAGACCTCGGGGTAAACACATACCGGCTGTACAGTTAGTTACGATTCCAGCGGGAGTAGTATACCTGTACAGGCGTTATAAGAAGGTTGGACTGGCATAAACCAATTGTGTCCATTTATATAGAACGGTCAATACGCACTATTCGTCGTTCGGCTGTTTCAGTCGATAACGTATCCGAAAAAGACGATTACAACAGAGCCTATGTTATCAATGACCGCTTCGCAGTGATGTCCGTCGAATCCGCAGCCGATTGCTTATAAATCGTTGCCAGTAGAGCTCCGGTGAAGGCCTCCAAATCTCAGCCGTTTAGCTGTTCACTTTTATTTATAAATGACTGATCGATACCGACACTTCCGAAGCCCCAGCCGCGAGGCGGGCGCACGCTCGCTGCGCTCCTCGTCACTCGCTTCGCTCGTTCCTGTGGTGCTTGCGTCGCCTGCGCCCGCCTCGCAGCTGCCCCTTCGAGTCCCGCCCCGCTCCGCACCGCACCTCGCACCTCCCCAGCCTCGCCGCTCGCGCTTAAAAGCGCTCGCGGCGTCCCTCGCGCGTGCGACTCGCGCCCTGCGGGCGCTCGTCGGCACGCGCCACCGCGTTCATTTATAAAAGCTGTCGCAGACGCTTTTAAATATCGGTCAGAAAAGCGCTCCAGATCCCTACGGCCGCGTCTCGGCGACCCGACGGATCGCGCCGGCGATCACGTCGATACCGATCGCGATGTCGTCTTCGACCACGTCGAAGTCGCTGGTGTGGTGGCCGCCCGGGTGGTCGGTGCCGACGCCGAGGTAGCAGGCGAGCCCGCCCTGCTCTTGGACATGGTTCATCAGGTACGTCGCGTCCTCGGAGCCGCCCAGATCCGCGCTGTCGACGACGTTCGTGACGCCCGCGGTCCCGCCGGCGACGTCGCCGACGATCCCGGCGAGCGCGTCGTCGCTGGTCGCGCTCGGCGCCTCCCCTTTCGTCGCCACGTCGACCTCGCAGTCGTGCATCGCGGCGGCCGACTCCAAGATCCGGTCGGCGTGGTCGGACATGTACGCGGCCAGCGCCGTCGTCCCGCCGCGGAGCTCCCCCTCGATGTGCGACTCCTCGGGGATGATGTTCGTCGCCGTGCCGCCCCCGACGAGCCCGGCGTTCACCCGGGTCGGCCCGTCGGCGTGGCGGGGGATCGCGTAGAGGTTCTGGACCGCCGCGGCCATCGCCTGCACCGCGTTGCGCCCTTGTTCGGGCCGCGCGCCGGCGTGGGCCGGGTCGCCCGTGAACTCCGCGAGGAAGTGCCGGACCGCGAGGAAGCCGTCGACGCCGCAGACGACCTCGCCGGAGGGGTGATCGAGGCCGACGTGGACCGCGTAGAGGTAGTCGACATCGTCGAGGTGCCCGGATTCGGCCATCGGCTTCCCGCCCGCCACCTGCTCTTCGCCCGGCTGGAAGAACAGCTTCAGCGTGCCGGAAAAGTCGGAGTCGAGCACCGCGTCGAGAGTACCGAGGCCCATCGTCGCGTGGGCGTCGTGGCCGCACGCGTGCATGAACCCCTCGTGCTCCGAGCGGAACCCCTCGGCGGCAGGGACGTGGTCGCCGTCCTCGGACTCGGGGATCGGGAGCGCGTCGATATCGACGCGGAGCCCGATCACGGGGCCGTCGCCGCGCTCGACGACGGCGACGCAGCCGGTGTAGCCGCCGGTGAGCTCGTCGACGGTCCCCGGGTCGGCGCCCGCGTCGCGGGCCCGCCGCTCCCACTCGGCCAGCGCATCGTCGTCGGGGACGTTCATCCGGTCGTCGGTCGCGAGGGCATCGGGGCCAATGTGCAGGTCGGTCAGCTCGCGTTTCCGGAGCTCCTCGACGATCCGGGCGGTGGTGTAGAACTCGCGCCACGCGGGCTCGGGGTGGCGATGGAGGTCGCGGCGGAACTCCCGGTACGCGTCGGATTCGAGCGCGCTCATGGGCGTGGGTGGCCTCGCGCGGGCTTAAACGATCGCGTGACTGGGAGGTCGGCGGTGAGTGGTCCGTGACCAGAATCAGACCGGTCGAAATCGGCCGTTCCGCTCAGTCGCGCCGGTGGCCGAGCGGCTTCTTCTGGTCGACCTCGACCTCGACGTGGATCGAGTCGGGGAAGTCGCGACCGACGACCTCGCGGGCGATGTCGTCGGCGCCGTGGATCTCCATTGAGCGGCGGTACACCGAGTAGCTCCACGGCGAGAACTCGTCGCCGGCGCGGAGCTGCTTATAAAGGGGAACGCGGACGGTCTCGGCCGGCGTGGCGTGCGGGCCCTTACACTCCGCGCCCTTGCGTTCGAGCGTCGACTTGAGCTCATCGACCGTCTCGGCGAGTACGTCGTGGTCGCCGGAGGCGAAGGAGAGTTTCGTGACGAAGGTCATGATTGGGGGTCGTCCGTGCATGGTCGCCCGAGGAGTAAAAACGCATCTACCGAGCGCCCGGGGGACGGTGGCCACGGCCTCCGGTATATAAGCGCGCGAGCCGGAGCGGAGGGCGCCGCGCAGATCGGTTGAGGGGTGCTGAAACGCCCGATGCGTTCGGGAGTCCGACACCCTCTTTAGGGGTGGTGGCTTACCTGACGCTAATGACGGTCGAAGCGACCAGTGCCGGAGCCATCCTCTTCCGCGACACCCGCGGCGAACGGGAGTACCTGCTCCTGAAGAGCCGGCCGGGGGACTGGGAGTTCCCCAAGGGCGGGGTCGAGGGGGACGAGGAGCTCCAGCAGACGGCGATACGGGAAGTCGGTGAGGAGGCCGGGATCGAGGATTTCCGGCTGATAGACGGCTTCCGTGAGGAGTACGACTACGTGTTCGAGGCGAACGGCAACACGATCCACAAGACGGTCCACCTGTTCATCGCGCGCTCGTTCGAGGCGAGCGCCGAGATCTCGAACGAGCACCGCGACCTGCAGTGGCGCGACTACGACCAGGCGCTCAACACGATCACCCAGAACGGGCCCCGCGACATTCTCGAGGACGCCCACGACTACCTCGAGGAGCGCAAAGACGAGGAGACCGGCGACTACGTCTGAGCGGCCGAGAGCGCCTCGACGACCGGGGCGCTCCGATGCCCGACTCGCCGCGACGCTTCGTTTTTAAGCGGTCCCGCGCTATCACGGCCGTGACTCCGGACGCCGAGTTCGGCTACGAACTCCTCGTCTGCCGGTACGCCGAGTTGGCGTGGCACCCGAGCGACGGCTCGCGCCCCGCGATCGTCGCCCGCCAGCTCGGCACCAAGGAGCGCCGCTGGGACACGGTCGTGATCGAGGTCGACCCGGCGGCGTTCGGCGAGCGCCGCGCCTTCGGCGAGCGGACCATCGACTCGGACCTCCTCCACGTCGTCCGCGGCGCCCCCGCAGAGTGGGCGTGGTACCGCGACGCGCTCCCGCACCCCGGCTACCCGTGGCGCTACGTGCGGCAGGCGGTCCACCGCGCCGCCGACCGGGACCTGATCGAGAAGCGGCGGCGGAACGGACGGATCGAGTTCCGCCGGACGCGACCCTATCCCGACTGGGTCGAGCGGATCGTCGCGGTCGAGAACAAGCCCGACCTCGACCGCTCCGCAGCCGACCGGCTCGCCGACCAGCTGGAACACGACGTCGAGACCGCCCTCGCCGACGAGGCGTGGCTCGCGACCGAGACGACCGGCGAGCGCGTCGAACCCGCGCTCCTCCGGGAGATACCGGTCGAGGCCGGCATCCTCGCGACCGACTTCTCCGAGGGCGTCCACGGAAACGCGGGGAGCGTGACGTGGCACCCGAGCGACCTCTCGCCTGCCGACCGCGAGTGCCGCGATCCCGAAGCCAAGACCCTGCGGCTGGAGATCGCCGAGCGCGCCTACGGGAAGGGGTGGCGCTCGTTCCACGACACGATGCGGCCTGACTGCCGCCACTTCGAACTGCGGCGCGAGGGCCGCGCGCTCGTCCCGTACTGCGCGGCGAAGGAGAAGGTCCCCACCGCGCGGGAGTGCGCCGGCTCCTGCCCGTCGTTCTCGCCCGAGCCGCCTCAGTGGCGGACGAATGGGTGGCCGATCGACGGCGGTCCCGGGAAGGGGTTCGAGCAGGTGTTGGCCCGACGGCGAGAGCGCGAGCGAGACCGGGCCGAAAGGGTTGAGTGACCGGCGGCGCCAGCCGGCCGTATGCGGTTTCCGAGTCCGTCGCTTTCCCAGTACGCGATCAACACGCTTGTCGTCGTCCTCACGCTGGCGGTCCTCCAGTACACCGGCTGGCTCTCAGGTGACCCCACCGGACTCGACCCGGCGTTCCTCGTCGTGGTCGCGGTTACCTTTCCCGCCTTCTCGTATCTGATCGCCCTCGTCGGGGCGAACGTGCGATCGAACGCGGAGTGAGGGTCGCGCCGGAACCGCCCGAACCGCCTGTGGACGAGCTGCAGCCTACGCCTACGCCAGCGCGGCCGCGAGCTTCTCCACCGGGTGCGGCGGCTCGGGGGCGCTGTCGTCGCGTCCCTTCAGCTGGGTCCGACAGGAGGCGCCGGGCGCGACCACCTCGTCGCCGTCGCTCTCGTCGATCTGGTCGAAAAGGATCCGGCCGATCGCCTTGCTCATCGAGTAGTGCTCGGCCTCGTAGCCGAACGACCCGGCCATCCCGCAACAGGAGGAGTCGAGCGGGTCGACGCCGTAGCCGGCGCGCCGGAGCACACCGACGGCGTGGTGGTCCTTCTTCGTCGCCTTCTGGTGGCAGTGGCCGTGGTAGGTGAGCGACTCCGTGGGCGCGTCGAGGTCGGCCGCCTCGTCGAGCCGGTGGGCGTCGACGTACTCCATGACCCCGTAGGTGTTCTCGGAGACGGTCGCCACGTCGGCGTCCGGCACGTCGCTGGCGTCGCCGTCGAGCAGGTCGTGGTAGTCGGTCTGGAGCATCACGGCGTCGGTGGGCTCGACGACGACCACGTCCCAGCCGTCACGGGCGTCGGGAGCGAGCGTCCCGACGGCGTCCTCGGCGGCTTTCCGCGACTCGTCGAGCATCCCCTTCGAGTGCGGCGGGCGCCCGCTCCCGTCGACGTCCGGGATCTCGACGTGGCAGTTCGCGGCCTCTAACACCCGCACCGCGGCCTTCCCCGCGCCGGGGTTCGTGTAGGTGGTGTACACGTCGGGGAACAGCAGCACGTCGCGGTCGGCCTCGGCGCGGGGGACGCCGGCGCCGCCCCGAGCCTCGAACCAGTCGGTCAGGCTCTCAGAGCGGAAGGTCGGGAGGTCTCGTTCCTTCGCGATCCCGAGCACCTTCTCCATGACGAGGCCGGCGCCCGGGAGCTTCCCGGGGAGGTTCGAGAGCGGGGCGAGCTTCGACCCGAGCGGCGCGAGCGACTCGAAGTTCCCGAGGAGCCGGGTGCGCAGGTCGATCCCGTGCTCCTCGTGGTGCGCGTGCTCGACCTCGGCCTTCAGCTTCGCCATGTCCACGCCGCTCGGGCAGTCCTTCTTACACCCCTTACAGCCGACGCACAGGTCCATCACCTCCGTGACGAACTCGTCGTCGGTGGGGTCGTCGGGCAGCTCGCCGCTGATGGCGCCGCGGAGCATGTTCGCCCGGCCGCGGGTCGTCTGGATCTCCTCCTCGGCGGCGCGGTAGGTCGGGCACATCACCCCGCCGGTCGTCTCTTGCGGGCCGCGACAGCCGCCGCAGCCGTGACAGAGCTCGACCATCCCCTGCATCCCGTTGTCGACGGCCCACTCCATGGCGGGGTCGAAGCCGGCGTCGTACTCGTACTCCGAGTCGAACCGGAGGTTCTCGCTCATGTCGTGGTCGCCGCAGACGTTCCCGGGGTTGAGCAGCCAGTCGGGGTCGAAGGCGGTCTTCAGGTCGCGGAACGACTCCCAGAGGTCGTCCCCGTACAGCTTCCGGTTCCACTGGGTCCGGGCGCGCCCGTCACCGTGCTCGCCCGAGACCGACCCACCGAGGCGGACCACCGCGTCGGTGACGCGGTCGGCGATGTCCACCATCGCCTCGACGTCGTCGACCGCCTTCGTGTTGATCAGCGGCCGGATGTGCAGCACGCCCGGGCCGGCGTGCGCGTAGAACGTCGCGAACGTGTCGTTGTCTTCCAGAATCTCCTGGAACTCGCGGGTGTACTCGGGGAGGTGCTCCGGGGGGATCGCGCAGTCCTCGATGAAGGAGATGTGCTTCTCGTCGGTGGTGCGCGACAGGAGAATCGGGAGTCCGGCCTTGCGCATCTTCCAGAACCGGTCGCGCTTCTCGGGATCGTGCGCTTCCATCGCGTGGACCGCGCGGCGCGGCTGGCTCGTCACGTCGGCCGCGCCCTCGCTCGGGTCCGCCTCCGTCTCGGGGCGGGGCCGGTCGTCAGTCGCGCCGACCCGGTCCGCGACGAGGTCCGCCACCTTCCGTTTCCCCGCCGCGTCGCCCTCCGCGTAGAACTCGACGAGGAGGACGGAGTCCGTGCCGTCGGGCAGCATTCCGACGACGTCTGCGAACTCGGGGGTGTCGGCCGCGAGCCCGAGGAGGACGTCGTCCATCACCTCGACCGCGGCGGGGTCGTGGTCGAGGATCGGCGCCACGTCCTCCATCGCGTCGAGGAGGCCGTCGTACGTCAGAAGCGCGACCGCCTTGGTGTCGGGGATCGCCACGAGCGAGACGGTCGCCTCCGTGACCGTCGCGAGCGTCCCCTCGCTGCCGGCCATGAGCCGGGCGAGGTTGACGACGCCCGCCTCGCCGTACTCGCCGCGGTACTCGCCGAGGAGCCGGTCGAGGTTGTAGCCCGAGACGTTCCGCTTCAGCTCCGGATAGCGCTCGCCGATCTCGTCGGCGTCCTCGTCGAGGATCCGGACGATCTCGGCGTGGATCCGCGGCAGGAGATCGTCGGCGTCGGGGTCGGCTGACTCGCGGAGGTCGTCGACGGCGACTTCGCCGAACGTGGTCACCGTCCCGTCCGCGAGTACGACCTCCGCCTCCTCCACGTAGTGGTCGGTCTTCCCGTACTTCAGCGAGTGCGAGCCGGTGGAGTTGTTGCCGATCGCGCCGCCGACCGCGGACTTGTCGCGCCACGCCGGGTCGGGGGCGAACTTCAGCCCGTGCGGCTCGACCGCCGCGTTGAGGTCGCCGACGTACGCGCCGGCCTCCACGCGAGCCGTCTCCGCCTCCGGGTCCGTCGAGAGCACCGCGTCCATCGAGTCGGTGAGGTCGAGGATGACCGCCTCGTTGACCGTCTGTCCGGCGAGCGACGTGCCGCCGCCGCGCGGGAGCACGGGGATCCCCTCAGCGAAGCAGTACTCCTGGACCGCCGCCACGTCCGCCGTCGACTCCGGCATGACGACGCCGATCGGCGTGGCCTCGTACGCCGAGGCGTCGGTCGCGTAGAGCCGCTTCGAGTAGTCGTCGAAGCGCACGTCCCCCTCGACCCGGCGGTCGAGCGCGTCCACGAGCTCCGGCCGCTCGACCGCACCGCCCGTGTAATCGAAGTCCCCCCCGTCTTTGGGGTCCGGATCCGGCGTGTTGGTTGCCATGAGAAACCATTACGGTCGAACTACCAAAAATCCCCTGACCCCGCCGCGGGGACGGGAATCCGAACCGGGGGCGGCGGCGACGGAGGCGGGAGGGGCGAACCGGACGGCGGGCGGCCCGAATCGCTGGCGCGCGGGAACCGGCGCAACACCCATATAGGTCCCGTCGGATGGTAAGGTATGTCAGTCGCCGACCGCTCGACGTTCAAGCGTCGACTGGACTCCCTCGGCGTGACCGTCACCGAGGGGCCCGAGAACGAGTGCGCGGAACTGATCGACGAGGCCGCCGGCGACCCGGCGGTCGGCGTCGCGCTCGACGCGGGCTCGCTCCCGGAGCGCGTCGAGACCGATCCGACCACGGCGGAGCTCCGCGCGGCCCACACCGGGGTCACGGACGCGGAGCTCGGGGTCGCCGCGTACGGGAGCGTCGCGATCGAGGCCGACCGCGCCGGCACGGAGCCGGTGAGCCTCTTCGTCGACCGGCACGTCGTCGTCCTCCGCGAGGCCGACCTCGTCCCGGACATGCCCGACGCGTTCGAGTGGCTCGGTCCCAAGGCGCGCGGCGAATCGGCCGACGTGGTGTTCGCGACCGGCCCGAGCGCGACCGCGGACATGGGCGGCCTCGTCCACGGCGCGCACGGCCCGAAAGAGGTTCACGTGGTGTTGTTGCGGGAGGACGGCGCGGACGCCGCGGACTCCGAGGTGTCCGCCGATGAGTAGCGACGCGACGAAGGGGGACCGCATCCGCGAGCTGATGGCGACCGAAGGCGACGCCGTCGCCGAGAACACCCGCGGCTTCAACGAGGGGCGGATCGAGTCGACGGGGCGCCTCGACGGCTACGAGGAGCTGAAGGCCGACGCCCGCGATATAAAAGAGGACGCGATCGGTCGCCTTCCGGAACTCATCGAGCGGGTGAGAGAGAGCGTCGAGGCCAACGGCGGTACCGTCTACGTCGCCGACGACGCGGCCGACGCCAACCGCTACATCACCGAGCTGACCGCGGAGGAGTGCGACGCCGACCGCCTCGTGAAATCGAAGTCGATGACCTCAGAGGAGATCGAGGTGAACGAGGCGCTGGAGGCCGAGGGCGTCGAGGTGGTCGAGACGGACCTGGGCGAGTGGGTGCTCCAGCTCGCGGACGAGGCCCCCTCTCACATCGTCGCGCCGGCGATCCACAAGTCCCGCGAGGGCATCTCGGAGCTGTTCGCCGAGCGGTTCGACCTCGACGATCCGCCGGAGACCGCCGAGGAGCTCACGATGTTCGCCCGCGAGCGGCTCGGCGAGCTGGTTGAGGACGCCGACGTGGGGATGACAGGCGCGAACTTCATCGCCGCCGACTCCGGCACCATGCTGCTCGTCACGAGCGAGGGCAACGCCCGGAAGTCGGTGACCGCGACGGACACCCACGTCGCGGTCGCGGGCGTCGAGAAGATCGTCCCGACCGTCGAGGAGTTCGCCCCGTTCGTCGAGCTGATCGGGCGGTCCGGGACGGGCCAGGACGTGACCTCGTACATCTCCACGCTGACCCCGCCCGTCGACTCGCCGGTGCCGGACTTCCAGGCCGACGACGAGCCCCTCGCCGACGGATCCGGCGACGACCGGGACTTCCACCTCGTCCTGATCGACAACGGGCGCATGGCGATGCGCGAGGACGAGCAGTTGAAGGAGACGCTGTACTGCATCCGGTGTTCCGCCTGCTCGAACGCCTGCGGCAACTTCCAGAGCGTCGGCGGCCACGCGTTCGGCGGGGAGACGTACTCCGGCGGGATCGCGACCGGCTGGGAGGCGGGTATCGAGGGGCTCGACACCGCCGCCGAGTTCAACGACCTCTGTACCGGCTGCTCGCGCTGCGTCCCGGCGTGTCCGGTCGACATCGACATCCCGTGGATCAACACGGTCGTCCGCGACCGGATCAACCGCGGCGAGGCCGACCCCAGCCAGACGGACTGGATGTTCGAAGAGCTCGTCCCGGACGAGGAGCCCGCGGGACTGGACCTGAGCACCCGGATCGTCGGCAACTACGAGACGCTGGCGAAGCTGGGGAGCCTGACCGCGCCGGTCGCGAACCGACTCACCGACGCGGGACCGGTCCGCGCGATCGTCGAGCGCGTCGCCGGGATCGACCGCCGGCGTGACCTCCCCGAGTTCGCGAGCGAGCCGCTCGTGGACTGGTTCGAGGCCCGCGGCGGCGCGGCCGTCCCCCGCGACGAGGCCGCCCGCGAGGCCGTACTCTACCCGGACACGGCGACGAACTACGTCGACGTCGACCGCGGGAAGGCCGCCGTGCGCGCGCTGGAGGCGCTCGACGTCCACGTCCGGGTCCCGGACCTCCCCGGAAGCGGTCGGCCGCCGCTCTCGCAGGGGATGATCGCGACGGCCGAGTCGGCCGCCGAGGACGTGTACGCCGGGCTCGCGGCCCACGTCGACGCCGACCGCGACGTGGTCGTGATCGAGCCGAGCGACCTCGCGATGTTCCGGAGCGAGTACGAGAAGTTCCTCCCCGAGGCCTCCCACGAGCGGCTCGCCGAGGCCAGCTACGACGTGATGGAGTACGTCTTCGGCCTGCTGGAGAACGGCGGAGACCCGGCCGCGCTCCGGGCGCCGGCCGAGGGCACGGGCCCGGTGGCGGCCGGGAAGCGGGTCGCCTACCACCCGCACTGTCAGGGGCGGACGATCGGCGTCAGCGAGCACGCGACCGCCGTGATGGAGGCGCTCGGCTACGACGTGCGGGTCTCCGACACCGAGTGCTGCGGGATGGCCGGCTCGTTCGGCTACAAGGAAGACTACTACGAGCTGAGCATGGACGTCGGCGAGCCCATTCGGGAGCAGTTCGGCGACACCGACCGGACCGTCGTCGCCGCCGGCACGTCCTGTACCGAGCAGATCGACGCGCTCCTCGGCGACGCGCCGATGCACCCCGTGGAGCTCGTCGCGCCGCGGGAGTGACGCGGTAGGGCGGGGGCCTCGCGGGGGCCGCCGTCGCTCCGCCGCCGTCTGACGGGCGTCGTTCGACAACGAACGCTTAATAGGCGCGCTACTGACCGTACGCGTATGAACGCGGCTCCACAGGAGATCACGTCGCTCGTCGGTCGTGAGGTGTACTCGAACAACGGCGTTTTCGTCGGCGAGATCGAGGACGTCCGCCTCGACCTCGACGCCCGATCGGTGACCGGGCTCGCGCTCGCGGAGCTCAACCACGAGCTGTTCGCGGGGCGCGTCGACGGGAACACCGGCGTCATCCTCCCGTACCGCTGGGTCCGGGCCGTGGGCGACGTGGTGCTGATCAACGACGTCATCGAGCGGCTCGACACGGGGAGCGAGGAGGAGGAGCCGGAGATCGGCCAGTCCGCGCAGTCTACTTAAAAGGGAAGCGCGTCACGGAGGCTGGTCAGGAAGCTCCCGCCCTCGCGCCGCTTGCGGTCGAACACGGGGTACAGCGCGTCGAGGAACTCGGTCTCGTTCTCGAACTCGGTCTGCGGCACCTCGTCCAGGGCCTCGGAGAGGCCGACCGTCCGCCCCTTGGCGTCGTAGGGGATCGCGCCGTCGTCGATCGCGTCGACGATCTCCCTGCCGGTCGCGGGAAACGAGACGCCGGCCTCGTCGATCCGCTCGTCGAGCACGGCGATACCGAACTCGATCGCGTCGGGATCGGCGGAACCGCCGCCGCTGGGTGGGCGTGCTGCCATCGGCGAAACGTACTCGCTCGGCCCTTTTTAAACCCATGCTCGCGCGACCGACCGCGAGCGACCCGGTGGCCTCCGCGCGGCGACGTCACTCCGGAATCGACTCCTCGGGCGGAGCCGCGTCGACCGCGGCGAGCCCCATCCCGTCGCCGGAACGGTCGAACGCGGCGACGCTCTCGCCGTCGTACGGCGGGATCGCGACGAGCACGACCGCGGCGAGGTCGTCCGTCTTCGACACGCCGAGGAACCCCTCCGGGTGCGAGAGGAACCGCGCCCCGCCGTGCCCCGCCGGCGTCCCGAGGTCGACGCCGAACACCGCGTTCACCGACCCGCCGACGTCCGGGGTGAAATGCGTTATCACGGGGGTCTCCGGGTCCAGCCCGGTGTCGCTCTCGAAGTCGCCGGCGCGCGTGGCCGAGAGGCGAAGGTTCGTCTCGCCGGGGTCGTTCTCGGCGGCGCGCTCGAGCAACACCGTCAACAGGTCGCGCGTGACGTGGATCACGCTCAGATCCCGATGGCTGACCGGAGCGTCTTCGCGTAGAGCCCCGGCGCCTTCCCCCGCGAGTTCGAGAGCGCGTCCTCGACCGCGATCGCCGCGCCGTCGAACACGCCGACGCCGTGCCCCGTCAGCACGCGGTCCGGGTCGTGGCCCGAGAGCGCTTTCGTCGGCGGTGTCAGCCGCAGCATCGGGTGGACGCCGAGGCGCTCGCGGTCCCCGCGGAAGTACGACGAGGTGCCGAGCGCCTCCGGGACGATCAGCGTCTCGCCGTCGAAGAACCCGGCCTCCTGCCACGGCGGCAGCGAGGAGTCGCGGATCCGGAACGCCTCGAAGCCGGTGTCGGCCAGCCGGTCGCCGAACCGCTCGACCGGCGCGTCGAGCTCGCTCGCGACGCCCGTCATCCACTCGGGGACCCACACCGCGACGTCGTGGCGGGTCGCGATCGCGGCGCTGTCGCGCTCGTGGCGGTCGAGGCCGACGACGACGCCGGCGACCTCGCCCAGTTCGGCGAGCAGGTCGTCGAGGCCAGTCGCGTCCACCGGATCGAACACCCAGACGTCGTCGCTCTCGCCCTCCTCGTTCGGCACCGCCACCGCGTGGCTCGCGCGCTCCATCGTCTCGTCGGGGTACGCGATCCACCCGACGCCGCCGTCGAACCGATCGATCTCGTGGAGGTCCGCCTCGCCGCCGCTTTTCAGTCCCATACCGACTCTATCGGCCCGGATCCCTTTCAACCCGTCTCCGGCGGTGAGGGGGCCTGCCGCGCGTTCGTCGGGACGTCGTCGACACCGACGAGGCCTACGCCTCCGGCCACTTGATCGAGCAGCCGCGGGAGGGTCGGTCGGGGACCTCGACGTCCTCGCCCGCGAGTACCGACTCCACGGCCTCCCGGACGTAGAACTCGGTCGGCTCGTCGTCGGGGTTCAACGCGTCGTCGAGCCGCCCGTGGTACCTGAGCCGCCACGCGCCGTCCTCGCGGCCGAACAGGAACGGGTCGGGCGTACAGGCCGCCCCGTACGCCTCGGCGACCGCGCCCGTCTCGTCGCGGAGGTACGCGTCGTAGGCGACCGTCCCGTCGGCGACGCGCTCGCGCATCGCCTCGAACGAGTCGTCGGGGTACTCGTCGGCGTCGTTGGGGTTGACCCCGACGACGGCCAGGTCGTCGTACTCGGCCGCGAGCTCGTTGAGGAGGGCGAACTTCGCCTGCGCGTACGGGCAGTGGTTGCAGGTGAAGACGACGAGCAGCGCGTCCGCGTCGAACGAGTCGAGCGCGTGCGTGTCCCCGTCGACGCCGGGCAGTTCGAAGCCGGGGGCCGCGTCGCCCCGATCGAGCGTCGAGTCGGATTCCTTCATCACCATAGGGGACGCTACCGTCGGCTGGATTGACATCCTCTCCGCCCTGAAGGGCGAAGATTCCCACGGCACCGCACCGCTGGGTTGGGATGTTGAAGGTTTGTAGACGCCTCGATGACGGCTACTGGCTGTGCCAACCAGCCGTTACTCCTATCCCGGCATGGGATTCGGAGGTACTTCTGACTGCCTACACCCTATTTCGACACGGAAGAGGGTGTCTTCCGCTTGAAATGAGGGAATCCCGATATTGTCCGATTAGTGGGGCGAGTGGACCGCCTCGGTTGCCATTAAATACGTCTCAGGTTACTTAAAACATCTTTTCGGCACGCCGAACGTGGTTCGTGGAGGGTTTGTCGGATTCATCCCCGCCGTGAACGGCGAGGCTTTCTCCTCAATTCTCCGTAAGGCCGCGAGTCGCACGCGCGAGGTCGCCGGCGCTACGCGCCGGCTGCCAGAGGGACCGGAGGTCCCTCGCTGGACGCGGCGACCGGAGGGAGCCGCGAGGTTGGGGAGGCGTGAGGTACGGTTCGGTCGCGGTCGGGTGGGACTCAAAGGGGCAGTCGCGAGGAGCGCACAGGCGACGTAAGCACTGCAGGGAGTGAGCGAAGCGAACGACCGAAGCGCGCAGCGAGCGTGTGCGCTCCTCGCGACTGGGGCTTTGGATGTCTTCAACGCCGATCAGTTGTAATTTGTTTATAAACGATCGGCTGAGAATTCGGAGGCTGTCACCGCCGAATCACAGCGAACCGCTTATAAATGATTCCAGGTGAGAGCGAGATTCGCCTCACCGGCGGAAACGACCGCCTATGAGACGAACTTCAGCAGGTCGTCGCGGTTGTGTTCGTGGAACCGCGTTCGCAGGCACTCCTCCAGCGCCTCGACGTCGCCCCGCTTGGCGCACATCGGCGCGATCCGGTCGGACCACTGCTGCCACGGTGGGTACAGGCCCAGCCGGTCGCAGATCTCGTCGAGCCGCTCGTCGAGGTCGTCGATCTTGTCGGTCTTGTTGACGGCGACGATGGGCTCGACCCCGATGTCCTCGAGGAAGCCGTACATTTCCACGTCGTGGGGGATGTTCCCGCGCTCGGTGTGGCGGTCGATGATGTCGACGGCGGCCTTCCCGTCCATCACGACGACGCCCGCGAGGATGGAGTCGGCGTTCGCCTCCAGGTAGCGGACGATGTTCGTCTTGATTGCCTCGCGGTGCTCCTCCTCGACGCCGGACATGAAGCCGAATCCGGGCAGGTCCGTGAACATGAAGCTCTCGCTGGCCCAGTCGAAGTGGTTCGGCTGGCGGGTGACCCCCGGTTTGCCGCCGGTCGAGAAGTCGTGGCCCGTCAGCTCGCGCATCAGCGTGGACTTGCCGACGTTCGAGCGCCCCACGAGGACGACCTCGGCGTCGCGGTCCGGCCGGTCTTCGAACATACGCGTACGTGGGCGGCTGAACGGTTTAAAAGGCGGGTCGTCGCGCTCGGCCGCCTCGCCGGCGGGGAGCGGGTGCGTGCCCGGCGAGCGGCGACGACGTGCGCTGCCCGATATACTTTCAGACCGACACGCTCCCGAACGCCTCGTCAGGCGGTTCTCGAACCTGTCGCTACCTCGAATAGAAATTTCATATCTCGAAAATAATTAATATGAATTGTTAAACCTCCGATGCATTTATATACTCTGACTGGATGTGAAGCAGCGTAACATGGTCCATCCGACGAGGGCTCGTAACGGTCGTATCGGCCGGACGAAGCCGAGAGGACCCCGTGTCGACGCGAGGGAACCTCGTGTCGACGCCTCGGACCGCGTGCGACGAGAGTCGCGATCGTCCGTCGCGGGTCGCTCGTCTCGACCGTGCGCCCCGGGCCGCTCGGAGGGGGGCGCATGACGGGTGCCGAGACGTTCGGCGCCGTCTCGCTGGTCCCGCCGCTTCTGGCGATCGTCCTCGCGATCGTGACGCGGAAACCGGTCCTCTCGCTGTTCCTGGGGATCTGGTCCGGCGGCGTGATCTTCACGGCGAGCCACGGCGTGGGGCAGACGCTGAGCTGGCTCGTCTCCTCGATCGGCGACAGCACGTTCAACGCGAAGATCATGCTGATCGTGTTGTTCCTCGGCGCCGGGGTCGCGCTCATCTGGCGGCTCGGCGGGGCGAACGCCATCGCCGACACGGTGACTTCCAGCCTCGACACCCAGCGGAAGGTCGGATTCGCGACGTGGATCTTCGGTATGCTGTGGTTCTTCGACGACTACTCCAACACCGCGATCGTCGGCACCACGATGCGAGAGATATCCGACGAGGTGCGGATCTCTCGCGAGAAGCTCGCGTACATGATCGACTCGACGGCCGCGCCCGTCGCGACGTTCGGCATCTCGAGTTGGGTCGCGTACCAGCTGAGCATGATCCGAGAGGGGTACGAGGCCGCCGGCGTCTCCGTCGAGGCCGGCGAGGTCCCCGACGCGTTCGCGCTGTTCTTACAGAGCATCCCGTTCAACATGTACTGCCTGTTCGCGGTCGTGATGGTCGGAATCATCGTGTTCACCGGGCGCGACTTCGGCGAGATGCTCGACGCCGAGCACCGCTCGGCGACGGAGGGGAAGCTCCTGCGAGACGACGCCGTTCCGATGCAGAGCGCCGAGGACAGCCTCGGAGAGGTGCTCACCGACACGCCGCAGCTCCGGTACTTCCTCGTCCCGACCCTCTCGTTGATGGCGGTCGTGGTGGGCGGCGCGGCCTACACCGGGCTCGGGGCCTCGGACCCCGGCGCGTCGGTGTTCCAGATCGCCGGCAACGCCGCGTTCGTCGACGCGCTCTTGTGGGGCACGTTTACGATGGTCGCCGTCGCACTCGTCATGGGCGTCGCGAGCGGGATCGCCAGCCTCGACGAGGCGATGGAGACGGTCATCGACGGCTTCGGCATGATGCTGACCGCGCTCACGATCCTCGTGATGGCGTGGACGATCGGGACGGTGACCACCGCGCTCGGCACGGGCATCTACGTCACGGGGATCGCGGAGAACTTCGTGACGCCGACGTTGCTCCCGGTCGTCGTGTTGGTCGCGTCCGCGTTCATCGCGTTCTCGACGGGCACCTCTTGGGGGACGATGGCGATCGTTACGCCGATCGCGGTCCCGCTGGCGTGGAGCGTCGGCGGCGCTACGCCGGCGCTACTGCCCGTCGCGATCGGGACCGTGTTCAGCGGTGCCATCTTCGGGGACCACTGCTCACCCATCTCCGACACGACGATCCTCTCGTCGACGTTCACCGGCGCCGACCACATCGACCACGTCCGCACCCAGATGACCTACGCCACGACGGTGCTGGCCGTGGCCGCCACGCTGCTGACGGTGTGGGGCGCCACCCGGATCACGCCGCTGGCGCTGCTGCCCATCGGCGTGGTGACGCTCGTCGGCCTCGTCTACGTGCTCTCCGAGTTCGACGCGAAACGGAAGGGGTTGCAGGCGACCCGCACGGTTCAGGTCGGAAAACGGTCGACCAGCGACGACGACTGAGCGTCGCGGTCCCGCGGTCTCCCTGCCACCCGCAGGCGGACGACCGACCGAGTTACGCTCGCGGCGGGCCGAACCCGGCCCTCTCGGTTGCTCTCCCGTGGCCGCGGTCGGGGCTTACTTGTCGTCTCCAACCTTCCCTGTCGTATGGACAAACAGGCCGTCCGCGAGGCCGTCTGGGACGCGTTCGAGGCGGGCGATCAGGCCCGGTTCCCGTTCCCGCCCCGCGACCGGATCCCGAACTTCGCGGGCGCGGACGCGGCGTGCGAGCGCCTGACCGAAACCCCCGAGTGGGCCGCGGCCGCGACGCTCAAGTGCAACCCCGACGCGCCCCAGCTCCCGGTCAGGCGCGCCGCGCTCCGCGCCGGCAAGACGGTGTACGTCGCGCAGCCGCGACTGCGGGACTCGGACCCGTTCCTCCGGCTCGATCCCGAGGGGCTCGCGGCCGACGACGACGCCGACCTCCCGACGGTCGACGACGCGACCACCGTTTCCGGCGTCTCGACGCACGGCACGCCGGTCGGGCCCGAGGAGGTCCCCCACGTCGACCTCGTCGTCTCCGGCTCCGTCGCGGTCACGACCGACGGCGCCCGGATCGGGAAGGGCGAGGGGTACAGCGACCTGGAGTGGGGTGTGCTACGCGAACTCGACGCGGTCGATAGCCAGGCGCAACGCGCCTCTAGCAGTCGGACACAGTCCGACGATAGCCAGGCGCAACGCGCCTCCGACAGCCGGACGCAGTCCGGCGGCGACGAGACGACGGTGGCGACCACAGTCCACGAGCTGTCCGTGGTCGACGGGCCGGAGTCGGCGTTGGCCGGCCGGGGAGAAGACGGCGACTCGGCGGTCACGCTTCCCGAGCCGGACGCGCACGACGTCCCGCTCGACCTGATCGTCACGCCGGAGCGAACGGTCCGGACCGAGACGCCGTACCCGCGCCCGTCGGGGATCGATTGGGACGCGCTCGACTCGGAGCGGCTGGACGCGATACCGGTGCTCGCGGAGCGGGCACCGGGGCGAAAATAGGAGGAATTCGGCTGTCGGGCGTCGACTACAGACGGCTCAGTCCGCGCGCTGCGGCGACGGCGCGGACCGCTCCGTGCGGTGGTCGGCGACGTGACCGCACTCGGGGCAGACGATGGTGCGCTCGTCGCCGTCGCTGACGACGAGCCACCCCTCCGAGACGGGGTTCTGGAAGCTGCACTCCGCACAGAAGAGGACCGACTTCCGGCGGGACGACCGGGAACCGCTGGCGACTGCGTTCATGTTCTACCGTAGTATCCGGACGTATATGGGTCTTGTTCGACCCGATCATTCGGTATATAGCGAACGATAACCGGCGAACGCACGACTACTCGGATCCGGGGCGATCGTTCGTCTCAGAAGTCTGACTGTATTTTCTCGCGGGCTCCCACCGCGTTTCCGGTCGACGGGGTCTACCGCGCCAGCGGCATGTTGTAGCTCGTCTCCGCGTCCATCACGTGTTCCCACGTCGCCTCGCAGTCGCAGGAGACCTGCTCGAAGACGCTCGGGTCTTGGCGCTTGTCGAAGTCCTTGATCGCGGTCTGGACGCGGTCGTCGCACTCGCCGCAGTTGTGCGCGCCGCGGTCGGAGCCGTGGCCGACGGGGTCGGAGACGACGATGGCGTCGACGTCGGCCGTCTCCTCGAGGACGTGCGCGACCGACCAGAGCCACGGCGGGCGGTAGCCGCCCTCGAAGAACAGCTCGTCGACCATCGTGTAGCGCTGGACGTTCGTCGGGTTCATGGAGACGGTGTGGCAGCCGTCGACGTCGGCGCAGCGCCGGATCGAGTCGACCATGTCGGCAGCGGCCTCGGGCTCCGCGAGGAAGGGCGGCTTCATGAGAAGGTACGCCTTGATCCCCACGTCGGCGTCGAACTCGGCGTCGGCCGCGGCCGCCTCGGCGCAGGCGTCCTCGAAGTCGGCGAAGTCGAAGTACTTGTTCACGCAGTCGTGGCGGACGCGGTCGGTCGCCGTCTCCAGCCCGACCGCGACGTCGGTCGCGATCCCGTGGGCCGCGAAGTCGCCGATCTTCTCCCGGCTCACGAAGTCCGGCAGCGACTCGACGACGATCCGGTCGCGGTCCGCGAACGTCTCGGCGATGGCTCGGCGGGTCTCCGCGGGCACCTCGCGCTCGTCGAGGAAGGAGCCGGAGGTGTAGATCTTGATGAGCTCGGCCGGGGCGTCCGCCTCCTCGCGCTCGTGGTCGAGACACACCTCGATCTGGTTCATGAGGGCCTCGTGGCTGACGCTGCCCCCCTCGACCGACTCCGCGACGTAGCCGCACATGGTGCAGCCGCCGGCGCGGGCCCACCGGCACCCGCCGGTGTTGAGGATGATCGTGAGGGAGTTCACCACGCCGTCGGGCGTGTTGTCCTCGTCGATCCACACGCGGGTTGGCTGCGTCGGGTCGTACGTCTCCGAGCGCTCGGCGCGGACGTCGCGCATCACGGCGTTGTGCGCGTCCATCCCGCGCCCCTGCTCGTACGCGTCGGGGCTCGGCTTGCTCATTACCGGGGAAAGCGGCCGCGCGCGTAAAGCCGTGTCGTCATCGCGGACGCTCCCAGGCGAGAATCGCAGCGACGACCGCGCCGACCGCGTTGACGACGGCGTCGCTCCACGCGAACGACCGCCACGGGATCGGCGCCTGCACGAGCTCGATCCCGAACCCGAACGCGGTCGCCGCGGCAGCCGCCGCGACGACGGCGACGACGCGCGGCTCCCGTCCCGTCGCGGGAACGAGCAGGGCCGCGAGAATCGCGTAGCCGACGACGTGGAACGGGACGGTGAGTCCGACCCCGGCCGGGAGCGCCCCGACCACCAGGCCGACCGCTCCGTCGACGACACCGACGGCCCCGTCGGGGCCCCCCGTCGCTCGCGCGCTCGGGACCGGCACGACCGACGCGACGAAGACGAGGACGCCGACCGCGGCCGCGAGGGGCCGGGACCGCGTCGCCGACGCCCGCGGCGACGCGTCTCCCGGGCCGCGGTCCGGTCGTCGCCCTCGGTCGGCGTCCGTCACGCTCGCGGTTCGGTTCGCGGGGAGTTAGGGCTCACGCCGTCGCGGGCGATCGGCGTTGACGCCGGGAGTCACCGAAACCGCTCGCTCGCACGACCGTCGAGGCGTCGCCCTGACGCCCCCGCGATTGGGTCTTCGTCGCCGGATTTCGACGGTTCGGCTCGCGCAGTTCATTTATACTGCTAACCCGTTCATGTTCGGGTCGGCGTAACCGGTATCAGCTACGTCGGGAGGTGAACAACTAACACGCTACAGTCCGTCTATAATGAACGAGCATTACATGACTGAAATGGGCGGCTACAGGGACCGAGTTGCACAGGTCGATCTCGGCCGAGGAGCGGTCGAGTACCGCGGAATCGACGACGAAGACGCGGAGAAGTACATCGGCGCGCGCGGGCTGGGCGTGAAGTACGTCTTCGACGCCGGGCCGGACGTCGACCCCATGGGACCGGACAACCGACTGGCGTTCATGACGGGCCCCCTCACGGGGACGCAGACCGTGATGAGCGGCCGCATCGCGCTGGTGACGAAGTCCCCGCTGACGGGGACGGTCACCGACTCGCACCACGGCGGCTGGTCGGGCGCGCGGCTCAAGTGGGCCGGGCTCGACGGCATCCTGCTGGACGGCGAGAGCGACGAGCCCGTCTACCTAGTCGTCGAGGACGGCGACGTCGAGGTACGCGACGCCTCCCACCTCTGGGGCCAGGGCGTCCACGACACGATCGACGACCTCGGCGAGGAGGTCGAGGGGTCCGTCGGCAAGAACCTCTCCGTGATGGCGATCGGGCAGGCCGGCGAGAACGGCGTGCGCTACGCCTGCGTCATCAACGAGGACGACCGCGCGTCCGGCCGCGGCGGCACGGGCGCTGTCATGGGCGCGAAGAACGTGAAGGCCGTCGTCGTGAAATCGGGGACCGACATGCCGAAGCCCGCCGACTCGGAGACGTTCCAGGAGGGCTACCAGCAGGCGATGGAGGTCATCCGCGAGTCCGACGTCACCGCGCCCAACGAGGGCGGGCTCTCGATGTACGGCACCAACGTCCTGATGAACGCGACGGAGGAGATGGACGGTCTCCCGACGAAGAACGCGCAGCACACTTCGACGGAGGCGTACAACGAGGCCGATGGCGTCGACATCGAGGCGGAGCGCGTCTCCGGCGAGAACGTCCGGGAGAACATCCTCGTCGACGAGCCGACGTGTCACTCCTGTCCGGTCGCCTGTAAGAAGGAAGTCGACGTCGACGTCACGCACAAGGGCGAGGACCTGAACGTCCGCATGGAGTCGTACGAGTACGAGTCCGCGTGGGCGCTCGGCCCGAACTCCGGCCACTCCGACCGCGACGAGATCGCTGTCATGCTCGACCGGTGTAACGACCTCGGCATGGACACCATCGAGGCCGGCAACATGATGGCGATGGCGATGGAGATGAGCGAGGAGGGGAAACTCGACGGCGTCGGTCACCTCGACTGGGGCGACTCCGAGACGATGATCGACCTCATCGACGAGATCGGTCACCGGTCCTCGGATCTCGGCGACCTCCTCGCGGAGGGCCCCGAGCGCGTCGCCGAGGGGAAAGACGCCCACGACAACAAGCTCTCCGTCAAGGGCCAGACGATGGCCGCGTACGACCCGCGCTGCATGAAGGGGATGGGGATCGCGTACGCGACCTCCAACCGCGGCGCCTGCCACCTGCGCGGGTACACGCCGGCCGCCGAGATTCTCGGCATTCCGGAGAAGGTCGACCCGTACGAGTGGGAGGGCAAAGGCGAGCTCACCGCCACCTTCCAAGACCTGCACGCGGTGTCGGACTCGTTCGACATCTGCAAGTTCAGCGCCTTCGCGGAGGGGATCGAGGAGTACGTCCTCCAGTACAACGGCGTGACCGGCCGCGATGTCACCGAAGACGAGCTGTTCGAGGCCGGCGAGCGGGTGTACAACCTCGAGCGGTACTTCAACAACCTCGCCGGCTTCGACGGCGCGGACGACACGCTGCCGAACCGCTTCATCGAGGGGCACCCGGACGCCATCCCCGGCACGGGCGCCAGCGAGGGCGAGCTGGTCGAGCTCGACCAGATGAAAGCGGAGTACTACGAGTCCCGCGGCTGGGTCGACGGCGTCGTCCCCGACGAGAAGCTCGCCGATCTCGGGATCGATGTCGGCCCCGGTACCGGCGTCTCCACCGGCGACTCCGCGGCCCCGGCCGACGACTGAGGACGGCCGCGTCCGGCCGCCGCGAGCCGCTCGGTTCCGCGTTCATTTTTAAGTGATTCGCGCCGATAGCGGCGCGCATGGCGCACGACCCGCTCTCTCCCGCCGAAGCCCTCCGTACTCGCACCGGGGCCGTCCTCGCAACGGTGAGTCTCCTCGTGCTCGTGTACTCGCTCCTGATCGTCGGACGGGTCCTGTTCGGAGTCGTCGTCGTCCTCGCGCTCTCGGTCGGTCCGTACATCTCGTACCGCCTGTTCGCCGCGCTCGACGCGCTCGCGGACGGCGCCCAGCGGATCGCCGACGCCCGCGAGCGCGAGGCCGAACGGGGATCCCGGTTCGGATCGGTGAGCGAGCGCGCGGAGTCGCCCGCGGATCGAGTCACGGAGCGGGAGCGCGAGCGGTAGCCCGTCTCGCGAACCGAGAACTCGGCGCGTTATTTAAAACGTGAGCCGTCGTCTCGGCGCGTCATGAACGCCCGCCCTATCGCGACGATCGGCGTCGCACTCACCGCGTTCCTCGTCGTCGCCGCCGTCTTCACCGAGGCGCTCGCGGCTCAAATCGCCTTCTCCGCGCTCGTCGGGCTCCCCGCGGGGCTCGCGGCCGGAGTCGTCGCGGGCGCGGCGGTCCGGACTCGCCTCTGGCGCTCGCCGAGCGCGCGACCGGCCCTGCTCGGGATCGCCGCGTTCGGCTACGCGCTCCTCGTCGCCGCCGCGGTCTCGTACGCCGTGCCGCCGGCTCGCGACCTCGTGAGCGTCGCGACCGCGGTCCCGTTCGCCGCGGTCTGCGCGGTCGGGGTCGGGCTCCTGGCGCGGCGCTACCCGGAACGGGTCAACTGAAAAGACCGCGTCACACCCCGGCCGCCGCTCACGCGAACGCGACGAACCGGAACAGCCACAGCACGCCCATCCCGACCGCGATGGTCGCGAACACGTTCTCGGTGCGCCAGGCGACGACGCCGGCCACGGCGCCCGCGATCAGCCGCTCGTCGAGTAGCGTCGCCGCGACGGAGGGGCCAAGCGTCACCAGATCGGGGAGCACCAGCGCGGCGAGCACCGCGGGGGGGACGTACCGCAGGGGGCGCTTTATCGCCGCGGGCACCTCGTCGATCCGGCCGAACAGGTGGATGAACGAGAGCCGGAACCCGTACGTGGCGACCCCGATGAGGAGGATCGCGATCCAGACGCGCACGGAGGGGGCGGCGGGAAGCGCGCCCGTCACTCGCCGACCACCTCCGCCAGCAGTCCGACGACGATTCCGGAGACCGCCCCGACGAGCAGCCCGAGGTTCAGCGGGAGCCCGGCCGCGACGACGGCGACCGCGCCGGCCGCGACGCCCGCCGCGGTCGTCGGTCGGTCCTTCATCGCGGGAACGAGCAGCGCGAGGAAGACGAGCGGCACCGCGAAGGTGAGTCCCCACGCGTCGGGGACGCCGGCGCCGACGACGACGCCGACGACCGTCCCGACCTGCCAGACCACCCACAGCGACGCGGCGGCGCCGAGGTAGTAGCGCCAGCGGCTCCGGTCGGGGTTCTCGTCGAACTCGGCGACCGAGAGCGCGTACGCCTGGTCGGTGAGCACGTACGCGAGGCCCGCGCGGAGCCGGCGGCCGTACTCGGCGAAGTACGGCGCGATGGAGGCCGAGTACATCACCATCCGGACGTTGATCACGACCGCCGTCCCGACGACGACCGCGAGCGGCGCGTCCGCCCCGAGCAGGTCGAGCGCGGCCAGCTGGGAGGCGCCGGCGAAGACGATCACCGACATCCCGACCGCCTCCGCGAGCCCGAGGCCGGCGTCAACCGCGGCGATGCCGGCGACGAGCGCGAACGGGACGATCCCGAGCATGAGCGGCGACACGTCTCGCACGCCGGCCCAGAGGTCGCCGTCGAGGAGCGAGTCGCTCACGGCTATCCGTCCCGCGGGTAGACCGGCTCGTCGTACTTGGCGGCGAGGTGGTCCGCGTGCTCCAGCTTCGCGTTCGCCTTGCGGAACGTCCCCAGGAGCGAGTGGATCTCCCGCTCGGTCGGGTGCGCGCGTCCGAGCAGCCGGCGCATCAGCAGCGCGTTCTTCTCGCGGACGTGCTCGCGCTGGCCGGTCACCGCGAGGAAGTCGCCGAAAAACTCGTGGAAGCGCTCCAGGTCGGCCTCGGGGGCGCGCGTGACCGCCGTGTCCGGGAGCTGCGTCTCGTCGACGGTGAGGTCGCGGAGCTCGTAGAGGAGGACGGTCGCGGCCTGCCCGAGGTTCAAGACCGGGTAGTCGTCGGCGGCGGGGATCGAACACACCTCGTCGAGCCGCGAGAGTTCCTCGTTGTTGAGCCCGCGGCCCTCCCGGCCGAAGACGACGGCCGTGGGGGCGTCGACGGTCTTCAACGACTCCCGGAGCTCGACGGGGGTCTTGAACGGGAAGCGCTCGTGGCTCCGGTCGTCCTCGCCGGTGATCGCGGTGGTCCCGACGGTGTGGTAGTTCGACACGACCTCGTCGAAGGTCACCGTCTCCGCGTTCGGGAGGACGTCCTCACGGGCGTGACCCGCGAAGCCGTACGCCTCGCCGCCCTCCTTCAGCTCCGGGGGATCGACCAGCTTGAGGTCCGAGAGGCCAAAGTTCTTCATCGCCCGGGCGATGGTGCCGACGTTGCCGGGCGTCTCCGGCTCGACGACGACGACGACCGGCTTGCGGCGGGTCGACCCCTCGGATCCGTCGTCCCCGGCGCTCGCGCTGTCGCTGTCGACGCTCGCGTCTCGGTCGACGCCCGCGCCCTCGTCGCCGCTCATCGGTTCGACGGGTAGTCGGTCGAGAGGTCGACGTCCTCGAAGTCGTCCTCGCTTAGTTCGTCGTCCGCGTCCGCCTCGCCGCCTTCCCCGCCGGCGAGTCCGAGGATGTCGATCCGGTCGCCCTCGAAGTCCCGCTCGACGCGCTCTTGGATCTCCTCCTGGTCCGGCAGGTCCGGGAGCCCGTCGGGGTCCTCGTCGACGTGCTCGACGGAGCCGTACCCCTCCGGGGCCCCGTTGCCGGCCGCGACCCACTCGTGGAAGCGGTCGCCGAACTCCAGCTCGCCGGCGTGTTCGCTGCCGCCCTCCTCGCGGAACCAGTAGATCAGGTCGGGCTCGTGTTCGGGGCAGCAGAGCACCTCGCCGTTGGGTTCCCCGTAGACGATCTCGGCCTGGTTACAGCGGTGGACCTCGCTTTCGCCGTACTCGAGGTAACAGACGTCGCACGGCTCCTCGACGAGCCCCACGAGCCTGAAGAGGCGCTCTCGGGGCCCCTCGGGGATCTCGTCGAGCGGCTTGAGCTCGCCGTCGTCGGTGAAGATCTCCTCCTCGTCGAACCGCCACCCGCGGAGGCCGACGCTCACTTTCGCCATGCCAGCGGGTAGGCGAGCCCCAAATAAAAGCGCGTCCTTCCCGGGGCGGGCGGGCGGGCGTCGGCGAGGCGGCCGCGCGCGCGGTCGGCGGGACGGGGGACCCGTTCGCGGGGCATATACCCGAGCGCCTCGTGGGTCCGCCAATGCGACGCCGCGAGATGTTGGCCGCGATCGGGGGCGGTTCGGTCGGGGGGCTCGCGGGCTGTGTCGGGAGCGGGCCGACCCCGAGCGACGGTGGCTCCGGGGCCGGTACCGACACGGACCCCGCGACGGACTGGCCCTCCGGCGCGTACGCCGACTACGACGCGACGCCCGTCGAGGCCCGAACCCCCGACGGCGACCGCCTCGGGACGGTGACCGCCGCGGTCGCCGAGACCGGCGACCAGCGGTTTCTGGGCCTGAGCGACGCGGAATCGCTTCCGGAGGACGCCGGCATGCTGTTCGTCTTCCCCGCGGAGCGGGACAGCCTCGCGTTCGTCATGCGCGACATGGCGTTCGGAATCGACATCGTCTACGCCGACGGCGACGGGGGAATAGTCGAGATCCACAACGCGCCGGCGCCCGGCCCGAACGAGGACGGCGAAGAGCAGCGGTACCCCGGTTCGGGGCGGTACGTGCTCGAAGTCCCGTATAAATGGACCGACCGCCACGGCGTCGAGGTCGGGGACGCGTTACTGTTCGATTTATAACCGATCGTCGGTCTGTTTATAAATAGTCGTCTCCGGACTCCGGCGTCTCAGGTCTCGGTAGGTCCCGGTCACTGAGAGTTCGTCGAAGGCGAGACTGGCGCGGAACGAACAGGAGAGACCGCGAATCGAGAGGGATCGCGGAGAGGCGCGAAACGCCCCTCCGAGAGTGCGTTCGGTCGGTCGCTACTGGCTGCTGTTTCCGCCGTTGCCGTTTCCACCGCCGTTGCCGTTTCCACCGCCGTTGCCGTTGCCGCCGCTGTCGCCGTTGTCGTCGCCGTCGTCTGACCCGATAAACGGGGTGACAGCGTCGAGAACGGCCTGCTGGGAGAGGGCCGAGTCGAACGCGTTCGGGAAGGGGATCTCGCCGTTAATGTGATTGAGGAACGCCGCGTGACGCGCCTCGACGCTGTGGATCGACAGCGCGGCCCCCAGGAGGTCGGGGCTCTCGATGAACGGCGCCGCGCCGGCGTACGCCGCGACCCCCGTGTTCTCGAACACCTGGGCGGTCGCCAGGAACCCGTCCACGGTGTCAACCCCGAAGTCGTAGGTGGCCTCGGCGTTGGGCTCCCCGCCGAGCAGCGCGATCGCCTCGCTGAGGACCTCGACGTGGGTGGCCTCGTGTTCGCCGATCACCTCGACGTAGTCGTACGTCATCTGGACCTCGTTCGACGTTTCGCTGCTGAGCTCCGAGAGGGGCATATCGTACTCCGCCCGCGCGAAGTCGTCCGCGCTGAACGTCTCTAACTCCTCGCGATAGAACGCGTTCTCGAGGTGTTCCAGCGTGAGCGCGTAGTTCAACACGTCGATGTCGGTCCCCTGCACGTCGTCGAAGTCCGCCGTCATCTCCTCCGCAGTGCTGTCCCCGCCCTGTCCCATCGCGAGGCCCGTGCCACCGCCGAGCGCGAGTACCGTCCCCCCGGCGAGCGCCGAGCGGCTCAGGAAGCTCCGACGGGAATCGCCGCCCTCCGCCTGTTCTTTCACCGACTCTGCGATTCGTTCCGCGTACGCCTTGGGGTCGTCTATGTCTGTCATCGTTACGGAGAATTGAGGAGAAAGCCTCGCCGTTCACGGCGGGGATGAATCCGACAAACCCTCCACGAACCACGTTCGGCGTGCCGAAAGGATGTTTTAAGTAACCTGAGACGTATTTGATGGCAACCGAGGCGGTCCACCCGCCCCACTAATCGGACAATATCGGGATTCCCTCATTTCAAGCGGAAGACACCCTCTTCCGTGTCGAAATAGGGTGTAGGCAGTCAGAAGTACCTCCGAATCCCATGCCGGGATAGGAGTAACGGCTGGTTGGCACAGCCAGTAGCCGTCATCGAGGCGTCTACAAACCTTCAACATCCCAACCCAGCGGTGCGGTGCCGTGGGAATCTTCGCCCTTCAGGGCGGAGAGGATGTCAAACCGGGTGATCCCCGGCGTCCGACGGTTCGGGCACATGACTCATAGTTATATACAGGGTAGAAACAGTACCGCTGCGTTACTTTTGCATAACTGAATAGTACGTTCACAGCGCCGGCAGCGGTCGAGACGACGGGTTCGCGGTGTTCGCGCAGCCGTCGCCGGCGGCGTCGTCGTCGGCCGTCGGCGGAGCGGTTGGCTCCTGCTTACTCGCGGCCGATAGGTGCTCACGGCACCGCTTAGTCGGGTATTGGTCCCGATGCCGCACCGGTCGCGCTCGACCCGATTCCGACTCCGGTCTCCCGGCGAGGACGTCGGGTACTCGCCCCGTTTATGTCGCTCGCGCCCGTGGTAACGGTATGCAAAACGTGGACGCCGCGGGGCTCGGAATCGGCGACGATCACCCACCGCGGATCATGGGCGTGCTCAACGTCTCCGCGGAGTCGCCGTACGATCCGAGCGTGTACGACGACCCGGGCGAGGCCGCCGCGTACGTCGACGAGGAGCTGATCGGCGAGGGCGCCGACATCGTCGACGTCGGCCTCGAATCGGCCAACAAGGACCTCGACGTGCTCTCGGCCGAGGGGGAGCTGGACCGCCTCGACACGGCGATCGAGACCCTCGAATCGACCTCCGGCGACGCCGTCTGGTCGATCGAGACCCGCTATCACGAGGTCGCCGACGAGGCGCTGGCGCGGGGGTTCGACATGGTCAACGACATCTGCGGCTTCGCCGACCCCGAGATGCCCCGCGTCTGCCGCGAGCACGACGCCGCCGTCTCGAAGATGGCCTCGCCGCCGGACGTGGAGCGGCCGGGGGCGATCGAGGACGTGGACGAGATATACGACGCGCTGTCGATGAACGGGCTCACCGACAAGACGATCCTCGACCCCGCCTTCGGCGGGTGGTCCGAGGCGAAGACCCACGCCGACGACCGCGAGACGTTCGACCGCCTGCGAGAGTTCCGGGGGTACGGCCGCCCCCTGCTCGTCTCGATCAACCGCAAGAGCTTCCTCAAGACGATCGCGGGCCGCTCCACCGAGGAGGCCCTTCCGGTGTCGCTCGCCGCCACGTCGATGGCGGTCGAGCGCGGCGCACACGTGATCCGCACCCACGACGTCGCCGAGACCCGCGACGCGGCGCTCGTCGGCGCCGAGTTCGCTCGCGACCGCGTCCGCTCGGGCCGCGACGCGGGCGACGTCGCCGTCGAGGAGCTCGACGTGACGACCGCGCGCGAGGCGAAGCGCCACCTCGACAGGCTCGGCGTCGACCGCGACGTCGCCGGCGACGCCGCCGTTCGCTCCTACGAACTCGCCGGGCTCCCGGAGCCGGCGGTCGGCGCGCTCCGGGCCGCGACAGCGGGAGCCGAGGGGGTCGACGGGGCCGCGTTCGCCCTCGCGGGGGCGGCCGACGCGGCGACCGCCGACCCGCCCTCCGCGACCGACGGGGGCGCCGTCGACGGCGGTGAGGTCGACGAGCCCGCGGGAGCCGGCGGGACCGGGCTCGTGGTCTGTACGCCTGCCGGGCTCGCAGGGATCAGAGACGCGGTTTCCGGTGTTTCCGCCGCGCTCGACGCCGCGCTCGAAACGATTGACGCCGGCCGGAAGTAAGAGAAAGTTTATGCCGTCGTGCAGACAACCAATCGATCGGACGCCGGAGGGGCACGCGGGTAGGGGTACTCAGTGCTACTCCGGCCCATACCACATTCGAACCCGCCAGCGACGGCGCCGCGCGGCGCCCGAGCGAGGGCGGAACTGCGACGTCGGCGGAGTTCACTCGGAGGGGCCCACGTGAACTTCGAGACGTTCGAGCCGACCTACGAGGCGATCCTCGCGGAGTTCGGCTTCGAGCGAGCCGCAGACGAGCGCGCCCGCGACGTCGCCGCCGAGCTGGCGACCCCCTTCCCGCTCGACCGGCTCGGCGACTGGCGCGGCGCGACCGTCGCGGTCGCGGGCGCCGCGCCGCGACTGGTCGAGGACGTCGATATCGCCCGCGACGCCGACGTCGTCGTTGCCGCCTCGACCGCCGTCGACGTCCTCCGCGACCGGGGAGTCGAAGTGGACTGCATGGTGACCGACCTCGACAAGAACCCGGAGACGGCCGCGGCGCTGACCCGCGATGGCGTGCCGGTCGCGGCCCACGCCCACGGCGACAACGTCCCCGCCGTCCGCGAGTGGCTCCCGCGGTTCGCCGACGAGTGGACGCTGGCGACGACGCAGGCGGCGCCGACGGGACCGGTCGTCAACACGGGGGGGTTCACCGACGGCGACCGCGCCGCCTTCCTCGCCGACCACGTTGGCGCCGGCCGGCTCGTCTTCCCCGGCTGGGAGTTCGACGACCCCGACGTCGGTCCCATGAAGGCCAGGAAGCTCGACTGGGCCGCCCGGCTGCTGCGGTGGCTCGAACGCCGCCGGGACGAGCGGTTCGGAATTCTCGACGGGCGGCGAGGGGAGTCGGACGCGGCGCTCGACCGGATCCTGTCCGGCGGCGATCAGTAGGGCGACGACTCGACGCGCTCCTTCGGCAGCAGCTCCTCGCGGTCGCGCGCCTCCAGCCACTCTACCAGCTGCACGAGCTGATCGGTCGCGGCCTCGAACAGCCGCTCGGCCTTCTCCGGCGTCACGTCGGTCGGGTCGCCGAAGGCCCCGTTCGCGGAGTTGTCGACCGAGTCGTAGAACGTCCGGGCGCCGTGGACGAACGCGTCGGAGTCGCCGAGGTGGACCAGCCCGTCGTCGCGGGCGTTCTCCAGCTGGTCCTCGCGGACGAGCTCGGGGGCGATGTGGGTGATCATCGCGGTCTCTTTCGGGCCCGCGTGGGGACCGTTGTGTTCGAACAACTCGTCGACGAGCTCCGGGATCGACTCGTCCCACATCCACTCCAACGCGTACGTCGTCCCGTCTCGGTGGAGCCGTCGGCCGACCTCGCGGAGGTGCTGGACGTTACCGCCGTGGGCGTTCACGTAGACGACGCGGTCGATCCCGTGGTACGCGAGGTTCCGGGTGAACGCCTCGACGTACTCTCTGAACTCCGGCGGGTCGACCCACATCGTCCCCGGGAACTGCCGGTGGTGCGGGCTGACGCCCACCTGTATCGTCGGCGTGCGGATCACGTCGGCCTCCTCGGCGGCCGCGCTCGCGAGCGCCTCGGCGATGAGGTGGTCGGTCGCCAGCGGGAGGTGCGGTCCGTGCTGCTCGGTGGAGCCGAGGGGGACGACCGCGACGGACTCCTCCGAGAGCCGCGCTCCGAGTTCCGGCCACGTCCGGTCGGCGAGGTACATATCGGGAGGTGTGCGTCGGGACGTATGAACCCGGCCGTTCCGGCGCGGCTCGCCGTCTCGTCGCGTGTCGCCACCCTTTTTGTGTCGTCCGGCCGAATTGGCCGTTATGTTCGGAGGCGGCGGCATGAACCCGCGAAAGATGAAACAGATGATGAAACAGATGGGAATCGACGTCGAGGACATCGACGCCGAGCGGGTCGTCATCGAGACGGCCGACGGCGACGACCTCGTCTTCGACGGCGCCCAGGTCACCAAGATGGACGCGCAGGGCCAGGAGACCTACCAGATCGTCGGCTCGCCGGAGGCGGTCGCCGACGCGGGCGCCGGCGGGGGGCCTTCGGCCGTCGAGGCCGACGCGGGCGCGGCGGCGATCGAAGACGACGGCACAGATGACGCCGGCGTCCCGGACGAGGACGTGGCGCTGGTCGCCGAGCGCGCCGGCGTGCCGCAGTCGACGGCTCGCGAGGCCCTGGAAGACGCCGACGGCGACCTCGCCGCCGCGATCGCGGCCCTGGAGTGACTGATCCGGCGTGACGGACGCCGCGTACCTGCTGGTCCACGACGACCGGGAGTACCTGTTGGAGCCCGGCGAGGAGTTCGGCACCGACCTCGGCGTGCTCGAAGTTCCCGAGGACGTCGCCGACGGCGACACCGTCGAGACCCACCTCGGCACCGCCTTCGAGGTCCGCGAACTCCGCGGCCCGGACCTGTTCAACCACCTCGAGCGCACCGGCGCCCCGATGATGCCCCGCGACGTGGGGCTCGTGATGGGCCACACCGGCGCGTCGGGGGGCGACCGCGTCCTCGACGCCGGCACCGGCACGGGGATCCTCGCCGCCTATCTCGGCCGCGCCGGCGCGGACGTGACGAGCTACGAGGTCGACGACGAGTTCGCCGACGTCGCCCGCGCGAACATGGCGACTGCCGGCGTCGCCGACCGCGTCGAGGTCCGCACCGGCGACATCACCGAGGAGCTGGACGCGCTCGCCGACGGGGACCCCTTCGACGCCCTCACGCTCGACACGGGGGACGCGCCCGCGGTCGTCGAGCGCGCGGACGAGGTGCTCGCCTCGGGCGGCTGTCTCGCCGTCTACTCGCCGTTCGTGGAGGGGACCCGCGACGCCGTCCTCGCCGCCCGCGAGGCGGGTCTCGACGGGATCGAGACGCTGGAGACGATCCAGCGCGAGATGGACTTCTCCGACCGCGGCTCCCGCCCCTCCACGGCGGGCGTCGGCCACACCGGCTACCTCGTCTTCGCGCGGGCGCCCTGACCGGCGCAACGCTCTTTCCGGTTCCGCCGCCACGGACCGTACGGTTTCTCCGGCGGAGAGCGGCGACGGAAACAGAGACAGCGACGGCGCGACCGCCGAGCCCTCCGCGGTCGCCGTCGCTATCGGCGAGTCCGGCGAGGACTTCACCGACGCGTTGGAGTCGGCGCTCGCGGGACGGTCCGGCGTCGTCGCCGTCGGTGTCCCGCTCGGACTGCTCCCGCCGGTCCTCGCGGCTCGGCGACGGACCGAGAGCGGCGCGTCGTGGCGGGTCGCCTGTCGCCCAGACGCCGTCGACGCGCTCCGCCGGGCCAGGCCGACCGAGGTGCTCAGCGTGCTCCGGGGGCGGTTCGCGCTCCCGCTCGACGAGGACGGAACCCTCCGCCGCGGTCCCGACGGCGAGGGGCGCCGACCGGTGTGGGACCGGAAGCGGTGAGCGCCGGTCGAGCGGCTCCGCGGCGGCGCCGACGTGACAAGAACTAACTCCCGGCAGCGCCCCCCAACGAATATGCCGAACTTCTCCGACAGGGTCGAGCGGATCTCCATCAGCGGGATCCGCGAGGTGTTCGAGGCGGCCGGCGACGACGCGATCAACCTCGGGCTCGGACAGCCCGACTTCCCGACGCCGGAACACGCGCGCCGGGCGGCCGTCGACGCGATCGAGGACGGGAAGGCCGACGCGTACACCGAGAACAAGGGGACCCGGTCGCTCCGGGAGGCGATCGCGGAGAAACACCGGACGGACCAGGGGGTCGACCTCGACCCCGACAACGTGATCGCCACCGCGGGCGGGAGCGAGGCGCTCCACGTCGCGATGGAGGCGCATGTGAGCGAGGGCGACGAGGTCGTGATCCCGGACCCGGGGTTCGTCTCCTACGACGCGCTGACGAAGCTCGCGGGCGGCGAGCCCGTCCCCGCCCCGCTGCGCGACGACCTCACGATCGACCCGGCCGCGATCGAGGAGGCGATCACCGACGACACCGCGGCATTCGTGGTGAACTCCCCGGGGAATCCCACCGGGGCGGTCTCCTCCGAGGCCGACGTTCGGGAGTTCGCGCGGATCGCGGACGAGTACGACGTCCTCTGCATCTCGGACGAGGTGTACGAGTACACCGTCTTCGACGGCGAGCACCGCTCGCCGATGGAGTTCGCGGAGACCGACAGCGTCGTCGTCGTCAACTCCGCCTCGAAGCTGTTCTCGATGACGGGCTGGCGGCTCGGCTGGGTGTACGGCTCGGACGAGCGCGTGGAGCGCATGCTGCGCGTCCACCAGTACGCGCAGGCCTGCGCGTCGGCCCCGGCCCAGTACGCGGCCGAGGGCGCGCTCCGGGGCGACCGCGGGGTCGTCGACGAGATGACCGCCTCCTTCGAGCGGCGACGGAACCTCGTCCTCGACGGCCTCGACGAGATCGGCCTCGACTGTCCCACCCCGCAGGGCGCCTTCTACGCGATGCCGCGGGTGCCGGAGGGGTTCGTCGACGAGTGCCTCGACCGCGGAGTGATCGTCGTCCCGGGCGAGGCGTTCGGCGAGGGCGGTCGCGGTCACGCGCGGATCTCGTACGCGACCGACGAGAGCGAGCTCCGTGAGGCGCTGGACGTCATGGGCGAGGCGTACGAGGCCGTCGAGTGAGATCGACCTCGCCGAAAGTATAACCTCAAAGCATTACCGGGACGCAGGAGGTTTCCGCAAGTTATACTGCGGCCGGCGGAGTACCGAAAGGTAATGGACCGGAACATTCAGGTCAGCCGCCTCGACCGGCGGGCCGTCGAGGACCAGGAGGTCGAGATCGTCGAGCGGAAGGGTATCGGACACCCTGACTCGATCTGCGACGGTATCGCGGAGTCGGTGTCGCGGGCGCTCTCGCAGCTCTACCTGGACCGCGTCGGGAAGGTGCTGCACTACAACACGGACGAGACGCAGCTCGTCGCCGGGCGCGCCGCGCCGGCCTACGGCGGCGGCGAGGTCGTCGAGCCCATCTACGTCCTCATCGTCGGGCGCGCCACGAAGGAGTACGAGGGCGAGCAGCTTCCGGTCAACTCGACCGCGCTGGCGGCCGCCCGCGACTACCTCGCCGAGGCGATCCCAGAGCTGGAGTACGGCACCGACGTCGTCGTCGACGCCAAGCTCGGCGAGGGCTCCGGCGACCTCCAGGACGTCTTCGGCGAGGAGACCCAGCAGGTGCCGATGGCGAACGACACCTCCTTCGGCGTCGGCCACGCGCCCCTCACGGAGACGGAGACGATCGTCCGCGAGGCGGAGCGCGCGCTCAACGGCCGGTACCACGACGACCACCCCGAGATCGGTCCGGACGTGAAGATCATGGGGAAACGCGAGGGCGACCGGATCGATATCACGGTCGCGGCCGCGATGGTCGACGCCTACGTCGACGGGCTCGAGGAGTACGACGACGCGGTCAAGCACGTCCGCGAGTTCGTCACCGAACTGGCCGAGGACCACACCAACCGCGAGGTGCACGTCGACGTCAACACCGCCGACGACTACGACGACGGCTCGGTGTATCTCACCGTCACGGGCACCTCGGCCGAGCACGGCGACGACGGGTCGGTCGGGCGAGGCAACCGCGCGAACGGGCTCATCACCCCGAACCGACCGATGTCGATGGAGGCGACCTCCGGGAAGAACCCGGTCAACCACATCGGGAAGATCTACAACCTCCTGTCGACCCGGATCGCGGAGTCGGTCACCGACGAGATCGACGGGATCCGCGACCTGCAGGTCCGCCTGCTCTCGCAGATCGGCCGCCCGATCGACGAGCCGCACGTCGCCGACGCGCAGCTCGTCACGGAGGAGGGCGTCGCGATCGGGGACATCGAGGCGGCGGTCCTCGAGATCGTCGACCGCGAGCTGTCCGACGTCACCGACGTGACCCGCAGCGTCATCGATGGGGACGTTTCGACGTTCTGAGCCGGCGCGGGACGGGGTCGGCGGCTAACCGACCGCAACCGATTTGGGGAGCCGACGAGACCGATAGGGTGTGACGCGGGTGTGTCTCCTCGGCGATCCGGACGTCAACCTCACCTACGAGCTGCTGTCGCGCGAGACCGCCCGGGACGCCCTGGCGACGTACGACATCGAGGAGCCGTTCGCGAACGGCCTCGCCGTCGACACCGTCAGCCTCGGCGCCGCGGTGTCCCTTTTAAACGACCTCAACTGGTATCTCGTGCGCTTCGTCAGCGAGGCGCTCGTCCGCGAGCCGTCGGTCTCGACCCACGAGTGGCTCTCACGGGACCTCGCCCGCGAGGTGCGCGACGGCGCGGTCCCGCCGGAGGAGACCGACCAGCGCCTGAAGGTGTTCGGCCTCGTCGACGGCCGGCCGGTCGAGCCGTTGTACGTCCGGCGCACGCAGGGCGAGACGCCCGAGTACGACCTCCGTGACGTCGACGAGACCGTGATCGTCCGGGTGAGCGAGACCGAGTTCTCGGGGTGACCGGCCGTCGGCCATCGGCGTCGCCGGTCGCGGTGGTCGCGGGCCCGATCGGCCGCATTCGTATATAAATAGGCGCCGGCCGTCGGGCCCCGAGACGCGGGACATGGCGCCACGTGCGCTCACCTGCCGGGCGTTCGCAGAACGCTCACCGGCCGAGCGTCCGCGGGACGCCCACGAACGGCGTCCCCGTGTTCCACAAGCCAATGTTTATCCCCACATGAAGTGAGTTCCACACGACTGATGCTGCAGAGTCTCGGTGTCGTCGGACAGATATACGTCGGCGTCTTCGCGCTCAGCGGTATCGTCTGTTTCGCCGCTATCGGTCGGGCGCGGAAGTTCCAGGACCCCGACGCCCGCCGGGGGTTGGTGGGGTTGCTCGCCACCGCCGGGGGGTGGGCGCTCCTCAGAGCCGCCGGGTTCCTGCTCCCCGACTCCCTGGGCGTGCCGACGTACATCGTCGGACTCACCATCGGCTTCGCCACCGTCTGGGCGTGGCTCTACTTCTGTTCGGCCTACTCCGGACGGAACTACCACCGAGACCCGTCGTTACGACGGGCGAGCGCGGCCGTCTTTCTCGTCGTGGTCTTGATCAAAGCTACGAATCCGGTCCACGGGGCCTACTTCACGCCGAGGCAGGTGTCGACGCCGTTCGCACACCTCGCGGTGGAACACAACGTGCTCCACTGGACCGCGACGGGGCTATCGTACGTGCTGGCGGCGGTGGGGCTGTTCATGATCTTCCAGCTCTTCTTCGAATCGGGGTACGAGACCCGACCCCTCAGCGCGCTGTCGGCCCTGATCGGGCTCCCGGTCGTGTTCGACGTCGGCGCTCAGTTCACGCCGTTGGTCATCGACATCATCTACGCCCCCATCGGGGTGGCAGTGTTTGCAGTCGGCGTGCTGTTCGTCTTCGAACGCCGCTTCCTCGCGGTGCAGCGGGCGTCGTTCGGTGACGATCTCTCCATCTACCTCGATGAACGAGGGCGCATCCGCGACCACTCGGCGACCGTCAGGGAGGTGCTGCCGGAACTCGAGGGGGCGACGGGCGACCCGCTCTCCGAGGCCGTTCCGTCGGTCGCCGAGGCGCTCGAGAGCGACGACCAGATACTCGAACGCGAGCGCCGCCGGCGAACCGCGGTACTACTTCGTCTCGACGAGCACCGCCATGCTCGGCGACGCCGGGGCCCAAGTCGTACGGCTCTCGGACGTGACCCAGACGGAGCGGCAGCGGCGCCAGCTCGCCGAACGCGAGATCGAACTCAACGAGCAGAACGAGCTCTACCGGGGCGTCATCGACGCCAGTTTCGGCTTCGTCTTCCGGATCGACGAGCAGGGTCGGTTCACCTTCGCCTCCCCGTCCGTGGCGGAGTTCCTCGGGTACTCACCGGCGGAACTCGAGGGGGAACCGGTGTCGGTCCTCCTCCCGAACGAGGCGACGGTCGAACGGGCGTGGGACGAAATCGAGCCGATATTCGACGGCGAACGCAACCTGGTGCAGGACTTCCCGCTGGAGACGAAAGCCGGGCCGACCGTGTTCACGGACGTGCGCGGCGTTCCCATCTATCGAGGGAGCGTCCCCGCTGACGAGCGGACAACGGACGACATCGTGGGCATCCAGCTGATGGTGCGTGACGCGACGAAACGCCGGGAGCGCGAGGGGCTCATCAGCGTCATCAACCGCGTGCTGCGTCACAACATGCGGAACAAGATGGGCATCATCACCGGGTACGCGGGGATACTCGAGGGGCGACTCAGCGGTGAAGACGCCGAGAAGGCGACGAAGATCAAGGACACGGCCGACCAGTTGCTCGACCTGACCGAGTCGGCCCAGCGTCTCGACGAGTACCGGGAGCTGTCGCCCGAGCTCGAACCGATCGACATCGCCCCGATGCTCGAGGACACCGTCTCGGAGCTGCGGATGCAGTTCCCTGAGGCGTCGGTGACCGTCGACGCCCCGGACACCGTCGTCGCGGACACCCACGAGCGTCTTAAGACGGCACTGTGGGAGGTCGTCGAAAACGCCGCGAAACACGGCGGTGACCCACCGGACGTCGAGGTCGACGTAACGGTCACCGAGGCGGGGGTAGTGATCGCCGTCAGAGACAACGGACCGGGGATCCCCGAGATAGAGCAGGACGTCCTGCAGTCCACCGTGGAGACGCCGCTGGTTCACGGCGAGGGGCTCGGCCTGTGGCTGATCCACTGGATCGTCACCAGCCTCAACGGCGAACTCGAGACGACGGCGGGAGACGAGGGCACGACGGTCACGATTCGCCTCCCGAAGACGTCGTAAGGCGCGACCGTCGGCTGTCACGGGCAGGCGTGTCCGAAGACGGTACGGACGATTAGCCGCGGACGCAGTGTCGACGTCGACCGTCTGTACCCGACGACCTCGCGGGGAGCGCTCACGAACCCTCGGTTCTCGCTTATAAGTGGTCGATGAGGGGTCGCGGAAAACAACTCCAAACCCCGGCCTCGTCGCCGGACTTCCTCCGGCTGCCCCGCCGCTGCGCGACCCGGTACGAACCCCTTCCGGCGCGGAGGCGATCCTACAAGTCAGTTCGGAGAGCAGGGGGTGTATGGCGCGCGTCACGGTCTGGAACGAGTACCGACACGAGCGCGAGAGCGACGCCGTCGCCGACCGCTACCCCGACGGGATCCACGCGGTCCTCGCGGACGCCTTCGAGGAGGCGGGTCACGAGGTCCGCACCGCCACGCTCGACGAGGGCCCGGAGCACGGGCTCACGGAGGCGGTGTTAGACGACACCGACGTGCTCACGTGGTGGGGGCACGCCGCGCACGACGAGGTGCGCGACGTGGTCGTCGACCGCGTCCACGAGCGCGTGCTCGACGGGATGGGCCTCCTCGTGCTCCACTCCGCGCACTACTCGAAGATCTTCAAGCGGCTGATGGGCACCAGCTGCTCGCTGAAGTGGCGCGAGGCCGGCGAGACGGAGCGGCTCTGGACCGTCGAGCCGAGCCACCCCATCGCGGCCGGAGTCGGCGAGTACCTCGAACTCGACGAGACCGAGACGTACGGCGAGCGCTTCGACGTCCCGGCGCCCGACACCCTCGTCTTCACCTCCTGGTTCGCGGGCGGCGAGACGTTCCGCTCCGGCTGCTGTTACCGGCGCGGGAACGGCAAGGTGTTTTATTTTCGGCCGGGCCACGAGACGTACCCGATCTACCACGACGACGACGTCAGGCGGGTACTTCGGAACGCGGTCGACTGGGCGGAACCGGGCGACGAGCCGGCCCCCGAGTTCGGCAACGCCGAGCCGATCGAAGACATCGACGCGAGCGACGACCGGACGGTGCGCTGATCGGAGCTGGCGGTTTCGGGGGTAGTTGACCACGGGTCGTCGGTGAAACCCGCCAAAGCCCCAGCCGCTCGCTTATAAATAGTTGACTGCGGAACGACTGCGAACACCGCCAAAGCCCCAGCCGCTCGCTTATAAATAGTCGACTGCGGAACGACTGCGAACACCGCCAAAGCCCCAGCCGCTCGCTTATAAATAGTCGACTGCGGAACGACTGCGAACACCGCCAAAGCCCCAGCCGGGAGGCGGGCGCACGCTCGCTGCGCGCTTCAGTCGCTCACTCCGTTCACTCCTTCCAGTGCTTACATCGCCTGCGCCCGCCTCCCGGCTGCCCCTTTGAGTCCCACCACACACCGCACAGCACCGCACCTCACACCTCCCCAACCTCGCCGCTTCACGCCCTTCGGGCGTTCGCGGCGTCCCTCGCGCGTGCGACTCGCGCCCTCCGGGCGCTCGTCGGCACGCGCCACCGCCCACCTATCTAAGTAATTTCTCCGTCACTCGCTCCTTTAATTATTGTATCGCTGTCGATGTGAGGATTCTACCAGTGCCGAAGAAACCGACGAGCCGTCGGCTCGCGACTGTAGAGTGACCGCCGCTACGGCGCGGACGTTGAAAGGCGACCGCCTCGCGCGAACGCGAGACGACCGGTGTGTCACACGCCGGCGGCCGGTCGAGTAGGCGTCCGCCGCGGCCGTATTTAAACCCTCGTTCACGTGACGGCCGCGAGCGCCGCCGCGGACGACTCAGTCCGGCCGGTGGACCTCGCCGTCGCGCCTGTCGGCGTCCTTCCGGCGGAGCGCGGCGGCCGCGTTGTTGGCGTCGTAACCGAAGAAGACGTCCTTCGCGTACGTCTCGGCGACCTCGGTCGCGTGGACCAGGTCGTCGACGGCGACGTCGACCGCGTACAGCTCAAGCGAGAACGGCGTCTCCGGCGGCGCGCCGTGGACGTCGTAGTCGCCGCCGAGCCGCGTGCGGAACCCGCGGGCGATCGTCTCCAGCCAGTAGGTCGTCGCGTACTCGGTGTCGTACAGCGGGACGACAAACTCGTCGACGTGGTCGGCGAGCCGGTCGAGGTCGATCCCGGCGCGCGCCCTGAGGTGGTCGGGATACGGGTCGGGGTACAGCGTGAGCAGCAGGCGGCCGGAGACGAGTTCGGCGGCGTCGGCGACGAACTCGGTGATGACGTCGACGCGCCAGTCGTTCCACCGCTCGCGGTCGCTCTCGGCGAACAGCCGCTCGCAGCGGTCGCACCGACAGAACCCCTCGCGCGGGAACCCCACGTCGTCGAGCCGGACGTCGTCGCTCTCGGCGGCGCAGTCCGCGATTATCTCCATGAGCCCCTCGCGGTACTCCGGGTGGGTCGGGCAGATGTACGCCCAGTCGAAGTAGTCCCGGTCGCGGGTGGCCGGCTCGCCGCGTTCGTCGACCGGCACGAGATCCGGGTTCTCGGCCGCCGCGGCGTTGTCGCCGAAACACGACACCATGTTCACCGCGTTCGGCAGGGGGGCGGCGGCCCGCCCCGTGACGTCTTTCACCTCGAAGCAGCCGAGGTCGAACGGCTCCATCTCGACCTCGTCGGCGTTGCGCGTGACGACCCCGTACATACCCGTCGCTACGCGAGTGACGGGTAAAAACGGCGGGCATCCGCCCGCGGGGAGGGTCGGCGGTCGATGCGGTCGGTCGTCCGTCCCTACTCGACCGTCACCGGCTCCTTGTCGCCGGCGAACAGGAAGTACGCGAGCGCGACGAGCGACACGACCAGGACGAGCTTGACTTTCTTGCTCATATCCAACGCATCGAACGGCGGGCGCTAAAACCTACCGGAGCGTCCGACGCGACACGAAGCGACGGGGGGCAACCCCGAGGACGGAGCGGGTGTTACACGTCGATGTGCTCGGCGATGTCGGCGCGGAGGATCGTCGAGCAGTAGTCGCAGCGGACCCCGTCGGCGACGACGTCGAACCGCGTCTCGATCGGCTCGTCGGCGTTCGTGATGCAGTTGCGGTTCGGACACGAGAGGACGCCGGTGACGGTGTCGGGGCGAGTCACCCGGTTCTTCTCGACGACTTCGAAGTCCCGCACGATGTTGATCGTCGCCTCGGGGGCGATGAGCGAGAGCACGTCGACCTCGGACGGCGAGAGCTCCCGCTCCTCGACTTTCACGATGTCCTTGCGGCCGAGCCGGTCCGAGGGGACGTTCATCCCGACCGAGACGCCGAACCCCTCCGAGCCGTCGATGCCCAGGATGGCGAGCACGTTGAGCGCCTGTCCCCCCTCCACGTGGTCGATCACGGTGCCGTCACGGATCTTCGAGACGCGGAGTTCGTGGTCGCTCATCGGTCCGCCTCCGTCTCCTCGTCGGCCTCGGCGTTCTCCATGAGCGTGTCCAGCAGCGCCATCCGCACGGGGATCCCGTTGTGCGCCTGCTCGAAGTAGGTCGCGTGGTCGGTCTCGTCGACGTCGGGCGCGATCTCGTCGACGCGCGGGAGCGGGTGCATCACGGTGAGGTCGTCTGAGGCGTCGTCGAGCGTCTCGGCGTCGATCTGATACTCGCCGGCGACGCGGTGGTACTCGTTTTCGTCGGGGAACCGCTCCTTCTGGATCCGGGTGACGTACAGCACGTCGAGGTCGCCGAGCACGTCGTCCAGGTCGGTGTGCTCGCGGAGTTGCGCGCCGGTCTCGTGGAGGTCGAAGCGCACCGACCGCGGGAGCCGAAGCGACTCCGGGCTGATAAAGTGCTGGTTGACGTCGAAGTTCGTCAGGGCCGCGGCGAGCGAGTGGACCGTGCGGCCGTACTTCAGGTCGCCCATGATCCCGACCGTGAGGTCGTCGAGCCCGTGGTTCTCGCGGATAGTGTGGAGGTCGAGGAGGGTCTGTGAGGGGTGTTGCCCGGCGCCGTCGCCCGCGTTGACGACGGGGACCGAGACGTGCTCGGCGGCCAGCGTCGCGGCGCCCTCGCTCGGGTGGCGGAGCACCATCGCGTCCGCGTACCCCTCGATGACGCGGACGGTGTCCGAGAGCGACTCCCCCTTCGACACCGACGAGGAGTCCACGTCGCCCATCCCGATTGTCTCCATGCCGAGGCGTTTGGCCGCGCTGTCGAAGCTCATCCGGGTGCGCGTACTCGGCTCGAAGAAACAGAGCGCGAGCACGTGCCCGGCGTGCCGGTCCGCGAAGGCGCCGGGGTCGTCGGCGACCTCGCGGGCCCGGTCGAGCACCGCCTCGATGTCATCCCGCGAGAGCTGCGTCGCGGTGATGAGGTGGTCCTGACGCATCGTCGGAGTAGGGGGTCGGCAGTATCTTGAATCCCTCGGCTCGGGCGTCGACTCGGGTGTTCACGTGCATGCGGATCGCCGCGAGCGGCCGTTTCGAGATTCGCAGAACGCGAGGGGCGTTCACACGGATTTCGCCCGGACGAACGGCGGCCGCACTTATAAACCGATTCGCGTCCTACGTCTGCCCATGAGCGAGACCGATCCGGCCGATCTGCTCCCGAACGACCGCGTGAAGCAGGCGGCGCTCGACGGCGACGTGACGCAGCTTCACCGCGGAAATCAGTACGGCGCGGAGGGCGACATCTTCGAGATAGACGGCGTCGACTTCGAGTTGACCGAGGTCACCGAGCGTACCCTCGGCGACATGACCGACGCCGACGCGAAGCGCGAGGGGTCGCCGTCGCTGGAGGCGTACAAAGAGCGGATGGTGCGCGCCCACGGCGGGAATTTCGACTGGGACGAGGACGCCGACGTGGTTCGGCACCGCTTCGAGCGCGTCGAGGAGTAGGGCGTCGGGGAGCCCGGAGCGTCCCGAGTCGCGTCTCAGTCGTCGTCCGCGGCCGCGCCGCCTTCGCCGACCGCGCTCGCCGCGTCGTCATCGATGCTCGGCGGATACTTCCCGCGGTCGAGTTTCAGGTCGGACTGCGGGCGCGCCATACAGGTGAGCGCGAACTCCTCGGCCTCCTCGTCGGTGAGGCCGCGGGCCGCCGGCTGGGTCACCTCACCCTCGACTATCTCGGCGGAGCAGGCGAGACACATCCCGACGCGGCAGGAGTACTCCTGGGCGATCCCCTCGTCAAAGCAGGAACTCAGGATCGTCTCCGTGTCGGACACCTCTATCGTCTCGCCGGTGCCGACGAACTCGACGGTGTACTCGGTCATGACGCCGAGTACCCGCCGACCGGTCAAAAAGGGTTCCCCTCGATCGCGTCGCCGTCGCGGGGACGAAAGGGAACGAAACGGGCGGAAATCGTCGCTGGCATTTATAAATATACACACGTAACTGTGTATTGTGATGTCGACGAAAACGATCTCGCTCGACGAGGAGGCCTACGAGCGTCTGAAATCCCACAAGCGGGAGGGAGAGTCGTTTTCCGACGTGGTCAAGCGGATCGCCGGCGAGCGATCGTGGACCGAGGTCGCCGGGATCCTTTCAGAGGACGAAGCCGACGAACTCGAATCTCTCGTCGAGGAGGGGCGGTCCCGGTCTCGCGATCGGCGTGAGCGCCTCGATTCGGACGTTCGGAGCGACGAATGATCGAGGACACGACGTTCGTCATCGACGTTCTACACGACGATCGGGACGCAGTCCGATACCTCGATCTCATCGAACGGGAGAGTCGTCCCGAGAAGATTTCCTCGATAACGGTACTCGAACTGTACGAAGCGGTCCCACAGTTGAACGCCCCCGAAGACCGCCGTCAAGCGATTCTCGACGTACTCGACACGCGTCACGCGGTCGTCGCCGACGAGACCGTGATGCGAAAAGCCGGGAAGATTTCCGGCTCGCTTCGGGCCCAAGGCCAAGAGATCGACAGAGAGGATTGTATAATCGGGGCGACGGCGCTTTTGAACGACGAACCGGTCGTAACCCGCAATCACGAGCACTTCGAGCGCATCGACGGTCTCGACGTCGAGACGTACTGAGCGCTTGCCGACGGGCGCCCCTTTCCTCCCGCTCATCGCAACGACTAATCCCCCGCCGGACGCTTCCCGAGGTATGACCGAGAAGGCCACCGCGCGAGCCCACCCGATCCAGGGGCTCGTCAAGTACCACGGAATGCGCGACCCGGAGCTCCGGCTCCCGTACCACGACAGCATCAGCCTCTGTACCGCCCCGACCGCGACGACGACCACCGTCGAGTGGCAGCCCGACGCGAGCGAGGACGTCTACCGCATCGGCGGCGAGGCGGTCGACGGGCGCGCCGCCGAACGCATCGACATGGTCGTCGACCACGTCCGCGAGCTGGCGGGCGTCGACGCCGCGGTGCGGCTGGAGAGCGAGAACTCCTTCCCGTCGAACATCGGCTTCGGCTCCTCGTCGTCCGGGTTCGCGGCCGCCGCGCTCGCGCTCACCGAGGCCGCCGGCCTCGGCCTCTCCCTGCCCGAGGTCTCCACCGTCGCCCGCCGCGGCTCCTCCTCCGCGGCGCGCTCCGTGACGGGCGCGTACTCCCGGCTCGACGCCGGGCTCAACGACGAAGACTGCCGCTCGCACCGCCTCGACGTCGGCGTGAGCGAGGACGGCTTCGACCCCGAGGAGGACCTCCGAATCGTCGCCGCCCACGTGCCCGCTTATAAAGAGACGGAGGAGGCGCACCGCGAGGCCGCCGCCAGCCACATGATGCAGGCGCGGACCGCCCACGTGCAGGACCAGCTCGTCGAGATGACCGACGCGCTCCGCGCGGGCGAGTTCGGCCGGATCTTCGAGACGGCCGAGCACGACTCGCTCTCGCTCACCGCGACCACCATGACCGGCCCCGCGGGCTGGGTGTACTGGCAGCCCGAGACGATCGCGGTGTTCAACGCGGTGCGCGAGCTCCGCGAGTCGGGCGTCCCCGTCTACTTCTCGACGGACACCGGCGCCTCGGTGTACGTGAACACGCTCGCCGACCACGTCGGCGAGGTCGAGAGCCGAATCGCCGAGATCGGCGTCGACACCGACGTCTGGGAGGTCGGCGGCCCGGCGCGGGTCCTCGGCGAGAGCGAGGCGCTCTTTTAACTAGAAGCGGCGGTGCGGTGGCGCGTGCCGCCGAGCGCCCG
>NZ_JAODIX010000035.1:44596-106084 GCF_026586675.1 Halorubrum yunnanense
CCCCCCCCCCCCCCCCCCGAGGCTGGGGAGGTGTGAGGAGCGGTTGGGGTGCGGCCGGGCGGGACGCAAAGGGGCAGCCGTGAGGCGGTCGCAGGCGACGTAAGCACCGCAGGAGCGAGTGAAACGAGCGACGAGGAGCACAGCGAGCGTGCGACCGCCTCACGGCTGGGGCTTTGGAGGTGTTCGCAATCGATCTACCGGCAACCATTTATAAACGAACGGCTGGGACTTCGGAGGTCTTCCTCGTCGCAGCGACGGCGTATCCCCCAACATCGTCCGATTATTCGTCCGGGTCCTCGCCGCGCGCCCGCTTGTACATCGCCAGCGCGTCCTCGCGTCGCTCGGAGTGGTCGACGATCGGCGACGGGTACTCCGGCGCCGCGTTCGCGCGTTGCGTCGGCGACAGCTCGTTCCACTCGTGGATCAGGTCGGCATCGACCCCCCGAAGCTCGGGGACGTACTCCGTGATGTACTCCGCGTCGGGGTCGTAGCGCTCGCCCTGCGTCATGGGGTTGAAGATGCGGAAGTAGGGCTGCGCGTCGGTCCCCGTGGAGGCCGCCCACTGCCACCCGCCGTTGTCGTTGGCGGTGTCGTGGTCGGCCAACCGCTCCCGGAAGTGGTCGTAGCCGTGCCGCCAGTCCGCGAGCAGGTCCTTCGTGAGGAAGGAGGCGACGATCATCCGCACGCGGTTGTGCATGAACGCCTCCTCGCGGAGCTGCCGCATCCCGGCGTCGACGATGGGGTAGCCGGTCTCGCCCCGCTTCCACGCCGCGATCTCCTCGGGGTCGTCGCGCCACTCGATCCCCTCCTCGTACTCCTTGTAGTTCTCGGACACCACCTCGGGGTTGTGGTACAACACCTGCGTGTAGAACTCCCGCCACGCGAGCTGCTGTTGGAACTCCTCGACCGCGGCGACGGGCCCCTCGTCGTCGTCAGTCCCGTCCCCGTCCCCGCTCTCCCCCGCCCGCTCCTCCGCGACGGCCATCGCCTCTTTCGTCGCCTCGTACGCCTCACGTACCCCGATCTCGCCGTACTTCAAGAACGCGGACATCCGGGAGGTCGCCTCGCGGGCCGGGTAGTCGCGCTCCGCGTCGTATCCGAACACCGCCTCCGAGAGGAAGTCGTCGAGCCGCTCGCGGGCGGCCGCCGTCCCTGCCGGACCGACGTCGGCGTCGGGTTCCGCGAAGCCCAGGTCCGCGGGCGCGGGCAGGTCGCCGACGGTGACGCGGTCGATCGCGGCGCCGCCGTCGGCGAGGGCACCGTCGTCGGCCCCCACCGCTGCGGCCAACGCGTTGGCGTCAGCGAGGTCCGTCTCCTCGGGCGTCGGCGCCGGCGGGTCGGTCTGCCGGTCGGTCCACTTCCGCCAGTAGTAGGTGTACACCGAGTACGGGTCGCCGGCGTTCGTCCGGATCGAGTCCGGAGTGTGCAACACCGCGTCGTGGTGGGCCTCGCGCTCGATCCCGGCCTCGTTGAGCGCCTTCCGGACCTCGGCGTCGCGCTCCCGCGCGACCCCCGAGTAGTCCCGGTTCCAGACGACGCGGTCGGCGTCGAGCGCGTCCGCCAGTTCGGGGAGGACGGTCTCGGGGTCGCCGCGCGCGACGACGAGGTCGCTCCCGCGGTCGCGATAGTCGTCTCGCAGCGCCGCGAGCCCGTCGAGCAGGCGTCGGACCCGCACGTCGCTCGCGTGGGCGAGCACGTCGTCGTCGAAGACGAACACGCCCGCGACCTCCCCTCGGTCGGCGGCGGTCGCGAGCCCGACGTTGTCGGCGGCTCTGAGGTCCCGCCGGTGCCAGAACAGTTCCATGGGATCATCACGGATGCGAGGACCGTGAAACCACCGGCGGCGACGCGCCGCGGTCAGAGCTCCAACCGACCCGGGACGCTGACGCGATCGAGCAGGAAGTAGCCGACCGTGAGCGTGAGTATCAGGATGCCGAGCGCTCCGGCCGCGAGCAGCGCCTCGTTGCCACCGCCGTAATCCTCCAGCCGAAAGCTGATCACCCGTCGGGAGACGGCGATGATCGCGGCGCTCACGACGATCCGGAGGACGGGCTGACCGCGCGCGTACGCCACGAGCGTCCGGTGGACCTCAACGAGGATCAACAGCAGCAGAACGCTGTCGAGCAGTCCGACCACCTCGGCCGGGTCGGTGAAACTTCCCGTGACGAGGAGGCGGTACAGGGAGACGAACAGGTCGAACACGCCGATGAGAAACAGGAGGAGGAGGAAGTACGCCGCGCTGAGGACGAGCCACTCCATCGCCCGGGCCGCGGGGTCGGCCGCCTCGTCGAGATCGAGCCGCATCGACGGAACGGTCGGGGGCCGCGGGCAAGTCAGTTGGGGTGGTGGTCGCGGCCTCCCGGGTCTCGCGACCTGTCCGGACGGGACTGGGGTCGGCGACCCGATCCCGCCCCGATCAGCGACCCGACTCGGTACCGGTCAAGGCCTCCAACAGCCGCACGGCAGGCGCCTTCGCGAGCGGGTCGTTGGCGTTACCGCAGTGCGGGGACTGGACGCAGGCCGGACAGCCGCCCTCGCAGTCGCAGCCGTCGATGAGCCGCGCGGTGCGGGCCATCAGCTCCTCGACCCGCTCGTGTCCGCGACGGGTGAGCCCGACGCCGCCGGGGTAGCCGTCGTAGACGAACACCGCCGGCGCGTCGGTGTGCGGGTGGTACGGGGTCGAGATGCCGCCGACGTCGGCGCGGTCGCAGAGGAGGTGGAACGGGAACAGAGAGATGATCCCGTGTTCGGCCGCGTGGATCCCGCCGTTGAAGGCGTACTCGCCGCCGGGCGCGCCCGCCCCGCCCCCGGTCGCCGCCTCTCCGCCAGTGGCCTCCCCGCTGCCGTCAGTCGCCGCCTCGGCGCCGGCGTCGTCCCCGTCTCGGGCGCCGATCGCCCGCATCTCCGACTCTATGTCGGCGGGGACCGGGAAGTACAGCGCCTTCGTCCGCAGCGTCGTCTCCGGGAGGTCGAGCGTCGACTCCCCGAGCGACTCGCCGGTCTTGGCGTCCTTGCGGACGAACCCCGTGATCCGCTCGGTCACGGTCACGTCCGCGAGCCGGACCGGGACGTCGGGGCGCGCCGACAGCTCTCGCTCCGCGAGGTCCTCGTTCACGACGATGTCCTTCTCGGTGAGGGGTTGGGTGTAGTAGTCCGCCCACGACGACTGCAGCTCGGCGACGTCGCGGTCGAGGTCCAGCGCCGTCACCTCGTAGGTGCGCCCCTGCTGGTGGTAGATCGCGCCGGGGTGCGCGTCGCGCAGGGCGTCGCCGAACCCGAGCGAGGCGACCGTCTCGCTCCGGGAGGAGTCGATCAGGTCGACTTCCCGGTCACCGACGGTCCGGAGGCTCACGGACTGCTGCGGGCTCGACGACCCGGCGTGGGTCCACCTGATTCCGTCGGCGGTCTCCCGCCTCTCCAAGGTCCCCTCGTCGGTGAGGTCCCCGACGACGCCCGGGAACGTCTCGCCGAAGAAGCGCTCGTCGTCGGGCGAGAGCCAGCTCTCGTCGGCCGCGCAGGCGACGTGGCCGGGGAGCAGCTGGGCGTTCTCGGGGTCGCAGATCGCGTCCTCGGGCGGCGCCTCGAAGAAGTCGGCGGGGTTGTTCATCAGGTACTGGTCGAGCTGGTCCTCCCCGCCGACCATCACCACGAGGGCGGGGTCGTCTCCGCGGCCGGCCCGGCCCGCGCGCTGGAAGGCGGACATCCGCGTCCCGGGGTAGCCGTCCAGGATCACGGCGTCGAGCCCGCCGACGTCGACGCCGAGCTCCAGGGCGCTCGTCGACCAGACCCCCCTGAGGTCGCCGGCGTGGAGGTCGGCCTCGATCTCTCGGCGCCGGTCGTCGTTCAGGGCGGCTTGGTACGCGCCGACCCTCCCCGCGAGGTCGCGCTCGCCGCGGTCCCGGAGGTCGCTCGCGCTGTCGGTGGCGTACTGCTCGGCGGTCTGTCTGGCCCGCGTGAACGCCAGCGTCTGCTCGCCGGCCGTCACGAGGTCACAGAAGAGCCGCTTGCTCTCCGTGTGACTCGACTTCCGGCGACCGCTCCCGCGCTCCTGCCAGTTGTCGTCGTACTCCGGCGGGTTCCACAGCACCCAGTCGCGCGGCCCGCGGCCCGACGCGTCCTCGTCCACGAGCGTTATCCCGTCCGGGTCGCGGCCCGTCACCGACGCGACGTGTTCGACGGGGTTGTTAATTGTCGCCGAGCAGCAGACGAACCGCGGGCTCGAGCCGAAGCGTTCGCAGGTCCGCGCGAGCCGGCGCATCGTCATGGCGACCTGCGAGCCGAACACCCCGCGGTAGCTGTGAATCTCGTCGATCACGACGTACTCCAGCGAGGAGAAGAACCAGTCCCACAGGCGCCCGGCGTACGGGAGTAGCGCGTAGTGGAGCATGTCGGGGTTCGACAGCAACACGGTCGGCTCCCGGTCGCGCACGTCCCGCTTCTCGCTCCGAGAGAGCCGACCGGTGTACGAGCCGACGGAGACGCCGCTGCCGAAGCCGAGCCCGTGAGCGAGCTCGCTCAGGCTCTCCTCCTGGTCGGCGATGAGCGCGTTCTGGGGGCCGACGTAGAGGGTCCGGCCCCCGTGGTCCATCGCGGCCTCGAAGGCGGGGACGGTGTACGCGAGCGACTTCCCGCTCGCGGTCTCGGTGGCGAGCGCGACGTCGTCGCCGTCGCGGACCGCCTCGATCGCGTCGGCCTGGTGGCGGTAGAGGCGGTCGATCCCGTCTTTCGCGAGCGCGTCGGCCATCCGGGGCGCGAGGTCGATATCGCGGTACGTCGGCTCGCGGGCGGGGAGGCGGCGTTGCTCCGCGATCTGTCCCTCGTAGAACGGCCGGTTCCGCAGCCAGTCGATGGCGTCCTCCACGGCTACGGTACTGTGGGGTCGGCCGGTCGTAATCGTTGCGGTCGCCGAGACCGAGACGGAGCGTCCGGATCGGTCAGTCGTCTGCCGGGACGCGGGAGCGACCGGCGACCGGCGCCCCGTCGGCCTCCGATTCGGCGGGTCCGAGGCGCGCCAAGGGCGGCCAGCGCACTTCGGTCGCGACCGGGTCGTCGAGGTCGAGTTCCATGCGGAGGTCACCCCGGCGTTCGGCGAGCTCGAACCCGACGGTCCGGTAGACGCGGCGCGCGACGCGGTTGCCGCTCTCGACGTGGAGTTCGAGCCCCTCGCGTCCCGCGGCGGCGGCGTCCGCGATCACGTGTCGGCAGAGCTCGGTGCCGACGCCCTGCCCCTGCATCGTCGGGTGGACGAACACCGCGAGCTCGGGGCGCGCCGCGTCCGTCGGCGTGTACATCGCGTGGCCGTACAGCTCGCCGTCGCGCTCGGCGACGACGTCGCTCCCCTCGGTCAGCATCGACTCGATCCACTGCGCGCGGCGGTCCCGCGTCACCGGCGGGAGCCCCTGGGCGCGGTCACCCGAGTCGAACCCTTCGTACATCTCGGCGAGCGGGGCAGCGTCCCCGTCGACCGCGGGCCGGACCGTCAACCGGGATCCCTCCTTGTCCACGAAGCGCGGACAGCGCGGCGGACAGTGGACCGTCCCCTCGCACTCGCTGCCGTCCCAGCCGTCGCAGGCGGCGGTAGCGTCGTGGCTCATAGGTGCGGGTTGGTCGCTCGCGGGGATATATCGTGATAGCTGCTCCCACGGCGTGGGAACGGGGGGCGGGGATGCAGGGCGGGGATCACCCCCGGATCGCACCGGTCTCACTCCCGGATCAGGACGATCCCGTCGCGGAACACCGAGTGGTTGGGTATCATGTGGTCCTCTCCGTCGGCCTCGATGTGCGTGACGAACAGGTCAACCTCCTGCACGACGCCGCGCTCGCCGGCGACCTTCACCTCGTCGCCGATGCCGTACGGCTCCCGGAGCAGGAGGAACACCCCGGCGGCGGCGCTCGCGACGAGGTCTTTCGTCGCCAGCGCGGCGAACAGCACGACGGCCAGCGCGTACGCCGCGAGCAGCACGACCAGCGCGAGCGTCTGGACGCCCACCTGTCCGAGCGCGACCAGCGCGGCGACGTAGACGACGCTGTACTTCACGAGCGGCGGCAACACGCCGAGGTCCGGCAGCTTGATCCCGCGGAGCCGCTCGGCGACGAGGAGTTCCGCCTTGTCGCCGACGACGACGCCGACGATCATGACGACCACGGCGACGAACAGGCGCGGGAGGAAGGCGGCGACCGAGGACCAGAACCGGTCGAGGTAGTTCACCTCGGCGACGGTGAGGGCGACGATGATCGTGATGGCGACGATGAAGTAGCTGGACAGCTGCGCCAGGATCCGGACGGTCGACGTGTTGAACTCCCGGACGGTGTGCTCGAAGGTGGTCCCCTCGATCGCCTCCGGGACACCGGCCCGGGTCAGTAGCCGCCGGTTTATTATCCCGACCAGGAACGCTGCGATCAGGCCGAAAACGAGCACGAACAGCGCGAGCCACAGTCGCTCGGGGACGCTACCCGCGAACTCCGCGAAGGCGTTCTGTGCCGCGAGCATGGGTGGTCAGTACTCCTCCGGATCGATCTCCAAGACGAGTTCGCCCGTCTTGAACGCCCGGACGAGGCCGTCCGACTCCGAGAGCACTATCGACGTCGCGTTCGTGTCCCGGGTGATCGCGCCGCCCGCCATGTGTCGCGCGCCGAGCCCTTTCGGGATGTCGACGCCCTCCGCGCCGGGTTCGAGGTAGCGGTACGCGGAGACGATCTTCCCGGAGTCGGAGACGACGAACGCGCCGTCCAGCCGCGAGAACTCCTTGAGCATCACGTTGACGATGGGGTCGCCGACGTGGACGTGCGACTTCTCGAAGGGGTTGTACGACAGCGGGCGGGACTTGTTCATCACCTTCCCCGCGTCGCCGACGACGAACAGCGCGCCGACCGGCTTCCCCTTCTGCCCCTTCTGTCCGAGCTCGATCGCGACCTCGAAGACGTCGCGGATCACGCTGGGCTCCGCGCGGGAGTGGACGAACAGGTCGTAGATGCCGGTGTGGATCGTCTCGTCGACGGTGACGCGGATCACCGCGTCCGAGCCCCCATCGAAGACCGAGGCGATACAGACGACCTCGTCGCCCTCGCTGACCAGTTCGGCGTCCATCGCGCCCTCGATTCCGAACCGGATCCGGTCTTTGACGTTCTCGAACGGGAGGGGGAGTTCGACGAACGTCCCGGCGTCGACGTCGTTGTCGGGGGCGACGACGACGATCTCCGTGTCGCCGTCCTCGAACCGGTCGTGGAAGGAGCTCGCCGGCGAGAACAGCAGCACCGCGTCCGCGTCCGCGACGAGATCGGACAGGTGGTCGGTGAGCGAGGCCATTGCTCGAAGCAACTCCCGGACGACGTATAGTCGTTGTGTCGGGGTCATGCGGACGTCTGACACGCTCCGCACGTGAGAAACGAGCGCCGCCGGTCGCGCGCCGATGCGACGCCGCGCGACTTTTCTCCCCGCGCCGCCACCGATCGGACGAACATGTCGACCAGCGACGCGCTGTGGGCCTACCGCGACCGCTTCGGCGACGCCTTCGGCCGGACCTACTTCCGACGCTTCGGGCCGGGCGTGGCCTCCAGCGTCGGGATCGGGACCTACCTCGGCGAGCCGACCGGCGCGGTCGACGACGCCTCCCGCGAGGCGATCGGCCTCGCGCTCCGCTCCGGCGTGAACCACGTCGACACCGCGGTCAACTACCGCTGCGGGCGCGCCGAGCGCGTCGTCGGCGAGGCGATCGAAGCGTCCCCGATCGACCGCGACGCGGTCGTGGTGGCGACGAAGGGCGGGTTCCTCCCGTTCGACGGCGAGCGGCCCGACGACCCCGCGGCGTACGTCCGCGACCGCTTCCTCGCTGAGGGGATCGTTGACGCCGCCGACCTCGTGAACGGCGCGCACGCGATCGCCCCCGACTACCTGGAGTGGTCGCTGGACCGCTCGCTGGACCGGCTCGACCTCGACGCCGTCGACTGCTTTTATCTCCACAACCCGGAGACGCAGCTCGCGGAACGCTCCCGCGAGGCGGTGTACGACCAGTTGGAGGCCGCGTTCGAGGCCCTGGAGCGTCGGCGCGTCGCGGGCGACATCGGGGCCTACGGCGTCGCGACGTGGGACGCCTTCCGCGTCCCCGAGGGCGACGAGCGGTACCTCTCGCTCGCGACGGTCCTCTCGCGGGCGGAGGCGGCCGGGGAGGCGGTCGGCCCCGACGACGACCACGGGTTCGAGGCGGTACAGCTCCCATTCAACGTCGCGATGGCGGACGCGTTCACGCGGCGGAACCAACGCCTACCCGAGCCGTCCGACGCCGACGGGGGCGCGAACGCCGACCCGGTCTCGACGCTGGAGTTCGCCCACGAGGCGGGGCTCTCGGTCGTGACGAGCGCGAGCATCGGACAGGGGGAGCTCGCGAGCGAGGGGGCGATTCCGGCCGACGTCGACGCGACCCTCGCCGGCGAGACGCCGGCGCAGCGCGCGCTCAACTTCGCCCGGAGCGCGCCGGGGGTCACCTCCTCGCTGGTCGGTACGAGCGACCAGGACCACGTGCGCGAGAACGTCGCGTCCGGCACCTTCGACCCGCTCGGCGCGTCGGCGTTCGACGCCGTCTTCGAGTGAACGCGCGGCTCTTCGAGCGAACAGGCGGCCCCTCGATCGCGTGTCGAAGGGAACAGAGCGGAGACCGAACGGAGGGCGAGAACGCGACGCGCGGGGACAGAGTGGTCGATCTGCGGGCCGTACCGCGACGGTTCCGGTCAGCGGAGCTCTTTGAACGTCGCCTCGCACTCGGGACACACCCGGACCGAGAACACCTCGTCGGGGTCGTTCTTCTTTTTCAGCACCTGCTCGCAGTCGGCGCAGTTCAGGCGCTCGTAGGTGTCCTTGAACAGGTCGCCGTCGCGGAGTCCCTTGCGCGTCGATTTCATGTGTTCCGGTTGATCGCGTGGGGGTATAAAAACCCCGTACGACGCGAGTCACACGGCGAGGGGGCCGGCCGCGACGGGGCGGGCGGCGCTCGTCCGGGGGCGCGACACGCAAGAGCGTACCGCGGCGCCTCGCTTTCGCAACGCTTGTCTCCGGGCGACGCGAAGCGCGTCCGTGTCACGGACCCGGCTGTTCGGTTCGCTCTGCGCCCTCGTCTTCCTCGTCAACTTCGCGCGCGTCGTGTTCGCGCCGCTCGTGGGGGAGTTCATCGGCGAGTTCGCGATCGGCGAGGGGACCGCCGGGCTCATCGTCACGCTCGCGTGGCTCGGGTCGGCCGCGCCGCGGCTCCCGGCCGGCTGGGCGCTCACGCGGTTCTCCCGCCGCCTGGTCGTCCTGGCCTCGGGAGCGATGCTCACCGTCGGGGCGCTCGGCGTCGCGCTGGCGCCCGGCGTGCCGACGCTGATGGTCGCCGCGTTCGCGATCGGTCTTGCCTCGGGCGTCTACTTCGTCGCCGCGAACCCGTTCGTCGCCGAGCTGTTCCCCGAGCGCGTCGGGCGCGTGATGGGCGTCCACGGGATGGCGAGCCAGCTCGCCGCGGTCGCCGCCGCCCCGGTCGTCACCGTCGCGCTGTGGTACGACTGGCGGCTCGCCTTCTACGGGCTCGCGGTCGCCGCGGCCGTGACGACCGTCGCCTTCGTCCTCCTCGCCTCGCGGACCGACCTCCCGGACGCCGGCGCGGGCGACACCGACTTCGTCGGCGGCGCGCTCTCCGAGTGGAAGCTGGTCCTGGCGGCGGTCGTGTTGATAGGGCTCACGGCGTTCGTCTGGCAGGGCCTGTTCAACTTCTACGAGCTGTACATGATAGACAAGGGGCTCGCGCCGGCGACCGCCCGCAACCTCCTGACGGTGATCTTCGCGGCCGGCGTGCCCGCGTTCCTCGTCTCCGGCGACCTCGCCGACCGACTGCCGCACGTCCCGTACCTGCTCGGGATCGTGACGGCGTTCATCGGCAGCGTCGTCCTCGTGGTCGTCGCCTCCGGGACCGTCGCCGTCGTCCTCGCCAGCGTCGCGGTTGGCTTCGCCATTCACATGCTGTTCCCCGCCAGCGACACCTACCTCCTGGCGTCGCTCCCGGACGGGTCCCGGGCGTCGGCGTACGCCGTCTACTCCGCCGGGATGATGACGACGCAGGCGGCCGGCTCGTGGGTCGTCGGCGAGGCGATCGAGGCCGGGATCGCCTACGACGTCGTGTTCCTCGGGCTCTCCGGGGGGCTCGGCGCGGTCGTCGTCGCGTACGCCGCCTTGGAGCGCATGGGTCGCGTCCCGGGCGGCGCGGCGGGCGCGGAGCCGGCGGCGTGAGGATCGGGGGCACGGCCCGCGGTCGGCGCCCGCGGCCCCTGCCGGCACGGACCGCGGGTATCGCACCTATTTAGGGCGTCCCGTCCGTGTAACGCATAAATGGAGTACGTGCAAGAGCGCGTGACGACGCTGCACGCGTTGACCGACCACCGGCCGGACGCCCCGGCCGGCCGGGCGGCGGTCGTGGTCCCGATGACGGAGCGCGAGTACGGCACGCTCGCGGCCGAACGCGTCCTCTCGGCGCTGGAGACCGTCGATCCCGGCCGGGTGATCGTCCCCCTCCGGGCCCCGCCCGACCGCGTCGGTCCCTTCGCCCGGTGGCTCGCCGAGTTCGACCTCGACGTGGAGACGCTCTGGTGCGGCGGTCCGCGACTCACGGCGCTGCTCGCCGATCGCGGGCTCGACGGGGAGCGCGGGAAGGGGCGGGACGTGTGGCTCGCCCTCGGCCGAGCCCTGGAGGAGGAGTACGTCGTCGTCCACGACGCCGACACGAAGACGTACTCGCCGGCGTTCGTCGATCGCCTGCTGTTCCCGGTCGCGAACGGCCACTCGTTCTCGAAGGGATACTACGCCCGCGTCGAGGACGGGGCGCTGTACGGCCGGCTCTTCCGGCTGTTCTTCCGGCCGCTCGTCCGGGCGCTCGCCGCCGCCACCGAGCGCCGAGATTCCGGCGTGATCGAGTACCTCGAATCCTTCCGGTACGCGCTCGCCGGGGAGTTCGCGGCGACGACCGACCTCGTCTCGAAGCTCCGCGTCCAGCGCGGCTGGGGCCTGGAGGTCGGGACGCTCGGCGAGGCGTACGCGCACGCCGGCTTCGCGGGGAGCGCGCAGGTCGACCTCGGCCGCTACGAGCACGACCACCGCTCCGTCGACGGGCCGACCGGCCTCGCCGACATGAGCCGCGCGGTCGGGGAGGCGACGCTCCGAGCGGTCGAGGAGAGCGGGGTCGGCGTCGACTACGACGGGCTGGCCGACCGCTACCGCGAGGCGGCGGCGGGGCTGATAGACGGCTACGAGACCGACGCCGCGTTCAACGGCCTCGGCTACGACCGCGGCGACGAGCGCTCGCAGGTCGCGACGTACGCCGACGCGCTTGGCGCGCCGGGGCCGGACACCCGGCTCCCGGCGTGGCGCGACGCGCCGGTCACCCCGGCCGAGGTCGCCGAGGCGGCCCGAGCCGACCTCGCGGAGGCGTCGGAAGAAGGGGCCGGTACGAGCGCCCCGACCGGCGAGACCGACGTCCGCGGCAACGGCCACCGACAGGCGGCGTCTCCCCCTTCCGATCCGGCGCCGGGGGAGGACTAACGCGTGGCCGGAGAGAGCGACCCGGACGGCCCGGGAGCAGACGCGCCGAGCGCGGCCGCGCGCGACGACCTCGCCGGCGTCGTCGACCTGTTCGGCTGGCTCACCCGCGCGGAGCTCTCGCGCGCGCTGTCGGAGCTCGCTTTTAAACGGCGGGCCGAGGTCGACGACGGCGCAATCGCCGCCGCGATCGACGTCGCCGTCGCGGAGTACGCCCTGGTGCCGGCGCCGCCCGCGGCGCTCTCGGAAGGCGAGGGCGGGGACGCGAACGCGGGCGGCGCCCCCGCGGCGGTCGCCGACCCCGGGGAGGGCCTCGACGGCGACGACGTCGCCCTCGCGGTCGGACCCGCGGCGTTCCCGTCGCTGCCGGACGGCGCGGCGGACCTCCCGCACATCCTCGACGTGCCCGAACGCGGCGTGGACCGCGAGGCGCTCTCGGCGGCGGCGCTCGCGCGGCTCTCCGAGGACGCGGTCGCGGCGATCGGCGAGGGCGACGCCGACCGGCTGGAGGTCCTCGCCGACGTGACCTACGACGTCGAGGCGTGGGCGCCGGTCGACGCCGGAGACGTCCGGGAGCGGATCGTCGCCGAGCTGGACTCGTGAGCGGTGTCCGAAACGGGTGCGTCGCGGCTCAGGCGCTCGCCTCGGCCTCGGCGAGCTCGCGGGCGAGGAACGCCGCGATCGAGACGTCCGCCTCCTCGACGAAGCGCGCGAGCTCCTCGCCATCGGCGCTCTCGACCACGACGGTCGGGATCAGGTCGATCCCGTACTCCTCGACCCCGTCACCCTCCTTGCCGTCCGGGCCCTTCGTGACCGGGAAGTCCTCGATCCGGTCGTCGGGGACCCCGGCCGCGTCGAGCGCGGCCGCGAACGCCGGGAGCTGCCGCTGACAGTCGCCGCACCAGTCGCCGCCCCACACCTTGAACCGGTAGTCGCCGGCCCCGAGCGCGTCCGGGACCTCGTCGTCGAGCGCGTCGCCGTCGGCCGCGGGCGTGAGCGTTTCGAGCGTCATACCGCCCGATACGCCGGGAGCCCTTGTAAACGGCGCGCCGGTGGCAACCGCGGCGGGAGGAGCGGGAGAGACGCGTCTTGCCGCGGTCCGTCGGGCATTTGAGTATCGGCCCCGTTCGATCGCTCAATGGACGACGACGTGCTGGAGGGGCTCGGCTCGCCGCTGGTGCGGGTCGACTCGCCGCCGGCGACGACGGTGGCCGCGAAGGTCGAGTCGCGCAACCCGGGCGGCTCCGCGAAGGACCGTCCGGCGCGGTACATGGTCGAGGACGCCGAGGAGTCGGGCGATCTGGAGCCGGGCGACGGGATCGTCGAGCCGACCTCGGGCAACACCGGCATCGGGCTGGCGATGGTCGGCGCGGTCAAGGGGTACGACGTGACGCTCGTGATGCCCGACGGCAAGTCGATGGAGCGCCGCCGGCTCATGCGCGCGTACGGCGCCGACCTCGAGGTCGTCGACGGCGACATCTCCGCGGCAAAGGAGCGCGCCGACGAGCTGGAGGCCGAGGGGGGGATGGTCCAGCTCCGCCAGTTCGAGAACCCGGCGAACCCGCGGGCCCACTACGAGACGACCGGCCCGGAGGTCGTCGAGCAGGTCGGGGACCGGACCGTCGACGCGCTCGTCGCCGGCGTCGGGACCGGGGGGACCCTCTCCGGACTCGGTCGTCGGCTCCGAGAGGCCTTCCCCGACGTCCGGATCGACGCGGTCGAGCCGAGCGACAACGCGGTTCTCTCCGGGGACGAGCCCGGGAACGACGCGTTTCAGGGGATGGGGCCGGGGTTCGTCGCGCCGAACCTCGACGTCGACCTCCTCGACGAGACCCACGCGGTCGACGTCGGCGACGCGGAGGCCGAGTGCCGCCGGCTCGCCAGCGAGGAGGGGCTGCTCGTCGGGCAGTCCTCCGGCGCCTCGAACCTCGCCGCGAAGGCGGTCGCCGCGGAGCTCCGCGAGTCTGGCGCGTACGTCGGCGACGAGCCGCTCGTCCTCACCGTGTTCTGGGACAGCGGCGAGCGGTATCTCACTGCCGGGACGTTCGATGGGTAGCCCGCCGGCAAGGCGCGGCAGCCGCCCGCCGCCGACCCGAACGTTGAGTATCGTCCGACCCCCAGTTCGACCGTGAGCACGCACGCCGTGTCCCCCGACGACGGCTCGTCCGACGACTCCGACGGATCGGCCGCCGAGCCGTCCGGCCGGCGGTTCGACGGCCCGTGGCTCCCCGTCCTCGCCGTCGCCGCCGGCGGGTGGACCGTCCTCTACGCGCTCGACTGGGCGCTGCTCTCGGCGGGCACCCCGGCGGGCGCCGCCGTCGCGTTCGCCCACGGCTACCTCCTCGCGCCGCTCGCGACCGCCGCGGTCCTCCTCGACGCGCTGTCGCTGGACGAGCGCGGGGTCGCCGACTTCGGCCTATTTAAATGGATCTACGCGCTCGCGTCGTTGGTCGCGCCGCCGGTCGCCGCCGTCTACTACGCGCACCGGGAGTGGCTGCGGCCGGGCGACCCGGACCTCCTCGGAGGCGCCGCGTGACCGACGGCGACGCGAGCGGCGAAGTCCGGAGCATCGTCACCGCCCCCGAGGCCGGCGCGGCGCCCGAGCTCCACGAGACGGCCGAGATTCTCCCGGAGGGCGTCGAGGGCGACCGGTACCGACGCGGCGAGGGGACCTTCCGGCTCGACGGCTGCGCCGTCACCCTCGTGGCCGCCGAGGCGCTCGACGCGGTCCGGGACGAGACCGGGACCGACGTCGCAGACGGCCGTCACCGTCGGAACGTCGTCGTCGAGGGGTTCGGCCCGGGCTTGGACGACCTGCTGCAGGCGACCGTCGCGGTCGGGGACGCGCGCCTGCGACCGACCCGGCGCCGACCGCCATGCGCGCACCTCGAGGCGCTGGCCGGCGCGGAGGGGCTCGCGTCGGCGCTGCAGAACCGCGGCGGGCTCTGCTGCGACGTGGTCGAGCCCGGACGCGTCGCTGTCGGCGACCCGGTCGGCGTCGCGGAGCCGGACCCCCGTACCGCGGGCGTCGCCATCGCGGACCGGCTGCGGGAGGAGTCGGCCGCGGGCGGTAACCGACCCGGCTCTCACGGGGAGTGACCGACGCCCCGCCCGCGGTTCCGGAATCGAAAGCGTTGACCCCGGACCGGACGGACGACTCGCCAGTGACCGTCGGATGAGCTGGCAGTACCGCCACACGGTGCTGTCGCTGTGTATGCTCGCGTTCCTGGTGACGTACTTCGCCAGGCTGGCGATCAGCCCCGTCGTCCCGCTCATCGTCGACGACTTCGCGGTGTCGAACACCGCCATCGGCGTCGCGCTCTCGGGGATGTGGCTGGCGTACGGCGCCGCGCAGTTCCCGAGCGGCGTGCTCGCGGACCGGTACGGCGAGCGCCTCGTGATCCTCGTCGCCGTCGGCGGCACCGCGGCGATGAGCGTCGTGTTGGGCCTCGCCCCCGTCTTCCCCCTGTTCGTGCTGGCGGCCGTGCTGTTGGGGCTCGTCGCCGGCCTCCACTACGCGGTGGCGACGACGCTGCTCTCGCGCACCTTCGACGATCTCGGGACTGCCATCGGTCTCCACTCGGTGGGCGGTCCGCTCGCGGGGCTCGTGGCGCCTGTCGCCGCGGCGTGGGTGGGGTTCCGGTACGGCTGGCGCCCCGCGGTCGCGCTGGCCGCGCTGGTCGGCGGGCCGGTGTTCCTGCTGTTCGCGTGGCGCGTCCGGCCCACCGAGCCGCGGCGCCCCGACCAGGCGATGCGGGAGCGGTTCGCGCTCGCGCCGCTGGTCGAGCTCCTCTCGCGGCCGAGCGTCCTCCTGCCGCTGTTCATCGCGATGACCGGCACCTACGTGGTGCAGGGCGTGATGTCGTTTCTCCCCACCTTCCTCGTCGAGTTCCGCGGCTACTCGCCGGCGTTCGCCGCGAGCGTCTTCTCCGCGTTCTTCGTCGTCCGGGCCGTCGCGCAGGTGGGGCTCGGCCGGCTCTCCGACCGAGCGGGTCGCGACGTCGCCATCGGCGCGGCGATGCTCGCGGGCGCGGTCGGCACCGCCTCGTTCGTCCTCGGGCCCGGGATCGCGGGCGTCGCGGTCGCGGTGCTGCTGGCCGGCTCCGGCGCGAGCTTCTTCTCGGCGATCGACCCGCGGTTCATGGACGCGCTCAGCGACGCGGAGCGGGGAACCGGGTTCGGGCTCGTCCGGACCGTCTACACCGTGATCGGCTCCGCTGGCTCCTTCGGTGTCGGGCTCGCGGCCGACCTGTTCGGCTGGGGCGTCTCCTTCGCGATCCTGGCGGCGCTGTTCGGCGTCACGTTCGCCGTACTCGTCGCGAACCGGGCGCTCGGGACCGGGTACTGAGGCGTCGCCGACGCGGGCCCGAAGGGACCCCCTCGACGCCCGCGGACCCGAAGCTACGAGTCGACGCGGGGCCTACGAATGCGCGTGTACGATTACCACGCCCACACGAACTACTCGGACGGGGCGTTCCTGCGGTGGATGGTGGACGCCGCTGCGGACGCGGGACTGGACGGGATCGGGCTCACGGACCACTGCAACGTCTCGCCCGAGGCCGGCGCGGAGCGGTACAAGCGCGCGCTCGGCTTCAACCTCGACCTGACCTACGAGCGACGCCGGCAGGCGATCGAGGCGGTGCGGGAGGACGCCGCGATCGACGTGTTCGACGCCGTGGAGATGGATTACGACCCCGACCACGAGACGGCGATCGCCGACTTCCTCGCCGAGGCCGAGTTCGACTACGCGGTCGGCAGCGTCCACGAGCTCGACGGCGCGAACGTCCACGCGCGGCCCCATTTCGCCGATAAGCCCGAATCGGAGCGGCGCGCGCTCGTCGACCGGTACTTCGAGAAGCTGGTCGCGCTGATCGACTCGGAGCTGTTCGCGATCGCCGCGCACCCGGATCTGATCGAGCGCAACCCGCACCTCCGCGGGTTCGCGACCGAGGAGCAGTACGCCGCGGTCGCCGACGCCTTCCGGGGCTCGCGGACCGTCCCCGAGATCAACGCCGGTCGGCTCCTCGACGACTACGGGGAGTTCCACCCGGCTCCCGCGTTCCTCGACCGGCTCGTCGACGCCGACGCGCGCGTGACCGTCGGGACCGACAGCCACGAGCCGGACGAGATCTCGCCCCGGCTCCGCGAGATCGAGGCGGAGCTGAACCGGCGGGGACTCGACCCGGTCATGGGCGAGGAGCTGGTCGAAGACAACTGACGGGGCCGGTCGGGGTCGTCGAAGCCACGTTACGTCGAACGAGGCAGCCTAGGGCGCTGCTGGCTCGATCCGGCGTACGCCCGATCGAACTGCGGAACTCGGTGTCGCTTGGAATCGTAATGGAGACGAATGAGGGCATTATGCCCCCTGATGGACCGTGCAAGAGGGTCATCCGTCTCCCTACCCTATCCTGTACTGTGACGGAGATATCCCCGCGGCGTTTCGCACGAGCCCACCTCCCTGTTGCGTTTCCACACGGTGAAGATCCATACACAAATGACAGTTTCTGCCGGGCGCGAGCCGACCGGGAAAGCGATCCTCTACTGTCCCGAGTGTGGTCACGAGAGTCACATCAACGCAGACTGGATCACCCACGAACTCGTCGATTCCACGACCTGTGGGTGTCCTGAATGTGGCAGGACGATTGATTCCCACCCTAATCGGGAAGCGCTGACCGCAGGGACCCGCGGATCGCTTCGCTTCGCGCCCGAAGACTGACTCACGAGTATCCAGCAGTTCACCTGGGAGAGCCCGTCCTCGGATTCCCCCGCCTTTACGCGGAGGAAGATGTCAACTGTTCTTATACGCTGAACAGGCGCAATACCACGGCGTTCACGCCGTGGATACGCGCCGTCACTTGGGGAAAGTATCCACGTTCGACAGCACTTTGAGTTTCAGAATACTGGCGTTTAAGCGACAGGAAATCCTATCGGTAGGTAGGAATCGGTCGGAACGGAGCGGATTCCGAGCCGTCCTTCGGAGGTGGCCTGTCCACCCGCGCAATGAGACAGTATCCGAAAGGGTAGTCGGTGAACGCACATTCCAGAAGAGTGTGTCTGTGCCGACTGCTCAAAGCGAGTCAGAAGGTACCCCCGAGTCCGCTGACGCCTGCTGGCGTCCCTGTGGCAAAAACAACACTGAGACGCCGTACACGACCGAGGATAGGGGTAACGGCCAGTTGGCATGGCCAGCAGTCCACCAGTCCGACGCTGTGGGACTACCCGTGCCCGAAAGGGCTGGTAGTCCGGTGATTGGACTACAAACCTGAAACTCCCACCGCTCGGGATTCCTCCGCGTTTACGCGGAGGAGGATGTCAAGTGACCTGCTCCGTTTCGAGCCACTCTTTGAACTCCCAGAAACAATCCGAACACAAACGACCCTCCAGCGTCTCGACCGAATCCGATGCGTGCTCGATTTGGTACTGCTGGTGGCGGTCCTGCGATGGGTCAAGTTCGGTCCCGCACTTATCGCAGTGTTCAGCCATGCCGCGAGGTTGTCGCTGACGAGGGGAATATCTGAGGTTTTGCACTCCTTCAGGGGCGCCCAGGAGGCCGCCTCCGTATTGCATTCGCGTGCCGCCTCTCGCAGAGCCAGAGTGACCTCCCCGAGAGTCGCCGCGCGGCCGCTCCCATCGGTTGTGACTCCTCAAGCATTTTAAATGTGAGCGGAATACGGCTAGTATGAGCGACAGTGAGGGGGGCCGCCCGAGCGACACGATGCGGGAGCGCGTGCCGGAGAACAGTCGGGTGTTCTGGCTACTGTTGAACGCGAACCGGTGGCTGGTCGCCGCCGGGATCTCGGGCGGCGTATTCCTCGCGCTCGTCATCATCGGGCACCTCCACCCGACCGAGGCGCCGGCGCTGTTCAGCCAGGGGGACCCCATCGAGACGCTGTTTCAGGGGCTGCTAACGTCTATTATCACGGGCGTCACGCTCGTGCTCGCGCTCAGTCAGCTCGTCCTCTCTCAGGAACTGGGGCCGGTCGGCGATCAGCGCGAACGCATGGAGGGCGCGATGGCGTTCCGGAAGGACGTCGAGGACGTTATCGAGGAGCCCGTCAGTCCCGCCCAACCCTCGGCGTTCCTCCGGTCGCTCGTGAAACTCACGAGGCGACGCGCCGCAGCCGTCTCGGACGCCATCCAGGACATCGACGACGAGGCCCTCACCGACCAGGTGGCCGCGTTCACAGAGAGCGTCAAGGAGAACGCGAACGCCGTCGAGAACGGCCTCGAGGACGCCCAGTTCGGGGAGTTCGACGTGGTGTTCTCCGCGCTGAACTACAACTACTCGTGGAAGCTGTACGCAGCGCGCCGCATCCGCGCGGAGAACGAGGACGTGCTCACCGAGGACGCTCTCGCGGCGTTCGAGGAACTCATCGACGCGCTCGAACTGTTCGGGCCGGGGCGCGAGCACTTCAAGACGCTGTACTTCCAGTGGGCGCTCATCGACCTCTCCCGGACGATGCTGTACGCGTCCGTGCCCGCGCTCATCACGGCGGTCGCGGGCGTCGTCTACCTCGAACCCGGGCTGTTCCCGGCGACCGTGTTCGGCGTGCGCCCGCTCGTCCTGGTGGCGAGCGCGGGCGTCGCCGTCTCCCTGCTGCCGTTCGCGTTCCTGTTGTCCTACATCCTCCGCATCGTCACCGTGACGAAGCGCACGCTCTCCATCGGGCCGTTCATCCTCCGGGAAACTGACCGGTCCCGCGACCTCGACTGGGGCAAAACCGAAGCGAAGGCTGGGGAGAACGCGGGCGTCGACGACGAGAGTGAGTAGCGCGGGCGTCAGCCGTTCGATCTCCCACCGATGGCCACTGAATGGGCCTGACAAAGGGATGACACCCACCACACAGGCTTTAGGTCTCCCACCCAAATCGCCACCTCCATGCCCGCGGATTTCAAATCTCGCTTCGACGTCGACTACGACGGTGAACTACCGGGGAGCGTCGACGAGGCCGCGCTCAAGCGGATGGAGACGGTCGCGTACGTACTCGACGAGAGTGTGCGCGTCCCCGGCATCGGCGTCCGCATCGGTGTCGACCCGATTCTGGGAGTGCTCCCCGTCGCTGGCGACGTGGTGAGTGGCGCCTTCTCCCTGTACATCGTCGCCGAGTCGGCGTACCTCGGAGTCTCCTTCGGGACGCTCGTGAAGATGCTCGCTAACATTACTATCGACGTGGCGGGTGGGTCTATCCCCTACGTCGGTACCGTGGTCGACGCGCTCTGGAAGGCGAACAAGCGCAACGTCGCGCTCGCACTGGAGGACCTCGCCGAAGAGCTGGAGACGGACGGATCCGGCGGCGGGACAGGCGGCGTCGACATCCCCATCGAATCTGACGACTGAAAGGAGTCGCTGGAGTACACGGAACGTCGGACGACGCGGACTCACATTCCAACACAGATCCTCGACCCACGTTCCCAAACCTGTAGACGGAGTGGTTAGGCGTACGTCTGGTAGGCGATGAACGCAGCTATCGCGAGACAGACGACACCAAGTCCACGGGCGGCCCACGTCCACCGGGCGAGAATCGGTTCGTCAGTGCCGTAGTCACCGCGGCGTCGACGGTTCGGGCCGACGAACACGGACAGCCGGAGCATTGTTCGCGGCGCAGCGAAGAACGCGACGCCGAGCGCGGCGCCGAGGACGACCGCAAGGAGTTCGCGTGCCCCAGGCATCTACGAGCGAAGCCGTTCGATGCGCTTCTCCATCGGCGGGTGCGTAGAGACGATCCGCTGGAGGAAGCCGCGGTCGGGACTGGAGATGCAGAGCGCGCTCACCTGCTGGTCGACCTTCGCGTCGCGGCGCCGGTCGCCGCGAGCACGACCACGACCTCGCTGGGCATTCTGGGCCGACTCGCGGGCTTGCTGGTTGCCCTGATCGATTTTCTCAAGGGCGCGGGCGAGCGGGTCGCCGGAACCAATGGTACGTCTCGCATCGGCGTCGGCAACGTACTCGCGGTACCGCGAGATGGCGAGGACGAAGATCATCACGACGAACTGGACGATGTTACCGACGATGATAGCGAGGAAGAAGTCCGCGAGGTCGTTATCGCCCGTGAGCAGGATAGCGAACTGCGCGACGATGGCGACGATCGAGGCGATGCCTTGCCCGAGTTGCATCGTGATGACATCACGGTTGTCGATGTGCGCGAGTTCGTGGGCGACGACGCCCTCGAGTTCGTCGCGGTCGAGCAGCTGGATGAGTTCCCGGGAGATGACGACGGTACCGTTGCCGCGGCGGCCGACAGCGAACGCGTTCGGCACGCCCATATTAGCGATCTTCAGCGACGGTTTCTCCATATTCTTGTCGCGGCAAGTCTGCTCGACGAACTGGTGGATCTGCGAGTACTGGTCCTCGGGGAGGTCCTCGGCACCGACGCTCCGTAAGGCGGCCCACTTCCCGATCTTGTACTGGATACCGACGAGGAGGACACTTCCGGCGATGGCGAACGGAAGGACGCCCTGGCCGTACATCACCGTCGCGGCAGCGACGGCGACGAGGTAGAATCCCGCGAGGATGGCACCGACGACGGCCATCCGGATCTTGAGCCCGAAATGTCTCATACGGGGCGGATTACGAAGTCGGACGTATAAACCCGGCTACTACAAGACGAAAACAGTAAGCAGGCTGAGGGCCGCGAGATCGGGTAATTCGGTCGAGGGCGTTTCAATGGACCCTCGCACCCTTCGTTAGCCGATTCAGGTCGATGCCTGCTGGTCGAGGGGGTCCTCAAGTTCGCCCATTACCGCTTCGAGGGTGTCCGTCGCCGTGAGGAGTCCCACGACGTCACCGTCTTCAAGGACGAGCGCGAGTTCCTGGTCCTCGGCTTGGAACTGATCGAATGCGTCGCTGACGTTCGTCTCCGCCGCGAGTGTCATCGGGGGTGCCGCGATCTCGGTGAAGGAGACGGTACCATCCGCGAGGTCTTCGTAATGGTCGATGATCGACGGTGCGTACACAATTCCGTGGAAGTCGGTCGGTTCCTCACCGACCAGTGGAAACCGGGTGTGTGGCGTGTTTCGGATGCGATCGAAGTTCTCGTCGACCGAGCGGGTGGTCGAGAGCCCGATAATATCGTCCGCCGGGACCATAATCTCACTAATCGAGAGTTCGTCGATGTCGAGTGCGCCGAGGACTTCGTTGCGCCGCTCTTCCGGGAGTTCGCCCTCTTCCAATAGCGAGTGCAACCGGTTTCGGAGCTGGGCTCGTGATTCGAGGACCTCTTCTTCGGTTTCTAGCCACGCCCCGGTCATCTCGATACCGAACAGCTTGAGCGTGGCCTTGGCGACCCAGTCGCCGAGCGTAATGAGCGGGGAGATGAGCCAGTTGAACCAGTACAGGGGCGTCGCTCCGTACCGGCACACCATCCGGGAGCGCTCGACACCGAGGTAGGTCGGCGTCTGTTCGCCGTGCGTGAGATGCACGAGATTGATGATCCCGAATGCGATTATCGCCCCCGCACTGATCGACGCGAGCGGAGTAGTAGCGAAATACGGCTCGAACAATGCGGCCAGTGCCGGTTCAGCGACGATCCCGACTGCGATACTGGATGCGGTGATCCCGACCTGACACGTCGTGAGATAGATCTCCAAGTTGTTCGTCATCTCCCACGCCCGTTCGAGGGCCGGGGTGCCATCGATGAACTCCTGTTCGCTGAACTGCCGAGCGCGCGTCAACGCGAACTCGATAGCGACAAAGAAGCCGTTGGTCAAGATGAGAGCGAGACCGGCGACCAAGCGGAGGCTAAGCTCGAGCGGGGTCATTGTGTCCTGCCACTAAACCCTCGCAGTAAATAAGCAAGGAAATTCGATAGTCACGAGCCGTCTCACGGAACCACTACTCCCTATGTCCAACCGTGATGACGGGAACCGGTGCAGAGCGGACGGTCTTCTCGGCGACGCTCCCGAGAAGAATTCGATCGCTTCCGCGTCTCCCGGTCGTCCCCATCACGACGGCGTGGATATCGTTCGATTCGATGGCGTCGAGGATCACCTCGATAGGGGACCCGTGTTCGACGTGCCGGACGCTATTCGAAACGCCGCGTGTCTCTGCCTCGGACACGAGGTCGTCAACGGCGTCGGTCGCTGCCTGTTCACGTTCTCGTCCCGAAACCGTGGAGCGAACGTCCAGACCTAGCGACGTATCGTCGACGACAGACAGCACGTGAACGGTCGCATCGAGCGCCGCTGCCAGGGAGAGGCCATGCTCGGCAGCACGGGCCGCACCAGCACTTCCGTCGGTCGGTAGGAGGATGGTCTCGTAGGGAAACACCAGTTGTTCGTCGGGCCGCATCCGTGCTGTGAGGACAGGGACGGAAGACAAACGGACGACCTTCTCCGTGACGCTTCCGATGAGGTATCGTGACACCCCCTCTCGACCGCGGGTCGGCATCACGATCACGTCGTACTCGTCTTGCTCGGCGTACTCGACGATTGTCGGCGCTGGATGCCCCTGGACGACGTCGGAATCGTAGTCGACGCCGAGTGTATCCAGTGTCTTTTCCGCTTCCTCGACGATGTCCTCGCCCTCCTGGACAAGGGCGTCAACGACCTGAGTTTCGACGACCGTGACACTATCGCGTCTCGTATCCGCGACGAACAGAACGTGGATCGTGGCGTCGGCCCAGTGTGCGATCTCAGCAGCGTGATGCAATGCCTCCGCAGCCCCATCGCTTCCATCGAACGGGAGCAGAATGTCCTCGTACATGTATACCGCAAGTACCTACGGGAATCACTCTCAAGTGGCTTGTTACGCTTCGTCGAACACCGCCCGGCCGCGTCAGGCGAGCACGACTTCCCTCCGCTCAGTCGAACAACTCCTCGCCCTCGACCATGTGCGCCTCGACGGCGTCCATGTCGAGCGTGACGCCGAGGCCGGGCTTCTCGGGCACCTCGATGTACCCGTCCTCGATGACATCCTCCTCGACGAGGTCCTCCCACCAGCCGAGCTCGTAGGAGTGGTACTCGATCGCCAGCGAGTTCGGGATCGCGGCCCCCACGTGCGTCGCCGCCATCGTCGCGACGGGGGAGGCGACGTTGTGCATCGCGACCGGGACGTAGTACTGGTTCGCCACGTCGGCGATCTTGCGGGTCTCGCGCATCCCGCCGACCTTCGGGAGGTCGGGGGCGACGATGTCGACCGCCTGGTTCTCGATGAGCCGGCGCAGCTCGGTGACGCGGTAGCGGTTCTCGCCGACCGCGATCGGCGTGGTCGTGTTCTTCGTCACCTCCTCCTGCACCTCGAGGTTCTCCGGCGGGACGGGGTCTTCGAGCCACCACACGTCGTACTCCTCGATGGCGTCCGCGAGGCGCTTCGCGGAGCCGCCCGAGAACGTCCAGTGGCAGTCGAAGGAGACGTCGGCCTTGTCCTTCACGCGCTCCGTGACCGTCTCGACGATCTCCGCCTTGTGGCGGATCTCGCCGGGGCGGAGGTGGCGGTTCGCGCGGTCCTTCTCCAGCCCCGAGGGAACGTCGAGGTCGAACTTCAGCGCGTCGTAGCCCAGCTCGTCGACGACGCGCTCGGCCTCGTCGGCGCATGCCTCGGGGTCGGCCTCCGCCTCGGTGTGGCAGTCGCAGTAGACGCGCATCCGGTCGCGGTACTTCCCGCCGAGCAGCTGGTAGGCCGGCACGTCGAGGATCTTCCCGGCGAGGTCGTGGAGCGCGACCTCGATCCCGGAGATCGCGGTGACGGTGACGCCCTCGATCGACCCCTCGCCCGACATCTTCTGGATGAGATGTTCGTACAGCCGGTCGATGTCAAGCGGGTTCTCGCCGACGACGAACGGCTTCATGCGCTCGATGAGCTCGGGGACGCCGGCGCCCCAGTACGCCTCGCCGGTGCCGACGACGCCCGCGTCGGTGTAGACGCGAACGAGCGTCCACGGGAAGTTCCCGTCGACCATCGTCGTCTGGACGTCCGTGATCTCGACATTGCGGTCGCCGCCGCGCGAGCCCGTGACCTCCATCGTCTCGGCGGAGAGTTCCCGCATTGTGTACTCCGCGTTCGGGTCGTGGAGCGACTCGTAGTTTCGGCTCATGAGCGACGATTCACTCGGAGCGGGGTAAACGTTTATGCTCGACCGCCGTTACTGATCGGTGGCGGTGATACGACATTCTTCACTGTGGGTGCGGTGAACGTCGGTTTGCCGACCTTCTTTCCTTTCGAGCGGCGTTCGAGACAGCCGGTGATGGCTTGGGCTGCTTGGTGGGTGGCGAGAACCGGGTGCTGACTCCTGAGGTCGGTATGTTTTCGCACGTCGTCGTAAGCGAGGGGCTGTACGTCGCTTTTCGCGTTATACTTGCCCCACATCATGTCCGTGGCGAGTTGGCATCCACGCTTCCACTCGGAGATCGTTTCTTCGAGGAGGTCCCGTTGCTCGTCCGTAACCTCAAGACGAATGATTGCCGCCCGACGCACGTGGTCGTCTGCCACACGTTCAATATAAATAGAAGGGCAGTTATAAATAGTGTTTGTGACTGACACGAACGCGCTCCTCCCCTCCCTACTCACTCCCTTCGGTCGCTCCTTGAGAAGGGGGACTCCGCGCTACCGCTGCTGTTGAAGAACTATAAACCCGATCTGAATTTTTGAATATTTGCGAACGATTATCATAGATTCCGCGAAACGATCTGGTATGCAGTTCCAGCTAACGGACGAACAGAAGCAGCTCCGCGAGGAGGTACGCAAGTTCGCCGAGGAAGAGATCCGGCCGGTCGCGACCGAGTGCGACGTGGCCGAGGAGTACCCGCACGAGGTCATGGACAAGGCCGCCGACATGGGACTGCTCGCGCCGCACGTCCCCGTCGAGTACGGCGGCGTCGGCTACTCCTCGGTGGAGAACGCGATCCTCACCGAGGAGCTGTTCGCCGCCGACCCGGGAATCGGCCTCTGCGTCTCCAGCGCCGGCTTCGGCGCCGAGGCGTTGATGGAGTTCGGCACCGATGAACAGAAGGAGCGCGTCCTCCCGAAGGTGACCGCGGGCGACGCGGTGATGGGGTCGGCCATCTCGGAGCCGCAAGCGGGCTCGGACGTGACCTCGGTCGCCACCCGCGCCGAGAAACGCGAGGCGCGAAGCGCCTCGGAACGGAGCGGCAGCGCCGCCGAAAAGGACGGCGACGAGTGGGTGATCAACGGCTCGAAGATGTGGATCACGAACGGCACCGTCGCCGACTACTTCGTCGTCGTCTGCGAGACCGACCCCGAGGTCGAGGACCGCTACTCGGGCTACTCGCAGATCCTCGTCGAGGGCGACCGCGACGGGCTCACCCGCGACAAGATCACCGGGAAGCTCGGCATCCGCGCGAGCGACACCGCCGAGTTGCGGTTCGACGACGTGCGCGTGCCGGAGGAGAACCTCATCGGCCAGCGCGGGATGGGGTTCCTCCAGCTCATGCAGTTCTTCGACGAGACCCGCACCGCGGTCGCCGCGCAGGGCGTCGGCATCGCCCGCGGCGCAGCCGAGCGCGCGCTGGAGTACGCGGAGGAACGCGAGCAGTTCGACCGCCCGATCAGCGACTTCCAGGCGATCAAACACAAGCTCGCGGAGATGCACACGGACACCGAGGCCGCGCGCTGGCTCACCTACCGCTCGGCGTGGGCCGTCGACAACGAGTCCGGCGACCTCACCGCGCTCGCGTCGATGGCCAAGGAGTTCGCCTCCCGCGTCGCCGTCGACGTCGCCGACGAGGCGGTCCAGGTCCACGGCGGCGCCGGCTTCGTCAACGACCACGACGTCGAGCGGCTCTACCGCGACGCGAAGATCACCCAGATCTACGAGGGGACCACGGAGATCCAGAAGAACATCGTCGCCCGCGAGCTGCTCGACGAGGGGATGTGAGGGCTGCCCGTCGTCGCCGGGTTACTCGTCGTCGTACTCCATCGCGACCGAGTTGATGCAGAACCGCTTGCCGGTCGGCTCGGGCCCGTCGTCGAACACGTGCCCGAGGTGCGAGTCGCAGTCCGCACAGCGGACCTCGGTGCGACGCATCCCGTGGCTCGTGTCGACGGTCGTCGTCACGTTCTCTTCCTCGGCGGCGTAGAACGCGGGCCAGCCGCAGCCGGACTCGTACTTCGTCTCGGCGTCGAAGAGGACAGTCCCGCAGGCCCGACAGCGGTACTCGCCGTCGTCGGGGTGGTGGTCGACGTATTCGCCCGAGAACTTCGCCTCCGTGCCGCTCTCGCGGAGCACGCGGTACTCCTCCTCGGAGAGCCGCTCCCGCCACTCGTCGTCGCTCAGTTCTCCGGAGTCGGCCGCGTCGTGCCCGCCGGTTTCGCTCATACGGCGGGTAAGGGGCCCACGCTCAAGGGGGTTCCGGCGGTCGCGCGTTCGGTCCGCTCCCGATCGGGCCACAAGCCGTATTGGGACGGGCGTTGACCGGCGCGTATGGCACGCGAAGTCACCCACGAAGAGCAGGGGCCGGCGATACTCGACGAGTCGGACATGGGCGACGACGACAAGATATACGTCTGTCAGTGCGGCCTCTCCGACTCGAAGCCGCTCTGTGACGGGTCGCACAACGCGACCCCGGACGAGGCGGACGGCGTCGTTTATAAATACGCGAACGACGAGGCCGAGGGCGAGCGCCGCGAGGTCGGCGAGCTCGACGACGGCGACGAGTAACGGGGAGTCCCGTTGTCCCGTGCCGCCGACCCGATCAGATGACGCCCATCTCTCCAAGCCGCTCGGGGAGGTAGGTGTCGGTAACGAAGTCGAGCCCGCGGCTCGCGAGCGACTGCTGTTCGGACTTCTTGCCGATGTCGAGCTGGAGTTCGATCTGCTCTTCCCAGTAGTCGGTCTGGAAGCGTGGGTCCTCGAGCTCCGACTCGAGGGCGTTCACGTCCGAGTCGGAGAGCGGGTCGGCCGGGAGGTCGTATTCGACGATGTCCTCGGGCTGGATCCCGACGAACTCCGCCTCCGGCGTCGCGAGGTACTTCGAGAGGTGCGCGGACTTGATCGACCCATACGCCACGGAGCCGTAGATCCGGTAGGACCACGGGTCGCCGTCGGCGAACACCGCGATCGGGACGTCGAGCTCGTCGTGGACGCGCTTCGTGATCCGGCGGGTCGCCCGGGCGGGCTGGCCTTTTAAATGGATGACGAGACAGTCGTACGCCTCGTCGAACCCGTTCTCGACGAGCCGGTCGCGCATCCCGCCGGTCTCGACCGCGAGCGCGAAGTCGATGTCGTCGTCGAGGAACTCGATCATGTCCGGGTTGTTCGGGATCTGGTAGCCGCCCTCGCCGACGTCCTTTTGACAGTGGATCTCCCGCTCGCCCCGGCGGGTCTGCTCGCGGATCTCCAGCGGCCCCATCAGGGTCGCGCCCGACTCCTCCGGGCGCATGTGGAAGTCCTCGCGGGTGACCCCCGTCACGATCTCCAAGTCTTCTACGAGGTCGTTGGACTCGTCCTGCGAGCTGAACTGCGCCTCGTCGTTGTCCCACGACTCCGAGAGGTAGTACAGCTCCCGCAGCGTCGAGGAGCGCCCCTCGTCGAGCTGGTTCGCGAGGAACTCGATCGTGTACGCCGCCTTCAGCAGCTTGCGGGCGCCCCGCACCGAGTTGGCGCTGCGCGTCGACGTGCGGTCGCCGTAGGTCCACACGCCGCTTTCGGCGTCGTACTCGATGTTGCTCTTCGTCCGGGTCGGGAGCGTCATCTCCGGGATCGACCCGCCCGCGAACTGGTCGTAGAAGTCCGCGGCCAGGTCGATCAGCTCGTCTCGTGCGTCGCTTTCGGTCGTCATCAGGTGTTCACCGTGAGTTTCTCCGTCTCGACGCCACCGACGCTGACCTCGAACTCGGCGTCGTCGTCGACCGCGTACGTCAGTTCCCGCTCGTCGCCCGAGGGCACCTCGGGCTTCCACTGGACGAACCACTCGCCGTCCATGTCGACGACCGTCCCGTCCGAGGGGTCCGTCGGCTCGGCCGAAACGATGTCGGTGATCTCCAACTGCTCGTTGACGTCAGAGTGGTTCTCGACGACTAGCGTCACGATGCCGTCGGACACCTCGCGCTCGACGCTGACGTTGTTCATGATCCGCGCGAGCGCGCCGTCGATGTCGGGGCGCGAGCGGCCCGTGACCTCCGAGACCTTGTCGGCCATCTCCGGGAGGATCTTGCCGAGCACGTCCTGCTTCTCGCGGCGCTGCTGCATCGAGCGCCGCTTGTTGAGGTACGACTTCAGCTCGCGGGCGGCCTCCCGGACGGCAAGCTCGATCTCGTCTTCGATCGCGGGGACGTTCGCGAGCGCGTCCTTCGACTCGCTCGTGAACGGGACGTTGGTGGACGCGACGTGGATCGAGATGACGGCCGGCCCGTTCGGCAGCCCCGAGCCGCCGGGCTGGTCGAGCCCGTAGTTGCGCCAGCCGATCTGCTTTATGACGTCCGTCGTCGCGCAGGCCCCGCGCTGGTAGACGAGCGGAACGCGGTTCGCGAACCGGAGCAGCTCCACCGACCCCTCCGCCGGGATCGACCCGCCGTAGGCGATGCCGGCCTCGACGATGAACGGGTCGCCGCCGTGGACCTCGGCGTCGCGGGTCGCCGCCGCGTAGAAGTCGGCCTCGTACTCCTTGCGGAGCCCGGCCTCGACCAGCTCGGCCGTGATCGGCGCGAGGCAGTCGGTCGGCGGCGCGAGGATGTCGGTGGTCCGCATCGCGGCCAACAGGTCGGCCGACGTGTCGCGGTCGCCGGCGATGTCGCGGACCTTCGGCGGGTCGTCCGGCACCGTGCGGGCCCGCGACCAGAACGCCTCGACGACGTTTTCGCGGGCGGTCTCGCCGAACGTCGCGTCGTGCTGCTCGGCGACGAAGTTCGCCGCGTCGGCGACGAGCCGCTCTAAGTCGTCGCGGGTGATCCGGAAGGCGCCGCCGTCGAGGTTTAAGAACCGGCGCGTTAGGGCGTCGGCCATCGCCTGCACCGCGGCGTCGTCCTTCCGCGTCGAGGTCGCCTCGTCGACGAGGGCGTACGCGTCGGCGACCAGGGGAGAGTCGGCGTCCTCGTCGCCGGCGGCGCTCTCATCAGTCTCCTCGTCCGCATCGCCGTCGGCGTCGACGCCGGTGATCGCTCGCCACGCCGCGTCGACCGCGTTCTCGCGGACGGTCCCGCCGAACGTCTTCGCGGTGTCGCCCTCGACCGTCTCGGCGACGTTGCCGACGATCGTCGCGAGCTCGGCACGCGAGGTCCGATCGTTGCCCGCGACCGTCTCGGCGACGCCCTCGGCGAAGGCCGACGTCGCCGCCTTCCCCTTGTTGGCGACCGCCTCGGTGACCGCGGCCGCGACGTCGCGGTCGTCGTGGGCGCGCGGCGGCGTCCACGAGAGCTCACGGCCGTAGTGGACGTCCCGGAAGTTGTCGATGACGCTGTCGGCGGTCTTCTTGCCGACTCGGGTGAACTCTCCCTGGAGGAACCCGGAGACCGAGTACGACTCGGTCGCCTCCAGCATCTTGATCAGCGCGCCGAGCTCGACACCGTGGGGGTGCGGGCGGATCTCCTCCGTCTCCGCCGGCAGCTCGTCGGTCGCGCGCTCGAACTTCATCGGCTCGTCGAGCCCTGGCTCGCGCAGCTCGATCCGAGCGTGCGGGTTGACGACCGCGGTGTGTTTCACGTAGTCGTGGAGCTGTTGGCGGGCGCGCATGTTCGCCTCCATCTCCAGCTCGATCCGGGTGCCGTGGGGGCGGTCCCACGTCGTCTCCTCGTCGGCCTTGATCTCCGGCTCGTTCGTGTCGGTGTCGATGATGAGCTCGAAGTACTGCGCCCGCGACTGCCCCTTCGGGCGCGAGGTGATTTTCGCGGGCTGGCCTGAAGTCAACTGAGAGTACAGTACAGCGGCTGAAATCCCGATTCCTTGCTGACCGCGAGACTGCTCTCTAGCGTGAAAACGACTCCCATAGAGGAGCTTCCCGAACACTTTCGGAAGCTGTTCCCTCGTAATTCCGGGCCCGTTGTCCTCGATGACGAGCCGGTAGTAGTCGCCCACCTCCTCGATCTCGATGTAGATGTCGGGGAGGACGCCGGCCTCCTCGGTCGCGTCGAGGGCGTTGTCGACCGCCTCTTTGACGGCGGTGACGAGGCCGCGGGCGCCCGAGTCGAACCCGAGCATGTGCTTGTTCTTCTCGAAGAACTCGGCGATGGAGATCTCGCGCTGGCCCTCGGCCAGCTCCTCCGCGATCCCCTCCCCGTCGGCGATCGTCGACTGGAAGGACGTCATTCGGTGTCTCTCCCTTCCACCGAGGCACCTAAAAACGCACCGCCGGCGCGGTGAAAGTGGATACCGGCGTTAGACGCCGTCTCGTACCGGTGTCACGGACAGTCATGCGCTGCGCTTCGATCGACGCCCACCGTTCGCCCGCCGACAGCTTTCTCCCCGTGAGACCCCTTCGATATCATATGTCAGGTTGGACGACCGACGAGATGCCGCGGCTGGACGGAAAGACCGTCGTCGTCACCGGGGCGAACAGCGGCCTCGGCTACGAGGGGACCCGCGCGTTCGCCGAGAAGGGCGCGACGGTTGTGATGGCGTGCCGAAGCGTAGACCGCGGCGAGCGCGCGGCCGACGAGATCCGACGGGAGAGCGCCGCCGCACGCGACGACCTAGATCTCGACGTCCGCGAGTGCGACCTCGCGTCGCTCGACTCGGTGGCGACCTTCGGCGAGGGACTCGGCGACGACTACGACGCCGTCGACGTGCTCTGTAACAACGCCGGCGTGATGGCGATCCCCCGGAGCGAGACCGAGGACGGCTTTGAGACGCAGTTCGGCGTCAACCACCTCGGCCACTTCGCGCTCACGGGGCGGCTGTTCCCGCTCCTCGAGGCCGCCGAGGGGGTCGGTGGAGACGCTCGCGTGGTGACGCAGTCGTCGGGCGCCCACGAGCAGGGCGAGATGGACTTCTCGGACCTCAACTGGGAGCGCTCGTACGGGAAGTGGAAGGCGTACGGCCGCAGCAAGCTCGCGAACCTGCTGTTCGCCTACGAGCTTCAGCGGCGGATTAACGATCCGGAAGGAGGCGACGATCCGGAGGGGGACGACCCCGGCCTCCGGAGCGTCGCCTGCCACCCGGGGTACGCGGCCACGAACCTCCAGCTTCGAACCGCAGAGGAAAGCGGCAACCCGCTTTTAAAAGCCGGAATGAAGGCCGCGAACGCGGTGCTCGGGCAGGACGCCGCGACGGGTTCCCTGCCGATGCTATACGCCGCCACCGCCGACGTCGACGGCGGCGCCTACGTCGAGCCGAGCGGCCTCATGAACATGCGCGGGACGCCGACCGTGGGGCGGTCGAACGAGGCCTCCTACGACCGCGCGGACGCCCGCCGGCTCTGGGAGTACTCCGAGGAGGCGACGGGCGTCGAGTTTTCGATTTAACAGAATCCGCGGCGACTAATGGAGCGTCCCCTCTCGCACGTGATCGTCGTGGGCGAACAGCGCGTAGCCGACGTCGACCGCGCGGTGGCCGGTCGCCTCCGCGATTTCGCGGATCGGCTCGATCATGGTCACGTAGTCGCCGGCGTCGAACGACTCCTTTCGGCCGTCGAGGTACCCCAACCGCTCCAGCGAGGCCCAGACGCGGGTGTCGACGACCGCGTGGCGGTCGCCGTCGAGCGCGGCCAGCACACATGACGCCGTGGGCGCCTTGAAGCCGGAGAGGCCGCTGATCAGGTGAATCGGCGAGAAGTCGCCGTCGACGAGGCGCGCGTTCCGAGTCACCTCTCGGCAGCGCTCCGCCGGGTTCGTCTCGACGTGGTACGCGCTCCGCGTCGACGACTCGTAGGCGATATCGTACAGCTGCTCGCGCGTCAGGTGCCCCTGCGAGCGGTACCGCTCGCCGAACTCGTCGAGCCGCTCCGGGAGGACGCCCTGCGTCTCGGCGTAGCGGTCGAGGTTCTCGGCGACGAACCCGTCGAGGTCGTCGATGTCCATACGAACCTTCCTCGCGCGGCGACCAAAATCCCGGCGCCGCGGCTCAGGGCGTCATATACGCGGAACACGTTTCGAGAGCTGTCCGTCGTCGCGGGTACGGCCGAGCGGGCTACAGCCGAGTGAGGTTCGTCGCGCGCGGACCCTTGTCCGCCTCCTCGATCTCGAACTCTACCTCTTGGCCTTCCTCGAGATCCGGGCCGCCGACGTCTTCCATGTGGAAGAACACGTCTTCGTCAGCGTCGTCGCTCTCGATGAATCCGTAGCCGCCGGTGTCGTTGAAGAAGTCGACCTTACCTGTCGCCATCGCACTCCAGATCACTCCCGTCTGGGTCATAAGTGTTGCGTGACCCGAGTACTCCAACTGTGTGCCGAATACAGAGTGTGAACTACCCTGACCTACCGCGCTCGGGGCTACTCGCCCCTCGCTTGTTGAGGACAGGGCTTCCTGTTTCTGCGTCGGAATTTATACCCGACGTGGGCACAAGGATTCCAGACTCCGCAGGCGACTTCCCTTCACGGGTGGTTCGGAGTGTCCCACTCCTACCGGATGGACACTCAGCCACAACCGAGGGTGCGCGCTTCTTGTCGCGCTTGAACACCACCGGAAGCGTGGTGAGCATCGTACTACTGACGTTGATCGCAGGGGTAGTAAGGCTATGCCGTGTAGTGAAACTAAAACGATGACGGCGCTGTATCCCCGCCCTACTCGCTCACTTCGTTCGCTCCTTGAGGACGGGGGCTTAGCGCCTATAGTCAGCTAAAACGCCGATCGAGCCGATCTTACGTGGGGCATCTGACACGCTCTCGCTACGCGTCGGCTCACTGCTGTGCCCTCGCCATCTTTAGGGAGATGAAGAAGCCGAAGTACGCCGGGATCCCGGCGAGCATGAACATGTACAGCACCCACTGCGGCGAGGCGAAAAACAGGAAATCGTACAGCAGCGACACGATCGTCACCCAGGCGATCGCGAACGCGAGGTCCTGTATCATCCCAGTTCGATTCCCCTCGACGTGAGACCGAACCCGGTCGGCGAGGCTCTCGTCCGCGTCTGACTCGTCGATCTGATCGGCGTCGGTCATGGGTGAACGTCCGCGTCGAAACACGTCGGTGTTCCGGAACGGTCGGGCGACCGAGCAGCCCCGAGAGGGGCCCGCTCGGCGGGGGTTCAGTCCTCGTCGAAGTAGTCGACGACGAGGACGGGGACGTGCGTCGAGCGCAGGGTACGCTCGGTGACGCTCCCGAGCAGCGCCCGCCGGACGCCCGCGCGCCCGTGACTCCCCATCACGATGAGGTCGATACCGTGGCCCTCGGCGTAGTCGCCGATCACCTTGTGCGGGCGACCGCCGGCGACGTGTTCGGCGACGTCGACAGCGCGTTCGGCCCCGCGATCGGCGACCACCCCGGTCGCCTCGTTGGCCTGCTCTTTCAGCTCTTCCATCTCGTCGAACCGGCCCTGTTTGAGCCGGTCGACCTGTTCGGTGCCGAGGCTGATGTTCACCGAGTCGATGTCGACCACGTACAGCGCGTGGACCTCGGCGTCGTACTTCTCCGCGAGGTCGAGCGCGTGGTCGACGGCGGCCTCCGCGACGTCGCTTCCGTCCGTGGGGACGAGGATGCGTTCGTACATTATCGCTCCTCCGTGGCTTCGTCGTCAGTCGGTGCGGTATCGTCGTCCGCTGCGCGGCCGCCGTCTGTCGCCATTTCCTCGCCGCCATCGCCGGCGACCTCTTCGGCGCTTTGCTGTTGGCCCATCGGTTCGGGGCTGTGACACTGGCGCACCATCCGCTTGGTCTCCAGCGGGGGTTCCGGCGTCGCCATCGAGACGGCGATGGTGACGAGGAACACGAGCGGCGTCCCGATCAAGGCAGCGCCAATTGGCGGGACGTACTGGGCGTATATCGGGACGAGCGCCTGTCCGGAGCCACCGGCAATGTCAGCGAGGAAGCCGACGTAGGCCGGCAGGACGCTGTTGATGATCGAGGTGAACCACAGCAACAGGCCGACGCTCATCCCTGCTAGCGCCCCCTGCCGGTTGGTGTTCTCCCACCACAGCCCGAGGAAGAACATCGGGAACAGTACGGTGCCTGCAAGCGAGAACGCGTAGGCGACGAGCTCGCCGATGAGTGCCGGCGGGTTGAACGCGGTCACCGTGACGAGTGCGCCGATTCCGACGATGGTCGCCCGGCCGATGAGCACTTGCTGACGCTGAGTCGCGTCTGGATTGATAAGCTCGGCGTAGATGTCGTGTGCGACCGCGGAGGAGGCGGTGATGAACAGCCCCGCTGTCGTCGCGATCGCGGCCGCCATCGCACCGGCGGCGACCAGCCCGACGAACCAGGTCGGCAGGTTTGCGAACTGCGCGGCCAGCACGACGATGACGTCGCCCTCCGCGCCGGACATCGCTTGCTCACCGCTGAAGACCGCTTCGGACGAGATACCGTTCACGACAGCGAAGAGGTCGACGCCGAAGGCTGCCATCGCCGGCGCGGCCCAGTACAGTAGTAGGATGAAGAACAGCCCCCACACGGTGGACCAACGGGCGGTGCGCTCGCTTTCAACCGTGTAGAACCGGACCAGAACGTGCGGGAGGCCGCAAGTGCCGAAGATGAGTGAGAACGCCGTCGCGACCCACAGGTAGTAGCTGTTCCCGCCGAGGAACGGCTCGCTGAACTGGCGGCTGAGCTCGCTGAACAGGGCGCCGTACTCGATCTGCGGGAGTACGGTCGAGTACCCCCCTGTGAAGCCGACGACGTAGACGCCCGCGAGGAACGCGACGATGAGGATGACGTACTGGACGGCCATATTCTTCGTCGCGCCCAGCATGCCCGAGAGCGCGAGGTAGCCGACGGTGATGGTCATCATCACGACGATCATCGGGATGATGTCGAGTCCGAAAACGTACTGCCCGACCAACCCCATCCCGCGCGCCTGGCCCACGGAGTAGACGTACGCGATGAGCAGCGTGGTGAACGCGGCGAGTGCGCGTGCCATCGGGGAGTTGAATCGGTCCGCGACGAAGTCCGGAGCGGTGTACTTTCCGAACCGGCGCATCTGAGCCGCGAGGAAGATGAGCAGGACGAAGTACCCGGTAGTCCAGCCGACGATGAACGCTAGCCCGTAGAAGCCTGCGAGCGCGACCAGCCCTGCGAGGCCGAGGTACGAGGCGGCCGACATCCAGTTGGCGCCGATGGCCATCCCGTTTTCGATGTTGCCGATGCCCCGACCGGCGACCCACATGCCCTCGGTGTCCGCCACCTTGAAAATGAAGCCGATGGCCAGGAACGAGGCCATCATCACGAAGACAATGATCGCCGGGAGGAGCTTGAACGAGATGTCGAGCGCCTCGGCTTGGAGCGGGACCGTCATTCCTGCTGCCCCCCGTCGTTGCCGACACCGGAGTCGGCGGTGCTGTGGTCGATTCCGTACTTCTCGTCTAACTTGTCGCGCTGACGGGCGTAGATGGCCGCCAAGATCAGCGCACCCGTCGGCGCCCCGAAGGCGACCAAGAAGTAATGCCAGGGGAACCCGAGCACTGGCATCGTTGTCGTCATGACGCCTGGCGCGAGCATCGTCAGCGTCACCGGCCCGAAGACGATGAGTGCCCAAACGATGAAACCGGTCCAGACGATTCTGAGGTGATCCCGCATATAGGCGGTGCTCGGTTTCAGCAGGTTCACCTCTTCACTGAGGTAGTCGGTGTTTTTGTGCGTCTGTGCCGCGCCCGTGGCGACGCCGCCGTCGGTGGCCGCGTCGTCAGGTGCGCGGCCACCATCGGTCGCCGCGTCGCCCGGATTTCGTGAGCTATTATCTGTCATGTGTTATGATGTGTGTTGTTGTGGTACGTTTGTGCCATTTTATCGTGATATCTACGCGTGGTGTCGGTCGCGTTGTCACTCGTCTGGCACTCGGAAAACGGCGCCGCAGTCGACTACTCGTCTTCGGCCTTCTGCTGGATCTCCTCGACGATCTCCGGGTTCCGGAGCGTGCTCGTGTTACCGAGCTCCTTGCCGTCGGCGATGTTTTCGAGGAGGCGGCGCATGATCTTCCCGGAGCGCGTCTTGGGGAGGTCGGGCGTGAACACGACCTGCTCGGGCCGCGCGATCGGCCCGATCGCGTCCTCGACGCCCGCGACGATCGCGTCGCGGAGTTCGTCGTTGCCCTCGTGGCCGTCCTCGGTCGTCACGTAGGTGTACACCGCTTCTCCCTTGATGTCGTGGTTGCCGCCCACGACGGCGGCCTCGGCGACGCCCTCGACGCCGACGATGGCGGACTCGATCTCCATCGTCCCCAGCCGGTGACCGGAAACGTTGAGCACGTCGTCCACGCGGCCGAGGACGGTGATGTAGTCGTCCTCGTCGATCTTCGCCCCGTCCTCCGGGAAGTACACCCAGTCTTCGGGGTCGTCGCTGTCGGTGTCGGAGTACTCGGCCCAGTACTCCTCGATGTAGCGCTCGTCGTTGTTGTACAGCGTCCGGAGCATGCCGGGCCACGGCTTCTGTACGGTGAGGTAGCCGGCCTTTCCGGGCTCTACCTCGTCGCCGAGCGTGTCGAGGATCTGGACGTCGAGGCCCGGCAGCGGCGGCCCCGCGGCGCCCGGCTTCATGTCCTTCAGTCCGGGCAGGGTCGTGATCATCATCCCGCCCGTCTCGGTCTGCCACCACGTGTCGACGATCGGGCACTCCTCGTCCCCGATGTGCTTGTAGTACCACTTCCACGCGCGGGGGTTGATCGGCTCGCCGACCGTGCCGAGCAGCCGCAGCGAGGAGAGGTCGTGGCGGTCGGGGAACTTCTCTCCCCACTTCATGAACGCGCGGATCGCCGTGGGCGCGGTGTACAGCTGAGTCGCGTCGTGTTCGTCGACAATCTCCCAGAGGCGGTCCTGTTCGGGGTGGTCGGGCGTCCCCTCGTACATCATCGTCGTCGTGCCGAGCGCGAGCGGCCCGTAGACGATGTAGGAGTGCCCCGTGATCCAGCCGATGTCGGCCGAGCAGAAGTACGTGTCATCCGGCTTGATGTCGAGGACCGACTGCGCCGTCCACGACACCCACGAGAGGTAGCCGCCGGTCGTGTGTTTCACGCCTTTCGGCTTCCCGGTCGTCCCCGAGGTGTACATCAGGAACAGCATGTCCTCGGCGTCGCGGGTGACCGGCTCGACCTCGGCGCCCTCGTGGTCCGCGACGAGGTCGCCGTAGTCGATCTGGTCGTCGCCGAGGTCGTGTCCGAAGTCGTCGCCGTTCGGCCCGAGCCGGTCGACGACGACGGTCGTCGTGTCGTGGTCGACGCTCGAGAGCCCCTGGTTCGCCTTGTCGAGGTGGTCGAGGGGGTCGCCGCGCCGGTAGTAGCCGTCGCAGGTGACGAGGTATTCGGACTCCGCGGAGTTCATCCGTGTCGCGAGCGCGTCCGCCGAGAAGCCGGCGAAGACGACGCTGTGGGGCGCCCCGATGCGGGCGCACGCCAGCATCGCGATGGGCAGCTCCGGGATCATCGGCATGTACATCGTCACGACGTCGCCCTCCTCGACGCCCTGCTCGCGGAGGGCCGCCGCGAACTCGTTCACCTCGCGGTGGAGCTCCGCGTACGTGTACGTGCGGTCGTCCTCGTCGACCGGCTCCCCGACCCACTCGATCGCGGCTTCGTCGCCGCGCTCGTCGAGGTGTCGGTCAAGGCAGTTGGCCGACGCGTTCAGTTCGCCGCCGGTGAACCACTCGTAGAAGGGCGGGTCGCTGTCGTCTAGCACCTGGTCGTACTCCGTCTCCCAGTCGAGCAGATCGGCGGCCGTCTCCCAACACTCCGGCCAGTTCTCGTCGAACTCGTCGTAGACGCCGGGATCCGAGACGTTCGCCTGTTCGACGAACGACTCCGGTGGCTCGAACACCTCCTGCTCTGCTAGTCTCGCTTCCAGTTGACTGTCTCCCTCTGTCATGGTACGGACGTACCCAACCGATCTCACCATATAAACGCCGGCGCTAAATACGAAAAATCGTGACGGACTCCCCGCGCCGCGGGGGGCTCCCTCCCGTCCGAATCGCGCGTCACGGCTCCCGCGTCAGCGGCCCGCGAGGGCGAATTTAAGCGCTCTCTCGGTGTTCCTCCTCGAAGAGCCCGTCGAGGAGCGCGCGCTGGGCCTTCCGGAGGTGGTTGTGGAACGTCGGCGAGGAGACGTCCATCGCGTCGGCCACCTCCTCGGCAGTGCTCCCGCGGGGCCAGCCGAAGTAGCCGCCGTGGTACGCCGCCGACAGCGCGGCCCACTGGCGGTCGGTGAACCGCTCCGCGACCCCCTCGCGGAACGAGGATTCGGACCGCGACGACCGGGCGACGGACTCCTTGCTCGCGAGGCGCGCGTCCTCGAACGCGGCGCGGAGCCCGTCGGCCACCGGCCTGACGTCGGCGCCCCCGGGGAGGTCGGCGACGATCCGCACGCGGCCGTCCTCCGCGGTCGCGTCGCGGACGGTCGCGCCGTGCTCCGTGAGCGTCCGAACGGCCGACCCGCTCCCGACGCGGACGGACACCGAGCAGCCGTTCTCTTCCGTCTCGATCACCCGGAGGTCCGACACGCCGTCCGCCTGCTTGACGACGTCGGCGACGCCCTGCGGCCTCGCACCCGCGACGGAGAGGTACAGCCGGGAGGCCTCGTCGGTGACGCCGACGGTGGAGTCGAGCTCGACCCGACAGCCGAGGGCGCCGCTCGCGCCGGCGAGGAACGCCCCGTCGGCGGCGGTGTGGAACTCCACCTCAATGACCGCGTCGGAGTGGAGCAGGTCGCGCCACCGCCCGGCCGTCACCGCCCAGCCGAGACACCGCCCGAGCGCGACCAGCTCCCGCCGCTCGACCGCCGAGACGGGCGTTCCGTCCGCGGCGACGACGCAGAGCGCCCCGTGCGTCACGTCCCGGTACGCCGCGGGGACGGCGATCCCCGGTCGCCCGTCGGCGGTCGGCTCGGCGTCCGTTAGGACGGGATCGCCCGTCTCGATCGCGTCGAGCCACGGCCCGTCCCGCGTGACGCCGCGGTCGACGAGCACCTCCCGCTCGACGCCCGCGGCGCCGGCCACCTCGGTCCGACCGCCGTCGGCCGACCCCCGGACCACCCACGCCTCGGCCCACCGGTCGGAGTCGACCAGCCGCTCCGGGACGGTCGCGAGCGGCGAACTCCGGTCCTCGCCGTCGGCGAGGGCCTCGAACCCGCCGAGCGCGCTCGGCGTCCGGCCGCCCCGGTCGGGGTCCGGACCGCTGGCCTCCGCGGGCCCAGCGGATCCGCGGGGGCCGGCGGCGGCGAACGCCTCGGCGACCTCCCGCCCGTCGAGGGGTCCGAGGAACCCGTCGAGCGTCCCGATCGTCTCCCAGCCGCCGGCCTCGCGCACGGCGTGGGGGTCGACGCCGCGGTCGACGAGGAGCCGGCGCGCGAAGGCGTCACGGAGATCGCGGGGCGTGACGTCGGCCGGGACCGCGCCGTCGCTCCGCGTCGCCGCCCGATCGGCGGTCTCGCTCACGATCATCTGGACGCGGCGGGGCGAGACGTCGACGAACGGGTCCGCGTCTCCGAGCCCCTCGCTGTCGGCGTACCGTCGGAGCTCGGCCGCCAGCGAGGCCGGAACGACGGTCTCGCGGTCGATCGATCCCTCCGAGTCCGGGGCGTGGACTCCCCCGTCGCCCCCCGGGACGGCCAGGAGAGACGACCCCGAGGCGACGCCCGGGTTCCGCAGGTGCCGCGGCGCGACCCGCGTCACCTCACTGGTCCGGAGACCGGCCTCGCCGGCGAGCCGAACCACGACCGCGGCGCGATACGTCTCGGCGGCGGCCACGAGCGCCTCGTACGCGTCGGCGTCGAACTCGGCGACCATCTGTTTCGTAATTACACAGAAATCCGAAGGAAAAAACTTCCGCTCGTGCGCGCTTTCTGCGGCCCGATATTCGATCTGCGTCCGACTCTTGCGGGAGAACGCTCGTCGTCGCGGACGACTGACCGCCAACGGTTTCGCTTCTCGGATTTATCCCGAAACAGATGTCGCTCGACCGGACCGAAGGGGAACCCCCGACCCGGTAGGCGGCTCAGGCGCCGTCGGCGACCCCCAACGCGACGTGGTCCCACAGCCGCTCGTACGCGTAGTAGGTCGCGGTCTTGACGACGTTGGTCACCAGCCCGATGTTCATGGCGTCGCCCGCGTCGCCGACGAACGCCCACGCGACGAGCACGGTGATCGCGACCATGACGGCGCGGTAACAGAGCGTCTTGGCGATCGCCCGCTTCCGGTCGTGAAGCGCGGAGCGAGAGACGAGCGTTCCCATACCGGTGCGTCGGAGTCCACGCATAAGAAGCCCAATAGCAGTTCCAAACGCTTGCAAAGAAACCGTATTCAGTTACTCTCGCGAACGGACGACTCGATCTCGCCGACGACTTCCGGGTTCCGGAGCGCGCTGACGTTGCCGAACTCCTCGTCGCGAGCGATGTCCTCCAGCAGGCGGCGCATGATCTTCCCCGAGCGCGTCTTCGGGAGGTCCGGGGTGAACACGGTCCGGTCTGGGCGGGCGAGGTCGCCAACCTCGCGGCCCAACTCCTCGCCGATCGCCGCTTTGAGAGCCTCGTCGGGCTCGACGTCGCTCCGAGTCGTCACGTAGGCGACGATCTCCCCGTCGTCGTCGCTGACGACCGCGGCCTCAGTGACGCCCCCGACGCCGACGATCGCGGACTCCAGTTCGGCGGTGTTGAACCGCTGTGCGCGCACGTTGATCACGTCGTCGACGCGACCGAGGATGGTCACGTAGCCGTCCTCGTCGACCGTCGCGCCGTCGCCGGTCCGGTATCGCCAGCCGTCCTCGGCCTCGATCCAGTACTCGCGGCGGTAGCGCTCGTCGCCCTCCCGGAGCCCGCGGAGCATGCCGGGCCACGGCGAGCCGATAGTGAGGTACCCCGGCTCGCCGGGGTCGACCGGCGCGCCGTCCTCGTCGACGACGCGCGCGTCGATCCCGGGCAGCGGCGGCCCAACCTTCCCCGGCTTCATCGGCGTGATCCCGGGCAGCGTCGCGAGCGCGATGGCGCCCGTCTCCGTCTGCCACCACGTGTCGACGATCGGCGCCTCGCCGCCGCCGACGTGCTCGCGGTACCAGCGCCACGCCTTCGGCGTTATCGACTCGCCGACGGTCCCCAGCAGCCGGATCGACGAGAGGTCGTGGCGGTCGGGGTACTCCGCGCCCCACTTCATGAACGACCGGATCGCGGTCGGCGAGGTGTAGAAGACGCTGACGGCGTTGCGCTCGATCAGGTCCCACACCCGGTCGCGGTCCGGGTAGTCCGGCGACCCCTCGTAGAGGAGAGTGGTGGTCCCGACCGAGAGGGGCCCGTACACGCCGTAGGAGTGGCCCGTGATCCAGCCGATGTCGGCCGCGCACCAGTAGGTGTCCTCGGGACGGACGTCGAGGACGTTCCGGGTCGTCCACGCGACGTGCGAGAGGTATCCCCCGGTCGCGTGCTCGACCCCCTTCGGGCGCCCCGTGGTCCCGGAGGTGTACATCACGAACAGGAGGTCGGTGGCGTCGCGCGGGACCGGCTCGACCGTCTCGCCGTCGTGCGCGTCGACGAGCGCCTCGTACCCGTGCTCGTCGTCGCCGAGCGACACGTCGAGCGCGTCGCCGAGCCGGTCGACGACGACGGTCGCGTCGAGATCGGTGTCGGCCCGGAGTCGGGCGTTGTCGGCCTTCGACTTCTGGTTGAACGCGTCCTCGCGCCGGTAGTAGCCGTCGCAGGTGACGAGGTACGAGGAGTCGGCCGCGTCGAGGCGCGTCGCGAGCGCCTCCGCCGAGAGCCCCGCGAAAACGACGTTGTGGGGCGCGCCGACCCGCGCGCACGCCAGCATCGCGATCGGCAGCTCCGGGACCATCGGGAGGTACAGCGTCACCACGTCGTCCTCCTCGACGCCGAGCTCCCGCAGGCCGGCCGCGAGCGCGTTCACCTCGCGGTGGAGGTCGAGGTACGTGTACGACCGGCGCTCCCCGCGCTTGCCGAACCACCGGATCGCGAGCTGGTTCCGCCGCTCGTCGAGGTGTCGATCGACGCAGTTGACCGAGGCGTTGAGCCGACCGTCGGGGAACCACTTATAAAAGGGCGGGTCGCCGTCGTCGAGCACCGCCTCGTACTCCCGCTCCCAGTCGAGGAGGTCGGCGGCCCGGCGCCAGGCCCCCGGTCCCTCGGCGGCGAACGCGTCGTCCGCCCCCGCGTCGCTCGCGACGGCACGCTCGCTGAACTCCCTCGGCGGCTCGACGGCCTCGTCGTCGGCGACGGGCCCGTCCCGCCGTCGGCCGTCGACTCCGGCGTCATCCATGATACCTGTTCGCAAGTGGAGGAATGTATACTTTGTCCGAAACCCCGGCCGATGAGCGGTGACGACACGCCGGGGACGTCCCCTCCGCCTACGTCGACTCGGCGGGCGCGAGCCCCGCCGCCTTCGACCGGGCCCGAGCCACGATCGAGGGCTTGGCCTCGAAGTCGACGGTCACCTGGTCGCTCGCGTACGACTCCTCGTCGACGTGGCCGTGGTCGTGGATCCACGAGACGAGGCTCATCGCCTCGTCGGAGACCGGGAGGACGAGCCGCTCGCGCTCCCAGTCGGGGAGCTCGTCCTCGACGCGGTCGCGCAGCTCCGCGACGCCGGCGCCCGTCTTCGCCGAGACGGCGACGGGGTCGGGCGCGACGCCGGAGAGCGCGCCGCGCTTGTCCGCCAGCTCGCCGGGCGCGAGCCGGTCCACCTTGTTGAACACCGTGACGACGGGGGCCTCGTTGCGCTCGTAGAGGGTGTCGTGGCTCGTGACGAGCTTCTCGCGCATCTCCTCGACCGGCTCGCTCGCGTCGACGACGAGCAGCACGAGGTCGGCGCGGTAGACGGAGTCGAGCGTCGACTCGAACGACTCCACGAGCCAGTGGGGGAGGTCCGCGATGAACCCGACCGTGTCCGTGAGGAGCACGTCGCGCTTCTCCATCTCGGCCCGCCGGGTCGTCGTGCCCAGCGTGGTGAACAGCATGTCCTGCGACTCCGCGGTCGTGTCGAGGTCGGGGTGGCGGTCGGCGTTCTCGTCGACGTCGATCTCGGCCGCGAGCCGGCGCATCAGCGTCGACTTGCCGGCGTTGGTGTACCCCGCGAGCGCGACCAGGTCGAAGCCGGAGTCCCGGCGCTGCTCGCGGCGCGCCTCCTCCTTCGCCGCGATCGACTCCAACTCGTCCTGGATCTCCGATATCTGCCGTTTGATGTCGCGCTCGACGCTCTCGTCGTACTCGCCGAGCCCCATGAAGCCGGGGCGCTCGTCGCGCTTCGCGAGGCTCGCCTTCGCCTCGGCCCGCGGGAGCTCGTACCGGAGCTCCGCGAGCTCAACTTGGAGCTGTGCCTTTCGGGTGTTGGCGCGCTGGCCGAAGATCTCGAGGATGAGCGTGAACCGGTCGATCACCTCGACGCCCTCCGGCAGCTCCCCGCCGATGTTGAACGTCTGGTACGGCCCCACGTCGTTGTCGACGATGACCGCCCCCGCGTCGCTCCGGCGGACTAGGTCCCGCAGCTCCGCGACCTTCCCCTCGCCGAACATGAACGCGGCGTCCTCCGTGCGCGTCTGGGTGAGCTCGCCGACGGTCTCGTAGCCCGCGGCCGCGGCGAGCTGGGTGATCTCAGCGAGGTCGGCGTCGCCGGCGTCGACGCGCTTGGCAACGACCGCGCGGCGCTCTCTGGGGACTGACTCGGCGTCGGCGTCCGCTCCCTCGGCGCTCCCGGTCATACCGGGTCTCGGGCGGCGGACGCGGCGTGATGTGCTGCCTGCACGGTTTCACGTCGTCCTACGCTCTCGACGTATTTAAAGCCGGGTCGAGCTTCCGGTCCGGCGGGCTCGACGGGGTCCACCTGTCTGCACCCCCTCAGGCCGACAGCTCCGCCACCGCGTCGCCGATGCGCTCGACCGCGTCGTCGACGTCGCCGTCGTCGACGCCGCGGTGGGTCGTGAACCGCGTCGCATGCTCGTCGAACTCGACGCACCCCACGCCGGCCGCCTTGCAGGCCTCCACGAGGTCGGCGGCGGGGATCCCGGCTTCGTCGGTGTGCGCGACGACGATGTTGGTGTCCGGCGCGGGCGCGTCGACCCCGTCGAGGGCGTTGAGCCCGGCGGCGAGCCGCTCGGCGTTGGCGTGGTCGTCGGCGAGGCGGTCGACGTTCTCGAGCGCCAGGAGCCCGGGCGCGGCGATCATCCCGGCCTGTCGCATCCCGCCGCCGAACAGCTTCCGGACGCGGCGGGCCGCCTCGATGAACTGCTCGTCGCCGGCGAGAATCGAGCCGACGGGCGCGCCGAGCCCCTTCGAGAGGCAGAACGTGACGCTGTCGACCGGGTCGACGACCTCGCTCGCGTCGACGCCGAGCGCGACCGCGGCGTTGAACAGGCGGGCCCCGTCGAGGTGGACCGGCACGTCGGCGTCGCTGGCGACCTCGGCGGCCGCGGCCATCTCGTCGACCGGGACCGCGACCCCGCCGCGGTAGTTGTGGGTGTTTTCCAGCGACAGGAGGCCGGTCCCGGGGCGATGGAGGTCCTCGGTCACGAGCCCCTCGGCGACTGCGTCCGGGGTCGGGACGCAGCGGTCGCCGGCGTCGATCGTCCGGGTCTGCGCGCTCGAGAGCTTCGCCGCGCCCGCGAGCTCCCACCGGTAGATGTGCGACTCGAGCTCGAGGAGGAGCTCCTGGCCCGGATCGGTGTGGACGTGGACGGCGATCTGGTTGGCCATCGTCCCGGAGGGGACGTAGATCGCGGCCTCGGTCCCGACCGCCTCGGCGGCGCGGCGCTCCAGCTCGTTGACGGTGGGGTCGTCGCGGTACACGTCGTCGCCGACCTCGGCGTCGCGGGCGGCCTCGCGCATCTCGTCCGAGGGCGTCGTGACGGTGTCGGATCGCAGGTCGATGGTCTCCTCGTCGATGTCCATTCGTTGCCGGCGGTTCGGCGGCCGATCGGAAATAGGTCGCGCTCGGAGGCGGCACCGTTCCGCATTCGCTCCCTTCTTAATCCGCGCAGCCGTTCAATGCCGTATGGCAACGGAAGCCGCGGCCGACGACGCGACCGACGCCTCCGAGACGTACGAGGCCCTCTTGGACCGCGTTCGACGCTGGAACACGGTCGGGAGCGCCGCCGGCGTGCTCGGGTGGGACCAGCAGGTGATGATGCCCGAGGGCGGCACCCCCGCCCGGTCGAAGGAGCTCTCGACGCTCTCGTCGATCCGCCACGACATGATCACGGACGAGGCGACCGGCGAGCTGCTCGCCGAGCTCGACGACGCCGACCTCACCGACGAGCGGGCGGCGGTCGTCCGCGAGGTCCGCCGCGAGTACGAGCGCGCCGACGCGGTTCCCGTCGAGCTCGTCGAGGAGATCTCCGAGACCGGCTCCGCGGCGCTGCAGGCGTGGGAGGAGGCGAAGGCCGAGGACGATTTCGAGGCGTTCGCCCCCCACCTGGAGAAGCACGTCGAGCTGAAGCGGGAGTACGCCGAGCAGATCGACCCCGACCGAGACCCCTACGAGGTCCTCTTCGAGGAGTACGAGCCGTGCCTCTCGATCGACCGCGCCGAGGCCATCCTCGAGGAGCTCCGCGAGACGCTCGTCCCGATGATCGACGCGATCCGCGACTCCGACGCGGACCTCGCCGTCGACACCTTCGAGGGCACGTTCCCCGAGGAGGAGCAGGAGGAACTCGCCCGCGAAGCGCTCGAACTCGTCGGCTACGACTTCGACCGCGGCCGCCTCGACGTCTCCTCGCACCCGTTCACCGCCGGCAACCAGTTCGACTGCCGCGTGACGACCCGGTTCGACGAGTCCGACCCGCTCGGCGCGATCGGCTCGACGGTCCACGAGTACGGGCACGCGCAGTACAACCTCGGGCTTCCCCAGGAGGAGTGGGGGACCCCGCTCGGCGAGTCGCGAGACCTCTCGGTCCACGAGTCGCAGTCGCGGCTCTGGGAGAACCACGTCGGGCGGAGCCGGGCGTTCTGGGAGCTGTTCCTGCCGCGGTTCAAAGAGCGGTTCCCCGAGACCGACGAGGCGACCGTCGAGGACGCCTACGAGGCGTTCAACCAGGTGTACGAGGACAACCTCATCCGCGTCGAGGCGGACGAACTCACCTACCACCTCCACATCATCGTTCGATTCGAGATCGAGCGCGACCTGGTCCGCGGCGACCTCGCGGTCGAGGACGTCCCGGAGGTCTGGAACGACAAGTACGAGGAGTACCTCGGGGTCCGCCCCGACACCGACGCCGAGGGCTGTCTCCAGGACATCCACTGGAGCCACGGTAACTTCGGCTACTTCCCCACCTACTCGCTCGGCTCCGTGATGGCCGCGCAGCTGTTCGCGGCCGCCGACGGCGAGATCGACGACCTCGGCGCGAAGATCGCCGAGGGCGACTTCGACGACCTTCAGGAATGGCTCGGCGAGAACGTCCATCAGCACGGCTCCCGCTACGAGACGAACGAACTCGTCGAGCGCGCGACGGGCGAGGAGCTCTCCGCGGACGCGTTCACGGACTACGTCGAAGAGAAGTACGGCGAGCTGTACGGGATTTAACTCAGATCCCCAGCCGGAACCCCGTCATCAGGGCGATGATCCCGAGCATCACGGCACCCTCGAACAGCCCGACCACGAGGTTCTTCTTCTCGATCGATTCGAGCCGCGAGGCGTCGGGCTCGGGCGAGAGCGTCTCGTAGTAGGCGCTGAGGTGGAGTCGGTGGGGGACCGCGAGGCCGAACGCGAACAGCCCCCAGCCGAGGCCGAGCGCGAGTCCGGACCACGTCCCGGCGAACCCGTACCCGAGCCCGAGTTCGGGCGTCAGCAGCACCGTCCCGGACAGCACGGTCGTCAGCGAGAAGCCGACGAGGAAGAAGACGGCCTTCGGAATGAGTGTGGTGTTCACCGCGGCCGACGCCTCGTCGTCGAGCCCGCCGAGCGTCGGGCCGATGATCGCCGGGAAGATCAGGGCGAACCCGAACCACACCGCACCCGCGGCGACGTGCGTGTAAAAGAGCAGTTCCGTGCTCGAGAGGAGGAGACTCGCGCCAAAGAACGCGAGCGGGATAAGCAGGCTCCCGGCCGCGAACGCCGGATTCGCGGCGTCAGCGAGGTGTTGTACGCGCTCCACGAGATTGTCCTCCGCGACGCGACTGGTCTCGTGACTGACAGCCATGGAACGCCGATCGGTGAATTTTCTGATAAAAATTGGGATCGCCGCAATCGCCGAACCGAGATCAGTCTTTCCTCGGAACCGAACCGTACAGCTCCTCGTTCTGGATGTGCGTGCTGAACTGCGCGCAGAGACGGCAACAGTCGGCCGCATCGGAGAACGTTCGCACGCTGGCGTCCCATCGGGAGTGGACCGATCCGAGCATCGCGCTCCGGACGGACGGTTCGGTCGCGACCATCAGCCGCCGTGCTCGCTCCGGCGGCGTCGCCTCGGCGGCCGGTCGATCCATCGTCTCGGTGGCAAACAGATCTTCGAACACGCTTCCGATCTCGATGCCGACGCGGAGGTTATCGCCCACCTGCGGGGCGATGAAGACGGTCGCGTTGCTCGCTCGCGCGAACGCGATGCTCTGTGTCGCCGCGTCCATCTCCTCCAGATCGATGCCGACGTCGATAGCGAGGAACGCGTTGAACCCCCGTTCGCGAAGACAGTCTCGCGTCTCTTGGAGGAGCCGCAACACGTCGTCTTCCGCGTACTCACCGCTGTCCTGGTTCCACGTCGCGAATGAGGGGACCTCGGCTTTCGTATCGGCGCCGGCCGGCAACATCGCGTCGACGTCGAAGGTCCGATACGGACCCATCAGGTAGACGAGGAATCGCTCACGACGAACCGGTGAGAGAGCCTCCGAGTCCCCGTCTGACCGGCGAAGGGCGTCGACGATTCGGTCTCGCATCTCTGTAGTTGTTCCGTGCAAGCAGTATACAAACAACGGGTATTTCAAAGATATTCGACTAGAGAACGATTAAGCGCGTAGCGAATCACCGATCGCACGAGAACGCGTATGGGTGAAACAGATCGTCGGTCTTCGAGAGACGTTCGCCGTCCCGAGCCCCCGCTCCCGGAGGAGAGCGGGCTAACGCTCGAAGAGTACCTCGCGATACAGCAGGCGATCGGGCACCCGACGCGGTTCCGTATCCTCCGAGCGCTCGTCGCGAACGACGAACTGAGCGCGACCGACCTGAAAGCGGTGGTCGACGCCGACTCTCCCAACTTCCACTACCACCTCGGTGAACTGGTCGACGTGGGGCTCGCGGAGAAGCGTCAGCGACGGACCGCCGACAGTCAGGGATTTTACACCTACTACCGGCCGACCGGAATGGGACGCGGGATCCTCGAACACGGCGTCGAGGAACTGATGCGACGCGAACGCGAGTTCGACGACGCGTACTCGTGAGTACGTCTACACCCCGAGATACCGAAATCCGCGGCTGCGCCGCTCGCCTACGAGACCTCCCATCCGGTCGGTCCCGCTACTCGCCGGCCGGAGGCCGGCTCGTTTGTAGTGGCTTCCCTTCGGTCAGCCACTCACTTCTCGATGATGCTCTCCTCGACCGCCTCGCCGAAGTGCCGCGCCACGTCCTCGTAGTAGACGAGCGCCTCGTCGCCCGCCTCCAAGTCGGTGACCGCCTTCTTCCCGTCCGCGGTCGCGACCTTCACGGTCTCGGCGTTCTGGATCAGCGTCTCGACGCGATCGACCCCGTCGTCCGTCTCGATTTCCGCCTGGATCCGGAACATCGGCCGCTTCTCGATCTTCACGCGCCCGACGATCGCCTCGCGGGTGTGGCCGGCGGTGTCGACGACCTGCACCTCGTCGCCGCTGGAGAGCTCGGCGAGGTAGTTGGTGCCGCCCTCGGCGTTGCGGACGTAGGCGTGGACCGCGCCGGCGTTCACCCGGAAAGGGCGCGACTCGACGTACGGGGACTCCGCGGTCTCGGCGTGGACGAAGAACAGCCCACGGGACATCGACCCCACGAGCATCCCCTCGTCGTCGTCCATCAGGGAGCCGGTGTCGATGCAGACGCGGTCGGCCATGCCGGTGCGCTCGACGGCGGTGACCTCGGCGTGTCGGAGATCCAGCGTCTCGCGGTCGGCGGCGTCGCGGGCGTCGACCGCGCCCCGTATCTCGTCGGGGTCGTCGGAGTCGAGGAGGACGCCGTCGGCGCCGATCTCCAGCGTCTCGAAGGCGGTCCGCGCCTCGGCGGCGGTCGTCGCGCCGGCGACGAGGTGCGTCTCCTCGCCGACCCGCGCGATCAGGTTCTCCAGCGGGATGATCGACCAGTCCTCGCCGACGACGATCGTGTACTCGGCGTCGTTCGCGGCCTCCTCGGCGAACCGCTCGTACTCGGTGCCGAGCACGCGGACGTAGACGCCCTGCGCGCGGTCGTCGCGCCGTCGGACGGTCGTCAGGTCCGCGGAGCCGGAGAAGTCGTCCGGGAGGTCGATCGTCCCGTCGCCTTCGCCGCCCTTGCCGACGAAGTAGGCGTCGGCCTCGGCGTCGCTCTCGACGTCGTCGATGACGTCCGCCTCGGAGCGGAAGGCGGCGATCGAGACGTCGCCGAGCTCGCGGACGCGCCCCACGTCGGCCTCGTCGACGAGGACCCAGTCCGCGCCGGCCTCGATGGCGGTCGTGATCCGTCGCTTGCGCGCCTCCCAGTCGCCGACGCTGCCGTCGGCTTTCACCCAGACCGTGCGTGTCATTGTCGGAACCTCACGGCGGGCGGGCTTGAAAACTGCGGAAGGGTCACGCGTCGCGGGCGGCGACGCGACCCGAGTAGCCGCTCCGGGCGGCGGCGCGCCCCGAAGACGACAAAACACTTATCCCTGAGATCGCATCGTTCGTCTCACAGCACCGAATGACGCCATCACCTCAGGGGCTCTCGAACGCGGGTTCCCGCTACGCCGCGACGCGCGAGTTCCTCCGCGAGCGCGCCGCGCCGTTCGTCGGGATCGATCCGCGCGCCCTCGGCGCGTTCCGGATCGCGCTGGCGCTCCTTCTCCTCGGCGACCTGCTCGTCTACCGGCTTCCGGGGGTGCGCGCGTTCTACACCGATGACGGGGTCCTGCCGCGCTCGACGCTCGCCGAGGTGTACCCCGCCCTGGAGGCCGCCTCGATCCATGCGATGTCCGGCTCGGCGCGGGTTCAGACGGCCCTGCTCGCGGTCGCCGCGTGCGCAGCCGTCTGCCTGCTCGTCGGCTACCGGACGCGCCTGTCGACCGGCGTCTCCCTCGCCCTGCTGGCGTCGCTCTACGCCCGGAACCCGTTCGTGATCAACGGCGGGAACACGATCCTCGTCGTGTTCCTGTTTCTGGCCCTCTTCGTCCCGCTCGACGCTCGCTGGTCGCTCGGCTCGGGCCGCCGGAACGCCCCCGACGACCGGGGTGACCCGCGGATCTGCTCGCTCGGGACGGCCGTCGCCCTCCTGACGCTCGTGTCGATCTACGCGGCGAACGCGGTCTCCAAGTACCGGAGCGACGCGTGGATGTCCGGGATCGCGGTCCCCCGGATATTCCAGGTGGAGGAGTTCGTGGTGCGGCTGGGCCCGTTCGTCTCGGAGCAGGCCGGGGCCCTCGCCGCGATGAACTGGCTCTGGATCGGGCTCCTCGCGGCGTCCGTCCTGCTGATTGCCCCGTCCGAACGCCTCAGGACCGGGGTCGCGCTCGCGTTCGTCTCCGCGCACCTCGGGATGGCCGCCACGATGCGGCTCGCCGTGTTCCCGTTCGTCATGATCGCGGTCCTGCTGCTGTTCTTCCCGCCGCGCGCCTGGGACGTCGTCGAGGCGGTCGCCTCGAAGGTCCAAGTGCCAGCCCGGTTCGCGGACCCCGCGCTTCGAAGCGACGGCGGGAGCGCGGCCGCCCCGGCGTCATCGACGCCTTCGACTCCGTCGCGGGTTCGCCGCGGGGTCCGGGCGGGAGCCGCCGTTCTGCTCGTGGGCGCCTTCCTCGCGCTCGTCTGGTGGCAGGCCGCGGGGGTCGGGCTCGTCGACCTCCCGGCGTCGGAGTCAACCGGCGAGCTGTCGGAGGTCAGCTGGTCGTTCTTCGCGCCGAACCCGCCGGACACCTCCAGCTGGTACGTCGCCCGAGCGACCCTCGAATCGGGCGAGTCGATCGACGCGTTCGGCGGCGGCGCGGTCGCGTTCGACCGACCGCCGGACGCGGCGGAGACGTACCCGACGACCCTCTGGCATCAGTTCGGACACAGGGTGCGGTACGCCGGGGAGACGCAGTACCGACCGGTGGCGGCGTACGTCTGCGAGCGAGCCGACGGCGACGTGGAGTCCGTGACCGTCTTCCACGTCGAACAGGATGTCGGTCCGAACGGACCGGTGGGAAAGCCGGAGCCGCAAGAGCGCATCAGCACCGCCTGCTGAGGCCGCTTCTATTTCACCGCGTCCGGGCGGGGCGAGTCGCTACGCCTCGACGAACCCGCCCTCGCGGAGCGCCTCGTCGACGTCGGCGTCGTCGTGGACGACGGCGGACACCGCGCGGGCGATCCCCTCGGGGTCCCCGTGCTGGAAGATCGACCGGCCCATCGAGACGCCGGCCGCGTCGCCGTCCATCGCGCCGCGGACCATCTCCACGGTGTCGCGGTCGGTCCCCCTCGATCCGCCGGCGATGACCACCGGGAGCCGAGTCGACTCGGTGACGCGGGCGAACGAGTCGCCGTCGCCGGAGTACCCCGTCTTCACGACGTCGGCGCCGAGCTCCTCGGCGAGCCGGACGGCGTGCCCGAGCGACTCCGGATCGGTCTCGTCGACGCCGGGGCCGCGCGCGTACGCCATCGCGAGCACGGGGAGGCCGAGCCGTTCGGCGTCGGCCGTCAGCTCCGCGAGCTCCTCGACCTGGTCGGGCTCGTGGTCGGAGCCGACGTTGATGTGGAAGGAGACGGCGTCCGCGCCCGCCCGTACCGCGTCCTCGGCGGTTCCGGTGACGCGCTTGTCGCTCTCGTCGGGGCCGATCGTCGTCGACCCGTTGAGGTGGACGATGTAGCCCGCGTCGTTCTTGTTCGGGTGGACGCGGGGCGCGACCCCGCGCTGGGTGAGGACCGCGTCCGCGCCGCCCGACGTGACGCCGTCGATCGTCGACTCGATGTCGACCAGGCCGTCGACGGCGCCCATCGTGATCCCGTGGTCCATCGGGACGATGAGGTACCGGTCGTTCGTGGAGATGCGCTCGAGTCGTGCCGAGAGTCCTGCTGTCATGATGGGTTCGGTCGTTGTGTGAGAGTGTGGCAATCGCAGGTAAGTGGGTTTCGTTCGGGGACGTATTGGCTCGAAGTCGCCGTCACCGCGACTCGGCCGCGCCGATCCGGGCGGCGTAGCCCCGCTCGGCGCCCTCCTTCAGCTCCCGCGAGAGCGCCTCCAACCGGTCGGCGACCTCGGCGGTCGGGAGGTCGCCCTCGACGCCCTCGGCGACGATGTCGATGAGCGCGGACCCGACGATGATCCCGTCGGCGCCGCCGGAGACGATGCGCTCGGCGTGTTCGCCCGCCGAGATACCGAAGCCGACGGCCTTCGGCACGTCGTACTCGGCGAGCCGGTCGAGGCTCTCCGTGGTCTGGTCGGAGACGTCGTCGCGCGCCCCGGTCGTCCCGAGCCGCGCCTGCACGTAGACGTACCCCGACACGCGGCCCATGATCCGGTCGAGCCGGTCGCCGACCGTGGTCGGCGCGACGATGAAGACGAGGTCGAGCCCGAACTCGTCGCAGGCCTCCCGGAGCGGGTCGGCCTCCTCGGCCGGGAGGTCGGGGACGACGAGCCCCTCGATGCCGGCCGCGGCGGCGCGCTCGACGAAGGCGCGCGGGCCGGTCTCACTCGCGGCGGCGCCGTTCGCTTCCGAGGCGCTCCCCGCCTCGCCGGCCTCGGTTCCGTACTGGTAGATCAGGTTGTAGTACGTCATGCAGACCAAGGGGGCATCCACGTCCACCTCCTCGGCGAACGCGAAGAACCGGTCCGGCGTCATCCCGGCGTCGAGCGAGCGCACGAGCGCGCCCTGGATCGTCGACCCCTCGGCGATCGGCTCCGAGAAGGGGAGCCCGAGTTCGATGACGTCGGCGCCGCCGCGGTCGAGCGCGCGGACGTACTCCAGCGACGCCTCGTAGGAGGGGTCCCCGACGGCGAGGTACGGGACATACGCGGGACCGTCGGCGAACGCCTCGGCGATCGCAGCCGAGTTGCCCGTCTCCGTCTCCGCGGTCCGCTCCGACATTTAAATACCCCCCGTGAACATCGACATGTCCGGCGCCTCGTCGATGTCGCGCTTGTCCGTCTCCTCGATGGCGGCGTCGAGGTCCTTGTCGCCGCGCCCGGAGACGTTCACGATCACGCGCTCGCCCAGGTCCTCGTGGTGCTCCTCCAGGAACCCGAACGCGTGGGCCGTCTCCAGCGCGGGGATGATCCCCTCAGTGGAGGAGAGCCGGTGGAACCCCTCGAGCGCCGCGTCGTCGTCGACGGCGACGGGGTTCACCCGCCCCTCGTCGACGAGGTACGCGAGCTCCGGGCCCACGCCGGCGTAGTCGAGTCCGGAGGAAATCGAGTGGCTCTCCATGATCTGGCCGTCGGAGTCCTGCAGGAGCTTCGTGCGCGCGCCGTGGAGCACGCCCTCCTCGCCGGTGTACAGCGACGCCGAGTTCGGGGCGACGCCGGCCTCCTCGTCGACCTCCAGCGTCGAGCCGCCGGCCTCGACCGCGTGGAGCGCGACCTCGTCGTCGTCGACGAACGCGGCGAACGACCCCATCGTATTGGAGCCGCCGCCGGCGCAGGCGACTACGTCGGTCGGGAGCGCGCCCGTCCTCTCGAGCGACTGCTCGCGCATCTCCTCGGAGATGACCGCCTGGAAGTCGCGGACCATCACCGGAAACGGGTGCGGGCCGACGATCGAGCCGATGACGTAGTGGGTGTTCTCGACGGTGGTCGCCCAGTCGCGCATCGTCTCCGAGATGGCCTCCTTCAGCGTGCCCCGCCCGGCGGTGACCGGGTTCACCTCCGCGCCGTTGAGCTTCATCCGGAAGACGTTCGGGCGCTGGCGGTTGATGTCGCGCTCGCCCATGTATATCTCGCAGGGCATGTCCAGATGGGCGGCCGCCATCGCGGTCGCGGTGCCGTGCTGGCCGGCGCCGGTCTCGGCGATGATCCGCTCTTTGCCCATGTACTTCGCAAGGAGGACCTGACCGAGCGCGTTGTTCAGCTTGTGCGCGCCCCCGTGGAGCAGGTCCTCGCGCTTAAGAAAGACGTCCGTGTCGTAGCGCTCCGAGAGCCGGTCGGCCCGCTGGAGCGGGATGGGACGCCCGCCGAAGTCGGCGAGCCGCTCCCGGAACTCGTCCATGAAGCCGTCCTCGTTGCCGAGGACGTAGCGCTCGTAGGCGTCGGTCAGCTCCTCGATCGCGGGCATCAGCGCCTCGGGGACGTACTGACCGCCGTAGCGGCCAAACTTCCCGTCGTCGCGGCCGCGCTCGCGGCCGGGGCGTCGCGACAGTTCTCCAGCCTCGCTCGTCGTTGATTCGGTTTCGCTCATGTGGGTGTCTCCGTGGTGTCAGTGGTCGAATCGCCTTCGTCGTCTGCCTCTGCCCGCGTCAGGGCCCGCGTGTTCGCCTCGACGTCGCCGTCCATGATCGCGCTCCCGACGAGCAGCGCGTCGGCGCCGGCCGCCCGCATCCGCCGGACGTCGGCCGGGGAGCCGATGCCGCTCTCGGCGAGCAGCGTCACGTCGTCAGGGACGTGGGGCGCCACGGACTCGAAGGTTCCGAGGTCGACGACGAGCTCCGCGAGGTCGCGGTTGTTGACGCCGACCGTCGTCGCGCCCGCGTCGAGCGCGGCCGCCAGCTCCTCCCGGTCGTGGACCTCGACGAGAACCCGGAAGCCGCGGTCGCGTGCGCCGGCGAGCAGGTCGGGGAGGTCGTCCCCGACGAACCGGGCGATCAGCAGGACGACGTCGCTCTCGACGGCGTCGAGCTGCGACTCGGCGACGACGAAGTCTTTCCGGAGGACCGGGACGTCGACGGCCGACCGAATCCGGTCGAGGACCTTGACGCTCCCGCCGAAGTGCTCCGGTTCGGTGAGCACCGAGAGCGCCGCGGCGCCGCCGGCGACCATCCCCTCGGCGAGCGCGACGGGGTCGTCCTCGCGGGTCCCCCCCGTGGTCGGGCTCGTCGGCTTGACCTCGGCGACGACCGGCACGCGCCCGTCGGCCTCAGCTCGGTCGAACGCCGCCCGCAGGTCGCGGGGGTCGACGTCGACGCGGTCGGTTCGCCCCTTGGCCGCCCGGTCGCGCGCGGCCGACAGTATCGATCTGACCGCGGGGGCCAGCTCGGCTGGATCCTCCATTAGTGTACACTAATGCACGTATCTGTTCATAAGACTTGCGGGCGGGGACCGTCGTCGGGGCGAACTGAGCGCTCCCCGAGATCCGTCGGACGGCTCCGCCCATTCGTTTTAACTATCGGAACCGTGTTGTCACGGTCATGAATACCACGGGGACGTCGGGCGTCTTCGCTCGCGAGTTCGATGACCTCGGTCGCGCTGTGGAAGTCGGCTTCGCCGGCGGACGGGTCATCTCGGTGTCGTTCCCGGCAGCGGTGCCGGCGGACGCGGAGACGGACCACGAGCTGCTGGACCGGATCGCCGCATATGCCCGCGGCGAGCCCGACGAGTTCGCCGACGTCGCCGTCGGGCTCACGGTGCCGACGGACCGCCGGGAGGTCCTCGAGGCGCTCCGGACGGTCCCCTACGGCGAGGAGGTGTCCGTGAGCCGGCTCACGCGGCTGGCCGCGCTCGACGCGGACGACCCCGAGGACCTCGAGCTGGTGACGGGCGCGCTCGACGAGAACCCGATCCCGGTCCTCTTCCCGGACCACCGGGTGCAAGGCGGGCCGTACGCGACGCCGGGAGGGATTCGAGACGCGATGCGGCGCGTCGAGGGACTGTAGCGGGAACAGTCCGAGGGCCGGCGCCGGCGGCGACCTACTCCCTCCCGTGCTCCTCGATGCTCTCCCAGACGACCGTCATCAGCTCGCCGGTCTTCTCGACGAGGTCGTCCACGGCGCCGTCGGAGCCGGCGGGCGCACAGCCCAGGTCGCGGATCGCCTTCGTCGCCGAGGTGTGATGGACGTGCACCAGGTCGTCGCCCTCGCGCTCGTAGACGATCGTGGTACACGGGAGCATCCCGGCGAGCGTCGGGTCGATCTCGATCGCGTCGAACGCGATCTCGGGGTGACACACCACGATGAGCGCGGTGCGCTCGACGTCGTCGTGGCCGAGCATCCCCTCGACCATCTGGTCGAGCCGCGTGACCTGCACCGTCTCGAAGTCGGCGAGCTCGTGTTCGATCTGCACGAAGGGGACCGCGTCGTCGAACGGCATGTCGAGGGTCGTGTGGAGCGCCTCGTCGGCGGTCGGCGCCGGCGAGCCGCGCTGAGCGTCGCCCATGCGTGCGCCTTCCGCCGCGAGGTAAAAACACCCCGTCGGCCCGTCAACGACTGCCGCTACCTCTGACGGAGCGCGGCCCTTGCCGGTCGGGACGGACTTATCGGTCGGACCCGCCTCGGGTCAGCCGTGATCGAGCTCTCACGGGCGGTGTACGACGACATCGTCTACCACGCGTACGGCGGCGGCGAGGCGGAGATCTGCGGCGTCCTCGCGGGGACGCACGGGACCGACGGCGAGCCGAGCGTCGTCACCGACACGTACCGGGCCGAGAACGTCGCCGAGACGCCCCAGATCCGCTACCTCATCGACCCCGAAGAGCAGTTCGAGCTCATCGAGGCGATCGAGGAGGACGGCCTGGACGTGGTCGGCTTCTACCACTCGCACCCGACCGGCCCGACCCACCCGAGCGAGACGGACGCCGCGCGGGCGACCTGGCCCGACCACTCGTACGTGATCTGCGCGCTGGACGGTTACCCGTTCGTCGGCTCGTGGCGCTGGCGTGGCGACGACGACGGGTTCGAGCAGGAGACCGTCTCGGTGCAGGGCGAGCGGTGAGCGGGGCCGGATTGATACGGGCATTCACTCGGCCGACGGAACGTATTTTCGGCCACGGGTCGTCTGTTCAGACGTAGATGGCACGGCATGACGCCGAGGTCGAACTCGAGATCCGGACGTGGGCGTTTCGTGAGCGGGAACTGCCCCGCGTTCCGCCCGAAGGGTGGGCGACGACGACGGACCGGCTACGGGAGACGGTCTGTCTGGCGATCGAGAGCTCGGGCGACGCGATCGGACGAGTCGAACCGTTCGAGGGACCGGCTCGGGAGCGCGAGCGGTTCGAGGCGACCGTGACCGTCGACGATCACGACGGCGGGCATCCCGGCGAGGACACGGGCTCCGATGACGACCTCGGCGACATCGCTGACCGCGTTGACCTCGGCGGGTTCGCCGACGAATACGTGCGACTGACTCGGTCCCCGTCCGTCGGGGACTCCTCGGAGGCGGGGACCGACTCGACGGAGCGGAGCGGGGACGATTTCGAGGAACGGACGGAACAGTTCGACCTCGACGAAGCGCTCGACCGGTTATAAACGGACGCCCGGCCCCTCGGCTCGGCCCGGCCCAAAACTGATCACAGCCGCACGCCGTTGGGGCCTCGGTTTCAGTCGCTGGCCTCGATCCCCGGTTCAGCCTCCTCGTCGCCCCCGACGTCGATGGCGCAGGAGGCGCTGTACTCGACGTCGTGGACCGACTCGATGGCGGGGTCGTCGCCGCACACCGGGCAGTCGTCCCCCTTTGGGATCTCGACCTTGTCGAACTCCATCTCGAGCGCGTCGAAGAACAGCATCGACCCGTCGAGCGACTCGCCCTCGCCGATGATGTGTTTCACCGTCTCGGTCGCCTGCAGGCAGCCGACGGTGCCCGGGAGGACGCCGAGGACGCCGGCGGTCGCGCAGTTCGGGACCGTCCCGGCCGGCGGCGCCTCGGGGAACAGACAGCGGTAACACGGCGAGTCGTCGTCGCCAGCGAACGTCGTCACCTGCCCCTCGAACTTGAAGATGGAGCCGTGCGAGAAGGGGATGCCGGCGAGCGTGCAGGCGTCGTTGACGAGGTACCGCGTCGCGAAGTTGTCGGTGCCGTCGACCACGAAGTCGTAGCCGGAGATGAGCTCCTCGATGTTGTCGGACGTGACGCGCAGTTCGTGTTTCCGCACGTCGATGTCGGGGTTGAGCTGTGCGACGAAGTCGGCGGCGGAGTCGACCTTCTTGCGACCGACGTCGTCGTCACCGTGGATCACCTGGCGCTGGAGGTTCGAGAGCTCGACCTCGTCGTCGTCGGCGACCCCGAGCGTGCCCACGCCGGCGGCCGCGAGATACTGGATGATCGGTGCGCCGAGCCCCCCGGCGCCGAGGACGAGCACTTCGGCGTCGAGCAGGGCCTTCTGCCCGTCGGGGCCGACGTCGTCCATGATGATGTGTCTGGAGTAGCGGTCGAGCTGCGTCGGATCGAGGTCGAGGTCGCTCATTCGGCGGGCCTTATCGCTACGAACTCATAAGCCGGCCGCACACCGGCGCGTGCTGCCGCCATCTCGGAGGTGCGTCTCGGCCGCACGACCGGCGACGGCTTCGACGGCGGTGGCGCCCCCGCTCCGCGCGACGTCGGGAACCGACCTCGGCCCCGCGGGCGCGCTCTCGAGGTCCCTCGCGGGCGCCTCACGCAGGGCCGAGGCCCGTCAGAGACCGTGGCCGACGTTGCCGTCGACGGGCCCCTTTTTGGACTGGGTCGCCACCTTGCGGTATGGCAACGATCAAGCTGCCGGCCGTCCTCGTCGGCGGGTCCGCGACCTCGGAGGTCGAGGTCGAGGGCGACACCGTCCGCGAACTGTTCGACAACCACGCCGACGAGCACGGGTCGGAACTCCGGGACAGCGTGCTCGACGACGGCGAGATCAAGGAGTTCATTAACGTCTACGTCGAGGGGACGCCCGTCGACGGCGTCGACGCCGAGGTCCCGGCCGACGCGCAGGTCCGCGTCATCCCGGCCGCGAGCGGCGGTCGGTAAGCCGTCGGTCTCCCGCCTGTTCTCCGCGTTCGTTTATAAGTAATCCTCCCACAGCGGGATGTCCGCGTACTTGTCGCCGCGGTCGCACAGCATGAACACGACGACGTCGTCGTCCGCGAGTTCGCCGGCCGCGTCGAGGCTCGCTACCGCGGCCGCGCCCCCGCCCGCGGACGTGCCGACGACGAACTGGTCGTCGACCCGCAGGTGTTCGCGGACCGTCGCCTCGTCGTGCTGGCCGGCGTCGGCGACCGGCACCGGGTCGTCTCGGTAGCGCTCGCGGAGCGCCCGCGCCCGGTCGTAGGCGTCCGAGGTGGCGACGTACTCCGTCCGGTCGAGAATCGACTCGTCGTACGTGTCCGGGTGGTAGTGGTTGCCCGACTTGAGGTATTTCAGGCCGTCGATGGCGTGGAGCTGCTCGTCGGGCTCGAAGCCCACGATCTCGACGCCGCCGTCGCTGCGGTCGGTCAGCCCACGACCGGTCCCGGTGATGGTCCCGCCCGTGCCCACGCCAGCGACGAAGTGGGTCACGTCGCCGTCGGTCGCCTCGTAGATCTCGCGGGCCGTCGTCCGCTCGTGGGTGCCCGGGTTGTCGGGGTTCTCGTACTGGTTCGGGCGGAAGTACGCCTCGGGGTCCGCGGCGACGATCTCCTCGCAGCGCTCGATGACGGCGTCGTAGCCGAGGTTGGCGTCGACGAAGTGGATCTCCGCGCCGGCGTCCCGGACGGCCGCCACCTTCCCGCCGGCGGCGTTGTCCGGCATGACGATCTCGACGTCGTAGCCGCGGGCGGCCGCGAGCCGGGCCACCTCGCTGCCGGTGTTGCCCGAGGTCGGCTCGATCACGGTGACGCCCGGCTCGAGGTCGCCGCGCTCCTCGGCGCCGTCTATCATCCCCTTCGCGATCCGGGACTTGATCGACCCACCGCCGTGTGGGGCGTCGTAGAGGTTGAACCACTCTGCCTTCGCGTACACGTCTGCGTCGGCCTCGAGGTCGAGGTCGAGCTCCACGAGGGGCGTCTCGAAGATCGTCGACTCGTCGACGACGTACTCGCTCATGGGTCCCGTAGGTCGGTCCCCGATAAGAGTCCGACGGAAACGGTCGTCTCGACGCCTATCGCGGTCGTGCGCGGCGATCGGTCGTCAGAGATACGGGAGAAGCCTGCCGGTCACGAAAGGGGTTACGGGGCCAGTCGCGTAATCGGTTCGTATGAGTCAACCATCGTGGGACGACGTCGTCGAGACCCCCGACGAGCTCGACGACGAGACCGCCGAGTCGCTCTTGGAAGGCGCGACCGAGGTACAGGATATGACGGGCGAGGTCTGCCCGTACCCCCAAGTCGAGGCGAAGAAGTCGATCGCGGGGCTCTCGCCCGGCGACGTGCTCGTCCAGAAGACGGACCACGTCCCGAGCACGGAGAACGTCCCGAAGGCGGTCGGCGACGACGCGACCGCGAAGGTGTGGAAGTCGGGCGACGGCCGCTACCGCATCTTCATGCGGAAGGAGTGATCATGGTCGAGGAACTCACCCCCGAGGAAGTCAACGAACGCGTCCGAGATGGCGACGTCCGCGTCATCGACACGCGACCGGCCGCACAGTACGAGCAGGGTCACATCCCCGGCGCGATCAACGTACCGCTCGGCGACCTCCCGTCGATGGTCCCCGACATCGAGTGGGACGACACCGACGTCGTCTGCGCGTGCCCGGTCGGCCAGTCGTCGAAGCAGGCCGCGATGCTGATCCAGAGCTACGAGGACGTCGAGGACGACGTCCTCGTCGCCAGCATGGCCGGCGGCTACGAGGAGTGGGACTTCGAGCTGGAGACCGACGCGCCCGCGGACGCCTGATCGACAATCTGTTTTTAAGTAGCGGACTGATTTTCGTACGGTTCGCGGTCGGACGCTGCGGATCCCTGGGAGTCGAACGAGTATCGACGATCGAGCGACGCCAACACCATTTATAAGTGATCTGCGGGTACGGTGGCGCGCGCCTGCGAGCGGCCGCTCCCGGCGGCCGCGAGCCAGCGCGTGCGAG
>NZ_JAODIX010000035.1:106118-122832 GCF_026586675.1 Halorubrum yunnanense
GGCGTGAGGTGCGGTGTTGTGCGGTGCGGGGTGGGACTCAAAGGGGCAGTCACGAGGGCGAAGCACGCTGCAGCAAGCACCGCAGCGAGCGCCAGCGAGCGAGGAGCGCAGCAAAGCGCGCGAGTCCTCGCGACTGGGGCTTTGGAGGCGTTCACCGACGAACCGGAGCTACTTGTTTATAAGCGAGCGACTGGGGCTTTGGAGGCGTTCACCGACGAACCGCACGTGTCCATTTATAAATGGCCTACCGGAACTGGTAAGAACCTCACAGCCTCGGAGATTCCCCGGCCGCCGCCCCAATCCGTGAATCCGAATCGACCTGCTGACGTTCCCTAAATAGCGCAGCCGACCTCGCGGTACATGTAGTGGGTCATCACGTAGACGCCGACGATGATCCCCGCGCCGGCTAAAAAGGAGTGTACGGAGAGCAGCGCGATCCCCGAAAAGAGGTTTGCGATGTTGCAGCCGGCCGCGAGCCGCGAGCCGACGCCCATCAGGAGGCCGCCGACCGCGTAGTTCGGAACCCGGTTCAGCTTCGGCTTCCGGATCCGGAAGTCGCCGGAGGCGTACGCGGCGATGAAGGAGCCGACGATCAGCGACGCGATCATCACCATGTCGATGGTCAGCGAGATGTTGCCGTCGCGGAAAAGGATCGAGCCCCAGTAGTCGACGCTCGCGACGTCGAACCCGGCCCCCGCGAGCAGGTAGCCGGCCCAGCGCGCCTCGCTGCCGGTGATTGCCCAGTGGCCGTGCACGTAGAACCAGACGCTCGCGACGAGCGCCATCGCGACGCCCGCGGTCCGCGCGTCCCACGAGTCACGGAGCCGGATCTTCAGGGGACGGTCGTCATCGAGCAGCCCGCGGGCGTACTCGACGGTCCCGTCGGCGATACCGCGCAGCCCGGTCGAGACGGCCGAGAGCGTCCGGGAGGCGCCGAGCGCGGCCTGTGCCCGGGTGTCGGTCCCCACGCCGGTCCCGTCGTCGGGGAGCCGGCTCCGCCCCTTCACGAACGCGTACGCGAGGGTGCCCAACCCGACCGCCAGCACTCCCGTCACGGCCGGCGAAAACGGCAGGGAGAGGTACAGCGTCCGCCCCTCGAACGGGTTCAGCGTCGCGAAGTAGTACGTCTCGGCGACGGGGAACGCGAACGCGAAGAGGACGTACCCGACGAACATGAAGAGGAGGACGAGCCAGAACTGGAGGTACCCCTGCCCGGCGCGGTACAGCGTCCCGGACGCGCAGCCGCCGGCGAGGGTCATGCCGAGCCCGAAGACGAAGCCGCCGAACAGCGAGCCGAGCCCCCACGCGGGCGTCCAGAAGCCGCGGAAGTAACCGAACGTGGCCTGCACGCTCCAGAACACGGTCATCACCGCGATCCCGGCGAGCAGCCCCGTCAGCACGCGGGTGTCTTTGAACGCGACGAAGTCCCGGAACGCGCTGACGAAGCAGAACCGCGCCTTCTGCAGTAACACCCCGAACGACAGCCCGACCGCGATCGAGATCCCGACGTAAGCGACGGGCGAAAGCATCATTGCCGGAGCGGAGTGTCCCCGTACCTAAAACGTCGCTGAAGACGGTAACGGTGCGCGTCGGTCAGCGGAGTACGCAACTTTTGCTCTTATATCACACACGGGGCAACGAAGCGCGACTCCGGGAGCCCTTTACGGGCGAGCCGCGTCGTTGTTGTATGACCGACGACTGCGGATGCGGGACGAACGGCGCGGCGTCGAGCGCCTCGGACGACGCGGCGCCGCGCCCCGCGAAGGGGAGCGAGCTCGCGAACGACGACCGCCGCAACCCGTTCGCGGACGGAATCGACCGACGCCGCCTCCTGCAGGCTTCGGGGACTGTCGGCGCGGCGACGGCGCTGGCCGGGTGTTCGGGCGGCGGCGGCGACGGCGGCGACGAGCCCGCGCCGACGATGTTCGTCTTCAACAACGGCGACCGGACGCTGAGCGTCATCGACACGGAAACCGACGAGCTGCTCACAAGCACTTTCCTCGGAACGACCGCTTCCTTCCCGGCCAACCAGTACGGGACGGGTCTCGACGACACGCACGGCGTGTTCTGGCTGAACGTCCCCGGCGGCGTCCGCGCCTTCGACCAGCGCACGCTCGAGGAGCTCGCCTTCGTCGAAACAGGGTACGGCCCGAACTACCCGAACGTGACGCCCGACGGCGAGCACCTCCTTATCGCCTCGGGCGGGACGACCGGCATGGAACCCGAAGGCGACGAGGAACACGCGATCTTCCGCGTCGACGCGGACCGCGAGAGCGACACCTTCGGCGAGGTGACCGCCGAGATCGAGACCGGCTACGTCGGCCCCTGCGACATGACCCTCGGCCCGAACGGCGACTACGCGTTCGTCGTCGACGTCGCCGACGAGGCGGTCCGCGTGCTGAGCGTCGACCCGTTCGAGACGGTGAACCGAGTCGACGCCGGCGAGCCGGTCACTGAGGGGAACGTCCTCCCGTTCATGTGTACCGCCTCCTTCGACGGGGAGCTCCTCCTCGTCGAGAACGGCGAGGGGACGCTCGGCGGCGAGCCCGAGGTGGCACGCGAGGGCTCCGAGAGCGTCTGGGACATCTCCGACCCGGAGAACCCCGAGGAGATCGCGAAGATCACCCGCGACGACGGGCTCCCCGGCATGCCGATCACGAGCGAGGTCGCCCCCGACAACACCGCGGCGTACCTCTTCATCCCCGGCGAGGGCGTCGGCGTGATCGACCTGGAGGCGAACGAGTACGAGACGACCCTCGACGTCGGCGGCAGCAGCATCGCCGGCGCGTGGGGGCCGGACCGCGAGAAGCTGTACGTCCCCGTGCAGGACGCGAACCAGGTCGCCGTGATCGACCACGAGAGCCGCGAGGTCGCCGACACCGTTGAGGTGGGCGAGGCGCCCACCGGCGCGGTCGCCGGCACGGTCCGCCCGGAAGAGGACGCGGTGTCGAGCATCCAGGCGTCGCTCGCCTCGCTCGGCATCACGTTCGGCGAGATGGAGGCGTCCTGGTGTATGGACGACCACTGCTACTGCGGGTAGATGGCTCCCGACAGCACGCCGGGCGACGGGACAGTCGGCGACGCCGGGAGTGACGGTACCGAGAGCGATCCGGCCCCGGCGTCCACCCGCCGCGGGCTTCTCCGGGCCGCGGCCGGCGCGACCGTCGCCGGCGCGGCGAGTGCGGCTGGCTGTCTGGGGGTCACCACCCCGGCCGACGTCGCCGCGCAGAACGACGTCGGCGGGAACGTCGCTCACTTCGTCGGACCGAGCTGGCTCGCCGACAACCGCGACGACGTCGTCGTCCTCGACGCCCGGGACCCGGAGCGCTTCCGCGAGGAGCGGATCTACGGCGCCCGGCGCGTCCCGTTCGACGCGATCACGAGCCGGGAGTCGACGGATTCCGGCCTGGTCCCGGACGCCGAGGCGATCGCCGACGCGTTCGGCGAGGTCGGCGTGTTGCCCGACGACGACGTCCTCGTCTACGGCGCGAGCGTCGGGTCGCGCGTGACCCGGACCGCGTTCGCGCTCGGAGCGCTGGGCCACGCCGGCTCGATCCGGGCGCTCAACGGCGGCCTCTCCGGCTGGAACGGCCGGCTCGGGACGGGTGACCGAGACCGGATCACGCCGGTCGAGTACGAACCCGACCCCGCCGAGTCGGCGTGGGTCACCCGGGACTGGCTCGCCGAGCGCCTCGGGACGTTCAACGGGGACGGTCCCGGTCTCGTCGACGTCCGGATCCCGGAGGCGTACCTCGGCGCGCCCGGCTCCGATGCCCTGGATCCGGACAACGACCGCCACGGGCACCTCCCCGGCGCTGTCGGCGTCCACTGGGTCGGCAACGTCGCCGGCCGGCGGATGACCGAGCCGGGCCGCCTCGTGGGGCTGTACGAGAACCGGGCGGAGCTGGACCGCGCGGGCACCGTGGTCGTCTACGGCGACGACAACGTCGACCCAACGTCGACGTGGCTGACGCTCCGGGCGATCGGGTTCGAGGACGTGCGGGTGTACGACGGCGGGTTCGGCGAGTGGGCCAACGTCGAGGGCGACCGCGGGCGCTACCCCGTCGAGACGAAGACGAGCGTCGTGGTCGAGACCGAGGGGAGCGTCGGCGGCGACGACGGCAGCGGCGACTTCTCCTGTACGGGATGACCGGGAGCGACCCCCCGTCCGACCGCATCGTCGCGGTCCCCTGCGAGGGCGACGACGTCCTCGCGCTGTTCGCGCTCGCCGACGGCGAGCCGCTCGGCGAGGTCCCGGTCGGGAGCCACCCGGTCCACGCGGCGACCGCCGGGGGACAGACGTTCGTCGCGACGATGGGCGAGCGAGCGGTCACCGCGGTCGGCGCGGACGGCGCCGTCTCGCGGGTCGAGACGGGCGTACTCGGTCCCTCGCACTTCGCGACCGCGAACGGCGAGCTGTTCGTCTCCTGTACCGCCGGCGACGCGCTCGCCGTAGTCAACCCGGAGACGCTGACGCTCGTCACCCGGATCGGGGTCGGCGCGGAGCCCCACGAGGTCGCCGTCGCTCCGGACGAAGGGCGACTCTACTCCGGGAGCCGACGCGAGGGCGCCGTCGACGTCGTGGACCCGGCGGCTCACGAGCGCCTCGGCGCCGTGGACGTCGGGGGCGACGCGTGCGTGCAAGGCGTCGCGATCGGCCCCGATGGGAAACGGGGATACGCCATCGATCAGGCGGGTGCCCGCGTCGTCGCCTTCGACCCGGACGGGGTCGACGAGACGGACGGGGAGAGCGCCCCGAGCGACGACCCGATTATAAATGCGGCCGCGGTCGGCGCGGACCCGTACGACCTCGTCGTTGCCGAGGACCGGGTCTTCGTCCCCGGCCGCCGCGACGGCGTGGTCCACGAGTTCGACCGCGACCTCGGGCTCGCGGCGGTCCACGAGGGGTTCGCCCGACCCGTCGACCTGTTCCGAATCGACGGCGAGTGGTGGGTGCTCGACGCCGACGCCGACCGCCTCCGGTCGCTCTCTGGGGCGATCGTCGAGACGCCGGCGCCGGGGCTCGTCGCGACCCGCGTCGGCGACCGGCTGGTAGTCTCGCACTACGACGACGACCGGATCTCGCTGGTCGACGTCGCCGACGGGACGGTCTGGACGGCGGAGACGCCGGCGTACCCCTTCGGCTCCGTCGTGATCTGAGTCCGAACCCGCCGGTAGGCCCGTTGGGCGACCCGCCGCAGGCCCCCCGAGTTCGACCGCACCGACGAACGCGACCGCGACCGCTACGAGCCGACGAGAGCCGTCGAGGGCGCGACCGCCGGCTGCTTCCCCGACCGCCACGCCGCGCCCGGCGATATCGGCGTCGATCACGTGATCACGATGTGACTGATACATGGCAGGGCGGCGCAGAATAAAAAGAAGTCATCTCACTTATCAATGCGTCGTTATTGTTCGTTATGAATACATGACCGAGACAGAGCTAATACGGCTCCGTCCCGGTTACTGCGTGCGGAATCCAGTGATTCAACATGGACGGTGAGAAGCGACCACGAGACGGTAACGAAGACGCGTTCGGACGGACGTCGCGGCGGGCCGCCCTCGGCTTCATCGGGGCGGCGGGGTTCGCCGGACTGGCGAGCACGACCGCGAGCGCGAACAACGGGAACGGACAGAGCGGTGGCAACGGCGGCGAGAACGGAACGCAGGCCACCGCGGACATCAACGTGCTGGAGAACCCGAACTTCATCACGAACGCCGCGGACGAAGTGCCGCCGTTCAATGACGGCACCGAAATTTACGACCCGGGACCGGTGTCCATCCCGCTCAACGAGATCATCGAGGAGAACGAGGAGTACGACTCCGCGCTCGGCCGTCCGTTGAACGACGGGAAACACCAAGTCGTTCGGCCGCCTGAGGATTACGACCGTGATGACGGCTACGTCGATTCGTGGGAGGCGGTGACGTGGGGCGAGTACAGCGAGGTCGGCGGTCACGCCATCGTCGGCGGAACCAACCCGAACAAGGGAACGCGGGTCAACATCAAGGTCGAAGACGGCATCCCAAACGGGCAGTACACCATCTGGGTCGTCAAGTTCGCGGCGCTCGCCGAGGACAGTGACCTCGGTCCGGACGATCCGTTCGTCACGCCCAGAGGCAACGCCCTCGTCGGCTTCCATAACCTCGGGCAGAAGTTCGGCAACGACGGTGAGTCCGAGAACGACTTCACCGTCGACGAGAACGGGAACGGCGAGATCCACGTGTTCACCGAGGGCGGAGAGCTCACCGGTATCCCCGGCTTCAACGAGCCCGGGTATCCCTTTATCGGCGACGCTGACGACTACGAGCAGGACGCGGACCGGCTGAGCCGGATCGCGAACGACCTCCGCGAGGAGGACGAGATCCACTTCGTCGGCGCTTACCACTACGACGACCAGACCTGGGGCGTCTACCCCGGCCCCTGGCACGTCAACCACTTCAGCGCCGTCTTCGCGTTCGACGAGTAGGGCGTCTCAGATCTCGAAGTCGGGTGTCTCGAACGCCCCCTCGTCGGCTTCGACGTCGTACCCCTCGATCGCGGTGAGCGCGACGTCGAGGGTCGTCTCGACGTCCCACCGGCCCGTGTTGATCGCGAGGTCGTAGATCGAGCGGTCCGAGAGGTCGATCCCGTAGTACGACTGGTAGCGCTTCTCCTCGATCACTTCTCGGACCTGCATCTCGGAGGTCATCTCCTCGCGGTCCAGCGTCCGGTCGGCGCGCACCTCGTCGGGGGCGTCGAGCCAGATCCGGACGTCGGCGCGGTTCCCCGCGATCCACCCGGCGAGGCGCGACTCCAGAATGAACGCCTTGTTGGCGGCGCCCCACTTCTCCGCGATCCGGCGGAGCCGGCGGTCGAGGGCGCGGTCGATCTCCTCGGACTCGCCGGTCTTCGCGATCAGCTGCGAGAGGCTCATGTCGCGCTCGGCGGCGATCTCGCGGAACAGCTCGCCCCCGGAGACGTAGCCGCAGTCGAGCGCCTCCGCCAGCCCCTCGACCAGCGTCGTCGCCCCGCAGCCCGGCGGCCCGGAGACGGTGACGAACAGGTTGCGGTCGATCTCCCGCTCCGTCGCCGGCGAGGTTTCGCTCATACATGCGCCGTCACGGACGGATCGCGCATAAACGGGGCGGTTCGCACACCGCCACCGACACAACCGATATCCCTTCGCGCGCCCACAGACGCGACAGTGAGCGAACTCACCGAACGCGGGTCGGAGGGCCCCTCGGCGCGGGCGCTCCTCCGCGAGGCCCTCGCCGCCAACGACGCCCCGTCCGTCGAGTTCGACCCGGAGACGGTGCCGCTCCCGGACGCCGACGTGCTCGACCGGCTCTCCGAGCCGGTCCGCCGCTGGTGGGTGTCGGAGTTCGGCGCGTACGTCGGCGAGAACGGCGGCTTCTTCACGCCGCCGCAGCGCGAGGCGATCCCCCACGTCGACGGGGGCCGGAACTGCCTCGTGGCCGCGCCGACCGGCAGCGGGAAGACGCTCGCCTCCTTCACCGCGGTCCTCGACGACTTGTTCGCTCGAGAGCGGACGGGAGAGCTTGACAACTCGGTGTACTGCCTCTACATCTCGCCGCTGAAGTCGCTCGCGAACGACATCAAGCGGAATTTGGAAGTCCCGATCGAGGGGATCGCGGCGGAGCGGGACGCGGAGAGCGGCCGCGCGACCGAGGCGGGGGACGCACCCGATCCCGGCGTCCGTCAGGCGATCCGCCACGGGGACACGAGCAAGGCGGACCGGCAGGCAATGCTGGAGGAGACGCCGCACGTGCTCAACACCACGCCGGAGACGCTGGCGATCCTGCTCAACTCCCCGAAGTTCAAGGAGAAGCTCCGGACCGTCGAGTACGTCATCGTCGACGAGATCCACTCGCTGGCGGCCAACAAGCGCGGCACCCACCTCGCCGTCTCGCTGGAGCGGCTCACCGACCTGGCCGACGGCTCTCCGATCCGGATCGGCTGCTCGGCGACGGTCGAGCCGCTGGACGAGGTCGCCGAGTTCCTCGTCGGCCGCGAGCGCGTCGCCGACACCGTCGGCGACGAGTCGGGGCTCGAACCCCGCCCGTGCGAGCTGGTGGACGAGCGCTTCGTCCGCGAGTTCGACCTCGAGCTCCGGACCCCGGCGGCCGACCTGATCCACACGCCGCGCTCCGTCGTCACCGACCGCTTTTACGAGTCCCTCCGCGAGCTGATCGAGTCCCACGAGAACACGCTGGTGTTCACGAACTCCCGGTCGGGCGCGGAGCGCACCCTCCAGGAGCTCAGGGAGCGGTTCGGCTACGACGAGTCGGACTCGGGGTGTCACCACGGGAGCCTCGGCGAGGGGCAGCGCACCCGGATCGAGGAGGGGTTAAAAGCGGGCGACCTCGACGTCGTCACGACGTCGACGAGCCTAGAACTCGGCATCGACATGCCCCACCTCGACCTGGTGGTGCAGGTCGGCTCGCCGAAGTCGGTCGCGGCGCTGCTCCAACGCGTCGGCCGCGCGGGCCACAGCCCCGGCGAGACGGTCGAGGGGCGGGTGTTCGCGCTGGACCGCGACGAGTTGGTCGAGTGCGCGGCGATGCTCGCCCGCGCCGAGGACGGCTTCGTCGACCGCGTCTTCCTCCCGGAGGGCGCCTACGACGTGGCCGCCCAACACGTCTACGGGATGGCGATAAACCGGATCCGACCGGACCGCGAGGTCCGCGAGACGCTCCGCCGGGCGCACCCGTACCGCGACTTCGACGACGCCGACTACGAGCGCCTCATGCGCTACCTCACGGCGGACTACGAGGGGCTCGCCGATAAGAACGTCTACCCGAAGGTGTGGCGCGACGAGAACGACCCGCCGGACGGGGAACACCACCACGAGGAGCACCCCGTCGGCGAGCTGCTCGTCGGGAAGCGCGGCCGACTCGCGCGGGTCATTTATATGACGAACATCGGCACCATCCCGGACTCGTTCAGCTGCCAGGTGCTCACGCGCGACGGCGAGCCGGTCGGGACGCTCGACGAGAGCTACCTCGACACGCTCGAGGCGGGCGACGTGTTCTCGCTCGGCGGCGAGCGGTTCTCCTTCGGGTACCGCCGCGGCTCGAAGGTGTACGTCGACCGCACGAGCGAGCGCCCGACGGTCCCCTCGTGGTACTCCGAGCGGCTGCCCCTCTCGTACGACCTCGCCCGCGAGGTCCTGGCGTTCCAGGGCGAGCTGCTCGACCGGCTCGGAGACAGCGGGCCGCCCGCGGTCCGCGCGTGGCTCCGCGAGTTCCCCCTCGACGGCAACGCGGTCCGGGCGATCGCGCGGACCTACGACGAGCAGGTCGCGTACGCGGGCGCCGAGAGCGTCCCCACGCCCTCGCGGCTCGTCGTGGAGGAGGAGCTCGACCGCGCCGAGTACAAGCGCCGGTTCTACGTCCACTCGAACTACGGTCGCCGATTCAACGACGGGCTCTCCCGGCTCGTCGCCGCCGGAGTCGCGAACCGCACGGACGCGAACGTCGCGGTCGCTGTCGCCGACCGGGGCTTCTCGCTCGCGCTCCCGCTGAACCGCAAGGTCGATATCGCCGCGATCCTCCGCGAGTTGGACCCCGGGACGGTCCGCGAGGACCTCCGCGAGGCGGTGCAGGGGACCGACCTCCACCAGCGCTACTTCCGGATCGACGCGGCGCGCTCGCTGCTCATCATAAAACGGTACAAGGGGTACGAGAAGACGGCGGCCGAACAGCAGGTGTCGGCCGAGATGCTGCTCTCGTTCGCGGACGAGCTCGACGAGTTCGCCGTCACCGAGGAGACGTACCGGGAACTGCTAGAAGACCGGCTCGATCTCGCCGGGCTCCGCGAGGTGCTCGGAGGCGTGGCCGACGGCGACGTCGACGTCGTCCACCACACGGTCGACTCTCCGACCCCGATCTCATTCGGGCTCGCGACGCTCGTCGACTCGGACACGGTGCTCGCCGACGACGAGTCGGCGGTCCTTCAGGAGTTCCACGCCCGCGTCATGGAGTCGATCGAGGGGGGCGACGACAGGTCGTGACCGGGCGACGGCGACGCCGACGCCCTCACGGCCGCGGCGGCTCCGAGGGGATCACGTCCGGGAGACCCTCGAGGATCAGCGTCGTGTAGTGAAGGAAAACCGCGAGCCCCGCCACCGAGAGCAGCAGGAGGAAGAGGAGAATCAGGCGCTCGTCGCTGCGGACGACGGCGCGGGCGTTGACGACGAACCGCGCGGGGCACCGGTCCGTTCGCATCGACAGCTCCTACGCGTCCGGTATTTAAAAAGGTCGGCGGGGGAAAGGTTCAGTCGCTCCCGGCCGTCGGCGTCTCCGAGCGCGAGAGCGGCTCGCCGTCGACCGGCTCGTCGGGGTTGGCGTCGATCGCCGCCTCGCTCAGCCCGAGCTGGGCCTCGACGTCGGCGTCCTCGCGCACGTGGACCGTCCCGCGGTGGATCGCGATCGCGTCGGCGAGGTGGAGCCGGACGGCGTCGAGCAACACGTCGGCCTCGAGGGGCTGCCCGCGGCGCTTGATGTCGCCGACGTCGGCGCCCGCCGGCACGTCGAAGGCGCGCTGGGCGATGACGGGCCCCTGATCGAGGTCGGTCGTGACGTAGTGAGCGGTGACGCCGGCGATCCGGACCCCGGCGTCCTTCGCCTGCCGGTACGCCTCCGCGCCAGGAAACGCCGGCAGCAGGGAGGGGTGGACGTTGATGATCCGGCCCTCGTAGCGGAAGACCACTTCGGGCGAGAGGATGCGCATGTAACGGGCCAAGACGATCAGGTCCACGTCATACTCGGCCAGCAGGTCGAGAAGCCGCCCCTCGTCGGTGTTTCCGTTCCCGTCGCCGACGTCGTAGAAGGGCTTATCGTAGCGCTCCGCGAGCGACCGGAGGTCGCCGCGGTTCCCGACGACGACCGGGATCTCGGCCTCCTCGCCGTCGTCGGCGAGGTCGCCGTTGGCCTCGGCCTCCAACAGCGCCTCGGGCGCGTGGGTCTCCTTCGTGACCAGGAGCGCGATCCGGCGGGCGTCGCGGTCGCTCGGGAACCGGACCTGGATGTCGACGTCGAGCTCGCGGCCGAGCTCGGCGAGCGCGCGGCGAAGCTCGCCGCGCGAGGTCTCCATCTCCGAGGCGTCCACGCGGGTCGTCATCCGGAAGACGCCCTCGCGGACCGCCTGGTCGAGGTCCTCGATGTTGATCCCTCGCTCGAACAGCAGGGAGGTGACCCGCGCGATGAGTCCGGTCTTGTCTCCTCCGACGACCGTGATCTCGGTCAGTTCGCGGGTCATGCGACGATCACCTCCGAGGGTTCAAGCGGCTGCATACAGTCGACAGAGAACGCGGAGGGGTTTGCCCCTTTCGTTCCGTGTCGCCCCGCGACACACACGATCGACCGATATGTATCCACGAATGTGGATATAAAAGGCGTTCCAAAACGGTTTTTACACACGACTCCGCAGTACCGCCCATGACGGCATACACCGCGACGGTGACGGTCCGGCTGAAGCGGGGCGTCCTCGACCCGGAGGCCGAGACGACCCAGCAGGCCCTCGAACGCCTCGGGTTCGAGCTCTCGGACCTCCGGTCGGCCGACCGCTTCGAGGTTGACCTCGAGGCCGGCGACGCCGACGAGGCGGCCGATCGCGCCGACGAGATGGCCGAGCGGCTCCTCGCGAACCCGACCATCCACGACTACGACGTCGCGGTCGCCGAGCGATGACGGTCGCCGTCGTCGAGACGACGCCGATCGTCACCGACGCGGCGCTCGCGGCCGCCCACGCGGGGTGGTCGGCGTGACGGTCGCCGTCGTCCAGTTCGGGGGCTCGAACTGCGACCGCGACGCGGTCCGCGCGCTCGAACACGTCGGCGTCGACGCCGAGCGCGTCTGGCACGAGGACGGCCTCCCGGCCGACGCCGAGGGGGTCGTCCTCCCCGGCGGCTTCTCGTACGGCGACTACCTCCGCGCCGGTGCGATGGCCGCCCGCGCCCCGATCCTGGCCGAGGTCCGCGAGGCCGCTGCCGACGGCGTCCCCGTGATCGGCGTCTGTAACGGCGCTCAGGTCGGCTCGGAGTCCGGGCTCACCCCCGGCGCGTTCACCACCAACGCCTCCGCGCGCTTCCAATGTGAACCGGTTCACCTCCGCGTCGAGCGCGCGGACACGCCGTGGACCGCCGCCTACGACGAGGGCGACGTCGTCGAGGTCCCCATCGCGCACGGCGAGGGGCGCTTCGAGATCGGCGAGGCGGCCCACGCCGACCTCGTCGCCGACGACCGCGTCCTCTTCCGCTACTGCGACGCCGACGGGAACGTCACCGACGCGGCCAACCCGAACGGCTCCACCGACAACGTCGCCGGGGTCCTCGGCGAGCGCGAGACCGTCGCCGTGCTGATGCCCCATCCAGAGCGCGCCACGCTCCCGGACCTCGGTCGGAGCACGGACGGTGCGGGGATCCTCCGGGCGTTCACCTGACCCACCCACCGATCCGACCCGTTTTCTACCCGTTGCGCGCCGAGGGTTCGGGGTCGGCGCTCGCCGCGTCGACCCCGACGTCGTCGTCGGGCGGTTCGTCCGCGAGCTCGCGCTCCAGCGCCCGCTCGAACTCCGCCTCGGTGAGTTCTCCCTCGGTGTACCGCCGCTGGAGCCGAGCGATCGGGTCCGCCTCCTCGTCGTCGTCGACCTCCCCGTCGGCCGAGGCGTCCTCGGTCGCCGTCGCGATCGCGCGGATCCCGACGTAGCCGAGCGCGAGGAGGCCGACGAGCGCGAGGAGCGCGAGCGGGGCGAAGGCCCCCATTCCGCCCATTCCGGCGCCGCCCATCATCCCGACGCCGCCGATTCCGCCGCCGCCCGTCATCCCGGTACCTGCGGTCGTCCCGGCGGTATCGGTCCCGCTGGCGGCCACCGATCCGGCGACGAGCGAGAGGGGGGCGATACCCGCGAAGCCGGCGACGGTGACTCCCGTAACGGTGCGTTCGGCGCAGTTGCGAACAATCATGTATAATAAATACATTTCTACACATATATTCGGTGCGCTCCGTCTCGCGGCCTCGGAATCCGCTCCGCGTCACTCCGTGACCGCCGGCTCGTCTTCGGCTCGCACCTGTCGTTCGGCGCGGTCGCGGACGGACCGCCGAGTCGGGGCGGGGAAGGCGCGCGGGTGCCCCGAATGAGTTACTCGCGTAATCAAAAGGAATCTCAGCGTGGAAATCTCTCCCTTTGATGCCGCTCGCGACCGATCTCCGTAGTATGAGCGACTCCCGTCTCGACGCTTCTCTTCGGCTGGTCTCGGACAGGCAGCGGCGACGGATCCTTCGACGGCTGCGGGACGACCCGACCGGAACGACGACGCTCGAGGACCTCCTCGACGACCTGAGCGACGGCGGCGTCGCGCCGACCGCGGACCCCCCGGACCGAGACCGGCTCTCGATCCAGCTGATCCACAGCCATCTGCCCAAGTTAAACGATCACGGCGTCATCGACTACGGCCGCGACGACGAGGTGATCCGGTACCGGCCGGACGAGGGCGTCGAAACGGTACTTGACGCCCTTCCCGCCGACGAAGCGCAGCCGCTCCGCGATCCGTGACCAATCCAGACTCCTGATTCGCCGGCGACCGGTCAGTCCGTGTTCTCCGTCTCGAGGCGCCAGGCGAATATCGCCTTCAGCACGATGACCAAGCTGTTCGCGTCGCCCTCGCCCCAGATGGCGGTCTCCGTCCGCGCCTCGGACGGGGACGCGTCCGCGCCGTTGACGAGCGCGCTGACGAGCGTCTTCCGGCCGTCGACCATCATGAGTCGCCCCGCCGACGTGTCCGACCAGACCCACAGCGACTCGTACATCGTCACCCCGGGGATGTCGTCTTGAATGCACGCTTGCACCTCCGGCGAGACGCCGCCCATCTTGATCGAGACGCCGCGCTCCGCGGCCTCGCTCAGGCCGTCGATCACGTCGTCGGTGAGGAGGTCCTCGACGGTCATGTAGACGATCTCCTCTTCCGCGGTCTCGAAGAACTCGAGGACGCGGTCCGTGACCGCCCGCTGTCCGTTGACCGTCCAGACGCCTTGCTGTTCGGTCTGGTGGTCGGCGGGTTCGAGTTCGCTCAGCGCCGTCCGAAGGACCTCGGTGCGGTACCGGAGGTCGTGTTCGAACGTCCGACTCGCGGTCTCGGCGGAGATGGCCCGGAACTGTTTGGGCGACGACTGGAGGACGTCGACGAGGCCCTGCTCGTGTAGCTCGTCGACCGCGTCGTAGACCCGGGTCCGTGGTACCTCTGACACTTGGCTCACGTCTCTGGCCGTCCCCGACTTCAGCGTCGACAGCGCGACGAACGTCCGCGCGGCGTACGCGCTCAGCCCGAACCGCTCGAGCTGCTCGACGGCCGCGGACCGCGGGTCGTCAGTTGGGTCGTCGTTCATCGGTGTGTCTGAGTTCCGGGAGTATGGCCCGGCCACCCAGTAACGGTGTGACCGGACTGGCACGCAGCAGTGCGGTGGTTGGGACACAGAACTGACCTGCGTGCGTCTCACTCGTGGTGCCCACACCGTATTATTTCTTTTGTGATTAACTGAGTGATAGTAGCGGTATATATATTACACTCTTATAAGGTCTAGTAGACGACGGTGTCGCCTGCGTCACTATGAATATCACAAACGGGAAAAGCCGACACCGCCCAGGAACCGACGACGTCGCTGAAATCGCGAGGCGGCATCTGAGTGTGGTATCGGCGGTCATGTCGAGAGTGACAATACATATCCGTTCCGGGGGGTAATCGTCGGTCGAACCCCGGTCATCTCCGGGAGGTTGGGACACACATGGACACACCAGAAAACGTGGAGGACGCAATCGAGATCCTCCAGCAACTCGGCTTGAAGGAGTACGAAGCCCGATGCTTCGTCGGATTAGCTCGGGTCAACACGGGGACCGCAAAGAAGCTCAGCGAGATAACGGAGGTTCCCCGCACGCGGGTGTACGACGCGATACGGGTCCTCGAGGCGCAGGGGCTGGTCGAGATCCAGCACTCGAGCCCGCAGCAGTTCCGCGCGGTTCCGCTGGACGAGGCGGCGGAAACCCTCCGCGATCAGTACGAGGAGCGCGTCGAACGGCTGCACAACGCCCTCGACACGGTCGAGATCGTGGACGAGGAAGAGGAGTCCCCCGTCCAGCAGATCTGGGCGATATCCGGGCGGGACGCGATCGAGAACAGGACGGGGGAGCTCATCGACAAGGCCACGGACGAGATCGTGCTCGTCGTCGGCGACGAGTCGCTCCTGACCGAGGGGCTCGTCGACACGCTCAACGCGGTCGACGACGACATCGATCTGATCGTCGGAGCGCTGTCCGAGTCCCTTCAAGACCAGGTCGAGGCGGCCGTGCCGGGGGCCACGACGTTCGTCTCCGGGCTGGAGTGGTTACGCGGCGAGGAGCTGGTCGACGACGAGACGGCGATCGGGCGGCTCCTCTTGGTCAACCGCTCGACGATCCTCGTCAGTTCGATCCTCTCCGATAGCAAGGAGGAACAGGCGATCTTCGGGGAGGGGTTCGGGAACGGCCTCGTCGTGATCTCCCGGCGGCTGATGGCGCAGGGGCTGGTCCCCGCCCGCGACCCGCAGTAGCGGTCGGACGCCTCGCCGCGGATCGGTGCCCTCCTCACCGGTGTTCCGCGCGGTCCGGGTCGCGGTCGGCTGAGGCCCGCGGATCGTCGTCGAGCGGCCGGATCGTGAGGAACTCGCCGTTGTCGAGGGTGACGCGGCAGCGGCTGTACACGAACGAGAGCCGGCCGCCGGTCCGCGCCTCGCCGTCGGCGCGCGGGTCGAAGAGCAGGTCCAACGCGTCCGGGTCGAGAACCCGAGTCAGCGGCGGAAGGGCTCCCGGATTCCGACCCTCGACGGCGCTCACCGCCCGAACGACGGCCGCGCTCACCGATTCGTCGCTCCCGATCTCGGAGTCCATACGCCCAGGTGGGGCGCGCGGATAAAACCCGTGACGATTTTCACCCGAATAGTTAACACAGATATTCGTCGGGGAGCGCTCCGACACGCCCGTTCCTATATCCCGAGCCACCCGTCGCTGCGGACCTGATACCCGTTCGCCCGGCAGAGCTTCATCGCTCGCCGACGGACGTCTCGGGAGCTCGGGAGCCCCTTCTTTTCGCGGACGTGCTCGACGATCCAGTCGGCGATGACCGTCACTCCTTCGTCGTCGGCGTCGATCGCTTTGAGCTCCTGGAGCGTCAGTTCGTAGGCCTTCCGCTGTGACCAGGGGAGGTCGGTGTTCGGCAGCGTGTCGCTGGCTTCGAGCACCCGCTTCATGGCCGCGGCGACGGTCGGTCTGGGCAGTTGCGCGGTGACGGCGGCGGGCGAGTCGAACACCTCCTCGTCGGTCTCCGGGACGAGCTCCTCGAGCGCGTAGCTCCCCGTGACCGAATCGACGTCGTGATCGCCGATGGCGTCGACGACCGCCGCCCCCGTGACCGGGAACTCGAGGGACGTGAGCGCCGATTCCAGGTCGACGAGCCCGTCGACGTCGACCGGCGGCTCCGGCTCGTCGCCCCGCTCCAGCTCCGCGGCGACGTCGCGCTCTCGCTGGCGCCGATCCTCGTTCGCCGCCTGCTTCTCGCGTCCGTCTTTATAGGGAATCAAGGAGAATACCTGCGCCTTTAGGCGCAGGATGAATCCGACGGCGGTGTTCAGATAAGGATTGAAAGGTGAGGCGGTGCGTTTTCAAAGTGTCTATGCCCGAAAACGACCG
>NZ_JAODIX010000036.1 GCF_026586675.1 Halorubrum yunnanense
GGTGTCCTTGTCCTCTTCGACTCGATAGCGACAGCTCAGCAGTATCAACAATCTCCTACAGAAGAGCGTACAACTAAAAAGTATGAACGGGAGACTTACGCTTCGCCCGACGGGAGCTCCCCTCCCGACACTTGGAAACCGCCGACCGTCGCACGGTCGTACACCCCGATGGTCATCTGAGTAGCGTCTCGACCCTGGTTCTCGCCGCCGGCACACATCGCTTTCACACTCTCGATGTGCTTATCGAGGGACTGAGCGGCGAGTACCTCCGGGTCCGCGCGCTCGCCGCCGAAGGTCACTTGCATCGAGTCCTCGTCGCCGCCGTCGGCACGGGCGTGTGTGTCCGTGCTCGGGCTCGCCTCGATACCGGGGAGTTCCCGCTGCTCCGGGTCCGGTTCTGGGACCCGCCCCGCGTCGCCAGCACACTCGATTCCATACTTGTCATCGAGATACGTTTCGAGTCTCTCCGACGTCTCATACCACCCATCACCGTGGTTATGCAGGTATGGTTTGACCGTGTGCATCGCCGACTCAGGCATCCCGTCGTCGTCGCCACGAGCGGCGACGTCGCCCCACTTCCATTCCTCGCCCGCGGGCGGGAGCTTGTCGAACTCCGATCGTGCGTAGTGCATCCGGAGCTTTCCCGCGCGGTCCGCCGTCTCTTTGATTGAGCGTGGCATCTCAGGCTTCCTCCCCGTCTTCCCCGAAACTGTCGGGAAGGTGCTTGGGATTGAGTGAGCGCTCGGCGATATTCCACGCTGCGTCGATGGTCTCGCCGCACGTGCCACACTCAACCCTGTGCCCCTCGAAGTGCCCGTTGGTCGCAACAATACCCCACCAGCGACCGCACGTCCGACACTGTACGCCCGTGTCACCCATTCTGCCATCCGGAGGTCGCGGGTCTCCCGAGCCCGCTCCGAGTACCGTGTCATAGTCCCCATCCTCGTCGCTCTCAGCACGATCGTGTGTGTCGTCGTTGGCGTCGTCTGAGTCGCTGGCGTCTCTCTCGTCCTCGACTATGATATCCCCGCGCGTGGCAAGCTTCTCAATTCTGCCCTTGACAACATCGAGGCTGTCTGTCTCAACTTTCGACGTGGCTGCGCCCGCGACCGCCCCCTTCGACGTCTCGCCGTCTGCAGCGTCGATTATCGCCTGATCTAGTGCTTCCATGTCCTGCTCGACACGATCGTGTGTGTCGTCGTCGCCGTCTTTGACAGCATCGTCCGCGTCACCGTCATCGTCATCGAGGTCGTCTTGGTCGTCGTCCGCACCGCGCTCGATGAGTGTTGTATCGGTCATGCCCGGTATGAGCTGTAACATCGTCTCGTCGTTCTCGCCAACGGTCGCGGGAACGTCGCGGATGACGTACGTCTCGCCCTCCTCAAGGCTGATGCCCGGAGCTTGGATGTAGTACCGTATATTACCCGATTCATCCTGTAGCACCCCCTCCTCATGCCGATTGTAGGACGTCTTACCCGTGGAGTTCGTCACTTTGACTTTGATGCCCTCGCGCCGCCCGAGTGAGTCGTCGTCGATGATCTCCCTGAGCGTCTCACGTGCGCGACCGTCTCCGTCGGCGTCTGCGTCGTTGTCCCCGTAAAATCGTTTCATCGTCTCCGGCACCCACGCATCGAGCGCCCGCTCGCTAAATCCAACACCTAAGTATCGAGTCGGTCGCTCCGCGGAGAATGGATTGTCGCGCGAGCGGTCCTTGACGACAGGGTATTCTGGCATCTCTGATATGTAGTCATACAGGTCCGAGAGTTGCTTCCCTGCGTGTCCGTGCGCCTCTGCGAAACTGTCGAATACTGTCTTGAGATGTTGTGCTTTGATGCCGTGATCGTCGTCTTCGACGGCGATGAGCGCGTTGCGCGCAAAGTCGTGAACCGGGTCGCTGAACGACTCATACTGATTGATGCGCTCAGTCCGAGATCGTGTGTCTGTGATTCCGCCCTCGTGCAACATCCGTGCGAGCCCATCGAGCGCAACATACAACATCGCCTTCAAGCGGTCCTCTGCACGCAACTCCTCCTCAACAACCGTCTTACCGCGTGACTGTAGCTGCAGCGGGTCGTTCGGGTCCGGGTCATCGACGTATTTCGCTGGGAATTCGATGGGATGGAATCGACGCCCGAGCGCGTCGGCGTCCTGGTCGCGTGGGAATCGCGGTGGCGAGTCTGACGCAAACATCATCGTTGCGTGGTTGTAGCCGTCGTAAGCTGGCTTCCCCTTTGGCTCGATTTCCGTCTCGTCCCCGCTTGAATTGCTGTGTTGAATAGCGATCTAATCGGCTTATATCACGGAGTAGAAGGACGAAGCCGAGGAAATCGATTC
>NZ_JAODIX010000037.1 GCF_026586675.1 Halorubrum yunnanense
GGTGTCCTTGTCCTCTTCGACTCGATAGCGACAGCTCAGCAGTATCAACAATCTCCTACAGAAGAGCGTACCTTATATTCGCATTTTTGTAAAAGTACGGGTCTAGAAGGGCAGAATATCCGGCTCAGCGATAGACAGTGGAATGTGACGTGTATTGTCGGATTCATCCTGCGGCTGAAGCCGCAGGTATTCTCCTTGTGCCAGTATAACTATCGCTGTTGTGATTGTCATTGGTGTGCTTATTCCACAGTTTATCAGTCGGAAAGAGGAGTGATTAGATGCTGCTCTGACCCCTTCTCACGGCTAAAGCCGTGGGATTCATCCACTGGGGGTTGAATCCACGAGTAGCGGAAGGTTCGCAGGGTCTCGTCACGTTGAACGATTCCGTGTTTCGGGCCGCGAGACACGCCCCCTGAACTTATTATATGTCATCAACTTATGATTGTCCGTGCGAGACGCGTCCACGTTACCGGTAGCGTCCTTCACCTTCGGCTTGCTGTACAGTACCGCTGTACCGTTTCGTGCCCCCGTCGCTGGTGTGGAGGTACCCTCCACCGACGACACACCTGTCGGTGCGCATTCGAGTAACGGTACCGCCACTCACCTGCTCGTTCGACCGATATCGCGCGTTACGCCCGACTCACACGGCACCTGCCAACGCGGGTCTGTGCGCGACTTCGAGCGTTCCGGATCATGCCATCCATGCGCCTGATCGGGGATCGCAGAATACTCTTCGGGTCGGTTTGCGTCGAGGCTGTCGCCGCAGTGCTCGTCCTCCTGTACGGACACCTCTCGCTGCTAGCCGTCGCCGTCTTGTACTGGATTGATCTTCTCTTTCTGACCCTCCGGGCAACGGTACAACAGTTGCTCTCGCGGCCCGAAACGGATCGTCAGTCGACTCTTTTTCAACGTCCGTTCCGGCTTCTAGCCCACAAGCGCGGATCGATCACCGTTACCGATCGCCTCCCGGGAATTCAGCTCCGAAACGTTCCGGCGGTCTGGGGAGCCGTGTTCATACTTGTTTTTTCAGCGAGCACAACGGCGTACGTCGCCGCCGTCGATGTGCCCGGAGACCTGTGGCGCTCGCCGGCCACACCGATGTTACTCGGTGGAGGTCTCGTCGCGGCAGCGACGAAATCGTGGCTGGTGCTGCGGGCATACGTGGCCTCGGAAGGCCACGATATCACCGCCGCCTCCGCGGTCGTCCCCCGGAAGCGGGTACTGGTATTCGCCGTCTACGGTGGGCTGTTGTGGCTTGCCTCGCGGTGGACGCTTACGACCCTCTCCGGCGAGGGCTTGGAGATAACACGCGCTGGGATGACGGTTTCCGCGTCCGTGCTAATCGTGTCTCGGCTCGCGTACGGTTGGTACGCGGCGCGTGCTCGACCCGACGGCTGGCAGTCGGACGCGACATCCGACCTCAACGATGAAGCGATATCTCAAGGGTGGTCGGACTCCGAACCGGAAGAGAACATATCCGCTCCGTCTCAGCCGTCGATCCCGGATGGAGAACCGCGCGAGACGATGGCGCCGGTTCGCGCGTCTATCCTCGTCGCAGGGGTGGTGAACGCGATGACGACCGGTGGTGTCGTCGACAACCGCTTCGGCCACTGGAGACAGCTCATAATCCGGGTGGGTATAGCGGGGGTGATGGTTGTCGCCGTTCTTGCCCTATTAGACGGTGCTGTGATCGTGTCCGCAAGCTTGGCTGCGATTTTCTTCGGTCTCGTTGGAGGCCTCTCGATAATAAGTGCGGTACATCTGCTGTTGGCGCTCGGTGGCGTCGAATACGAATTTTACGAGTCCGAAGTGGTGGCGTACGACCGATACCTCGGACGACCACAGTGGTCGGCGTCATACGACGGTGTCCGGGACGTCTCGGTCGAGCGTGGGCTGTTCGGAAGTCCGCTCTGGCTGGACACTGGAACGGTGTTTTTCGATCGGATTTACAACTCTAAGGACGACGAGTCCGCCCGGAAACCGAGGTCATCGATCGCATTCGTTCCGGATCCCGAGCGTGCCGGTGAACTGCTTAGCTCCCATTCGTGACGAGCCGTAACGACTTCACCGGCTTTGTTGAAACCCTATTTTTCAGATAGATGTTTATCTAAAACAGCTGGTCGATGAGAACCGTGAAAGTAACAAGACGGACATTGTATCCAAACTACAATTAGTCACGTGTAATTATACCACCTATGGAAGATCTGTACATCTACACCGGCTCATTCGTCGTAATTGGAGCTTCAATAGGGGGGCCAGCGGTAGGTTCGCTCATCGCTGGCGATCGTGGTATCCCGATACTGCTCATGGCGATCGGTGGAGCTGGAATGCTTGCCACTGGCGGCTACGAATTGCTCCGAACTGACCCAGAGGAGTTTACTGCCTCTGCTATCGTCCTTCTCGTGTTGGTTGGTTCCGCCTGTCTGTCCTTTCTCGGAACAATACTCTCTGTGATGGGCAGTTCCTGAGTGGCCCGTACTGACCGCGACTAGTCAGAAAATATTAGTCGTAGCTGAGCAGCGATCCCGGCAGTTCGACGGTGACGGTCGTCCCGCTGTCGGTATCGAACGAGACCTCTCCGCCGAGCCGGTCGACGCCCCACCAGACGAGCCAGAGCCCGAGGCCTTTGCCGTGCTGTAGTGGCTGTTCTTCGGCGTCTTCGAACACCTCTACCTCGTGGTCGCTGATCCCGGCGCCGCTGTCAGCGACATCGATCCACCACTGATCTACTCCCTCGGTATCGCTAGACTCCTTCACCCGTACGCTGACACGCGGCTCCGGAGCAGATCCCCCGTGTTCGACTGCGTCCGACACCAGCTCACGAATGACTGGTATCAGAATCTCTCCGTTAGCGCGTGTCTCCACTGGTGGTGTGTCTATCACGACGGGGACGGACGAGACGTCGCCAGCGCACTCGTGGCGATCGTCGACGACCTGTGCGTGCTGGACCTCCTCGATGGCGTGACGGATGAGGTCCTCGACGGACCGATCACCCGCACGCTTGTTGGCCTGTAACACTGACTCTATCTCGCGGGCAGTACCTCCAAGATCACGCAACGCCGACAGTTCCCCGTCGACCGTCGTCGCTATCTTGTCCGCCGTGTCGGGGCCGGGATCGTCGCTTAACTGTCGAAGGTACGCCGTTGCCACGTCGACCCTGTTTCGTATGTTGTGCCGAAGCACGCGACTGAGAACCTCCGCACGACGTGCATTCTGCCGGCTGTCTGTTATATCGCGGAAGATCAGGGTGTAGCCAAGTGTGCGGTCGTCGCTGTCGGTAATCCGGCTCGATGAGGCTTCTAGCACGCGATCGCTGCCTGGCAGCCGACACGTTGTCTGTCCCCCCGCGAGTAACTCCTTGATGTCGAATGTATCCGGCAGTATGCTGGGGAGGTCCTCACCGACTACTGTGCTAAACTCCCGCTCAAACAGATCTGTTGCAGCAGCATTCCAGTCTGCTGTGTTGAATAGCGATCTAATCGGCTTATATCACGGAGTAGAAGGACGAAGCCGAGGAAATCGATT
>NZ_JAODIX010000038.1 GCF_026586675.1 Halorubrum yunnanense
CACTATCAGTGTTTGATCCAGTGGAGCGTGACTTAGCACAGCTCATGAAGCAACGTTCGGGAAGTACCGAAAATGACAGGCAGTCATATATTTAGATAGGAATCAGACCGGGAACAGAGCGATTCCGATCAATCCTACGATGGCGGCCTGTCCGCCCCAAGCAATGAGACAATAATCGGAACCAGTCAGGTGAACGGTCGGTTCTTATAATGAATCGATGCAGTGCCCGACTGCTGTACGCACCACAGAAGTAACTCCAAGTCCGTTGAGATCTGCCGGACTCCCCGAGGCAAAAACAACTCCGAGAGTCCCTATATGATAGAGGATAGGAGTACCGGGGGCTTGGCACTCCCAGCAATCCCACCCGCCACAGTCCGTGAACCTCACACGGATTCTCACCGTCTGGGGTTCGGTGAGACTGCAAACCTGAAAGAACTGCTGTGTTGAATAGATGTTGAGTCACGGTTACAGCGGTTCACACAGCGATTCTATGTTGATGATGGCGAACACCGAGACGATTTCACTGAACTGCCGATACCAGCCCAGCGCTCGCACGGCGTCGCCGAG
>NZ_JAODIX010000039.1:0-1567 GCF_026586675.1 Halorubrum yunnanense
AGAACACGTTTGAGTGTCGGCTTCACCCTCGGGGTCAAGCCCCGAGGCACTCGCCTTGCTTATCTGTAGACGTACGTGCTCGGCGCGGCCGACTCGTGGTGGTAGTCGACCCACTCCCGCGCGCGGTCGCCCGGGAGATCGGTGACGTCGGGGGTGGCCGTGTGGCGATCCATGCGGACGCGTCGCACGCCAACGGAATAAATGCGAGGCGATCCCGCGGTCGTTGGAGATAGCTCCAACCGCGGTCCGGGAAACGGGGAGAAAGGGTCGAGACGGGCGATCAGAGCGGGACCTGCGGTCGACGACGAGGAGTGTCAGTGGTCGACGTACTGGCCCTCCCACTCGGTCCGGGCCTCGATCTCGCGGCGACCGCGGCGGGTCAGCGTGTAGTAGTTCGTGCGGCGGTCTCGCTGGCCCTTCTCCACGAGGCCCTTCTCCACCAGAGTGTCGAGGTTCGGGTAGAGCCGGCCGTGGTGGATCTCCTTCTCGTAGTAGTCCTCGAGCTCCTCTTTGATCGCGAGCCCGTGAGGCTCGTCCAAGCCGGCGATCACGTAGAGCAGGTCGCGCTGAAAACCCGTAAGGTCGTACATACAACTGCCCATACATTCCCGTTCTAAATAAATAAATATACCGTTATGATAGACGTCGATCCGGGACTCGACCGGTAGAGTCTCCCGATCTCCTCCGTTTGGTTGTGTCAGTCGATCAACGATGACGCGGCCGTTCGGGGTCGAACCGCGCCTTCGGTCGATCGTCCGGAAGCTGATACGTCCGGGGCGAGCGCACAGGGGTCGCCAGGAGATCGGGCTCGGAGTTGGTGGTCGCGTCGCTCCGAGCGCAGCGGTGGTAGTCAGCAGAAAGCCGGCGCGCCCGACGCGGAAAAAAGCCGCGTCGGGCGGCCGATTGGTCCCCGCTGACGCTTCGGCCCTCCAGACGAAGCGTCACCTGACGATACAGGGTTCAAAGTTATAAAGCTAACGAGGAGCCGCTACTGGTGTTCGATCAGTTACACGTTACGGGGGTCGAAACGGGGCGTGGGTCCCGTGTCGCACGGGTCCGGCGCTACATGTGCTCTTCTTCCAACGCCCAGCCGAGCGCGCGCTTGTAGTGAGTGAACAGCTCCTCGACGCCGCGGTGGGACATCTCCTCGTCGTCGAGCTGCTCGCGGAGGAACTCGTACTGCTCGCGGATTTCGTCTTCGGAGCGCATGGGCGTCGGTACGGCTCGTGCCCGGATAGGATTGTGGGCGAGGACGTCGTGTACGAGCCGTGATGCGGATCGGCGGGGAACGCCACCAGAATCCTCAGTCGCTCGGGGTTATCCGGCCAACAACGCTGCGGTGAACGCTTCTAAAGCCCCAGCCGCTGGGCGATACGTTGGCGTCGACACGGAAAACACCTCCAAAGCCCCAGCCGAGAGGACTCGATGGGCTCGCTGCGCTCCTCAGTCGCTCGCTTCACTCGCTCCCTGCGGTGCTTGTGTCGCCCGTCTTCGCCCTCCCGGCTGCCCCTTTGAGTCCCACCCGGCGGCACCGCAACCGCACCTCACACCTCCCCAGCCTCGTCGC
>NZ_JAODIX010000039.1:1592-3845 GCF_026586675.1 Halorubrum yunnanense
CCGCGACTCCCTCGCACGCGCTCCTCGCGGCCTACCGGCCGCTCGAAGGCGCGCGCCACCGCCCCGTTTATTTATAAATCGTCGCCGTTCGGCCGCCGGAGGTCGCCCGCGAACGATACGTTGATACGTCGACCGCCGGTAGCCGATGAGACGATGGACGACCGGACGCGCGAGTATCTGAAGGGGCGGTTCGGCGACTACTACCGCCGCGCCTCGCCGTCGCTCCCGCCGGACGCGAACCTCCGCGAGTGGGGCCACATCCCGTGGACGCCCGGCTCGGGGACGACGATGGTCCGCCACCAGTCGCTGTTCGACCTCGGCGACGTCGACACGTTCTTCGCGGACAACGCGCCTCGGCACGCCTACTTCTCGGCCGCGCGCTACGACGACCCCGGCGCCTCGACGATGTCGAAGAAGGGGTGGCGTTCGGCGGACCTGATCTTCGACCTCGACGCCGACCACCTCCCCGGCGTGGACCCGGAAGCGACCTCGTATCCCGAGATGCTCTCCGAGTGTAAGGCGGCGCTCCTCCGCCTGCTGGACTTCCTCGACGACGACTTCGCCTTCGAGGACCTCACCGTCGTCTTCTCCGGCGGGCGCGGCTACCACGTCCACGTCCGCGACGAGAGCGTGCGGGAGCTGGACAGCGAGGCGCGGCGGGAGGTCGTCGACTACGTGCGCGCGATCGACCTCGACACCGAGGGCCTGATCCGCACCGTCTCCGAGCGCGGCACCACGAAGCGCGTCCTCCGGACGGAGGGCGGGTGGGGCGCGCGCGTCCACGAGGCGCTCGTCGAGTACGCCGACGACCTCCGGGAGAAGGACGAGGCTGACGCCCGCGAACAGCTGACGGAGCTCGACGGGATCGGCGAGGGGCGCGCGGAGACGATCCTCGGCGCCTTCGACCGGAACCCGACCGCGGTCCGCGAGGGCAACGTCGAGGCCGGCGGCCCGGGCGTCCGCCGGCTCGTCTCCGCGCTGGCCTCCCGCGTGGGCGCGACCGACACGGCCCCGATCGACGAGCCGGTGACCACCGACACGCGGCGGCTCATCCGGCTCCCGGGGACGCTCCACGGCGGCTCCGGGCTCGTCGTCACGCCGATCGCGCGCGACGAGCTCGCCGACTTCGACCCGCTGCGCGACGCGGTGCCGGACAGGTTCGTCGGCCGCGAGATCCGGGTCGAGACCGACGCCGATCGGACGGTAGAATTAAACGGCGAGCGCGTTAGAGTTGAACCCGGTAGAAACACCGTGCCCGAGTTCGCGGGGGTCTTCCTCATGGCCCGCGGCGAGGCGCGGAAGGCACCCGAACGATGAATCTCGACGAGCTCAGATCGGCCCAATCGAAGGAACGCCGCAAGGACAGCCTCCAGCACCTGCGGGACTCCTTTTACGACGACGTGGCCGCCTACGTCGCCGACCTGCGCGCGGCCCGCGACCGCCGCGCCGAGCAGGTCGAGAAGCCCTTCTCCGACGACGACGTCCGCCGCCTCTCCGACGAGGTCGAGACGGCCGAGGAGGTCGCCGAGGCCCTCTACGAGCGCCGCGTCGGCAAGGTCGTCAAGCTCGCGTCGTTCGCGGCCGCGGACATGTCCGTCGACGCCGACGGCATGACGACCGAGGAGCGCCGGCTGTTCGACGATCTCGTCGACCGGATCAAGGCGAACAAATCGACCGTGCTCGACGTCCTCTCCGGCGAGGTCTCGGTCGACGAGTCCGCGTCCGAGCCCGGCGAGACGGCGGGAGACCAACTCGCGGGAGACCGACCGCCGACGGGGGACGTCGCGGCCGACTCGCGAACCGACTCGCGCGAGGACCCGACCCCGCCCGCGACGGACCCGGAGCCGGAGCCCGCTGAGGGGAGAAACGCCGCCGAGGGCGCAGGCGACGAGGTTCCCGACGCGCTCGCCGGCGCCATGGGCGGCGGGGACGAGGGGGTCGCCGACACGCTCGGCGCGACTTCCGACGGGACGGGGGAGGCGTCGGAGACGGCTCCGCCGGCCGACGCCCCGGAACGCGATGGGCGCGACGCGGCCGGCGAGGACGCCGCGGCCGCCGAGGGCGCCACCACCGACGGCGGGCCGACCGCGGTTCCGCCGGATCCCGCGCCGCCCGGAGCGCCGGGTACCGGCGGCGGGGAGAGCCCGAGCGGTGCCGACCCGGCCGACGGGGCGAGCGACTCCCCCGACTCCGAGTCGGCCATCGACGACCGCGCGACCGTTCGGATCACCCGGGACGTCGGCGCCATCTTCG
>NZ_JAODIX010000039.1:3918-24081 GCF_026586675.1 Halorubrum yunnanense
TACAGCGGGACGCCGCGGAGCGACTCGACTGAGGGCCGTCGATGCGTGCGGCCCCCCTCGCGGACTCCGCGGATACCTCGACGACCCGCCGAGTGAGGGCTCTCGGCGCGGCGGCGACGCTCCTCGCGCTCGGCGGTATCGCTCTCGCCGTCCTCCTCGACCCGACGTTCTCGTGGACCGGCGACGCGCTCTCGGATCTGGGGGTCCGCGAGCCGAGCGCGCGCGCCTTCAACTGGGGACTGGTTCTCGGGGGCGCCGTCGGCGCGGGGTACGCGGTCGAACTCGGGCGCGCGCTCGGCGGTCGAGCCGGCGCGCTCCGCGCTGCCGCCCTCGCGCTCGCGATGGTCGCGATGGGGGGCGTCGGCGCCTTCGACCTCACGGAACCGCTCCACGGCCCGTCGGCGGTCGGCTTCTACGCGCTGGCCACCGTCGCCTTCGCGGTCGACGGGCTCGCCCGACGCGGGACGGCGACCGGGAAGGCCGCGCTCGGGTTCGTCCCGGTCCACGTCGCGGTCTGGGCGACGTTCCTGGCGGGGTGGTGGCCGGTGACGGGCCTCGCGCTGCCGGAGCTGCCGGGGGCGCTCATGCTCGCGGCGTGGGTGTGGCTCCTCGGGCCGGCGCCGGTCCTCGGGTCGGTCGCGGCGCGGCTCAACGGGCGGACCGACGACGCCGGAGGCGACGGGGTCGGGACCGACGAGCACTAACGCCGCGGGCGGCTACGGGCCTTCAATGGAGGTCGAGTTCCTCGGCGGCGCCCGCGAGGTCGGTCGGAGCGCCGTCCTCGTCGACGACGCGCTGCTCCTGGACTACGGCCTGCTGACCGCCGACCCCCCGCGGTACCCGGTCCGCGACCCCGAGCCCGACGCGGTCGTGGTCTCGCACGGCCACCTGGACCACGCCGGCGCCGTGCCCGCGCTTTTAAAAGGCGACCGGCGGCCCGCGATCCACTGGACGCCGCCCACCGCGGACCTGACGCGGACGCTGGCGCGCGACACGCTCAAGCTGCACGGGAACAGCCCGCTGTGCCCCTTCTCGGAGGAACACGTCGCGCGGCTCGGCGAGGTCGAGGCGCGACACGCGTACGGGGAGCCGTTCGTCGTCGAAGCCGGCGGAATCGACTACGAAGTGACGCTGTTCGACGCGGGCCACATCCCGGGGTCCGCGCACGTGCTGATCGAGGGCCCCGACACCCGCCTCCTCTACACCGGCGACTTCCACACCGACGACCAGCGGCTCGTCTCGGGGACGACGGCGCGGCCCGACGCCGACGCCGTGATCTGCGAGTCGACGTACGCGGACGTGAGCCACGAGGACCGCCGGGCGGTCGAGGACCGCTGGGCCGAGAGCGTGAAGACGACGACCTGGGAGGGCGGGGCCGTCGTCGCGCCCGCGTTCGCGATCGGGCGGACGCAGGAGCTCATGCTCGTCGCCGACGCGAACGACCTCACCCCCTACGTCGACGGGATGGGGACCGAGGTGACGCGGCTGGTCCGGCAGTCCCCCGAGTTCCTGCGCGATCCCGAGGCGCTCCGTCGGGCGAAGGGCGCCGCGCGCTTCGTCACCGGCCGCGACGGTCAGCGCGAGCGGATCGCCGGCGACAACGAGCTGATAATCACCACCTCGGGGATGCTCGCGGGCGGCCCGGTCCACTCCTATCTCCCGAAGATCCGCGGCAGCCCGACGAACGCGGTGACGCTGACGGGCTATCAGGTCGAGGGCACGCCCGGACGCGAGCTCCAGGAGCACGGGCGGCTGGCGATAAACGGACAGGTGCGTCCCGTCAGCGCGCGGGTGGAGTCGTACGACTTCTCCGCGCACGCCGACCGCGAGGGGTTGGAGTCGTTCTTGGACTCGTATCGAGGCGCGCGGGTGCTGGTGAACCACGGCGACCGCTGCGAGGCGTTCGCCGAGGACCTCCGCGCGGACGGGTACGACGCAAGCGCGCCCGAGATCGGTGAGCGGACCGAGCTGTAGAAGGGAGCGGCCTGCCGGAGGAGGTCGGCGGCTGTGCGAGCGGTCGCGTTCGAAAAGAGAGGTGTCGACGGCGCCCGTCGAAACAGCGGACCTTACGCCCCGCCGTCGGTGTACGCCCGATCGTTGAGGACGCGGTCGGCGGTCGCGTTCGCCTCGGCCGGACTGGGGCAGTCCCCGGAGACGACATCGTCGGCGAGGTCGCAGGCGAGGTCGTACACCGCGGAGCCATCGGCGTGCTCGGCGACGCGCTCGAACGTCGGGCGGTAGCCGGCGGCCGCGCGCTGTCCGGTCTCGTCGAGGGAGGCGTCGATCGCACATTCGAGCTGACGAACCGCTTCCTGGGGTTCCATACCCACACACTCGCACTCGTCTCACTTAAGTATACTCGGATTCGGAATTGAGTTAATACTTCCGCGGTGAGCGCGCTCCGAGAGCGGTCGGACCGGGGAGCCGGGCGGCGGAGCGGAACCGGCGCGGACGGGCCGCGGATCGACGTTTATACGCGGCGGGGTCCCGGACAACGACCATGACCGACGCAGACGAGCGCGCGGCCGTCGCCGAGCGCGCGGCCCGAGCGGGCGGCCGCGTGGCGCACGACCACTTCCGGAGCGACATCGCCGTCGAGAGCAAGGGCGAGGACGACGTGGTGACGGAGGCCGACCGCGCCGCCCAGCGCACCGTGATCGAGTCGATCCGCGAGGCGTTCCCGGACGACGCGGTCGTGGGCGAAGAGGAGGACGAGCGCAAGACCGTCCCCGAGGAGGGCGCGGCGTGGATCATCGATCCCATCGACGGCACGCACAACTACGTCCGCGACATCCGCGTGTGGGGCACTGCGGTCGCAGCCGTCGTCGACGGCGAGCCGGTCGCGGCCGCCACCGTCTGTCCCGCGCTCGGCGACGCCTACACCGCCGACGCCGACGGCGCGTACCGCAACGGCGAGCCGATCGCGGTCAACGACGTGGCCGACCCACACCGGGCCGCCGTCGACCCCACGCTGTGGTGGGACCACGACGCCCGCGACGAGTACGCCAACGCCTGCGAGGCGATCGTGCGGCGGTTCGCCGACATGCGCCGATTCGGTGCCGCGCAGGTCACGCTCCCGACCGTCGCCGCGGGCGGGCTGGAGGGAACCATCTCGAACCTGCGGGCGAACCCGTGGGACTCCGTCGGCGGCGTCTTCATGATCCGGCAGGCCGGCGGGCGCGTCACCGACCTGGAGGGGAACCGCTGGCGACACGACTCGACCGGGCTCGTCGCCTCGAATGGGACGCTCCACGACGAGGTGCTCGCCGCCGCGCAGGCGATCGAGGAGTCGGACTAAGCGCGAGTATTTATAAATAGATCCGCGGTGGCGCGTGCCTCCGAGCGGGCCATCGGCCCGCGAGGAGCACCGCGCGAGGGACGCGGTGAGCGCTCGAAGAGCGCGAACCGCGAGGCTGGGGAGGTGTGAGGTGCGGTTACGGTGCGGTCGGGTGGGACTCAAAGGGGCAGCCGACGAGGACGGCGCAGGCGATGTAAGCACTGCAGGGAGCGAGCAGCGCGAGCGACCGAAGCGCGCAGCGAGCGTGCGCCGTCCTCGTCGGCTGGGGCTTTGGAGGTGTTCACCGGTGATCTCAAATCAACCATTTATAAACGATCGACCGAGCCGCCCGACCCGTTTACCGGCCCGGCCCCCTCTGTTCATACCTACACGTCCGGCTCGCAGCTACCCGCAACATCCACCGAACCGAAGATGTGTTAGTGCTCGGGGCCCAGATCATGATAATGGGAGTTCAGGAGCAGTACTCGTTCGACGTGGAAGCGCTCCGGGCCGATTTCCCCGTCCTCGACCGGAAGGTCGGCGGCGATCCGGAGTCGCCCGGCGAGGGACCGGGCGACGACACGCCGCTCGTCTACCTCGACAACGCGGCGACCTCGCACACGCCGGATCCGGTCGTCGACACGGTCGCGGACTACTACCGGAGCTACAACGCCAACGTCCACCGCGGGATCCACCAGTTGAGCCAGGAGGCGTCCGTCGCGTACGAGGAGGCCCACGACACCGTCGCCGACTTCGTCGGCGCCGCGGGCCGCGAGGAGATCGTCTTCACGAAGAACACGACGGAGGCGATGAACCTCGTCGCGTACGCCTGGGGCCTCGAGGAGCTCGGGCCGGGCGACAACGTCGTCCTCACCGAGATGGAGCACCACGCCTCGCTCGTCACCTGGCAGCAGATCGGCAAGCGGACCGGCGCCGACGTGCGCTTCGTCGACGTGACCGACGAGGGCCGGCTCGACATGGACGACGCCGCGGACCTCATCGACGACGACACGCAGATGGTGTCGGTCGTCCACGTCTCGAACACGCTCGGCACGATCAACCCGATCGGCGAGCTGGCCGACCTCGCGCACGACCACGACGCGTACGTCTTCGCCGACGGCGCGCAGTCGGTGCCGAACCGCGCCGTCGACGTGAAGGAGCTCGGCGTCGACTTCTTCGCCTTCTCCGCGCACAAGATGTGCGGTCCGACCGGGATCGGCGCCCTGTACGGCCGCGAGGAGATCCTCGACTCCATGCAGCCGTACCTCTACGGCGGCGACATGATCCGGCGCGTCTCCTTCGAGGACTCCACGTGGGAGGACCTCCCGTGGAAGTTCGAGGCCGGCACCCCCTCGATCGCGCAAGGGATCGGCTTCGCGGCGGCGATCGAGTACCTGGAGGAGATCGGGATGGACCGCGTCGAGGCCCACGAGGATCTGCTCGCGGAGTACGCCCACGACGAGCTGACGGCGCTCGGCGGCGTGGAGATCTACGGGCCTCCCGGAGACGACCGCGGCGGGCTCGTCGCGTTCAACGTCGAGGGCGTTCACGCGCACGACCTCTCCAGCATCCTCAACGACTACGGGATCGCGGTCCGCGCGGGCGACCACTGCACGCAGCCGCTCCACGACGAGATGGGGGTCGCCGCCACCGCGCGCGCCTCCTTCTACCTCTACAACACCATCGAGGAGATCGACGCCCTCGTCGAGGCCGTCGGCGAGGCGCGCGACCTGTTCGCGTAGGCCGGCGAGGCGCTCGGGTTCCCGGACCGACGGAACCCTTTTTACTCGCACCGGCCTACCTGAAATCGATATGGGACTGGGCTCGGACATGTACCGGCAGCAGATCCTCGACCACTACAAGAACCCGCGCAACTACGGGGAACTCGAGGAGCCGGACTTCACGCACGTCGGCGAGAATCCCTCCTGCGGCGACACGATCCAGATGGACGTCGGCCTCGACGAGGCGGGCGAGACGATCGAGTCGGTGCGGTTCAACGGCGACGGCTGCGCCATCTCGATGGCCTCCGCGAGCATGCTCTCGGAGCGGCTCCACGGGATGGCCGTCGAGGAGCTCCACGAGATGGACACCGACGACGTCACTGAGATGCTCGGCGTCGACATCTCCCCGATGCGCGTGAAGTGCGCGGTGCTCGGCCGGCAGGTGGCGCAGGACGGCTCGAAGATCCACCGCGACGAGCTCGACCCCGACGACCGCACGATCACCGAGGAGTAGCGCCGCGACGGGGCCCCCGCCCCTCCGTCCCGAGCCCGCGGGACTTTTGCGCGTCAACCACGTTCGTCCGCCCATGAGCGACGGGTTCGACAAGGAGGCCGAACGGGAGAAGCTCCGCGAGAAGCTCGCGGGCGACGAGGCGGAGCGCGAACACACTCAGCGGATGTCCGAGCTCCTCTTACAGGGGGCGACGATGACGAACCGCCACTGCGACGACTGCGGCGACCCGATCTTCCGGAAGGACGGCCAGGAGTTCTGTCCGACCTGCCACACGGTCGACGCCGGGGACGCCGAGGCCGGCGGGGGTCCCGGAGCGGCGGGGCAGGGGTCGGGCAGCGCCGGCGGTTCGGCGACGGCCGGCGGATCGGCGACGACGCCGGCCGCCGGAGAGTCTCCCCCCGCGGCCGACGAGAACGGGACGGCCGGGGCGGGGGGAGCCGATCCGAGCTCGGCAGGGGCGACTCCCGAGCCGGCCGCCGGAGCGTCCGAGCCGTCGACCGGCGTCGCGACCCCGGGCGCAGCCGAGGACCCGACCGCGGCGACCCCGGGCGCGGCCGAGGACCCGACCGCGGCGACCCCGCCCGCCGGCTCCGAGAGCGTCGCTGACGCCCGGGCGTCGCTGGCGCGGACGCTGAACCGGTTCGCCGCCGCGGCCGAGGAGACGGACGACCCTCGGCGGGCGCAGGACCACCTGCAGGCCGCCCGCGAGGCGGCCGAGGCGCTCGCGGCGCTCGACTGAGAGCGATCAGAGGTCGTTTCTGTAGTGAGAGTTGAATCACCAGCCGCTCGCTTCTACGTCGATGACTGCAGATCGACGATGGACACCGCCAAAGCCACGGCCACGCTCGACTCCCACAGCTCGCTGCGGTCCTCAGTCGTTCCCTCCGCTCACTCCCTGCGGTCCTTGCGTCGCTGGGGTTCGCCGAGCGTGGCTGCCCCTTTGAGTCCCACCCCGACCGCACCGCAACCGCACCTCACGCCTCCCCAGCCTCGTCAGCCGTCCTCCGCTTCGCTCCGGACGGCTGACTCCCTCGCGCGTGCGGTTCGCCGCCCTCCGGGCCGCTCACCGGCACGCGCCACCGCAGTTCAGTTATAAATAGCCGCTGTTATCGCCCGCTCTCGACGGCGACGAGCATGTCCGTCGCGAGCTGCTCGGCGCGGTCGGCATTGGCTGACTCGGCGTAGATCCGGATCTTCGGTTCAGTGCCCGAGGGGCGCACCAGGACCCACGCGTCGCCGTAGTCGAGCCGGTAGCCGTCCGTGGTGTTCGGCACCGCGTCGGCGGTCTCCACGTACGCCCGCGCCGCCGAGAGCATCTCGTCGCGCTCGTCGCCGTCGACGTACTCGACGTTCCGGCGCACGAAGTGGTAGTCGGCGTACGGCGCGACGACCTCGCTGACCGGGTCGCCGGCGGCCGCGAGCAGCTCGAGGAAGCGCGCGCCGATGTACGCGCCGTCCCGGGAGAGCCGGTACGGGGGGAAGAACACCCCGCCGTTCCCCTCGCCGGCGATCGGGACGTTGACTCCTTCCTCGTGGAGCTCGCGCGTCCGGGTGATGATGTTGGTCGCGCCGATGGGCGTCAGCTCCAAGTCGGCGTCGTTCGCGTCGCAGACGTCGACGAGCCGCTGTGAGACGTTCACCGCGCTGACGACGGCGTCACCCGGCTCCAAGCAGGCGTCGGCCATCACCGCGAAGGAGGTGTCGCCGTCGACGAAGCCGCCGTCCTCGTCGACGAAGACGGCGCGGTCCGCGTCGCCGTCGTGGGCGATCCCCACGTCCGCGTCGGAGGTCGCGACGAGCCGGGAGAGCGCCGCGAGGTTCTCCGGGACTGGCTCCGAGTCGCGGCCGGGGAAGTGACCGTCCGGCGTCGCGTTCACCGTCAGCACGTCACAGCCCAGCTCGCGGTAGATCCGCGGCGACGGCACCGACGCCGTGCCGTGGCCCGGGTCGACCGCGACCGTCAGGTCGGCGTCAGCGATCGCCTCGCGGTCGACCGCGTCGAGCAACTGGTCCGCGTAGTCGTCGACGGCGCCGTCGACGGCGGTCGTCGCGCCCGCGGTCCGCCAGTCCGCGAGCTCGTAGTCGTCGTCGAGGACGCGGCGCTCGACGCGCTCTAAGACGTCGACCGAGAGCTCGACGCCGTCGTCGCCGACGAGCTTGATCCCGTTGAACTCCGGGGGGTTGTGCGAGGCGGTGACGAGCACGGCGGGGATCCCGGCCGACTCGCAGTAGTTGCCGACGGCGGGCGTCGGGACGACGCCGAGTCGGTCGACGTCGCAGCCGACCGCGGCCAGCCCGCTCGCGGCGGCGTTGGCGAACAGCTCGCCGGTGGTACGGGTGTCGCGGGCGACGGCGACCCGGTCGGCGTCCCACACCGATCCGGCCGCCTTCGCGATCTCGAGGACCAGCTCCGGCGTGAGGTACCGCAGCGCGACCCCGCGGATGCCGCTGGATCCGAACAGCTCCATGGAGGGCCATGCGCCGGCCGACGGGAAAGCGGTTCCGAACGCGGGGCGGGGAGGGGAAGCGGGGAGAAGCGAGAGGGCCGGTCCGACGCGTGCCCTTGAAACCGGTCCCGTCCCTACGGTTCGCATGGAGCGCACGCGACGCGATCTGTTGGCGCGGACCGGGGCGACGCTCACCGCCGCGGGATCGATCGGCGTCGCCGGCTGCCTCGACTTCGCCGCCGGCGACGGTCCGCAGGGTCCCGAGGGAATCCCGGAGACGCTCTCCTGCGGGGACGGGGAGTTCGTTCGGCTCGCGCCGCCCTTCGACGGCGACGTCGAGGGAACTCTCGTCGAGACCGGCGAGACGACGTTCGAGCTGTCCGCGGAGGGGAACTCGGAGACGTACGGCCAGGCGCTCCGCCTCGTGTTGCGAAACACCGGCGACGAGCCCGCGACCGCACTCGGGCGACACGCCTACTCGATCCAGCGGGAGACCGCGTCGGGGTGGCTCGACGTCCGCGGCTCGACGACGGGCGAGACCGTCGAACTCCCCCGATCCGAGGAGACGCTCGATTCGACCGGGGCGTACAGCTGGTCGATCGATCTCGAGGAGACGTCGATCGCGTCGGCGGTGCCCGGTCTCGACCTGTCCGTCTGCCCGCCGCTCGGCCCCGGGACGTACCGGTTCGTCTACTGGGGCATCGTCGACGCGCCGCCGCTCGGGGCGCGGTTCGAGCTGATCGGGTAGGAAACACGCAGCTCTGTCGAAACCCTCCTGTTCAGATACTCTCGTCTGAATGCGATAGTTGGCCCAGACTGCCTCTTGATCGATTGCGGGAGTGGGTGTGTCAATGCGGTTGATCGGTTGTTTATAAGTGAACAAGCGGTGTTGCTGTCGGCTGTTTATAAGTGAGCGACGGCTTTGTGGTGAACATCTTCAAAGCCCCAGCTTCGAGGACGACGCACGCTCGCTGCGCGCTTCGGTCGCTCGCGCTGCTCGCTCCCTGCAGTGGTTACATCGCCTGCGCCGTCCTCGCAACTGCCCCTTTGAGTCCCACCCCGCACCGCACCGCACAGCCTCACGCCTCCCCAACCTCGTCGGTGGCCCTCCGCTTCGCTCCGGACCACCGACTCCCTCGCGCGTGCTCCTCGCGCCCGAAGGGCGCTCGGAGGCACGCGCCACCGCATCGTCATTGATAAGTAATCGTCGCCATCGCTCAGCAGTATTTAAATATCGTATCACCACCGCCGATCTGCAACACCCACTCCCGCTATCGACACCGCTGTTCCTGTATTGACCGCGACAGTGGCCGAATACCTCGCTCGATGAGCATTTCAACAGAGCCAGAGACGCTCCGTTCGGCTAGAACTGGGTCCACTCCGAGGGGCCGCCGACTCGTCCGCGGACGCGGAACTCGCGGTCGTCGGCCTCGACTCGCGTCTCGACGACGACGTCGAACGGCTCGTGGAGGGTGTGCACCACCTGCTCGTCGTGGGCGGTCGAGTTGACGACGCCGACGAAGGGCCACCCCTCGCCGGACGTCTGCGAGGTCATGACGCGGGTGAACCGGTAGATGCGCTCGGGGTCCCAGTACATCAGCAGCTGGGAGAGCGAGTAGAGACCGACCGCGCGGTCGCGGCCGGCCGAGGACTCGACGACGTCGGTGAACTTGATCCCGATGTCGGTGAGGTTCCCGGCGCTGGCGACGTACTTCGTCGTCGGCGTGTCGTCGCGCTTGTCGCCCTGCTCGTGGGTGACGCAGTCGACGACGGTCAGCTCCTCGCCGTCGCGTCCCGTGATGGTCTCGTAGTCGCCACGGACCTTCTCCGCGGTGCGACCGGTGGAGATGACGACCGGCTCGTCGGTCCACTCGGCGAGCATCCGGTTGAACAGGTCGTACTTCCCGCTCATCGGAGGGCCGCTGACGAGCACGCTGTCGGCGTCGCGGACAGCGTCGGGAAGCACGGTCATGTGTCTGGGTTGAGGGGGTATCGGGTAAAACCCTTCCGAGGGATCACTTCCGAAGCATTGAGGGGAGGTCGAGCGACGACGGGGGACCCTCCCGGGGGGGTCGCGTCAGTGTCAGATCCGTTATCGCTCCGGGCAGCGCGGCCCGGACCGGCGGCTCGCGCGGGGCACCGTCCCCGTCGACGAGCTCCGTCCACACCTCTCTCGGGTCGTCCGTCTCGTCGGCGGCGGCGAGCGCCTTCGTCCGTCCCTCGTCGTACGCCAGCTCGACGAGGCTCCGGTCGTACGCGCTCGGAAACGCTTCCATCACGCGCTCGAGCTCCGCGGGGCGCCTGTTACCCACCCCCTCGGCGACACCGAGCGCGAACGCCCGCCGGACTGCCTCCTCGCGCGTGAGCTCGTCCCACTCCGTGCCGAAGGTCTGCTCGTACATCAGTGGGTCACCGTCGCGGCCGATCCGACGCGGAGCCCGCCGTCCGTGAACTCGATGTCCTGGATGTCGGTGTCGACGTCGGTCCCGCGCATCTTCAGCACCTGGATCCCGCGCTGCATCCCGTCGTCCTCGAGGTAGTTGTGCATGAAGACGACGCCGTGGGCGAGGTAGTGCTCCTCGGAGTAGGCGCTCGGGTCGGTCATCTCGGAGATGAGCAGCGTCGTCGCGTCGGTCCGCTTCAGCGAGGAGAGCAGCTGGATCATCGTGTCCTCGTCGTCGTCGAGGAGGAACCGCAACAGCATCGTCGAGTCGAAGACGACGCGGTCGATGTCGCGGGAGTTGATGAACCCGGTGAGCCGGTTCGTCACCCCGGAGTGGTCCCGGCGCTCGCCCGGGAGGCCGAAGAATCGGCGGCCGTCCGAGGAAAAGGAGTCGAGGAAGGTGACCCGGTCCGTGTCGAGCGCCCGGTCGAACCCGAAGTCGTACCCGCTCATGTCGCGGCGGATCCCCTCTTTGGTCTCGTGCATGCTGATGTACAACACGTCCTCACCGTTGCGGGCGCCCTGCGCGGCGAACTGCGAGCAGAACGTGGTTTTTCCGCTGCCGGGAGGGCCGCTGACAACGTACAGGCGGTTCTCCGGGAAGCCGCCGTCCACGAGGTCGTCGAACCCGGGAACGCCGCTTGTGGCGCGCATACGAAGTCACTCGCCGGTCGCCGCATAAGGGTTGGCTCCCGTTTCTCAGGGGTGAGAACGGTCGGCTCATGTCGCCGTGCGGTCAGGGATATCGCCCGGCGCCCCGGGTTACGGCTCGGCGTCCTCGGGAGTCACGTCGCCGACGTCGAAGTCCTCCACGTCGGGCGAAACCCAGACGACGAAGCGGCCGTCGGACTTCACGATCCCACGGAGTCCCTCGTCGTCCACGGTCGTTCCCTGGTCGACGTCCTCGGGCGCGACGTCGCGGACCTGGAACACCTCGTCGACCATCCAGCCGACGGTGCCGCCCTCGTCGATCTCGTCGTCGTCGAACACGACGATGCGCTCCCGCGGGCCCTCTTCCCCGATATCGAACAGGGTCTTCGGGTCGACGATCGTGGTCGTCCGGCCGCGCAGGTCCATTACGCCCTCGACGTGGGCCGGCGAGTTGGGGATGCGCGTGAGCTCGCCCGCGTCGACGATCTCGTCGATGACGCCGATGTCCAGACAGTACGTCCCGTCTCCCAGTCCGAACTCCAGCACCTTCGTGGGTTCGGCCTCCGTCTCGGTGGCTGCCATGGTCGTCTCTGCGGCGACGGGTCCAATAACCGTGTCCCCTGAATTATCAGGGGTGATTACTAGGTCCGTGGGTTTATGACGATTCTGGGCCCGGATTCGTGTATGAGTAGGACGACGGATCGGCGGAGCGGTCGGGACGACTCCGTGCGGGTGGTCGTCGTCGACGACTCGCCGTTCATGCGGGGCTTGATCGCCGATCTCCTGACGGACGCCGGAGTGGCGGTGGTCGGCGAAGCCGGTGACGGCGCGGAGGCGCTGTCGGTGGTCGCCGAAACGCGTCCGGACGTGGTGACGATGGACGTCGAGATGCCCGGAATGGGGGGGTTAGAGGCCGTCGAGCGGCTGATGGACGAGACGCCGACGCCGGTTCTGATGCTGTCCGCGCACACGGCCGAGGGCGCAGAGGTGACGTTCGAGGCGCTCGAACGCGGCGCGGTCGACTTCTTCTCGAAGCCCGGCGGGGAGGTGTCCACCGGGGTCTCCCGCGAGTCGGACCGCCTCATCGAGGCGGTCAGGTCGGTCGCGGACGCCGACCTCGACGCCGCGACCCGCGACCGACGCGAGCGCGGCGGTGCGGCGAGCGCGAGCGGCCCGAGCGGCCCGGTCGGTCCGACCGGCGCGTCGGGTGACGCGACGGTCGACGTCGACGGCCCGCTGACGGTCGTTATCGGCGCGTCGACCGGCGGTCCGAACGCGGTCGAGCGCGTGATGTCGGCGCTGCCGATGGCGGACTGCCGGGTCGTCATCGTCCAGCACATGCCGGAGGCGTTCACCTCGCGGTTCGCCGACCGCCTCGACGGGGCGTCAGCGTACGACGTGCGCGAGGCGAGCGACGGGGCCCGGGTCGGGTCCGGCGAGGCGATCGTCGCCCGCGGCGGGAGCCACACCCGAATCGACGGCTATCGGTCGGGTCGCCTCCGCCTCAAGCTCGACGAGGACGACTCGCAGTCGGTCACCCCGGCCGCCGACGTGACGATGCGCTCGGCGGCCGCGGTCGTCGACGACCCGCTCGTCGGCGTCGTGCTGACCGGGATGGGGGCCGACGCCGCCGAGGGGATCCGGGCGATGGCGGACGCCGGCGCGCGGACGATCGCGCAGAGCGAGGACACCTGCGTCATCTACGGGATGCCGAAGCGCGCGGTCGAGACGGGCGGCGTCGGCGAGGTGTGCGACCTCGACGAGGTCGCCGGCGCGATCGTGGGGGGTGAGGCCTGATGGACTCCCACCGCGCCGCGTTCGTCGCCGAGGCGGAGGACGGCATCACCGACCTCAACAACGCGCTGCTCGCCCTCGAGGCCGACCCCGAGGACGCGGAGGCGATGGACGACGTGTTCCGCGTCGCCCACACGCTGAAGGGGAACGCCGCGGCGATGGGGTACGAGGACGTCTCCGACTTCGGACACGCCATGGAGGACCTGCTCGACGCGGTCCGACAGGGCGACCGCGAGGTGACGCCCGAGCTGATGGACCTCCTCTTCGAGGGCGTCGACACCGTCGAGGCGATGGTCGAGGAGATCGCCGACACGGGCGACGTGTCGACCGATCCCTCCGACCTAGAGGGCCGCCTCCGCGAGATGGAGGAACACGGGACCGTCGGCGGCGACTCGGTGGCGGACGGCTCGGCCGACGACGGCGACGCGGGCAGCGACAACGGCGACGACGCCGAAGACGAGGGCGCCGGGAGCGACGACGCGGGGGACGCCGACGACGCCCCCGACGTCTCCGTCCCCGACCTCCCCGCGGCCGCCGGGGACCTCGACGGCCCCGTCGTGTACGCGGACGTGACGGTCGGCGAGACGTCGATGGCCGGCGTCGACGCGGCGCTCGTCCTGCAGGCGCTCGACGAGCAGTTCGACGGCCACGTGACCGAGCCGGACCCGGAGGCGCTGGAGGACGGCGAGTACGATGCGGGGTTCGACGCCTTCGTCGCCGGCGCCGACCCCGGCGTGGTCGCCGAGGGGCTCGGCGCGCTGACGCAGGTCGAGTCGGTCGCGACGGCGGTCGTCGGCGGCGACGGGGACGACGGCGATAGCGCGGACGCCGCCGACGAGACGGACGTCGCCGGGGCGGACGCTACCGATGCGAGCGGCGCCGCCGCGAACGAGACGGACGCCGCTGCCGACGCGGACGCCGCCGCCACCGACGCCGCGGACGAAGCGGACGAACCGACGGCTCCTGACGAAGAGTTCGAGCCCGCCGACCCGGAGGCAGTCGGGGACGCCTCCGAGGAGAAGCCCGCCGAGGCCGACTCGGACGGCGAGGGCCCCTCGGGAGACGAGTCGGCGGGATCCGACTCGGACGACGAGTCGAGCAAGGGCGACCGCGACGAGATCAAGTCGATCCGGGTCGACGTCGACCAGGTCGACGAGCTGTACGGGCTCGTCGAGCAGCTGGTGACGAGCCGGATCAAGCTCCGGCGAGAGCTGGAGGCGGCGGACGCCGAGTCGGACACGCTCGACGAGCTCGACAAGCTCGCGTCCAGCCTGCAGGACACCGCGATGGACATGCGTCTCATCCCGTTCTCGCAGGTGTCGGACTCGTTCCCGCGGCTCGTCCGCGACATCTCGCGGGACCTCGACAAGCGGATCGACTTCGAGATCGAGGGCGACGACGTCGAGCTCGACCGGACGATCCTCACGGAGATGCGCGACCCACTCGTCCACGTCCTGCGGAACGCGGTCGACCACGGGATCGAGCCCCCCGAGGAGCGCGAGGCCGCCGGCAAGGACCCGACCGGCCACGTGAAGCTCACGGCCGAGCGCGAGCGCGACCACGTGATCATCGAGGTCGCCGACGACGGGGGCGGGCTCGACCCGGACCAGCTCCGCGAGAAGGCGGTCGACGAGGGCGTCAAGAGCCGCGAGGCGGTCGAGGCGATGGAGGACGACGAGGCGTACGACCTCGTCTTCCACCCCGGGTTCTCCACCGCGGAGGAGGTCACCGACGTCTCCGGGCGCGGCGTCGGCATGGACGTCGTCCGGACGACCGCCCGGGACCTCGACGGCTCCGTCGGCGTCGAGAGCGAGCCCGGCGAGGGGACGACCGTCCGGTTCCGGCTCCCGGTCACCGTCGCCATCGTGAAGGTGATGTTCGTCGACGTCGGCGGCACGGAGTACGGGATCCCGATAAAGTCGATCGCCGAGGTCGCCCGCGCCGACGACGTCGAGGAGGTCCACGGCGACGAGATCGTCCGCCACGAGGACGACCTATACCCGGTGATCCGGCTGAACGAGCGCCTCGCCGACAGCGGCGCCGCGGCTGCCGGGTCGGGCGTCGGAGTCGATGGGCCCGACGAGGCCCCCGGCGACGGCGGGACCGCCTCCGCCACGACCGACGGCGGCGTCACCGACGAGGGGATGCTCGTTCGGATCCGCGAGGAGACGCGGCAGGTCGCGCTCCACTGCGACGCGGTGCTCGACCAGGAGGAAGTGGTGGTGAAACCGCTCGACGGCCCGCTGTCGGGGACGCCGGGACTCAGCGGCACGGCGGTCCTCGGCGACGGCGACGTCGTGGCCGTGCTCGACGTGGTGAGCCTATGAGCGGCGAGAGCGAGACCCCCTTCGAGGGCGTCCTCCGGCAGATCGACGACACCGTCCCATTCGAGCCCGGCTACTACAACGAGTCGTACCTCGACCGCCGGATCACGGCGCGGATGCGCCGGCGCGACACCGAGTCGCACGGGGAGTACGAACGGCTTCTCCGCGAAGACGAGGAGGAGCGCCAAGCGCTGATGGACGCGCTCACGATCAACGTGACGGAGTTCTTCCGCAACCCCGAGATGTGGGAGGTGCTCCGCGACGTGCTCCGCGAGCGGACGAGCGAGCAGCGGCGGGTCCGCGTCTGGTCGGCGCCCTCCGCGGACGGTCGAGAGCCGTACTCGATCGCGATGTTGGCCCACGACGACCCCGAGATCGACGAGTCGCGGGTCGAGGTGCTCGGCTCCGATATCAGCGAGGAGGCGCTCGAAAACGCCCGTGAGGGCGTCTATCACACGACGCGGACCACGGACATCGCGGGGGAGCTGGAGCCGCTCTCGGACCCCGACCGCTACGTCGAGCGCGACGACGACACGTTTCAGGTGCGCCCGACGGTCCAGCGGCTCGTCGATTTTGAGACGCACGACCTGATCCGCGACGGCGCGCGCGACCCCTTCGACGTCGTGTTGTGTCGCAACCTGCTGATCTACATCGACGTCGACCACAAGGGGGCGCTGTTCGACACGCTCGAGGCGTCGCTCGCCGACGACGGGGTGCTCGTGCTCGGCATGACCGAGAGCGTCCCGCCGGGCCGGTCGGACAGGTACGAGCCGATTGACAAGCGTCGGCGGGTGTTCGGGAGGGTCTGATGTCGCTGTATCAGTACGCCCGGGAGGAGAACGCGGAGCGGCTCAGGGACGCGCTGGGCAGCGACAGCGCCGCGGTCCGCCGACGGGCGGCCGAGTTCCTCGGCGAGGTCGGCGACGTCGACAACCAGCCGACGGTCGATGGGCTCCTCCGGGCGGCGACGAGTGACGACGACGCCGAGGTCCGGGGCGCCGCCGTCGACGCGCTCGACGAGCTCGGACAGGAGGCGCTCGAACGGCTGCTCGAGGAACTCACAGGCACCAGCGGCTCCGAGGCCGAGTGGGTCACCGCCCGCAAGTTCGCGCGCGCTCTCAAGGCCGACCGCCCGGAGCTCCGGATGGCGGCCGCGAACGCGCTCGGCGGGCTCGACGACGCGAGCGGCCTCCAACACCTCGTCGAGGCGCTCGACGACGAGGACTCCCGGGTCAGGCTGCGCGCCTGTCAGGCCTGCGGGACGTTCGCGGACCAGCGCTCGGTCCCGGCGCTGACGGAGCGCCTGGACGACGAGGATCCGCGGGTCAGGAGAGCCGCGGCGAACGCGCTCGGGAACGTCGGGACGGACCAGGCGCTCTCGCCGCTGCTCGACCTCCTCGACGATGGAGACGAATCGCTCCGGCGGATCGCCGCCGGCGCGCTCGGGAAGGCGAACAACCCCGAGCCGGTCGAGCCGCTGGCGCGGGCGCTCGGCGATGAGAGCGCGGTCGTCCGCAACGCCGCGGTGTACTCGGTCATCGAGCTGCTGTCGAACGTGCCGACCGAGCAGAGTCACGCGGTCCGCGACCGCGTCGTCTCCGAGCTGAAGTCGGCCGACGACGCCACGGTCGTTGAACCGCTCGTCGAGATCCTCACTGACGGCCAGCAGAGCCGCCAACGACGGAACGCGGCGTGGATCCTCGGCCGCGTCGCGGAGCCGGAGTCGGCGATCGCCGTCGAAGCCCTCGCGGACGCGCTCGCCGACGAGGACGCGCAGACCGCACAGTTCGCGGCCACGAGCCTCAAGAGCCTCGGCGGACCGATCGTCGAGGACCGCCTGCTCGACCGGATCGGCACGGAACACCCGGAGGACGCCCGGGCGAAGGCGGTGTTCGTCCTCGGTCAGGTCGGGGGGCAGGAGACGCTAAACCGGCTCGAGGGCCTCACCGACGACGAGAGCTCCGCGGTCCGGCAGCGAGTGTTCTCGGCGGTGTCCAAGCTCCGGGCAGGGGGGCCGTAGATGTCCGACGGCGGCGGCGAGTACAAGGTCGCGGACACGCAGGGGCGCTTCGCGGTCGCCGTCCGCGAGGGGCGGAAAGTGAGCGACGTCTCGTGGACGCCGGGCCGGGTGCTCCTCTCGAACCGGCGGCTGATCCTGGCCGGCAACGAGGGGAAGCGCACGATCCCCCTCTCGGAGCTCCGGGGGCTGGGCGGGCGCCACGACTCCAACCAGTCTGTCGCGCGCGTTTCCAACTACGTGAGCTTCGACCTCGGGGACCAAGTGCTGTTGGTCGCCGCCTCCGACCACGAGTCGTTCGAGCGGGACGTCTACCGGGCGCTGCTCGACCAGCGGACGGTGACGGCCAAACACCCCGCGATCGAGGGCGGCGTCGTCCAGGAGACCGAGTGGGAGCAGGCCCGCGTGAAGATCGACGAGAACGGGCTCAACGCCGCGCTGGAGAGCGGCGCGTTCGTGGAGTTCGACCTCGACGACATCAGCGGCCTCGACGCCGCCAAACGCACCGTCAACGGCGAGAAGAAGCCCGTCATCGAGGTGTCTCACACCGACGACGAGGGCACCAGCATCGAGACGCACGTCGCGGGCCACCCCAACCGGATGCGGTTCGTCGAGGCGTGGCTCCGGAAGGGCGAGCAGCGAAGCTCGACGAACGTCGACCTCTCCAGCCGCGATCGGGAGGTGTTGATGGCGCTGTACTCCGGCGTCTCGCCGTTCGAGATCCCGTCGTTCCTCGGGATGGACGTCGACGCGGTCGAGGAGACGTTCGAGCGGCTCGTCGAGCTCGAGGTCGTCGAAGAGGTGCGGGTGCGCCGCGAGGTGGCGCTCAACTCCCGCGGGCGCAACATCGCCAGCGAGGCGATGAACGAGCAGTGAGCGGCCGGTCGCTCGCGTCGAACCATATTTAAGTCGCCGCCCGGCGGAGTGAGGGCATGAGCTACGAGGCGGTGTGCTTCGACCTCGACAACACCCTGTACCCGTACCCGCCCTGCAACGAGGCGGGGAAGCGAGCGGCGCTCGGGGCGTTCCGCGAGCGCGGGCACGAGATGGACCGCGAGACGTTCGACGAGCTGTACGCGACCGCGCGGCGCGAGGCGAAGCGCGAGACCGCCGGCACCGCGGCCTCCCACGACCGCCACATCTACTTCAAGCGCGCGCTGCAGCGCCACGCGGGCGAACACGACGCCGCGACCGCGCTCGCGCTCGGCGACGCCTACTGGGAAGGGTACGCGACCGAGATGGAGCTGTGCGACGGCGTCGACTCGGTCCTCGACGCGCTCGCGGCGGCGGGGACCGACGTCGCGGTTGTGACAAATCTCACGACTCGCGTCCAGCTGCGCAAGCTCGCCCGGCTCGGGGTCGACGACCGGGTCGACCGGCTCGTCACCTCCGAGGAGGTCGGCCGCGAGAAGCCGAGCGCGCTCCCCTTCGCGACCGCCCTCGCGGCGTTCGACTGCCGGCCGAGCGAGGCGCTGATGGTTGGCGATAACGCCGAGTCCGACGTCGCCGGCGCGAGCGCGGTCGGAATGGACACCGCGCTGTTCGCCGCCGACGCCGACGCGCCGAACGACGACGGGCTCCCGGAGCGGCAGCGCCCGGACTACCGGCCGGCCGCTTTCGCCGACCTGACCGAGGTGGCGCTGTGAGTCGGGACGCGACGGACTCCGACCCGGACCTGCTCCGCGAGGCCCGCGAGGCGGTCGTCGAGTACGCCCCGGCGCTCGCCGGCCTGACTCCCGGCCGGACCGGGAACCTCAGCGTCCGCGACGGCGACGCGGTCGCCGTGACGCCGACGGGCGTCCCGTACGACTCCTTCGGCGTCGACGACGTGCCGCTCGTCGACCTCGACGGCGAGCGCTTGGCGGGCCGGATGGCGCCGTCGAGCGAGGTGCCGATGCATACGGGTATTTATAAGCACAACCGGCCGGGCGCGATCGTCCACACCCACTCGCCGTGGGCGACGACGATGGCGACGCTGGGCCGGAGGCTGCCGCCCGTCCACTACATGATCGTCTCGGTGGGTCGGGAGGTCCCGCTCGCCGACTACGCGCCGTACGGCACCGAGGAGCTCGCCGCGAACGTCGTCGCCGCGATGGCCGAGGCCGACGCCGACGCGGCGATCCTCGCGAACCACGGGCTCGTGGTGACCGGGCCGGACCTGGAGACCGCGGTCGAGAACACCCGCCACGTCGAGGACCTCTGCCGGCTCTACCTCCGGGCGTCGGCGACCGGTGAGCCGAACCTCCTCACCGACGACCAGCTGGCGACCGTCGAGGCGCGGTTCGAGAGCTACGGCCAGCAGCCGGACGCGGAGTAGGACGAGTCCCGCGACAGTCCTCGCGTTAAGTTTGACGTGAATTGTGGTAGACGGCAAAGGCTTCGAGCCAGTTTTGAGCTGTCTCTAACGCGACATTGCTAAAACTATTCGCAAACGATGATGTTCGTCGTTCTATTTCCCAAAAGACACGTTCAATGGCGTTCCGATTTCCATGCTGAATGATTTGAAATCGATAGCCGTCTTCAGCGAGAACAGATCCAAGATAGTCCGCGTCATCGATGAGAAATTCGACGTTATCGAGTTGATAGCGCCGACGCTCTTCTGTAGGAGATTGTTGATACTGCTGAGCTGCTGCTGTGGAGTCGAAGAGGACAAGGACACCGCGTCAGCGGTGTCCGACACGAATGATTCCGCTGGATGTGTTTGGGTCGGAATCGGTCGCAGCGGACCTGCTCCAACAGGTTCGCTGGCGTGACGGTGTTTCCTGTCCTCGCTGCCGTTCTGACCGAACAATCAGAAACGGCAGCTATCGGCAGTTTCAGCGGTATCTGTGTAAGGATTGCGACCGCACGTTCAACGATAAGACCGGCACGATCTTCGCTCATTCGAAGATCGCACTCCGAAAATGGTTGTTCTCGATCTACGCGTTTTTGCGGTTTAACACGAGCCTCAGGCAGTTACAGTGCGAAATCGAGGT
>NZ_JAODIX010000039.1:24109-100358 GCF_026586675.1 Halorubrum yunnanense
CGACGCGCCGTCACTCGATCTCCGTGGACCGGTCGAGATTGACGAGTTTTACGTCTCTGCCGGCCTAAAAGGCCGCGAGCGCGACCGCTGGTCGCGCTCTCGCGGCCTCGCCCGACGCGGGCGCGGAACGTATGATCAAGACAAACCGCCTGTGTTCGTTCTCGTGGATCGCGGCACCGAGCAACGGTACGTTGTGCCAGCGAAATCCGCAGACGAATCGACGATCCGGCTCCTGCTGGCTGACCGCCAGCAGGAGCCTCTCACCGTCTATACCGACGGATTTTGCGCGTACGATCCACTTACAGAAGACGCCCAATTCGACCGCGAATACGTCGTTCACGGAGACGGTGAATACGCCGACGACACGGTCCACGTGAACACCTGCGAGAGCCACGCGTCGCTGGCGCGACGGTGGCTCTCGCCGCATCGAGGCATCTCAAAAGACCGCCTCACACAGTATCTCCGAGCGTTCCAACTCAGACGAGAACTCTACCGCAAACCCGGACGAGAAGCGCTCAAACACGCCGTCAAAGCCACTCTCTGAAATCAACAATGTGCTACGCAAGAGCGTATGGAGGATTTCGTTTGTCTGTGGATCAACCGCACCGTACAGCCAGAACTTCTGGCCGTGGAGGCGGATCATCTTTTCGTCAACCGCAAGCTGATCCTCGGAGACGGTTGAGATCGGCTGCAGATCGGCTTTATGAACCCAATTATGGATAGCGACGTGACTCCGTTTGATCCCATACTGCTCAAGAAATTTACTCACCTCTCGGAGTGACATACCAGTCAAATGACAGCGAATCCCTTCTTCAATCGCCCAGCGTGGAGTCCGATCTCGCTCCACAAACGACAAGTCGATCCACGCGATACCTTCGCTGAGGCGTTCGATTTCGGCCATAAGCACTCTGAAGTCGAACGCCTCATCCTCTAACTTTACGCGACCGCGACAGTCGCCCGGTTTTATAAATAGCCGGACGGCTACCGGATCGGTATGCCCGAGCACGAGCCGGCGGTCCCGGTGCGCGAGACCGCCGAGGAGATCGCGACGATGGAGATCCGCGGGGCGGCGACCATCGCCTCCGCCGCGGCCGAGGCGCTCGCCGAGCAGGCGCGCGCGGCCGCGGACGGCGGACCGACCGCCAGCGACCCGGCGGCGTTCCGCGCGTCGATGCGCGCCGCGGCCCGGACGCTCCGCGAGACGCGCCCCACGGCCGTCTCGCTGCCGAACGCCCTCCGGTACGTCCTCCAGCGGATGGAGGGGGACGACGTCGACCGGCTCCGCCGGAGCGTGGTCGACGCGAGCGGGGCGTTCGTCCGCCAGCTCGACCGCGCGCAGGAGGACCTCGGACGGGTGGGTGCGAACCGCCTCGCCGACGGCGACACGGTGATGACCCACTGCCACTCGACGGACGCGCTCGCGTGCATCGAGGCGGCCGTCGATCAGGGGAAGTCGATCTCGGCGGTCGTCAAGGAGACGCGCCCGCGCCAGCAGGGCCACATCACCGCCGAGGCGCTCCGCGACGCCGGGGTCCCCGTCACCCTCATCGTCGACTCCGCGGCGCGGCGGTACCTCGACGAGGTCGATCACGTCGTCGTCGGCGCCGACTCGATCGCCGCAGACGGCGGCGTCATAAACAAGATCGGCACCTCGGGGCTCGCGGTCAACGCCCGCGAGCGCGGCGTCCCGATCATGACCGCGGCCCAGACGATCAAACTCCACCCGGAGACGCTGACGGGCCACACAGTCGAGATCGAGATGCGCGACGAGACGGAGGTGATCGACCCCGAGGCCCGCGAGGAGATCGGCGAGGTCGCGGTCGAGAACCCCGCCTTCGACGTGACGCCGCCGCGGTACATGGACGCGATCGTCACCGAGCAGGGCCAGTTCCCGCCCGAGAGCATCGTGACGCTCATGCGCGAGCTGTTCGGCGAGGGCGCCGCGGAGCCGTGGGCGGAACCATGAGCGGCGAGGGCGACGGCGCCCCCGACGACTGGGAGGAGGAGGTCGCCGAGTGGGACGAAGAGGTCTCCGAGTGGGAGGCCGGGGACGCCGAGTCGGGTGGCGGTTCCGGGTCGAGCGACGACCCCGGACCCGGCGGCGACGCGGGAGGGTCGGACGCCCCCGGCCCGGTCGACGAGAACCCCGACCTCGCGCCCGAGGAGTCGACTCGCGCGCCGAAGGTGGTCACCGCGGGCCACATCAACTGGGACGTGACGATCCACGTGGACCGACTGCCGGAGGCCGACGGCGAGACCCGGATCGACCGCCTCGAGCAGTCGGGCGGGGGCAGCGCCGCCAACGTCGCGGTCGGGCTCGTCGACCTGGGCGGCCAGTCGGTCGTCTACGGGAGCGTCGGCGGCGACGAGTCGGGCGCGCTCGCGCTCCGCGAGCTCGCGAGCGCCGGCGTCGACCCCGGGCAGGTGCTTGTCGACGCCGACGAGCCGACCTCAGTGAAGTACGTGATCGTCGACGGCGGCGGCGAGCTGCTCATGCTCGCCAACGACGGCGCCAACGAGTCGTTCACCGCGGCCGGCCTCGACCGCGACACCCTGACGGCGGCCGACCACCTCCACCTCACGGGCCAGCGGCCGGAGACGGCGGCCGCGCTGGGGACCGCGGCGGCCGAGGCGGACGCGACCCGGAGCTTCGACCCCGGCCGGGGCGTCGGCGACCGGGAGTTCGACGCCGCGCTCCACGCCGCCGACGTGCTCTTCTTAAATAGCCGCGAGGCCGACGCCCTCGCCGACTCGACCGATGTCGATCCGTGGGAACCGGAGGACCGCGTGGTCGCAATCAAGCTCGGGAGCGAGGGCGCGACGGTCCGGACGCCCCACGGCGACGTCTCCCATCCCGGCTTCGACGTCGACCCCGTCGACACGACCGGCGCCGGCGACGCGTTCGCGGCCGGGTTCCTCGGCGCGGCCCTCCGCGAGCCCGAGATCACCGACGGCGGGTTCTCGCACGACCCGCGCGACTACCAGGTGCCCCTGCTCGTCGGGAACGCCTGCGGCGCGGTCGCGGCCGGGACGGTGACCGCCCGCGCGGACCTCTCGTGGGACCGGGTCCGCGAGGCGATGGGGGAGTCGCCCGAGTCGGACCTCCTGATCGAGGTGCGGGGTTAAATCGGCGTGACCCCTCAGACGCCCCCACTGCGCTCCTCGCCGGTCACCTCGCTCGTCTCCCCCCAGCCGTCCGTGACCGACACCCGGATCGCGTCGGGGCGGGCGTCGGTCGTCACTCGGAGGAAGGCCCCGGAGAGCGTGATCGCCTCCCCGCAGGCGACGTCGTCGTCCGGCCCCTCGACGGTTGCGTTCGCGACGAGCGTCCCGTCCTCGACGGCGACGTCGGCGAGCGCAATCTCGGCGTGACACGTCGTCGGCCCGACCGATTCGACGTACGCGAGCACCGACTCGTCGAAGTCGGTGGCCTCAACGAACGCGACCGTCTCCGCGGACGCGTCCCCGAGCAGCCACGCGGCGCCGCTCTCGTCCGCGTACAGCGCGCAGAAGCCGCGGCGCTCCTCCCGGTCCCACGCCGGCCCCGAGAGGGCGGCGCCGACTCGGTGGACCTCGGTCTCGGGGTCCGGGTCGCTCGCGTCGGCGTCGTCGCCGTCCCCCCCGTCGGTCCCGTCGCTCTCGCCGGTTCCGTCGCCGTCGTCTTTGGTCCCCGGATCGCCCTCGCCCGTGCAGCCGGCGAGCGCGGCGAGGCCGCCGACACCGAGACCGTGGAGGGTCGCTCTGCGCGTGCGTCCGGTCATGCCCGCCGCTACGCGAGGCGCGTATAAGTGCCTCGTGTAGGCCCAAACGGCTCTCTGTGTGATCTCGGACGCTCAGACGCTCTCGGACGTCCGAAACAGATCGGTGAGGTTGGTGCCCCCCGCTTTCCCCTCGCTGTCGAGGCCCGCCGCGAGTCCGAGCGCGAGCGCGATCCGCGCCTTCGACGCCGGGAGCGGACCGGCGAACGTGACGCCGTGTTCCGCCAGCGTGACCGCGCCGCCGGGCGTGCCGTACACCGGTTCGGTCGGGCCGGCCGGCGGCCGTCCGGCGACGACGACCGGCGTTTCCGGAAGGGCGTCGTCCACGGCGTCACCGATCGCGGCGGTCACGTTGCCGAGGCCGGTCCCCTCGATCACGACCCCGCCGACGCCCGCGTCGACCGCGCGCTCGAGTGCGTCCGCGCCGACGCCGGTCCCGGAGTGGACCACCGGAACTTCCGGCACGTCGTCGCCGCTCTCGATCGCGTCCGCGAGGGGATCGATCGGGACGCCGCGCTCGGGCGATCGACGGAGCCGCGAGCCGGCACGGGTGACCGTCGCGACCGGTCCCGCTCCCGGCGAGGTCATCGTCGAGAGGGCGTTGCTGTGGCCCTTGAGGACGTCGCGGGCGGCGTGGAGCTCGTCGTCGAACGCGACCTGAACCCCCGGCGCGAACCGATCGTCCGCGGCGGCCCGGACCGCGAGCGTCAGGTTCGCGGGCGCGTCGCTGGAGGGCTCGTCGAGCCGGCGCTGGGCGCCCGTGACGACGACCGGGGCGTCGAGGTCGGTGAGCAGGTCGAGCGCGAACGCGGTGTCGGCGAGGGTGTCGGTGCCGTGGGTGACAACGACGCCGTCGGCGCCGTCCGCGACCGCCTCCCGCGCCGCCGCCGCGGTCGCCAGCACGTCGCGCCAGCGCACGTCGAACCCGGGCTGCGAGCAGACCTCGCGGGCGCTCACGGTCGCGTGTCGCTCGACGCCCGGCACCGCCGCGACAAGGTCGTCGCCGGTCTTCGCCGGCGCGGCGCCGCCGTCGTCCGGCTCGGATGCGATCGTGCCGCCGCAGGCGACGACGGATACGCGCGGTCTCCCCCCGCCGTCGGCCGCGGCCCGTCTCTCGTCGCGCGCCTCGCGGACTGCCGTCGGGTCGGTGTGAGTCATATATCCGGATTCTCCCGGAGGCTCAAAGCGGTTGGTCTCGCGGCAGCCGGACGACCTGTCGGCGAATCGATGGATCGAGATCGACCGGCGAGGTTCGGCGTCGATCGGGGGGTTCCGTTATCGATCGGCGAGATCCGACGACGAGGAGCGATCGTCGGCGTCGTTCGACGGAGATCGCCTGGATCCCCCAAAAAGGATGAGAAGGCTCGATAAATAGTTAAACTGTTTTTGAGACGGTTTTAAAATGTCAGAACGAGCAGAGAAATGGGCTGAAAATCCCCGAACCCTCTACCGGCTATATGTGGGTCCCCGTTATACAGAGAAGTGTCCATGTCAATCCCCGCTCCCACGCGCCTCGCCTCCGGCCGACAGGTCGCCGGGCTGATGACCGGCACGATGAAAGCCGCCGCCTTCTGGGCCGCGATCGCCATCCCGGCCACGTACCCCGCCCTGCTGTACACGGGGCTCGACGGCGGCACCGGGCTGCTGTTCGTCGGCCTGCTGTTCGCGAACGCGCTGGCGCTCGCGCTCGGCCACGACTACAAGCGCTGAGCGGCGCGAAGGCCGTATCCGAGGCGCTGCCCGCCGGACGCACCGACCGCGCCCTCCCTCTCGGTTCCGTCTTCCGGCAGTAGCCGCCGGTCCAGACGGCGACTTCTCGGGCGGTCTCGAAGCGCTTACCCACCGCCCGACCCGACCGCCTGTATGACCGACGAGACGCACGTCGAGTGGCGCGACTGGGGGCCCGAGGCGTTCGCCGAGGCGGACGAGCGGGACCGGCCGGTGCTCCTCTCTCTGTCCGCCACCTGGTGCGAGGGCTGTCACGAGATGGACGCCGTCACCTACGCCGAGCCCCGGGTCGCCGCCAACGTCAACGAGGGGTTCGTCCCGGTCCGCGTCGACGTCGACCGCCGCCCGCGCGTGCGGGAGCGGTACAACATGGGCGGGTTCCCGACGACGGCCTTCCTCACGCCAGACGGCGAGCTGCTCACCGGCGCGGGCTACCTCGACGTCGACGGGATGCGGCAGGTGCTCGAGTCCGTCAGAGGGATGTGGGCCGAGAAGGGTCGATCCGCGGGCCGGGTCCCTCGCGCGCTCGACGCCGACCTCCCGCCGAGCGGGGAGCTGACCGATGCGATAGAGAGCCACCTCGCCGGGCAGGTCGAGGCCAAGTACGACGCCGAGTACGCCGGCTGGGGGTCGGACGCGAAGTTCCCGCTTCCCCGGACCGTCGAGTTCGCGCTGAAGCGCGACCGCGACCGCGCGCTCCGCACGCTCGACGCGGTGCGCGACCACCTCGCCGACGAGGTCGCCGGCGGCTTCTTCCGGTTCGCGGGGACCCGCGACTGGGGCGACGTCGCCTACGAGAAGCCGATCGACACGAACGCGGCCGTCACCCGCGCGTTCGCGAACGCCTACCTCTACACCGGCGACGAGGCGTACCTGGGGCCCGCGACCGACGCGGTCGGCTTTCTCACCGACGACCTCTGGACCGGCTACGGCGTCGGCGGGAGCCTCGGGCCCGGGCTCGGTCGCGCCTACTACGCCGCGCCAGCCGACGACCGCGCCGACCTCGACCCGCCCCGGCGCGACCTGACCGTCTTCGCTGGGGGGAACGCGCTCGCGGCCGACGCGCTGCTCGCGGTGGCCGCGTACACCGACGACGAGCGCGCCCGCGAGTACGCCGACCGGATCCTCGACGGGCTCGAACGCGACCTGGTCGACGTCGACTCCGGAGAGGTGACCCGCTACCGCGGCGGCGACGACGTCGGCGAGTCGGACCTGCTGGACGACGTCGCCCGCGTCGTGAGCGCGTACGTCCGCGCCGCCGGCGTTCTCGGCGAGGGCGCCGAGGTCGCCCGCGCGGTCGCGGACCGAGCGATAGACCGGCTCCACGTCGACGGCTCCTTCGTGGACGGGCCGGGGTCGGGGGCGGGGCTGCTCGACCGCCCGTTCCGCCCGCTCGACGGCAACGTCGAGATGGCGACCGCGCTGCTCGACCTGGCGGCGCTGACCGGGGAGGACCGCTACCGGGAGGTCGCCCGCGAGGCGGCTGAGTCGTTCGCGGGCGCCACGGAGCGGCTGAGCGTGCAGGTCGCCGGCTACGGGAGCCTCGTCGGGCGGCTCCGCCGCGGTACCACCGCCGTCGCGGTCGGCGAGGAATCGGGCAGCGACCTCCACCGCGCGGCGTGGCGCGTCGCGGACCACGAGAAGGTCGTCGCCCCGAACGCCCACCTAGAGGAGTCGCCGGCGCCGCGCTCGGCCCCCGCGGGGTCGGCGGTCGTGCTCGCCGGCGACGCGGTCTCCGAACCGGCGGAAACGCCGGACGAGTTGATGCGCCGGGTCGCCGAGACCGCGGAGTAGCGGCGACGCCCGGCGCGCTCCGCCGTTTACGGTCGTCTGCGACGACCCGGGGAATATCACGGCGCCGGGGATCGACGGCTTCCCACTACGGCTGCGTGTAAACGGGCGACGTGTTTATGTCGGTGCCGTCTGATCGGTTGGTATGGCATCTCTCCGGGACCTGGGGCTCTCCGAGTACGAGGCGCGCGCCTATCGCGCGCTGCTGCGCACCGGGCCGACGACGGCGAAGGACCTCTCGCGTGCCAGCGAGGTCCCGATGGGGCGGGTGTACGACGTGCTCAACAGCTTGGAGCAGCACAACCTCGTCCGGAGTCAGGCCGCCAGCCGGCCGAAGAAGTACGCGGCGGTCGAGCCCGACGCCGCGCTCGATCGGCTGCTCGACGAGAAGAAGCGGGAGCTGGAGACGCAGGCGGAGCAGTACGAGGAGGTGGTCGCCGACCTCTCGACGGAGCTCGACGCGGGGGAGCCGGTGGACGGCCAGTTCTGGACCGCGGCGGTCGGCGCGGAGGAGGCGACGGACCTGCTCTTGGAGCGGATCGCGGCCGCCGAGCGACGGATGGTCGTGGTCGTCGGCGCGCCGGCGACCGGCTTCGACCTCGGCACGATCGGGGAGCGGGTCGCCGCGGAGCTGGAGTCGGCGCTCGAACGCGGGGTCGAAATTCGGGTGCTGCTGTCGCCGGAGACGGTCGACGCGCTGCCGCGGAGCGTCGGTCGGCGGTACACCGCGGACCTGTCGGATATGGAGGGATTCGAGGTTCGGACGACCGGGGGCGTCGACGGAACGTTCAACGTCTTCGACGGGATCGAGGTGTGCATCGAGGTCCCGCACCCGCTCTCGGGCGACGAGCCGTTCGCGATGATCGACGTGAAGGACGCGGAGTTCGCGACGAGCGTGGCCGAGGAGTTCGAGCCGCAGTGGACGGAGGCGGAGCCGCTGTCGTTCGGGTGAGCGGGGTTTCAGCGACCGATCAGCGGGTGACGCGTTCCGGTCCGAATACGGCGGCATATGGAACGCGCGCGGCGACGCGAACCGCCTACCTGCGCGGACCGGCGCGGCTCACTCCTCGACGGAGACGTCGCCGTCGCCGTGGACGGTCACTTCGTATCCCTCGTACGGGAAGCTCACCCTGAGCTCCATCCGATCGGCGGTCGGGATCGTGGCGAACATCTGTCCCAAGGCCTCGGGGTCGATTACCTCGTAGAGCGGAGGGGTGAGCTCGAGCGGGTCGACGTCTTCCACTTCGGCTATCTTGTCGACTATCTCACAGAGTACGTCGTCGACGTCCGCTGTCGAGGACCGTGCCTGAACCATACACTTGTGTACTGTCTCGACCTTCTTGAACCTATCGGGTTTTTGATAATTTCCAGAAGGGTTTAAAACCGACTGGAAATTAGCCAGTGTCCTCCTCGCTCGCGAACTCCTTTCCGAAGTGGTTGTACGGGTTGGCTCGCTCCTGTTTCATCATCTCCATCCGTTCGATATCGACGCCGAGAGCGTCCAACCCTTCGAGTGTGTCCTCGATGTCCTCCGACGTGCGGCCCACGACCTCCAGCGACAGGTTCTCGTTGTTTGTCAACAGTTCCCGGATACTCACTACTCCTGACACTTCCATGATCTCGTCCAGCAGCGCCTCTCGGTCTCGGAGAGGGACCGTCGCGGTGACGAGGAGGTGATGACCTAACCCCGTTTCGCTGTACTTCACGGTCGGGTGATAGCTGAGGATGACGCCGCGTTCCTCCAGGCTGTTGATCCGATTCGCGACCGTGCTGGACGAGACGCCGACTTTCTCGGCCATGTCCTCAGTCGTGTTACGCCGAGCGTCTTTCTGGAGCAGATACAGGATGCCCTTGTCGACGTTGTCGAGTTCCTCGGAAACCATTCCCTTACCTTGGCGGCCGCGACGGAAATGGCTTTCCGCGGCAGTCACCGTCGCGCGATACGGCTCTTCTTTGAGGGGATCGGCGGCTGCATACCGTACTGCGCCTGAGAGAGCGGTTTCAGCGTAGCCGGTGTGCGGAGGTCGTCGGGGAGCTGGGTCGGCGAACGGGGTCGGACGCGCCTACCAAGCGTTCAGCTCGGTCCGCAGGTCGCCCATGGTGACCTCCCGCTCGGCGTGGGCGTTGTGCTGATGGATCGACTCGTCGTTCGACTGTTTCATGTGCACCACGGCGTCGTCCGAGAGGTGGTCGAACTCCTCGACCGTGCCCTCGGCGAGCGCGCGGACGCAGTCCTCCACGAACTTCGCGTCGGCGTGGGCCTCGTAGGTCATGTGGTCCTCGTCGGGCCGCTTCGCCATGTTGTAGATCCGCGCGCTCATCGAGTCGCGGGCGACGTCGATGAGATCGCGCAGGTCGATGTCGGGGTGGCCGTCGGTGGTGACCGTGAGCGTCGCGTGGCCCCGCTGGGAGTGGCCCGGCTGCGGGACGGCCTCCAGGAACTCCTCGGTCGTCTCCTCGTCGACGCCGAGGTCGGCGAGCTTCTCTCGGGCGCGGGACTCACTCATCCCCTGCGAGCAGGGACAGACGGTCATTCCGGTGACTTCCGCGCCGATCTCCTCGCGGGTGCCCTCCTCGGTCGCGCTGGCGCTGGCGACGATCGTCGCCGTGCTCTGCGTCTCGATCCCCGACGCCGGCGTGTCCTCGCGGGTGACGAGCTCGGCCGTCATCGACACCTCGGCGGTGGTGGTGTAGTCGTGTTTTTCGAGGAGCCGCTCGGCGGCGTCCCCGCAGACGTCCTCGACGCGGTACGCCTCCTCGCGGGTGATCTCCTCTAAGATCTCGTCGATCGTCGCGAGGTTCCGGGACATATCGATCCCCTTGCGACCGCTCGGGAGGTCGACGAACACCTCGAACTCGGCCATGAGGACGATCGGTCGCTGATCTCCCCGGGCGAGTTTGACGAGCTTCTCCACGCCGGTGACGCCGACCTGCGAGAGCCCAACGGTGACGTCGGGCGCGGACGCCTGTACGTCCGGCAGCTGATGACTCATTACGAACACGTTAGGGAACTCCCGGGATTAGCACTTTCGATAGGGGGGCTTCCATAGGGTAGTTTTTGCGGCTGTAGCGGAGGCTTCTGACGGCTGCGCTCCGCGAGACCGAAGCGGGCGACGCCGGCCGGCAACCCGCCCAACTGGCGGTGTGGTACCCGCTCTCGGGCGGCGCCCGTAACGCACCATTTATACCTGCGGCAGCGGAACGTAGCCCAAGACCATGCCGAGTTCTAATGGACCTCAGAAAGCGACCCGCGACAAGCTCTCGAACAAACCGCGCGACCGCGGCACGTCGCCGCCGCAGCGAGCCATCCAGGAGTTCGAGACGGGCTCACAGGTCCACCTCAAAATCGACCCCAGCGTCCAGGAGGGCCGCTTCCACCCGCGCTTCGATGGTCGGACCGGTACCGTCCTGGGCAAGCAGGGCGCCGCGTTCAAAGTCGAGATCTCGGACGGCGGGAAGACGAAGACGCTCATTGTCCGCGCCGCCCACATGAGCGCCCAGCAGAACTGAGATGACAATCTTCAAAGAGAAGGTCGACGAGGAGTACGTCACCATCTCCGAGGCGAAGGATGTCCTCGTCGACATCGAGGCGGAGCGCGCCGACGACGAGGACCGCGACCTCCGCTACGAGCTCGCCCGCGCGATCGAGCACGTCAACCGGTTTGCCCGGCTCGACCCCGAGGAGTCCCGCGAGCTCGTCGAGGAGCTGACCGAACTCGAGCAGATCGACGTCCCGACCGCCGTGAAGATTGCCGACCTGCTCCCCGAGGACCGCACCGAGCTGCGCTCGGTGTTCGCCCAGGAGCGCTTCTCGCTCGACGGCGACGAGCTCGACGACGTGCTCAACATCGTCGCGAAGTACGCCTAGATCGGACGAAGCGCGTCTTCTCAGTGAGGTATCGGTTCGATCGTCGGAGCACCGCTGCGTGTTTGTCAGTTCGTTTATAAGTCGTTGCTGTCGGTGATGTAGAGAACGTCTCTAAAGCCCCAGCCGCTCGGTTATAAATAATCGACACAGGATCGTCGGCGAACACCGCCAAAGCCCCAGCCGCTCGCTTATAAATAATCGACACAGGATCGCCGGCGAACACCGCCAAAGCCCCAGCCGCGAGGAGGGCGCACGCTCGCTGCGCTCCTCACTCGGTCGCTCACTTCGTTCGCTCCCTCGTTGCGGTGCTTACCTCGCCTGCGCCCTCCTCGCGACTGCCCCTTTGAGTCCCACCCCACACCGCGCCCCACAGCACCTCACGCCTCCCCAGCCTCGCGGCTCCCTACGGTCGCCGCGTCCCTCGCGCGCGCTTCTCGCGGCCTGTCGGCCGCTCGAAGGCACGCGCCGACCGCGTTGTTCGGATCCGATCGCCGAAACCCCGGAACCCCTTTGAATGGCCGCGACGACCGTTTCGGTATGATCGACGAGACCGTCGCCGAGATCCGGGCGATGCGGACCCACAGCACGTCGGCGGTGGCCGTGAAGGCGACGCGGGCGCTCGCGGAGCTGCTCGACCGCGAGTACGTGGCGGTCGACGAGTTCGAGCGCGACCTGGAGCACAACGCGGGGGTGTTGCGCCGGTCGAACCCCTCGCACGCCGCGCTCCACAACGCGATGCGCGACGTCGAGCGCTCTGTCATCGGCGAGCCGACGGGCGTCGAGGACGCCAAACAGCTGCTCGAGGAGACGATCGACCGCGTCGTCGACGACATCGAGACGGCGAAGGGGGAGGCCGCCGCCAACGCGGCCGAACACATCGAGGACGGCGACACGCTGCTCGTCCACGACTACTCCACGACGGTGCTGGAGTCCGTCGAGAACGCCGCGCGCGACGGCGCGCACCTGACCGTCTACGTCACGGAGGCGCGCCCGCGCACGCTCGGTCGGAAGACAGCGCGCGTCCTCGCCGGGGTGTCCCGCGTCGACGTCCGCATGGTCGTCGACAGCGCGATGGGGTACGCCCTCCGCGACTGCGACCGCGTCCTCCTCGGGATCACCTGTATCACCGGCGGCACCTACTACAACCGGGTCGGGACCTTCCCCCTGGTCGTCACCGCGCGCGAGCTCGGGATCCCGGTGACCGCGGTCGGCTCGGGCGCGAAGACGATAGAGGAGTTCCGCTTCGAGAACGAGTTCCGGGACGCCGTCGAGGTGATGCGCGAGCCGGTCGAGGGCGTCGAGATCGAGAACCCGAGCTACGACGCGACCCCGATCGGGATGATCGACACCGTGATCACCGACGACGGCGTCGTCGAGTAGCTCCCCCCTTCCGTCCGGCCACGGCGTACCGACACTCGGAGCCGGGCGCAAACGCTTTGTGCATGAACCGTGTTAACGGATGTAATGAACGTGTATTCGGGCTCCGCCAACGTCTTTCGGATCCGTGAGGTGGACCCGGCGGCGATAGAGGAGTGCACGGCCCTCTCGTGTGAGGTCGGGGCGGCGGCGAGCGAGCCGGCCGTCGTCGCCGCCGCGGTCGTCGTCGGGCTCGCGGCGTTCCTCGCGTTCGCGTACGTCCGCGACGCGGTGGACGCCGACCAGCGCGAGCGGCGTCGCGTCGTCGCCGAGCGCGACGCCTTCGAGTCGTTCGCGGACCGCGTCTCGGCGCTCGATCCGGCGCCGACTCGGGCGACGGCGTCGGGGTTCGACGGGACGATGGCCGCGGTTCGCACGGTCGACAGCGTCGGCGGCGACGACGTCAGGCTGAGGCGGGTGCTGGCGGCGTACCGCGACACGGTGATGTCGGTCCCCCACTACAGGGAGGAGTACGACGAGACGATCCCGGAGAGCCTCGCCGCGGAGTTGGGGCCCGACACCGCGGCCGCGCTGGCGTCGAACGGCACCCTCTCCGCGGCGTCCCAGTCGGCGCTCGTCAGGCGGAGCCGGCGGGCGGCCGACGCGCGCTCGACGCTCGCCGACGGGATCGGCGAGGAGATCGAGGCGCTGCGGGCGTTCGAGAGCGACCTCTCCGGCGTCGACCGGCGGCGACGGCGGCTCCTCGAACACCTCGACGGGGTCTCCGGACCCGGGACCGACGCGGCGATCGACGTCTGGGAGCGGCTGGACGGGCTCGAAGACGAGTGCGACGAGGTCGCCGCGAAGCGGCAGGAAGCGCTCAGCGACCCCCCGATGACACCGGCGTCCGCGACCGATCCCGGCGAGGACCGCGCCTTCTACGAGTACCTGTACGGGCCGACGGACGGCCCCCGCTACCCCGTGTTGGCGCAGGTCTCCGAGCTTGCGGAGCGGATACGGTCCGACGGGGACCGCGTCGCGAGCCGGGTCGCCGGCGGGCGGTAGCCGGGCGGCGCGACGGGGTCTCACCGGGACGGGGCGATCCGCGGCGCCGTCGCGAGGGCTTTATAACTGCGGACGGCCACGCTCGTGGTGGTGGCCATGACGACGTGTTACCCCCACTGAGCCCCTTGTGACGAGGGATTTCCCACCGAGCCACCACTTCCGCGCCGGCGAGCCGCGGCTCCGGCTCGCGAGCGCTCGCGCCCCAGAGTCCCGGTGATACTCGGACCGCGGTGAAACTGATCGTGAGAGGTCGCGTCGCTTCGCAGTCGTGCGGTCTCGAGGCGAAAGAAGCGGGCTCGGCGTCGGTGCCGACGGCGTCGCCGGGTCTCAGTACGACGCGGCGCGCTTGTCGAGGCCGGCGGCCTCGATGTCATCGCCGTCGACGGAGGTCCGGAGGACGTCCATCCCGTCGTCGCGGTCGATATCGAAGTTCCGCGCGTACAGCTCGTCGACGCGGTCGCACTCGGCCTCGGAGAGCGGCGGCACGCCCGCCGCGCTCCACTCCGCGATGTCGTCCCCGTCGCGGAAGGTGGGCGTCACGGAGGCGACCTCGTCGTGCGCGAGGAGCCAGCGGATCGCGGCCTGCGCCATCGTGCGGGTTCCCTCGGCGTCCTCCGGGTCCTCGAGGAAGCGGATGGCTTCGACCTTCTCCCAGCCGGTCTCGTACCACTCCTTCGGGCGGTGCGAGCGGTGGTCGCCGTCCTCGAGGACGGTGTCGGGCGTCACCTGCTCGTTGAGCAGGCCCGAGGAGTGCGGGACCCGGGCGATGACCGAGGTGTCCGAGTCGCTCTCGCGGATCGCGTCGACGAAGTGGCGACCGGGCTGCTGCTCGAACAGGTTGAAGACGGTCTGGACCGCGTCGAACTCGTCGTACTCGATCGCGGCGTCGCCCTCGGCGAGCCAGCCGATCGAGGGGCCGAGCGCCCAGCCGAGCGCGCGGACGCGCCCGTCGGCCTTCCACTCGGCGAGGAGGTCGCGCACCTCGGGCGTGACGTCGTCGACGTTCGCGTTGTGGAGCTGGAGCAGGTCGACGTAGTCGGTATCGAGCCGGTCGAGGGAGCGCTCGAACGCGGTCTCGAGGTACTCGCGGTCGAGCTCCTTCGGGAGCTCGCCGTGACCGGCCTGCGGGTTATTATAAAAGTCGTACCCGATCTTCGTCGCGAGCGTCACCTCGTCGCGGCGCCCGTCGATCGCTTTCCCGATTATCTCCTCGCTGTCGCCGTGGCCGTACACGTCGCCGGTGTCGACGTAGGTGACGCCGGCGTCGAGCGCCGTTTCGACCATCTCGACCGCCTGTTCGTCCGAGCGGTCGCCCCACCAGTCGGTGCCGACGACCCACGCGCCGAAGCCGATCTCAGAGACCTCGACGCCGGAGTTCCCGAGTTCGCGGTGTTGCATACCTCGAGTTGGGGATCGGGACACTTAGCGGGTGCGGTCTCGCCCACGCCGCGGGACTCCGCCTCCGGTTTATAGGTTGCTGCGACCACGGTCAGGCGTCTCGACCTCGCATCCGCACAACCGAATCCCTTTGAGGGACGGCGACGAAGGTCGGCCGATGACAAAGCGACACGTGTCCCTGCCCGACGGCGCGGAGGCCGGGGTCCGAGGGTTCATCGACGAGGTGGACGAGCGGCTCTCCTCGGACGAGGACACCTGCGACGTCGTTCGCGACGTCCTGATCGACCTGCACGGCGACCGCGAGCGGTGGGAGGCGTGGCAGGACGGGGAGTCGGTGTCGAGAGCCGAGCGCATCCGTCTGCAGGGGTACGACCCGTGCAACGCGACGCTGGAGTCGGAGTACTACGCCGAGAAGGACGAAGAGCGGTTCCAGCCCTCGAAACACCTCCAGTGGCTCTGGCGCCAGTTCGACGCCACGCCGATGGCTGATAACGTCGATTTCGCCCTCCGGTTCCGCCAGATGCTCGGGAACCACCTGTTCGCGGAGTGCGGGGACGACTGTCGCTTTTTTAAGGGGATCTCCGTCACCTACGGCCACAACATCGAGGTCGGCGACAACGTCGTGATCCACGACGACGTCCACCTCGACGACCGCGGGAAGCTGACCATTGGCGACCGCGCGTCGGTCTCCGACGGGGTCCACCTCTACAGCCACGACCACGACCTCGTCGACCAGACCGAGGTCCGCAACTTCCACACGGTCGTGGAAGACGACGCCCGGGTCACCTACGACGCGATGGTGCGCGCCGGCTGCCGAGTCGGCGAGAACAGCGTCGTCGGCGCCCGCTCGGTCGTGCAGGGCGACGTCCCGGACCACCACGTCGTCGTCGGCTCCCCCGCCCGGAGCGTGCGCGTGAAGCCCGGCTGGGAGGAGGCCGCCGCCGATCTGGAGGACGGACGGCTCCCCGACAACCAGGACGAGCGCGAGATCGAGTACGAGCTCCCCGAGGACCTCGACCGGTTCGACGAGTTTCAGCGGGACCTCGGGCCCCCCGACGTCGAGAACCCCTCGCCGCCCTCGTCGGCGGAACGGTAGGGCGACCCGTTCGGGGACGCGCGCCCGAGCACCTCCGCGGCCACGACGAGGTGTTCGGCGCGGTGCGGCACTTCTTCGAGGCCGACAAACCGGTCGCGTCGATCTGCCACGGCCCACAGATCCTCGCGACAGCGAGGCCCGACGCGCCTCTGGCAGTCGGGCGAAGCCCGACGACAGCGGGGGTGCTCGACGGCTACGAAATGACGGCGTACCCCGCGGTCAGCCCCGAGGTCGAGGCCGCCGGCTGCTCGTGGGTCGACGGCGTGACGACGGACGGGAACCTCGTCACCGGCCGGGCGTGGCCCGATCACCCCGGGTGGATCGCGGCGTTCCTCGATCTCCTCGGCACCGAATCGACCACGACGCGCCCGCCGCGACGGCGGACTGACGCGCCCGAACCGCTATTTTGAGCGTCAGCTCCGAACCGTGGTCGCCGCCGAGCCTTCTGAATCGTATCGAGCGGGCCTGAGACGTCTGTTCGATTGTCTCGACGGAGAAACGAACAATTATTGCGGCTATCTCGGATGCAAACTGTTCACATCCGTCAGTAAAATGCTCCCGTTAGCGGCGGTTCCGCGGGGATTTCGGGGTAGTTGCGGGGGAGCTCCCCCTCAAGCGGGCGACCGAATCCGTTCGGCCGTCGCAATACTTGCGCGAACGCGGTTGCACCGCTCATCCTTGTCGGTTTCCGGAGTTATAGGTTACAATAAAACTAAGAAGCATTCGATGTCAGATCTCAATGTTTCGCACGAATACTTCACGTGGAGGCTCGTGCAGGACATCGCAGAGGAGAAGGGGTACTTCGAGGACGAGGGCGTCGACGCCGACCTCTCGTACTTCGCGCCGGGCACGCAGGACTTCGAGGGCGAGAACGCCTTCGACGCCGACTGGTGGGACGATATGGACGAGGACGGCGGCACCCACGGCGTCTGCGAGTGGAACGCAGTCCAAGAGGTCTCCGAGACCGACCGCGATATCGTCGGCTCCTACAGCGAGTGGGACCGCGTCGTCTTCGTCGACGCGGACGATGACGCCGATACCATCGACGGCCTGCGCGGTCGCTCCGTCGGGATCAACAAGTACGCCACCTCGTTCTACTCGATGCGAGAGATGCTGGAAAACGAGGGGTTCGACGAGGACGAGATCGTCTTAGAGCACGTCGGTGAGGCCGAGGACCGCTTCGACGCGGTGAAAGAGGGCGAGGTCGACTCCATCGCGGTACTGGAGCCGTTTGTCACCCTCGGCCGCTACGACGAGGAGCTGAAGGAAGTCTTCGACGGGCCGTGCCGCGCCGCCATCACGACGCGCGAGCAGCCCGAGCCGGAGAAGCTGGAGGGGTTCCTCGCGGCGCTGAACCGCGCGGTCGCCGACATCAACGACGACCTGGAGGGGTACACCGACCGCTACGTCGAACTCCTCGAGGACGAGGCCGCCGACAAGCCCGCCTTCGACGACGTGAATTTCGAACGACTCCGCGAAGAGTTCGAGCTCCGCGAGTTCCTGCCCGTGCGCGCCCCCGACGAGAAGCGGATCGACGCGACCACCGACTGGATGCGCGACAAGGGCTTCGTCCCGGACGACGCCGACATCGGGACCGCCGAGGAGGTCGAGAACGAGGGCGTGCTCCCGGACGACGAAGCCGAGTCCGAGGAGGACGAGCCTGAGGCGACGGCGGACTGACCGATGTCGATCGAGTCCCGTCCGGCGACGGCCGACGACGACGGCGAGGCGTCCGACGTCCGGTCCGGCTCCGCGTCCGCGGTGGGCGCCGACGCCGGCGACGCCGACCGTCGCGCGACCGACGCGGCGCCGATCGTCGCCAGCGACCTCACGAAGCGGTACGACGAGACCCTCGTCTTCGACGGGCTCGACCTGTCGGTCGACCCCGGCGAGGTCTGCTGTCTGCTCGGCCCGTCCGGCTGCGGCAAGACGACCCTGCTGCACCTGCTCGCGGGGCTCGAGGACCCGACCAGCGGTCGCGTCGAGATCGACAGCGAAGCGGTGACGGGGCCCGACTACCGGTGGGGCGTCGTCTTCCAGGATCCGCTCCTCTACCCGTGGCTCTCGGTCCGCGAGAACGTCGAGATCGGCCCGCGGCTCCGCGGCGAGGAGCCCGACCCGGACCTGATCGACGAACTGCTGGAGCTGGTCGGCCTTGACGGGGTCGCGGACGCCGACACCGCCGACCTGTCGGGCGGGATGGCGCAGCGCGCGTCGCTCGCGCGGACGCTCGCGAACGAGCCAGAGGTGTTGCTCCTCGACGAGCCGTTCTCCGCGCTCGACCAGCTGACGAAGATGGAGCTACAAGACGAGCTGCTGCGGATCGTCGACGAGCTCGGCGTCACCGCCGCCTTCGTCACGCACGACATCGACGAGGCGGTGTACCTCGGCGACCGCGTCGCGATCATGGGGCCGGTCCCCGCGGGCATCGAACACGTCGAGCGGATCGACAGCGAGACGCGCTCGCGCGACGACGAGGCGTTCCTCGCGGAGCGGGCGGCGACCTTCGAGCGCCTGGAGGCGGTGGGGCTCGAATGACACACGATCACACGAACCACGACGACGTCGACCCCGACGTCGCCGAGAGCGCGCGCGAGCTCGTCGGCGGCGCCGGCTGGCGAGATCCCTCCGAGAAGGCCCGCACGAGCGGACTCTCCCGGCGCGAGTTCATGAAGGAGTCGGGGCTGGCGTCGCTCGCCGCGGCCGGCGTCGGCTCGACGGCCGGCTGTCTCGGCGTCGGTGGCGGCGGCGGAGACGGCGGGCCACCGACCGCGGAGATCGGCTACCTCCCGATCACGGACGCGGCGCCTCTGCTGACGGGGTACGCTAACGACCACTTCGCGGACCACGGCGTCGACGCCGCGGAGCCGACCCTGTTCCGCGGCTGGTCCGACCTCGCGGAGGCGTTCCTCTCGGGCGCGGTCAACGTCGCTCACTTCCTGATGCCGATGACGGTGTGGATGCGCTACGGCGACGAGCTGGACGCCAACGTGCAGGTCGTCGCGTGGGACCACACGGACGGCTCCGCGCTGACGGTTCAACAGGACATCGACGAGTGGGCGGACCTCGGCGGCGGCACCGTCGCCGTCCCGTTCTGGTACTCGATCCACAACGTCATCCTCCAGATGGGGCTCCGCGAGCACGGGCTCACCCCCCGGACGGACTCCTCGGCCGACGAGGTGGCGGACGACGAGGTCAACCTCGTCGTGACGCCCCCGCCGGACATGCCCGCGGCGCTCGCGAACGGCTCCATCGAGGGGTACATCGTCGCCGAGCCGTTCAACGCGATCGGCGAGCTCAACGCCGGCGGAAAGATCCTGCGGTTCACCGGCGACGTCTGGCGCGAGCACGCCTGCTGCGTCGTCGTGATGCGCGAGGAGCTGGTTGAGTCGCAGCCCGGGTGGACGACCGACGTGATGAGCGGGATCGTTGACGCCCAGCAGTACCTCCGCGAGAACCGGTCGGAGGCGGCACAGCTGCTCTCCTCGGAGGGGAGCGGCCTGCTCCCGCAGGGGCCGGAGCCGATCGACCGCGCGCTCACCCACTACGACGAGCACGAGCCGTACCTCGAGTCGGGCGCGATCCAAAACGCCGACTGGGACATCGAACGGATCGGCTTCTACCCGTACCCGTACCCGTCGTACACGGAGGAGCTGGTCCGCCGTATGCGCGAGACGCGCGTGGAGGGCGAGGACGCCTTCCTCGACGAGCTCGACCCCGCCGAGGTCGCCGACGACCTCGTCGCGTACGACCCCGTTCGCACAGCGCTGGAAGAAGCCGGCGGCCCGCCGGCGTTCGACGTTCCCGAGGACGATGGCTACGAGAGACAAGAGACGATACGGTTCTGAGCTGGTCGGAGAGCGCGGCCGCCTGCTGCCGGCGGTCGGGCTCCTCGGCGGCCTCGCCGTCTGGTGGGCGGTGACGGCGCTCGGCAGCGGCATCATCACCAACTTCGCGCCGGCGGCGACGCTCGCCGTCCTCGCGGAGCTCGTGGTGTCGCCCGCGTTCTACGACCACGTGTTCGTCAGCATCTACCGGTTCGCGATCGCGCTCGGGCTCTGCCTGACGGTCGGGCTCCCGATCGGGATCGTCGTCGGCTACTTCAAGGCGGCCGAGCGCGCGACGACCGTGCTCTTCCAGTTCATGCGGATGATCTCGCCGCTGGCGTGGTTCCCCATCGCGATCATCGTCTTCGGCGTGGGAACCCAGTCGGCGGTGTTCGTGATGTTCATGGCCGGCCTCTGGCCGATCGTGTTGAACACCGCCCACGGGATCGCGACCATCGACGACGACTGGATCACGGTCGGGGAGTCGCTCGGCGGGGACACGCGCGCCCTGCTGCGCCGCGTCGTCGTCCCGGCGGTGATCCCGGACATGCTCACGGGGATCCGCCTGTCGATCGGTATCCTCTGGATCATTCTCGTCCCCGCGGAGATGCTCGGGGTCAACACCGGGTTGGGCTACCTCATCCTGGACGCCCGCGACCGGTTCTCCTACGCGGAGATCCCCGCGATCATGCTGGTGATCGGCTTCATCGGCTTCTGGCTCGACCTCTCCGTCCGCCGGCTTCACGCCCGGTGGAACTGGGGATAGTCGGGCGTCCGCGTTCCGGCGCGGTCGCGCGCCGCTTCCGCACATCGATTTATATGTCATGCTATCGTACGGACGGGCATGACCGACGATGACGGCGACACGGGGGTAGACGACGAAACGACGGACGACGCCGGGGCGCCCTCGCGGCTCGGGCGCGCGCTGCTCGGGATCGGCCTCGCGGCGCAGGCCTCCGAGGACTTCCGCGAGATGGACGAGACGATCGAGTACGCGGAGTCAGCCGGGGTCCCCGCCCCCGACCTCGCGGCCCCGTTCGCCTCCGGGATGATGCTCGTCTCGGGAATCGGGATCGCGCTGTGGCGACTCCCCCGGATCACGACCGGCGCGGCCGTGACGTTCCTGACGGTCGTGACCGCGACGATGCACGACTTCTGGAACGCCGACGAGGACGACAAGAGCGGGGAACGGCTCGCTTTCTTCGGGAATCTCGCGATGCTGGGCGGCGCGCTGGTGTTCCTGCGCGAGGCGTACAAGAAGTGACCGACGACACGAGCAACGGTTCCCAACGCCCAACCGTTTGCTTATAAATAATTGAGTACAGATCGGCGGAGAACACCTCCAAAGCCCCAGCCGTTTGCTTATAAATAATTGAGTACAGATCGACGGAGAACACCTCCAAAGCCCCAGCCGCGAGGCGGGCGCACGCTCGCTGCGCTCCTCACTCGGTCGCATCCGCTCCCTCATTGCGGTGCTTGCGTCGCCTGCGCCCGCCTCGCGGCTGCCCCTTTGAGCCCCACCCGACCGCACCGCAACCGCAGCCTCACGCCTCCCCAGCCTCGCCGCTCGCTTCGCTCGCGGCGTCCCTCGCGCGTGCGGCTCGCGCCTTTCAGGCGCTCGCAGGCACACGCCACCGCGTCGTTTTATAAATCACCGGCGTCCAGCGGGTCCTCCAGCTGTCCCAGCACCGACTCCATCGCGTCAGTCGCGGTGATCAGGCCGACGACCTCGCCGTCCTCGATCACTAGGGCGAGCTCCTGTGACTCCGCCTGGAACTGGTCGAAGGCGTTGCTGACGCTCGCGTCCGCCGAGACTGTCATCGGCGGGGCCGCGACGTCCGCGAACGTCAGGTCGCCGTCCCGGAGCTCCTCGAAGCGGCTCACGATGGAGGGGGCGTACACGATCCCCTCGAAGTCGGTGAGGTCGTCGCCGACGAGCGGGAACCGGCTGTGCGGGGTGTCGCGGATCCGGTCGAGGTTCTCGTCGACCGACGACGCGGTCGACAGGGAGACGACCTCGTCGGCCGGCGTCAGCACCTCCCGCACGGCGAGTTCGTCGACGTCGAGCGCGTTGAGGACCTCCTCGCGGCGCTCCTCGGGGAGATCGACCTCCTCCATCATCGAGCCGAGGCGGGTGCGGAGCTGCGCACGCGTCTCCAGCACCTCCTCTTCGGCCTCGGTCCACGAGCCGGTCATCTCGACGCCGAAGAGTCCGAGCGTGGCCTTCGCGACCCAGTCGCCGAACGTGATCAGCGGCGAGATGAGCCACGCGAACCAGTAGAGCGGTCGGGAGCCGTACTCCGCGACCTGCTTCGAGCGCTCGACGCCGAGGTACGTCGGCGTCTGCTCGCCGTGCGTCAGGTGGACCATGTTGATGAGGAAAAAGCCGAGGAGCGAGCCCGCGCCGGCGGACGCGAACGCCGTGTTCTCGAATATGGGGGCGAACAGCGCCGCCAGCCCCGGCTCGGCGACGATGCCGAGCGCGATGGACGTCCCGGAGATCCACACCTGACAGGTCGTCAGGTAGAACTCCAGGTCGTCGGTCATCTCCCAGGCCCGCCGCAGTCCGGGGGTGTCCATCTCCGATTCGGGGTACTGACGCAGGCGCGTCAGGCCGAACTCGATCGCCACGAAGTACGCGTTGATCAGGATGAGGGCGATGCCCGCCGCCACGCGGAGGCCGATCTCCCCGGGAGCCATCGCTGTCGCGAGGGGAATCATCGTCCCCACCGTCCCGACGCGCGACGGAAAAGCGTTGAGGGACCGAGCGGGAACGAGCCGGCCTCTGGCGGCGCCGAACCGCGCCGGCCGCTTACTCGTAGTCCTCGTACGCCGGGAGCCCTCGCCCGTCCCCGGGCGCGGGCGGGAACTCCTCGACCGGGACCGTCGTCTCGTCGCCGCTCGCCATGTCCTTCACCGTGTACTCGCCGTTCTCCAAGTCGCGCTCGCCGACGACGACGACCGTGTCGGCGTTGATCGAGTCGGCGTAGCCGAGCTGGGCGCCGAACGACCGGTCGGAGACGTCCTGCTCGACGACCACGTCGTCGCCGAGCGCGCGGAGGTCGCGGGCGAGCGCGGCCGCCTCGCCGCGCGTGTCGCCGACGGAGAGCACGTAGTAGTCGGTCGTCAGCTCCTCCTCGGGCCAGACGCCGGCGCGCTGACAGAGGAGCTTGAGGGTGGCGTGACCCGGGGCGACGCCGACCGCCGGGGTCGGCTGGCCGCCGAAGCTCTCGATGAGGTCGTCGTAGCGCCCGCCGCCGAAGACGGAGCGGGACACCTCGCCCGTGGAGTCGAAGCACTCGAAGACGACGCCGGTGTAGTAGTCCAAGCCGCGGGCGGTCGTCAGCGACACCTCGCAGAACTCGCCCGCGCCGAAGTCGTCGGCCGCGGCGAGCACGTTCCGGAGGTTCTCGACCGCGTCCTCGACCGACTCGTCGCCGGCCGCGGCGACCGCGTCGAGGTCGTCGACCGTCTCCACGCCCGAGATGAGGTCGTCGAACTCGCGGGCCGTCGCGCGGTCGAGCCCGGCGTCCGAGAGGAGCCCGACGTACTCGCCGTCGTCGACCTTCGCGCGCTTGTCGACCGCGCGGATCGCGGCCTCCGTGTCGACCGCGTCGGGGTCGTCGGCGAGCGCCCGGACGAGGCCCCCGAGGATGTCGCGGTGCGAGACGCGGAACTCGAAGTCGTCGGCGGTGAGCCCCAGGTCCGTCAGCGCGTCGGCGGCGACCGCCAGCACCTCGGCGTCGGCCTCGGGCGCGGACGAGCCGAACACGTCGATGTTCGTCTGGTAGAACTCGCGGAACCGCCCCTGCTGGACCTGCTCGTAGCGCCAGAACGGGCGGGTGGACACCCACTTGATCGGCTTCGAGAGCTCCTGGCCCTTCGCGACGACCATCCGGGCGACGGTCGGGGTGAGCTCTGGGGTGAGCGAGACGCCGCGGCCGCCCTTGTCCTCGAAGGCGTACAGCTCTTCGACGATCTCCTCGCCGGACTTGTCAGTGTACATCTCCGTCCGCTCCAGGGCGGGGGTGGCGATCTCGCGGAAGCCGTACCGGCTCGCGGCGCCCTCGATCGCGTCGGTCACCTCCCGGCGGGCGGACTGCTCGCCGGGGTAGAAGTCGCGGAATCCCTTGAGACCGTCGTACATACACGCCGCTTCGGCGAGCGCCCGCTTGAAAGCATCCTTTCGGGGGCGCCGGGCGGGCAGTCGCTCCCCGCCTACTCCCCGCCGTCCCGCGTCGGCAGGTCCGGCTCGAACGCGGCCGCCTCGACGGCCATGTCGAGCACGTCCTCGACGTTCTCGTCCTCGGTGACGCTCATCGTCGCGTCGACGGACTCGGCCTGCACCGCCTCGAAGCGATCGTGTTTGTTCGCCACGGTGAGGAACGGGACGGCGTCGCCGAACAGCTCGCGGACCTCCTCGCGCAGCTCCAGCTGGACGTCGAGCGGATAGCCGCAGTCGCCGGACGGGTCAAGCACGAAGACGACGACGTCGGCGAGGTGTTCGAGGGCGCTGACCGCCTGCCCCTCGATGTCGTTGCGCTCGTCTTCGGGCCGGTCGAGGAGGCCGGGCGTGTCCACGATCTGGTACCGGACGCGGTCCCGCTCGAAGTGGCCGATCTGGACGCCGCGAGTGGTGAACGGGTACTCCGCGATCTCGTTGGAGGCGCGGGTGACCCGGTTGACGAACGACGACTTGCCGACGTTCGGGTAGCCGGCGATCACGATGGCAGGCTCGTCGGGCCGGATGTCCGGGAGCACCTTCAGCTGGTCCCGCGAGTCGCCGATGTACCGCAGGTCCTCCTCGATCTGGTCCATCACGTCGGCCATGCGCGCGAACGCCTGCTTCCGGTGTTTGCGCGCCGTGTCGACGTCGGCGCTCCGGACCTTCGTCGTGTACTCGTCGCGGAGGTCCTCGATCTGCCGGCTGGCCCACATCACCTGCGAGAGCGCCTGCCGGAGGCGGTCGACGTCGGCGATCGCGTCGGCGAGCTCGTAGTAGAACGGGTCGACGTCGAAGCCGAAGTCCGGCCACGAGACGACGACGTTCTCCAGGTTGTCCGAGAGCACGTTGCCCGCGGTCCGAAGCATCGACTCCTGCGCCTCGTGGCCGCGCTTCGCGCGTCCCGCGCGGGCCGCCCGCGAGAACGCCTTGTCGACGAGTTCCTCCGATCGGGGAGTCGTCGGGAGGCCCTCAAATATCATGTTGCCGAGTATTGTCCACCGACGCGTATAAGACCGTCCGTTCGGCGATCCCCGCGATACGACGGCACACGGTCGGATCGGCGGGGTTCGGTGGCGGGGAGTCGGCGACACCGATGAACGATTATTATATTTTATGCGCATATTTCGATTTATATTTATGTCCTAAAAGAATATCTCGCTCATGGCACGCTCGTTCACGCCCACGACGTACGGGGACCTCGACCCGGACCGCCGCCCGAGCCTCGCGGCGGCGCTGGTCCCGGTCCTCGCCGTCGTGGCGTTCCTCGGTATCGGCTCGGCCGTCCTCGGTCTCGACCCGCACCCGCCGCTCCTCTGGAGTATCGCCTTCGTCGGCGGGTTCGGCCTGTGGCTCGGCTACGACTGGGAGGAGCTGTTCGACGGGATCGCCAACGGGCTCGTGATGGGGTTACAGGCGCTGCTCATCATCTTCACCATCTACGGGCTCATCGCGACGTGGGTCAGCGCCGGGACGATTCCGACCCTGATGTACTACGGGCTGGAGGTCCTCACGCCGACGACGTTCCTGCCGGCGGCCGCGGTCCTCGCCGCCGTCGTCGCGTTCGCGATCGGCTCCTCGTGGACGACCGTCGGGACCCTTGGCGTCGCCTTCGTCGGCATCGGCGCGGGGCTCGGCGTTCCCTCGCCGATGACGGTCGGGGCGGTCCTCTCGGGCGCGTACGCCGGTGACAAGCAGTCACCGCTCTCCGACACGACGAACCTCGCCGCCGGCGTCACCAACACCGACCTGTACGGGCACATCCGCCGGATGCGGACCGGGACCGTCGTCGCCTTCGGGCTCGCGGTACTCGGCTTCGCCGCGCTCGGCCTCCGCGCGAGCGGGGAGATCCCGGCGGGGAGGATCGCGGAGATCCAGGGCGCGCTCGGCGGGACGTACGCGGTCACGCTGCTCGCCTTCGTCCCGCTCGTGGTCACCTTCGGGCTGGCGCTGCGCGGGCACGCCGCGCTGCCGACCCTCGTCGCCGGCGTCTTCGCCGGCGTGCTCACGACGATCCTCGTCCAGGGGGTCGGCTTCGTCGCCGCGTGGGACGCGTTCATGTACGGCACCGCGCCGGAGTCGGGCTCGACCACGGTGAACGACCTGCTCGCGACTGGCGGGCTCACCGGCTCGGCGTGGACGATCACGGTCGTGGTCGCCGCGCTCTCGCTCGGGGGCATCCTGGAGCGAACCGGGGTGCTGGCCGTGATCGCACACCGGTTCACCTCGGCCGTGCGGAGCCCGGGCGCGCTCGTCGCCGGGACCGGCGCCTCCGCGATCCTCATCAACGCGCTCACGGCCCAGCAGTACATGAGCATCGTCCTCCCGGGCGTCACGCTCCGGAACACCTACGACGAGTTCGGGCTCGACACCGACCAGCTCTCCCGCGCGGTCGAGGCCGCCGGGACGCCGACCGGCGCGCTGTTCCCGTGGCACGCGGGCGCCGTCTACATGGCGGGCGTCACCGGCGTGCCGACGCTGGAGTACGCGCCGTACTACCTGTTCGCGTTCCTCTCGCCGCTCGTGTTGTTCGCCATGGCCGCGACCGGTTACTCGCTGAACGCGACGTCCGCGTCGGCGGACGTCGGTCCCGGGGCGACGGGGGCCGGCGGCTCCCCCGCGACTGACGACGCCGGCGTCCCGACGGACGACGACTGAGCGCGGTCTCCGTCGCTCGCCGCTCCCCGCGGTCCGGTAGGTTTACCGCCGTCGACGCCCCGCCCATCGAACATGAGCCTGGAGGTCGCCGTCGCCGTCCCGTTCAAACACCGCGCGAAGGAGCGGCTGGGCGAGGGCGAGTTCGTCGTCGCGCTGTCGCTCGACCGCGACTGGTTCTCGCCGGACCAGGCGAAGCGGCTCGTCGACGTTGCGGTCGGCCGCGGGCTGGTCGACGAGGAGGACGGCGACCTCGTCCCGCGGTTCGACCCCGACGAGGTGTTCGTCCCGGAGGGGTTCACGCCCGACGAGTCGATCCTCCGCGAGCAGTCCACGTTCGAGACCGCCCTCGACGCCATCGTCGCGGCCGGCGTCGAGAAGCAGCGCGCCGTCGCCGCGATCAACGAGCGGCAGCGCGCGCTCGCGGTCACCATCGAGGCGGCCGCGGTCCTCGTCGCGAAGGAACACGGCGCCGCGGTCGACCGCCTCGCGGCCGACGTTCGCGGAGAGCTCGCGGCCGCCGGCGACGCGACCGACGACGGCGACGAGGCCGGAGGCGCCGACGCAGCCGACGCCGCGGGTGACGCCTGATGGTCGCGGACCGCCTGACCGACGGCGTCCGGATCGGGCAGCTGCTCGCCTCGGAGGTCTCCGGGAACGAGGGGCGACTGCGCGACCTCGCGCTCGCCGACGCCGACCCCGACGTGGAGCCGACGGCCGACGGCGCGCTCGCGTACCGGATCGTTCGCGCGGGCGACGGCGACGGAGGGAGCGACGCCGAAGCGGGCGACGTGGGCGACGCCGCGGTCGTCGCCGAGGTCTCCCTCCACCCCGACCGCGTCCGGATCGAGTTCGTCGGCGGGGGCGACGCCGAGAGCCCCGAGATCCCCGAGGTCGTCGCCGCCGCGGCCGACGAGGCGGGCCTCCGCGTCAGGCCGAAGGCGGTCCGGCCGCCGCGGACGCTGGTCTTCGTCGAGGACGGCGCGCAGGTGAAGCGCGCGCTGCCGGTGCTGGCGGCCGTCGTCGACGCCTTTTAAAAGATAGCCGGCTGGCCGTCCGAGGCCGCCGCCTCAGTCCGACCGCCCGCCGTCGCCCATCGCGACGGTTCGCGTCCCCGACGCCGACGAGTCGCCCGGCGACTCCTCGCCGACCTCGAACTTGCGGAGCAGCGCCCCGAGCCGCTCGGCCTGGTCGGCGAGCGAGCCGGCCTCGGCGGTCGCCTGCGACATCGCGGCGAGCTGTTCGTCGGCCGCCTCGCTGACCTCGTCCGCCTCGTCGGCGGTCGACTTGCTGATCCCCGCCACCTCCTCGGCCATCGACACCGTCTCCTCCGTGCTGGCGGCCTGATCGTCGGTCGCTTTGCTGATCTCGCGGATCCCGTCGTCGGTCTCCCCGGCGTTGTCCGCCACCTCGGCGAACGCGTCGGCGGCGTCTTCGACGGCCTCGGCGCCCTCCTCCATGTGCTCTTCGGCCGTCCGGACCTCCTCGACGGTCGCCTGCGTCTGCGCCTGCGTGCCGGCGATGAGCTCCTCGATCTCCTGGGCCGCCTCCTGCGTCTCCTCGGCCAGTTGCTTGACCTCGTCGGCGACGACCGCGAACCCGTCGCTCCCGCCGCCACCGCCGCCGGCCCGCGCGGCTTCGATGTTGGCGTTCAACGCGAGCAGGTTCGTCTGCTCCGCGATGTCGCCGATGAGGTCGACGATCTCGCCGATGTCGTCCATCCGCTCGTCGAGGACCCTGACCTTCTCGGCCGTCTCGCCGATCGCGTCCCGCGACTCCCGGACGCTGTCGATCGCCTCGCCCGCGGTGTCCTGTCCCTCGTCGGCGATCGAGGCGGTCTCCTGGGCCGCGTCCGCGACCGTCTCCGTCGAGGAGGCGACCTCCTCGATCGTCGCCGAGAGGTTGTTCATCTCGCCGGAGACCTGTTCGAGCATCTCGCGCTGGTCGGCCGCGCCCTCGGCGATCTCCTCGATCGACCGGCTCACGTCCTCACTGCGCGCCTCGGCGGTGTCGACGCCCTCAACCGTCTTCTCGCTGGCCGCGGACACCTCGCCGGCGAACGACTGGACGTCCCGCATCGTCGCCTCGATGTCGTCCATCATCTCGTTGAACGCGGCGCCGATCTGCTCCATCGCCTCGCTCTCGCTGTCGGCGTCCAGCCGGACCGTGAGGTCGCCGTCGGCCGCCCGGTCCATCGTGGCGCTGTAGTCGTCGGCCTTCGTCTCGAGGTGCTGGTTCAGCCACTCGACCTCCTCGCGGCGCTGCTCGACCTCCGCCTTCGCCTCCTCGACGTCCTGGATCTCGGACTTCTGCTCGGCGACGAGGTCGAGCTGGCGCTGCGCCTCCTCGCGCGACTTCTCGATGGAGTACCAGTTGACCATCAGCGCGAGCGCGAGCCCCGTGATGAACACCGCGTGGATCCCGCCCCAGACGATCGGGTTGGCGATCGCGGCCGGGTGGTTGTAGACGAGGCTGGAGTCGATCAGGCTGAATGTCCAGTGCCCGATCGCGACGTACAGCATCCCGACGGCGAACGGCAGCCAGTCCTCGTACAGCGCGAGGACGGCGATGAAGACGAAGAAGTGGAAGTGCGCCTCGATGTAGCCGCCGGAGAGCTTGACGAGCGCCATCGACACCGTCATGCCGCTGAACGCCGCGAGCACCGTCCGCTGGCGTCGTCCCAGCCGCGACCAGTTCGCCAGCGCCGCGGTGCCGAGGATGAGGGCGGTGAACCCGCCGAGCATCCACGCCGGGGCAGCGGGGATCTCCGCGCCCGTGAACGACTCGGTCCCGCTGTACAGCCCCAGCGCGATCAGTAGCGGCACCTGGACCGCGATAACGATCAAGATGTTCCGGTGTCGGCCGCTCCACATCTCTTCCGGTATCGACGTCCCATCCGGGATGTATCGGACGAACTCGCGGAGCTTCTCGCCGATTCCGTGCGGTTGCCCGGTCGTCGTCGCCGACGTGACCCCTGACTCTGCCATGGTGTCGACTCCACTGATTCCGACAAAGAAGCTTCTCCCCCGAATATTCGCTTTGATACTTCAAGCGGTTCTCCAGCCGACTTCGCGTCCCTTCGGGCGAACGCTTTTAAGACCGGTCGGCCCGCAGTACGGCCGTGACGCTCGATCCGATCCACGTCGAGAACATCGCGCGGCTCGCGTACGGGATCGCGAGCGACGTGGACACGACCGACCACGACGACCTCGCGGAGCGGGTGTGGCGCGACTGGCTCCCCGAGCTTCGCCGCGACGGCCGCGTCGTCGTCGAGCCCGTCGGCGACCACGAGCGCCGGCTGGCCCCCGTCGACGACGCCGCCCTCGCCGAGCGCCCGTTCGAGACGGTCCACGGGCTCGATTCGGGGACGATCAACCCGACGACGTTTAAAAACGGGCTCGTCGTCGACGTGGCCCACGCCGCGATGGCGAGCGACCCGACCGACCTGGGGCTCCACCGCGACCGCACGATCGTCGCGACCGTCCACGCCGGCGACTCCACCGCCGACTTCGACGGCGACTGGACCGAGCGCGACGAGGGCCACACCCGCCAGCGCGTGCTCCACGCGCCGCGGGTGAACCGGTACGCAGAGGGGGTCGTCCACGCGCTCGCCTTATACCTCGCCGAGGGGACCCACGCGCTCGACCACGCCGAGGAGGTCGACGACCTGCTCGTTCTCGACGGCCCGATCTACCCGAAGGAGCTGTTCACGTGGGACGACCGCAACCCCGAACTCGGCGCGCTCGCACGCGAGGCGAAGCCCCAAGCCGTCGTCGAGAAGTACGTCCGACTCGTCGAGCGGTTCGTCGAGCGCAACGTCCCGCTCGTCGGCTTCGTGAAGAACCCCTCCAGCGGGACGGTCGTCCGCGCGCTGGCGCGGAAGGGCGTCGAGCCGCCGTGGCCCGACGACACCGCGCTGTTCACCCGACTCCTCGAACGGCGGGGGGACCCGGACCGCTCTGGCGACGGGGTGTTCGGCGAGACCGGTGCGGCCGGAAGCGCCCGCGGCGACCGCCTCGACGACGCGCTCACGTTCACCACCTGGTTCCACAGCCGCGGGGGCGCGGACGCGACGATGGCGGCCGACGGCGACGCGCTCGGGATCGACCGCGAGCTCGACCCCGAGCTGTACGAGCCCACGTTCATGATCGTGTACGACCCCCGGACCGACGTGACGTACAAGCTGGAGGCGCCGTACGCGTTCACCCGCGACGCCGAGACCCGCGACCGGCTCACTCGCCAGGTTCTCGCCGACGTCGCGACGACCCGCGGACCCCCGGAGGCCGTCGCGAAGGCCGACGAGCTGGCGCGGATCGACGCCACCGAGAAGGCCGCGCTCCGCCGGAAGTTCGAGGAGCGGTTCGACAGCGACCAGCAGGCGACGTACGACGACCTGCGGTGGGGCAAGACGCGTTTTTAAATGATCCGCCGGTGCGGTCGGCGCGTGCCTGCGAGGCCGCTTTGCGGCCGAGTCGCGAGGGACCGAAGGTCCCTCTGGCAGCCGGCGCTACGCGCCGGCGACAGCACCGCGCGAGGGACGCCGCGAGCGAAGCGAGCGGCGAGGCTGGGGAGGAATGAGGCTGCGGTGCTGTGCGGGCGGGGTGGGACTCAAAGGGGCAGTCGCGAGAGGCGCGGAGGCGACGCAAGCACCGCAAGGAGGGAGCGAACACAGTGAGCGACTGACTGAGGAGCGCAGCGAGCGTCCGCGCCTCTCGCGGCTGGGGCTTTGGCGGTATTCACCGTCAATTCGCAGTCAATTGCTTATAAACGAGCGGCTGGGGCTTTGGCGGTATTCACCGTCGATCCGTATGCAGCCATTTATAACCGAGCGACAGGAGGTTCGAACCCGTTCACCGCCCAGTACGTGCCGACAGCCACTTATAAACGAGCGGTCGGGGCTTCAGTACTGCTGACGCCAATCACGTCTGAGTCTCATATTGACTGCGCGAGCAACACCACGTAGATGACGCCGTTGTACACGCCGTGCGCGAGGCCGGGGACCCACACGTTCCCCGTGCGCTCGTAGAGGGCGCCGAGCACCGCGCCGAGCACGACGACGACGGCGACGTACGCCCACCGCTGGCCGGGCGTCCCGGAGACGGAGGGGAGGTGGACCAGCCCGAACGCAAGGCTCGCGAGCAGGATCGCCGGACCCGCGTCGAACGCGCGGCGGATCCCGCCCTGAACGACCCCGCGGAACAGCGCCTCCTCGACGGGCCCGACCACGAGCAGCGAGACGGCGATCATGACGAGGTAGTACGTCACCGGGTCGCCGTCGGGGACGACCGCCTGGTTCTGCCCGGTCGTGAGCCCGATCTCGCCGAGCACGAACAGCGCGCCGTACTGGAACGCGAACAGGACCGCCCCGCCCGCGAGGGCGAGCCCGGCGTCTCGGAGCGTCGGCCGGCCGGCGCGGACGAGCCCCCACTGGTCGGTGATCGCGAGGTAGCCGACGACGGCAACCAAGAAGCCGGCGAACTGCAGCAGGGTCCGGAACACCTGCAGCCCGGTCGTCCCCTCTCTCACGAGCCCCAGCGAGACGGCGGACTGGGAGAGGGGCGCCGTCACCGCGCTGGCGACGAACAGCGCGAGGATGACCGCGAACACCGCGCTCGCGACGCGGAGGATCCGGTTCACCGGCTCGGGGGGCGTCTCGCTCATCGGCGGGGATACGACTCGCGCCGGTTTATTGGCACCGGAAAGCGAAGGGTTCGGGTCGCGCGGCCGCCGCTCGGCTCAGGAGCCGTCGACCCGCAGCTCGCGCTTGTCGGCCACGGCGTCGGCCTCCGCGAAGTCACCGCCGCCGAGCAGGCCGCGCGCCGCCTTCTTTCCCCACTCGACCGCGGGCTGCGTGAACGTCGAGACGCTCGCCAGCTCGCCGTAGAGGACGCAGGCGGCCTCCATGGCGTACAGCAGCTCGCCGAGGCTCCGCTCGTCGACCCGGTCGATCTCGACGCGCAGGTTCGGCACGTCGGCCGCCGCGAGGCTCGCCTCGGTCGCCTCGAACTCGGCGTCCAGCAGGTCGCCGAGCGACGAGCCGCCGAGGTACGCGAGGCCGTCGAGGTCGGTCTCGGGGATCGCGGTCTCCGCGCGTTCCGTCGGCCGGATGAGCGAGACGAGCTTGTCCGACGGGCCGGCGCGGTACAGCTGGAGCTGCGAGTGCTGGTCGGTCGCGCCGAGCGCGCGGGCGGGGGTCTGCCCGAGGCCGTCCTTCCCGAGGCTCTCGGCCCACAGCTGCGCGAACCACTCCGCGAACGTCTCCAGCGACTCCGCGTACGGCATCACGGCGTTCGTGAGCGCGCCGCGCTCCGCGAGCGCGTACGTCGCCGCGCCGTAGGCGTACGCGGGCGACTCGAACAGCGAGCCCGAGAGGTCCGCCATCCCGTCGCGGCCGCCCGCCAGCACCGCTTCGATGTCGTGGCCCTGCAGCGCCGGGGCCACGAGCCCGACCGTCGAGAGCGCGGTGAATCGCCCGGGTACCCCGTCCGGCACGTCGAGCGCGGGGAGGTCGTGGGCGTCGGCGAGCGCGCGGAGATTCCCCTCCTCGCCCGTGGTGACGAGGGTGCGCTCGGTCCAGTCGACGCCCGCCTCGGTCATCGCCTCGCGGACGACGAGGAAGTTCGCGAGCGTCTCCGCGGTCGTCCCGGACTTCGAGACGACGTTGACGACGGTGTCGGCGAGCGGGAGGTCGTCGAGCAGCGCGGCGACCGCGTCGGGGTCGACGTTGTCGAGGAAGTGCGCGTCGACGTCGCTTTCGAGGGCGTTCGCGATCGTCGCCGCGCCGAGCGCGCTCCCGCCGATCCCGACCGTCAGGACCGCCTCGGGGCGGTCGAACCGGTCGGTCGCTTCCCGGATCGCGTCCGCGTCGGTCGCCGCCGGCAAGTTCAGCGCGGCGTAGCCGAACTCCTCGTCGGCCATGCCGGCGGCGATCCGGTCGTGCGCGTCCGCGACCCGGTCGTCGAGCCGCTCCAGCGTCTCGTCCGTGAGTCCGGGCGTCGTCTCCACCGCGTTGCCGAGGTCGACGTGCATATCAGACAACGCGGGCGAACGCGGCTTAAAACCGGTCGTCCTCGGCTCCCGGTCCGCGGGGCCTCGGTCTCCCGGCCCTCAGTCGGCCGGAATCACCGACTCGTCGTCGTCGAGCGCGGGTCGCCCGACCCACCGGTCGAACGCGAGCGGTCCGGAGCCGAGCGTGAAGACGGCGGAGGCCATCCCGAACAGCGCCACGTGGGCGAGGACGGGGTCGTCCGGGAGCCCGAACAGCGTCGTCGTGAACAGCACGAAGGAGAGCGCGGCCGCGCCGCGGGTGAAGAAGCCCGCGATGAGCGCCACCCCCACCGCGATCTCGGTCATCCCGGCGCCGACGACCCACAGCCCGGCGTCGACGGGGACCACCGACGTGAGACCGTACTTCTCGACGACGAGCAGCGCGCTGCCGGGGTCGGCGAGCTTCTGTATCAGGCCGAGGTAGACGAACGAGACGCCCATCCCGACCCGAAGGACCGTCGGGACGTAGCGCCGCAGGGGGCCCATCGAGTCGTCGAGGAACGACTTCAGGTGGTGAACGGGGTCGATCCGGCCGTAGTACGACCCCGGCGTGCTCGCGACCTCCAAGAGCATGTCGTCGGCGCTCGGGCGCCCGCCGCCGAGGACCGCCAGCGCGACCAGCACGGGAACGTACTCCATCGCGAGGACGACGGCGGGATCGACGGCGACGAGGACCCACGCGTACGTCAGCAGGCCGACCGCCGAGGCGATCCGTGTCCCGAGCCCGAAGAGGAGGAAGAAGCCGAGCCCGATGAAGAGGAGTCGAAAGAGGGGGCTTGCGCCGACGTCGAACGAGAGCGTCGGCGCGAACAGGTACCCCTGAAAGCCCGCGCCGACGAGGGGGAGCCCCACAGCGAGCCGCAGCATCCACGGGATGAGGTCGCCGTACCCGGCGAGCTTTTTCCGCAGCACGACGATGTCGAGGATTGTCGGGCGTATCCACAGGTACGCGGCGATCCCGGCGACCGCGAGAAACCCCGACCCCCCGAACAACGCCGCGTTGAACGGGTCGGACAGCACCTCAGCGGTGAACGTGACCGCGTCGATCGGGTCGCCCGACCCCTCGGTGACGTAGTCGACGTGAGCCGCGACCGGCCGCGCGATAAGCGTCGCGAGCAGGGCGAGCGCGGCGGCGACGACCGATCGGAAGCGAACGGACATAGCTCTCCTTACGGGCCGGACGCACCTAACGGTACTTCTTCACGGACGTTCGAGAGCGACCGTCTCGTCGGGCCGACCTCGGCGACCTACGGCGCCTCGGCGACGACGCCGAACGTCTCCGTCCGCGTCGACTCCGAAACGACCTCGAAGCCGGCCGCCTCCAGCGCCGCGACCGCGTCGCCGGCGGCGAACCGCTCGTCGACCGGTGGGCCGTGCGCGCTGTCGCCGTCGGCGGTCCAGTCGAAGGTGACGAGGAGGCCGCCGGACCGGATCGTCCGCGCGAGCTCGGCGACCGCGGCCTCGCCCGCGAACTCGTGGTACGTCATCGTCGAGAACGCCCCGTCGAGCTCGCCGTCCGCGAACGGGAGGTCGGCCACGTCGCTGGCGACGAGCTCGACGTTCTCCGGCACGCCCTTCTCGCGGTACAGGTCGTGCATCTCGGCCTGCACGTCGACGCCGTAGACGGTCTCGACGTGCGGGGCGACGTCGTCGGTGTAGAAGCCGGTGCCGCTGCCGAGGTCGGCGACGACCGCGGCGTCCGCGGCCGCGAGCGGGCCGAGAAGCTCCTCGGCGGACACCCAGCGGTACCGGTCGGGGCGCTCAAGCTCCTCCGCCCGGTCGGCGTCGAACGTGTGGAAACCCATACGCGGTCTTGTGCGGCGAGTCTCAAAACGCGTCCGGTCGGCCGGGACCGCGACGGGACGCGGGGCGTCCCGCGGAGCGGTCCCTCGGCCTCACCACCCCTCAGCGAGCGCGTCGACCAGCCGGTCGACCCCGGACTCGGTCGAGACAGCGTGGATCGAGGCGCGGACGGCGTCCGGGTGCGGCAGCGAGCGGACGACGATCCCCGCCTCCGCGAGGCGCTCGACGGTCGCCTCTGGGTCGTCGACGTCGACCGTGACGAGCCCGCTCTCGAACTCGCGGGGACTTAACAGTCGGTCCGCGGGGACGCCCGCCTTGAACCGGTCGGTGAGCGTCTCGATCCGGGACTCGATCGCGTCGAGGCCCACCGCGTCGATCGCGTCGAGCGCCTCGACGAGGCCGACGTGGGCGGCCGCGGTCGTCGTCCCGACCTCCAGCCGCGGCGCGCCCGCCTTGTACTCGATCTCGGCCGCGTCGGGGTCCTCGACGCCGCGGTAGCCGACGGCGCGCGGCGCGAGCTCGGCGGCGGCGTCGCGGTCGACGTAGAGGAAGCCGGCGCCCCACGGGCCGAGCGTCCACTTGTGGCCCGCGGCGGCGACGGCGTCGGCGCCCCACGCCGACACGTCCAGCGGGCCCTGTCCGGGCGACTGGACCGCGTCGACGAGGGTGAAGGCGCCGGCGTCGTTCGCGACCGCGACGAGGTCGGCGACGGGGAGGCGCGTCCCGTGGGTCCAGGTGATCGCGCTGAAGCAGACGAGCCGCGCGTCGGCGACCGCCTCGGCGTACTCGTCCGGGTCGACGCGACCGCCCTCGGTCTCGAGGACGCGGACCTCGACGCCCTCGCGTTCGAGCCGCTTCCAGGGCAGGATCCCGGCCGGGTGCTCCAGGTCGGTCCGGACGACGACGTCGCCGGGCTCCCAGTCGATCGCGCCGGCGATCCGGGTGATCCCGTCGGTCGTGCTCTCGGTGAGCGCGATCTCGGCGGGGTCGCTCCCGACGAACGCGGCGATCCGCTCGCGCACGTCCTCGTACGTCTCGAAGGCGTGCCCGTAGGGATCGGTCGTCGCCGAGCCGTACTCGTGGTCGGCAATGAACTCGCCGGCGGCCTCGACGACGTACTCCGGGCTCGGGCCGTGCGCGCCGAAGTTGAAGTACGCGGCCTCGCCGAGGGCCGGGACGTCGGCGCGCAGCTCCCGGGCCGTCATCCCGTCGTCTCCGGCGCTCTCCGCGTCGCCGTCTGGGGTGGCCATTCAGGCGGCGCGCTCCGACACGGCGTCGGTCAGGGCGTCCTCGCTCTGCGCGCCGACCATGCGGTCGGCGAGCTCGCCGCCGGCGAACACCAGCAGCGTCGGGATGCTCTGGACGTCGTACTCGGCCGCGAGCGACTGGTGGACGTCGACGTCGACCTTCACGACGGCGGCGTCGGTGTCCGCGGCGATCGCCTCAACGGCGGGCTCCATCATCTGACACGGGCCGCACCAGTCGGCGTGGAAGTCGACGAGGACCACGTCGTGGTCGGCGACGACGTCGTCGAAGTCGTCCGGGTCGGACAGCTGGATCGGCTCCGCGGGAACGGATTCGGGTGAACTCATACCCTTTCCTACGCTCCCTGCGCGGATAATAGTTTTGGGAGAAACACACAATACCGTGTGGACGAGTGTCACTGACGGTCGCGGGGCTCGGAGAGAGGGCGGGTCGACCGGAGCCGAGCGCTACTCGAAGTGCTCCTCGTCGGCGTATCGGTCCGGCAGATAGGGAGTCAGCGCCGCCGGCACGAGGGGAATGACGAGCGCGGCGAGTTCCGCGAGGTGCCGGCGGAGGACGGTGTACGCGGCGGCGACGAGCAGCGTCCCGAGTACGACCAGCCGGAGCGGGCCGTAGAGCAGGAAGAGGAGCGGGAACGCCAGTCCGATCGAGAGCGCGAGGTCCTCCGCGGCGCCGTCGTACCTGACGCCGGGCCGCGGCGCGACCCAGCGCTCCCGGTAGTGGTCGTACACCGCCCGGTCGGAGTTCCCCTCCCACGGCCGCAGTTCCAGCCCGCCGCCGTACACGTCCGAGACGCTGTGGAGCGCCGCCCCGAGGAGGAACAGGGCCGCAGCGACGGTGAGCGCGGACAGGGCCGCGAGGGCGACGACGAGGGCGACGACGGCGGCCGCGGAGTAGTAGACGGGGTAGTGGAGCGTCTTCCGGTGACCGGTGTACATGTCGAGGTCGGGGAACAGGCCCCCAAGGAAGCCGGCGACGAATCCCACGGTCGCCAGCTCCGGGGCCACGCGCACGAGCGGCGCGGCGAGCAGCATCCCGGCCAGCACGTGGGTCGGAAGCATCATCGTGGCGGGACGAAAGCGACAGAACGGTATTAACGTGTCGGGAAGGGCTCCGATCCGCGGTTCGACCGGACGACAGGGTTGTTACTCCCCGTCCCGAGGTGTCGCGCATGCTCATGACGCCGGGACCGACCGCGGTCCCCGAACCCGTCCGCGACGCGATGAGCCGCGAGCTGATCAACCCCGACGTCGACCCGGAGTTCCGACGGATCTACGAGCGCCTCACCGACCGGCTGGCGGCGGTGTACGGGACGGAGCCGGGCAAAACGGAGGAGACGGGCGACGGCTCCGCCCGCGACGTCGTCGTCCCCGGCGGCGAGGGCATCCTCGGGCTGGAGGCCGCGGTCGCCTCGCTCGTCGAGCCGGGCACCGAGGTGTTGTGCCTCTCGAACGGGCTCTACGGCGACGGGTTCGCCGACTTCGTCGAGTCGTACGGCGGCGAGGCGACCCTCGTCTCGGCCGACGACGACGAGCCGCTCCCGCTCGCCGAGTTGGAGTCGGTCCTGGCCGAGCGGGGCCGGGACTTCGAGGTCGCGACGATGGTCCACTGCGAGACGCCCACGGGGACACTCAACGACCTCGGGCCGGCGCTCAGCCTCTTGGACGGGGCGGACGGCGAGACCGTCTCCGTCGTCGACGCCGTCTCCTCGCTCGGCGGCGCTCCGGTGCCGACCGAGCGGATCGACGTCTGTCTGGGCGCGTCCCAGAAGTGCTTCAGCGCGCCGCCGGGACTCACCACGGCCGCGGTCAGCGAGCGCGCGTGGGCCGCGATGGAGGACCGGGACCCCCACTCGCTGTACACGAACTTCCTGCCGTGGAGAGACACCTCGGAGGGGTTCCCGTGCACCCACTTGACGACCGAGGTCGTCGCGCTCGACGCGGCGCTCGGACTGTGGCTCGACGAGGGGCTCGACGCGGTCCGGGACCGACACCGGGCGGCCGCGGCGCGGTGTCGCGAGCGTGGGGCGGAGCTGGGGCTGGAGCCCTACCCCGACCCCGAGCGCAGTTCGCCGACGGTGACGGCGTTCGAGGTCCCCGGGCGGGCCGAGGAGCTGCAGGAGCGGCTGCGCGAGGAGCGCGACGTGCTGGTCGCGACGGGGCTCGGGGAGTTGGCCGGCGACGTCCTTCGCGTCGGCCACATGGGCCACAGCGCGCGGATCGAGCGCGTGGAGGAGACGATGAACGCGCTGGGGGACGTGTTGTAGTCGACGCGACGGCGCCGTTTTGTCACTCCAGACGGTACAGTTGAGTAACTGAGACAAACTGTCGTTTGAGGTGTGTCTCGGACTCACGCTTAGCTAATGGTCCGTCAAGCGCCGAGTGGTGGGTCCCGTCCGGCCCGTGCCAGCGAAGCGAACGCCCCTCGGACGGAATCGACATGCGAGACGTAGAAGAGGAGAGGGACCCCGTCGAGGCGGCGGACGAGGAGCGGGACCTCTACGGGATCTCGTCGTGGGAGCGGCGGTCGCTCCTCGACAGCGCCTCGGTCGGGATCTACTGGTTGGCGGTCCGCGTCGGCCAGGCGCTCCTGGTCCTGCTCGCGGTCCTGATCTTCGTCGCCGTCGGCGGACTCGGTATCGTGAGAGAGCCCTTGATCGGCGTGTTGACCGCCCTCTCAGCCCTCCCCGCGCTGGCGCTTGCGGGGTACGTCTGGCAGAGCGACGTGACGACCAGCGAGCCGCTCTCGCTGCTCGCGGCCACCTTCATACTCGGCGTGCTCACGGCGGGGTTCGCCGCCGTCGTCAACAGCGTGTCGCAGCCGGTTTTCACGGCGCTCGGCGGCCTCGGGATGGTTCTGTTTTTTTACCTCATCGTGGGCCCGGTCGAGGAGTCGGTGAAACTGCTCGCCGTGCGGCTCTACGCGTACAACGACGATCGGTTCGCCGCGGTCATCGACGGTGCGGTGTACGGCGCCGTCGCCGGACTCGGGTTCGCGACTATCGAAAACGCCATCTACATCAGCGGAGCGGTCGGGGAGGTGGGCGGTCTGTCTCTCGGCTTAGACCTGATCGGTGTCGGGAGCGACATCACCGCGACCCGCGCGTTAGCCGGGCCGGGGCACGTCGTCTACTCGTCGTTCGCGGGCTACTACCTCGGGTTGGCGAAGTTCAACCCGGAGAACCACGGCCCGATCATCGTCAAGGGGCTCATCGTCGCCGCGCTGATCCACGCCACCTACAACGCCACGGTCGGCCTCGGAAGCGGGCTGATCCAGGCCGCGACGGGACTCCCCCAGCTCGCCGCGTTCTTCGTCTACGTGGTGCTGTACGTCGGGGGCTTCGGCTACCTGCTTTACCGCAAGATCCAGCGGTACAACGACGCCCACGGGGCGGCGCACGCGAGCGAGACCACCGACGGCGAGGACCCGGGGGTCGACCTCGGGACCGAGTAGCGGGTCGTGCCGTCGTCCGCTCGGCGGTCTCTTGTTCACACTCCGGAACGCCCTTCCCGGCGCCCCGATCAGGTGGACGTGGACATGAATCACCGCACGCTCGGGAGCGTCGGCGCGGTCAGCGAGGTCGGCTACGGCTCCTGGCAGATCGGGAGCGACTGGGGCGACGTGAGCGAGCCCGAGGCCGTCGCGGCCGTCGAGGCCGCCCGCGACGCCGGGATCGACTTCTTCGACACGGCCGACGTGTACGGCGACGGGCGCTCGGAGCGGATTCTGGGCGACGTCCTCGAAGACGACATCGCGCACGGCGACGTGACGGTCGCGACGAAGGCCGGCCGCCGGCTCGACCCCCACGTCGCCGACGGGTACAGCGAGGCGAACCTCCGGCGGTTCGTGGACCGCTCGCGCGAGAACCTCGGCGTCGAGACGCTGGACCTAGTCCAGCTCCACTGCCCGCCGACCGACGTCTACTACCGGCCCGAGGCGTTCGACGCGCTCGCGACGCTCGCGGACGAGGGGCGGATCGCGAGCTACGGCGTCAGCGTCGAGCGCGTCGAGGAGGGGCTCAAAGCGATCGCGTACCCCGGCGTCGAGTCGGTCCAGCTCATCTTCAACCCCTTCCGACAGCGCCCGGCCGAGCTGTTCCTCGAGGAGGCCGCCGCCCGCGACGTGGGCGTGATCTGTCGGGTCCCGCTCGCCTCGGGCCTGCTGACCGGCGCGCTCTCGCGGGACGACGAGTTCCCGGAGAGCGACCACCGCAACTACAACCGCGACGGCGACGCCTTCGACGTCGGCGAGACGTTCGCGGGCGTCCCCTACGAGGCCGGCCTCGACGCCGCCGACGCGCTCGCGGACCGCGCCGACGCGGTCGCCGACGACCCGACCGGCGACGAACTCTCGCTGGCGGCGTTCTCGCTCCGGTGGATCCTCGACCACGACGCCGTCTCGACGGTCATCCCGGGGTCGACGACCCCCGAGCACGTCCGGGCGAACGCCGCCGTCAGCGATCGGCCGCCGCTCGACGACGACGCGCACGAGGCGGCCCGCGCGGTGTACGACGAGCGCGTCCGCGAGCACGTTCACCACCGTTGGTAGGCGGTCGAAGCTCCACCCTTTATTGTTCGACCGCCGCGTACGGTGTGCCATGGAAACGATCGAGCGCGGGTCGGCCGGCTCGGCTCGCGTCGCGATCGTCGGCGGGATCCACGGCGACGAGCCCGCCGGCGAGCGGATCGTGAGACGACTCGCCGACGAGCTCCACGAGACCGGCACGGGGAGCGGCTGCGTTCGGCTGATCGTCGCCAACGAACGGGCGCTGGCGGCCGGGACGCGGTACACGGACGCGGATCTGAACCGGTCTTTTCCGGGCGACCCCGACAGCGACGAGTACGAGCGGGCGCTCGCGCCGCGGCTCGCGGCCGAACTGGAGGGGACGGACGCGGTGCTCGCGCTCCACACGTCGCACAGCGCGCCGCCGCCGTTCGCGATCTACAGCGACCCGACCGAGTCGGTGCGCCGGAGCGTGACCGGGATGCCGGTCGAGTACGTCGTCGACGCGAGCGGGCTCCGCGGGACGACGCTCGACTCCACCGTTCCGCACACCGTCTCCGTCGAGGTCGGCCGACAGGGGAGTGAAGAGGCGGCCGCGTTCGGCTACGAGGCGTGTCTGGCCTTCCTCCGTGCGCACGGCGCGCTCGACGACGAGCCGCCGACGTTCACCGAGACGACGGTCGTCGCGGGCGACGAGGAGGTGCCGAAGGGCGGCGGCGAGCCGCACGTCCACTTCGCGAACTTCGAGGAGATGCCCGAGGGAGCCGTGTTCGCCGAAGACGACGTGTACACGCACCGCGTCGAGGAGGCGGGGACCGTCCCGATCCTCGCGAGCGAGCGCGGGTACGAGGGGATATTCGGGATCTACGGCCGCGTGCAGGGAGTCATCGAGCCGCCGGGAGACGCGCCGGCGGAGAAGGGGTCGACGGAAGACGGATCGGTACGGGGAGAGTCGGCCGAGTAGCCCGGACTCACTTCGCGGTCGGCGTGACGTCGCCGACGGCGTCCATGACCTGCATCGCGGCGCTGGCGGCCAGCCCGCGGGCGACCTCGTCGGTGTCGGCGTCGGCGATTCCGGCCTCCAGCTCGTCGGGATCCGGCGTGAACCCGGCCGAGACGGGGTGGCCGGCGGGCGGGTTGACCGCGACGGTCGCCTGCGGCCCGTTCGAGCCGACCGACAGCTCGGAGCCGACGGCGTAGCTGTCCGGGAGATACGACTCGGTTCGCGAAACGATTCCGGCGACCGCGCGCCGGAGGCGCCGTTCTTGATCGGGGGAGAGGTCGACGGCCGCGGGCTCGCCCGCGTTCGTCACGCCCGGTGCCCCGGCGTACGGGTTGTTGCCGTTCATCGAAGACACACAAGATACGCGGAGACGGTTCAAAAAGGCGTCGGCGGGGGCGGTCCGGTCGACCCTCCGCCCTCTTCGGGCGATTCAGCCGTAGATCCGGTCGGTCGCGATCGCGGCGCCCTCGTCAAGCGCCGCCGGTTTCGCCCACGCGATCTCGGGGTCGACCATGCCGATCCCGGCCTGCGTGCCGAACCCGCAGTCGGGCGCGGCGACCAGCGGCGTCCCGTCGGCGACGCGCTCCAGCCGGTCCGCGACGTCCCGCCGCCGCGTGAAGAGGTCAAGCAGCTCTGGCAGTCGCGGGAGGCTGCCGACGGGCGTCGTCCAGATCCGGTCGTCGTTCGTCGTCATTACTACCTATTTTTCCCTCCTCGCGGCGCCTAAAGCCCGCCAAACCCGCAAGGTCGCCGGGAGCCGGACGCGGGGGGAGGCAGGGCCGCGCTACGCGTCCGACGGCGGGAGGATCGGCTCCGACTCGCCGTACGCGGCGATCACGACCGCGGTCGTGTACCGGTCCGGCGCCGCGGCCGCCGTCTCCACGCTGACCTCCCGGTCCGGGAGGTCCCAGTCGCGTAGTTCCCCGCCGCTGTCCAGCCCGGCCTCGATGCGCTCGCGCACCGCCTCCGGGTCCTCGCCGGTCACCTCGTAAAAGAGTCCGGGACCGGGGCCGGTCGCCCAGCCCAACCCGGCGGCCACGTCGGGGCGGCGCCGGGGGGCGCGCTTCGAGCCCGCGTCCTCCGCGCCGGCGCGGCCGCCTTCGCGGAAGTCCACCTCGTCGTCCGGCCCGACCGTGCGGCGCGCCTCAACCACGGTGAGCCGGTTGCCGGCGGGGCCGAGGTCGGGGACCGCCTCGACCGCCTCGACGGTCGCTTCGGCCGGGACCACGGACGAGACCGCCACGAGATTGTAGTTGTGGAGGTTCGCGTCCGCGAGCGCGGCGTCGTAGGAGGCCATCGCCGTGTCGGCGACCCCGACGCCGCCGGCGACGTGGATGGTGTTCATCGCGATGGGATCGGCGCCGCCCGCGCTAAGGGGTTACGAAGCGGTCGTACCCGGAGAGTCGGTTGGGGCAGTTATTTATCAATAATCGCGGTGGCGCGCTCCGGTGAGCGCCCCGGGGGCGCGAACCGGGCGCGAGGGAGTCGGTCGCCCGGAGCGAAGCGGAGGGCGGCCGACAGGGCGAGAGCGAAGCTCTCGCTTGCAGCCGGCGGCTTCGCCGCCGGCGACGAGGCTGGGGAGGCGTGAGGTGCGGTGCTGTGCGGTGGGGTGGGACGCAAAGGGGCAGCCGGGCTCGACGGACCCCAGCGACGCAAGGACCGCAGGGAGCGTCGCGACCGAGGACCGCAGCGAGCTGTGGGAGTCGAGCCCGGCTGGGGTTTTGGCGGTGTTCACCGTCGATCCGCCAGCAACGACGTACAACCGAGCGGCTGGGGTTTTGGCGGTGTTCGCCGTCGATCCGCCAGCAACGACGTACAACCGAGCGGCTGGGGTTTTGGCGGTGTTCGCCGTCGGTTTACCGTCACTCGTTTATAAGTGAGCGGCTGGACCTTTGGCGTTGTTCAACGCCGATCAACCGCCAGAAACGCCGCAGAACCCGAAACCGACCGCCGATCCGTAGTGTTAGTACTGGTAGTTGATGACCCGCTCTTCGGTCTGCTCGGCGTCCTGGAGCTTGTCGCGGGCCGCCTCGAAGTCGTCGAGCGTGACCTCGGTGCGGCCGTCGCGGATCGCAAACATCCCGGCCTCGGTCGCCAGCGAGGCGACGTCGGCGCCGCTGTACCCCTCCAGGTCCGCGGCGACCTCGCTCACGTCCGTCCCCTCGGCGACGTTCATGTGCTGGGTGTGGATCTCGAGGATGCGAGCGCGGCCCTCGGCGTCGGGCTCGGGCACCTCGATGAGGCGGTCGAACCGGCCAGGGCGCAGGATGGCCTCGTCGAGCATGTCGAAGCGGTTGGTGGCGGCCATGATCCGCACCTCGCCGCGGTCGTCGAAGCCGTCCATCTCGGAGAGCAGCTGCATCATCGTCCGCTGGACCTCGGCGTCGCCCGAGGTCTTCGAGTCCGTCCGCTTCGAGGCGACCGCGTCGATCTCGTCGATGAAGATGACGGCGGGCTCGCGCTCGGCGGCCAGCTCGAAGAGGTCGCGGACGAGCCGGGACCCCTCGCCGATGAACTTCCGGACGAGCTCGGAGCCGGCCATCTTGATGAACGTCGCGTCGGACTCGTTGGCGACGGCCTTCGCGAGCATCGTCTTCCCGGTCCCCGGCGGGCCGTGGAGCAGGACGCCGCTCGGCGGCTCGACGCCGACGGCCTCGAACTGCTCGGGGTTCTCTAGGGGGTCCTCGACGGCCTCGCGGACCTCGCGGATCTGGTCGTCGATCCCGCCGATGTCAGCGTACTCGACGTCCGGAGACTCGGTGACCTCCATCGCCTGCGCGCGGGAGTCGGTCTCGTCGTCGAGCACCTGCTGGACCGCGAACGAGTCGTTGATCGCGACGCGGTCACCGGGGCGTAGGTCCTCGTCGAGTCGGGTGGACGCCTCGGTCAGGACCTCTTGGTTGTTCCCGTGCTGCTTGATGACGACGCCCTCGTCGGTGATCTCTTCGACCGACGCGATGTACAGCGACGAGGTCTTCAGCACCTCGTTCTCGCGTTTCAGCTCGTCGACGTCGGTCTTCAGCTCGCCGCGGCGACCCTGCGCGTCGTCCAGCCGCTGTTCCAGTTCCTCGTTCACCTGAAGGATCCGCCGGAAGTGCTGACGGATCGCTTCGAGCCGCTCCGTCTCGCTCATCTCCGGATCGAGCTCTAAACGGGGACGGTCGGGCAGTGAGGGGCTGTGGGACATTCGTTACTCATTGGTACGAAGCGCGCGTAAATGTGCCTTTGGGTCACGGCCGTTCGTCGGTCCGACCGCGGAGCTCAAACCCGTCGCCGTTCGGGGGCGGCCGCCCGTCGCGCTCTGCCCCAGAAATATCAGAACTGATATCCTCGAGTTAACGTTTTAACAGGCCGTGTGCGTATCCCACGTTATGAGTGCACGAACAGCGGTCGATGGGGTCGGCTCGGCGCCCCCCGCGGGGGATTCAGGGACCGGGGTCCCCCGACCATGAGCGACGAGACGACGGACGCGACGGTCCTCGCGGTCGACGACGAGCCCGACCTCGCCGAGCTGTACCGGGTGTACCTCGAGTCGGCGTACGACGTCCGGATCGCGACCGGCGGCGAGCCGGCGTTAGACCAGATGGACGAGTCGGTCGACGTCGTCCTCCTCGACCGACGGATGCCGGACATGTCCGGCCACGAGGTGCTCTCGGCCATGCGCGAGGCCGGCTACGACGCTCGCGTCGCGATGCTGACCGCGGTCGAGCCCGACGTCGACATCGTCGACATGCCGTTCGACGACTACAAGACGAAGCCGGTGACGAAAGAGGACCTCCTCACGCTCGTCGAGGTGCTGCTCCACCGGGCGGAGTTCGACGAGCACAGCCAGGCGTTCTTCGCGCTGGCCTCGAAGAAGGCCGCGCTGGAGGCCGCCGGCACGACGAGCAACGAGGAGTACGAGGAGCTCGTCGAACGGATGGAGTCGGTCCGCGACCGCGTGGACGACACGCTCGACCGCCTCTCCGCACGCGACGCGTTCGTCGAGGTCCCGGGCAGCGTCCCGTAGTTCGGGGCGGCGTCTCGCAGTCCGTTCCGGGCAGCGTCCCGTAGTTCGGGGCGGCGTCTCGCAGTCCGTTCCGGGCGGCGTCCCGTCGACCGAGACCGGCTCAACCCGCTTACTCGATCTGTAGCTCCCCGCCGGGCCCGCCGCTCTCGCCGTCCTCGTCCCACTCTAACTCGAACTCGACGCTTAGCTCGCCGGGACCGTCGGCGGGGCCCTCTCGCTCGGCCTTGACCTCGAACGTCGGTCGGGCCGGGGGGTCCATCGTCACCGACTCCTCGCCCCGGACGAACGTGATCTCGCTTCCGGACTCCAGCGACTCCACGACGGTCCGGAGGTACGCGGCGATCTCCTCGCGGCTCCGGCGGCTCTCCGACTCGAAGAGGACTTCTTCAGGCATGGGCGGACGTACGTCGGGGCGCGATATAAAGCCGCACGCCGGATCCACCGAATTCAGGCCGCCGGTCTCGACGCCCGAACGGCGAGTCCGCCCTCAGAACCCGTCCTCGAACGCGAACGTCCCGTTTCGCTGGACGACCTCGCCGTCGACCTCGATGACGGAGTCCTCGCTCATGTCGACGATCATGTCGACGTGCTCGGCGGACTCGTTGATCTCATTGCCCTCGCCGACCGTCTCCGGGTACGCGGAGCCGACCGCCATGTGGACCGTGTCGCCCATCTTCTCGTCGAACAGCATGTTGTAGGTGAACCGGTCGATCTGGCGGTTCATCCCGATGCCCAGCTCGCCGAGGCGCCGCGACCCCTCGTCGGTGTCGAGGATCCCAGTCAGCAGGTCCTCGTTGCGCTCGGCGGAGTGAGAGACGACCTCACCGTCTTCGAACCGGAGCCGGACCCCGTCGATCTCGCGGCCGTAGCGGTACAGGGGGAGATCGAAGTGGACCTCGCCGTCGACGCCGTCGCGGACCGGCGCCGTGAACACCTCGCCGCCGGGGAGGTTCGCCTCGCCGTAGTCGTTGAGCGTCGAATTTCCCGAGATATCGAGCGTGAGGTCCGTCTCCTCGCCGGACGTGATCCGGACCTCGTCGGCGCCGTCCAGGATCTCGACCATCTCCGCCTGGAACTCGCGCTGCGCGTCCCAGTCGAGCGAGACCGCGTCCCAGACGAAGTCCTCGTACGCCTCGGTGCTCATCCCGGCGAGCTGCGCGTGGCTCGCGGTCGGGTACTGCGTGAGACACCACGTCTTCGAGAGGCGCGTCCGCTTGACGTCCTCCATCGCGCGGTTGTAGGCGGCGTTCGTCTCGGGGTCGACGTCGGCGTCCTCGGTCGCGTTCGACCCGCCGCGCGCGATGACGAACACGTCCGCTTCCCGGTAGAGCGCGAGCCGGTGGTCCGGCTCGGTGAACTCCTCGGACGAGCGCTTAAAGGCGCGCTGGGCGCGCTTGGAGTAGTTGAGGTACACCGGATTGGCGCCGCGGTCCCCGCAGATCTCGTGGAGGGCGACGGCGAGGTCCTCCGCCTCGGCGGGCAGCTGGATGACGACGTTATCACCGGACTCGATGCCGGTCGAGTGGTCGGCGATGATCTCGGCGTGCTCGCGGATGCGTGCGTCCATGGGCCCGCTTCTCGGTCCGACGGATTACCGTTACCGCTTCGCCGTCGGAACCGGTCGCCCCGAGTCGGTCACTCCAGGTAGCCGAGGGCCCGGAGCTGCGCGTCGTCGTATCGCCGGGTGTCTGGCGCCTCGCCCACGGGACCGCCGCGCGCGGCGAGGACGGCGGACAGCGACTCGGAGTCCGACCCGGGAGCCGAGTCCGCCGACCGACGCTCGCGCACCCGCTCCGCGCCCGGGTCGTCGCTCGGGGCGACCGTCCGGAGCGCGTCGACCCCGTCGGCCGTCCGCCGACCGAACAGCTTCTCGCCGTCGTCCCGGCGGACGCCCCGCACGAGGTCCGACGCGCCGAGGGCCCTGGCGACCGTGAAGGCGTGCTCGCGGGCGAGCGACGACGGCGAGGGGGGAGTCGCCGATTCGGGCTCACCGGGCGCCTCCGTCGCGGGGACGGCCAGCATGCGCGGGAGGTCGATCAGCGAGACCTGGTCCGCGACGACCGACGCGGGCCAGTCCGGCCGGGCGACCACCAGCGGGACGCGGACGAGCGACTCCCAGGAGGCCGCGGGGACGTGGCCGACCATCTCGCGCCCGGGGTCCGAGTTCTCCCCGTGGTCGGCCGTCACCGCGAGGACGTCGCGGTCGGGGTCGTAGTGGCCCCGGTCGCGGAGCCGCGCGACGAACCGCTCGACCGCCGTCCCGAGCGCGTCACAGCTCCGGTCGTACAGCGCCCGAACCGGGTCGAGGTCCCTCGGCTCGACGTCGTCGACGGAGCGGACGGCGAGGCTCCGGCTCAGGGCCGAGGTCCGGTAGTCGCCGGGCTCCCTGGCGGCGTCGCTCGGCGGCCAGTAGGGGGTGTGGGTGTCCATGTAGTGGATCCAGCAGAAGACCGGTCCGTCGGCGGCGGCGATCCGCTCGCGGGCGCGGTCGTGCAGCGCCGTCGCTGGGCGGTAGTACGGTCCGAGGAGGCCGAGCCGCCGCGCGAGCGGCCAGACGGCGTCGAAGTAGCCGCGCTCGACGACCCGCGTCACCGACCGCGGGAGCGCCTCGTCGAGCCGCGCCGTCAGGCCCCCGTCGGCCGGGTCGCTCTCGCCGAGCGCCGGCCGGAACAGGGGGTTGTCCGTCAGCAGTATCGTCTCGTAGCCCGCCTCGCGGAAGCGCGTGAGAAGCGACGCGGGGTCGCCGTCCGGGCCCTCGGGCGCCTCGCCGTCGGGGCCCGTGCCGTCGACGAACCGCCCGGTCGCGAGCGCGGGAACGGAGCTGGCCGTGAACGGGGCCGGGGCGACGGCGGTCGGGAACCGGGTCCCGTCGAGCTCGTCCGCGAGGCGCTCGGTCGCGTCCGCGAACGCGTCGGCGCGCAGCGAGTCCGCCGACAGCAGGAACACGTTGGGCGCGCTCTCCATGGAGGAGGCGAGGGGGCGAGCGTGTTAAGCGCTCGGGGGACCTCGCGACGAGGACGTCTCGCTTCGCGGTCCGCGACTCGGGCGGATATATAACGGGCCCGACGTAGTGTAGCGTATGCAGACCCACGTCGTGCCGGTCGGCTTCGACTACGACCGCATGATCGCCCCGCTCATCCGGGACCAGTTCGACGTCGACCGGGTGATCCTCCTGGAGGGAACGGTCGGCAGCGAGGCCAACGTCGAGTACTCGCGGAACATCGCCCGGAAGCTCGAGCAGGACTTCCGGAACCTGCTCGGGGCCGAAACCGTCCGCGAGCGCCTCACCGACGTGTACGACTACGACGCCGCCTTCGAGCGCGCCTACGATCTTATAAACGCGGAGTTGGACCGAGACGAGGGAGTCGACGACGGCGACGAGCGCGAGGTGTGGGTGAACCTCTGTTCGATGCCCCGCCCGGTCTCGTTCGCGTTCGCGACCGCGGCCCACTCGATCATGGTCGAGCGACAGGCCGACCGCGACCGCATCCACACCTACTACACCGCCCCGGAGAAGTACTTGGAGACCGAGCTGGCAGAGGAGCTCCGCGCCAACCGGGACCTCCTGCGGGAACTGGTCGACGACGACGCGGTCGACGACGAGCGTGTCGGCGACCGCCTCGCGAGCACGACCGACCTGCTGGCGGAGTTCGACGAGCGGGGCACCACCATCGGCGCGAAGAAAATTGGCGACAGCCACGTGATCGAGCTGCCGGTCGCCTCCTTCCAGAACGTCAAGCCGTTCGAGGAGCTCGTCCTGTTCACGCTCGGCGAACACGGCGAGTTCGAGTCGGTCTCCGAGCTCGCGGAGACGCTCGCGGCCGACCTCAACGAGGAGTACACCGACTCGTTCCGCTCGAAGGTGATCTACAACGTCGACCGGCTCGGCCCCGGCGGGAAGGGGTACATCGAGCGCGAGGAGCGCGGGAAGTCCTACCGGACCACCCTCTCGCGGATCGGCGAGCTGTGGGTCCGAGCACACGCGGACGAGGACCGGGACTTGGCGTGAACGCGTGTCGGACCCGGAGGCGTTGGTCGTTCGGCTGGCTCCGTCGAACCCCGTCGTAGCCGGTGGGAGCTCCACGCTGAGTGGGGAAGACGGCCCTCGCTCGGACTCCGGTGTACCGGGCGAACCGGTCGCAATCCGGCGGCCGAGACCGAACAGCGCGGCTCCCGTGGACTGATCGGTCGGTCAACACGGACACCGACCCACCTATCGGGAGCGTGTAAACGGGCCGAGAGCGCGTCGGTGTCAGGAAAAATTGGACGTTTCGCCTCTTCGGGTTGCATCGCGTCGGGCGCGGCCTGTGACCCCCGTCGGTTACAATGCTCGCATGTGATGAGTGAGCTATGAACATACTGTCTGCGGTCTCGCGAGGGAAATCCGTCATGCGGGTGTTTCGTGAGAAGAACGTGACGTTTCTCGCCGGCAGCATCGCCTACAGCGCGTTCGTCTCACTCGTTCCGATGGTCATGTTCTTTCTCCTCGGGGTCTCCGTGTTCGGTGCACCCGAGCTGCAGGGGCGGATAATCGAAGTGGCGACCGAGAGCGTCTCGCCGTCGGTCGGCGGCGTCATCGAGGTGATGATCCAAGAGCAGCGAACCGCCGGTCCCGGCTCGACGATCAGCGCCACTCTCATCGGGCTGTTCACCTTTATTTGGGGGGCGATCAAGGTGTTCCGCGGGCTCGATACGGCGTTTTCGGAGATCTACGACACGGCCGACCGGGGATCGTTCCTCGGCCAGATCAAGAAGAGCCTGGTGGTGCTTTTCACCCTCGCGCTGGGCGCCGTCGCGATGGTCGGCGCGACGACTGTCGTCGCGTTCTTCTCGGCGGTCCCGTTCGTTGGGGTCGCGGTTCCCCTGCTACTCGTCGTCGGTCTCTGTGGCGCGTTTTTCCCGATGTACTACCTGTTTCCGGGCGTCGACGTGGCCCCGCGGGAAGTGCTTCCGGGGACGGTCGTCGGAGCCGTCGGGTGGGCGACCCTACAAGTGCTGTTCCAACTGTACGTCTCCGTGAGCGGCGGCGGCGGGAGTCTCATCGCGAGCATTCTCCTGTTGGTCACCTGGCTGTACTTCACCGGTGTCGTCCTGTTGCTGGGCGCCGCGGTCAACGCGGTCGGCCTCGCCCACGTCGACGCGACCCTCGGGGGGCGGGAGGAGTCTTCGGTGTCGGACGCCGAGATGACCCGCGACGAGGCGGCGACGTACCTCCGCCGCCTTCGGGAGGACCTCACCGGCCGATTCGAGGGGATGCGGCCGACAAGTGAGGGGACCGACGCCGAACGCCGCCCTCCGAGTGGCGCCGTCTCCGTCGCCGAATGGGCCCGAGAGACCGACGGGAAAACGACCCACGAGGTCCGGCTGGAATGGGACGCCGACGGCGAGGACTGAGCCGCAGCGGGGGTTCACCTGCCTCTGTCTCGTTGGGTGACCGCCGGTCGGTGGCCGACTCGCGCTCTGTGTTCGGCGGCCCCTCGACGAACGGTCGTCGATCGAGGACTCCGACGGGGCCGTCTGTTTTCAAGCGACTGTCGCGAGCGCGGTGAACGCGTCTGTCGATCTGAGCGAGCGCTTATAAATGACTGGCTGCGGACCGACGGTGAATCTCTCCAAAGCCCCGGGCTCGTCGCTCGCCTCGTGGCCGGGGACGCCGCCGCGACTGGTCTGTCGGTGCCGTGACCGTCCCGTTTTTATCCGTGGGACGGGGAGACACACGTGATGAATCCGGCGGGGGACCCCGACGCGACAGACCGCGATGCAGCCGATCTCGACGGCGACTTCGGCTTCGCCGAGCCCGCCACCGACCAGTCGTTCGAGAACGCGCTGGCGAAGGCCCGCGACGGTACCCGCCTCTCCGTCGACGACGCGACCGAGCTCCTCGCGACCGGGACCGATCGGGACGGGATCGACCCGGTCCGGAAGGAGGCCGTCCTCGAGGCGGCGGACCGCCGGCGCCGGGAGGCGGTCGGCGACGAGGTCACGTTCGTCGCCAACCTCAACAACAACGTCACGACCGCCTGCAACACGGGCTGTCTGTTCTGCAACTTCAAGGACTCCGCGCACGCGTTCGAGGCCGACAGCGACGCGGACCACGCGGGGTTCACGAAGCCCCCGGCGGAGTCCCGACGGATCGTCGAGGACGCCCTCGACATGGGAGTCTACGAGGTGTGCTCGGTGTCGGGGCTCCACCCCGCCTTGGCGCTGAACGAGGAGCACCACGAGATCCTGTCGGGGGACGACGACCCCGCGAGCGCGGTGAACTACAAGCCCCCCGAGACGTACGCCACCGACCCGGGGACATACGTCGAGCAGCTGGCGGCGATGTCTGTCGGCGGGGTCCACCTCCACTCGATGACGCCGGAGGAGGCGTACCACGCCGCCCGCGGCACGGAGTGGGAGTACGAGACCGTCTACCGCGAGCTCGCCGCGGCCGGGCTCGACTCGGCGCCCGGCACCGCCGCGGAGATCCTCGTCGACGAGGTCCGCGACGTGATCTGCCCGGGAAAGATCCGCACCGACGACTGGGTCGCGGCGATGGAGGGCGCCATGGCGGCCGGCCTCGACGTCACCTCCACGATGATGTACGGCCACGTCGAGACGGTCGAACACCGGGCGCGGCACCTGGGAGTGATCCGCGACCTCCAGGACCGCACCGGCTCGATCACGGAGTTCGTCCCCCTCTCTTTCATCCATCAGAACACGCCGCTGTACCGCCACGGGGTCGTCGACTCCGGTCCCTCGCGGGACGAGGACGAGCTCGTGGTCGCGGTCGCGCGCCTCTTCCTCGACAACGTCGACCACGTGCAGGCCTCGTGGGTGAAGTCGGGCGACGCCCACGGCCTGAAGCTGCTCAACTGCGGCGCTGACGACTTCATGGGCACCATCCTCTCCGAGGAGATCACGAAGCGCGCCGGGGGCGAGTACGGCGAGTACCGCTCGTTCGACGACTACGTGGAGATGATCACGGCGATCGGCCGGACCCCGGTCGAGCGCTCCACGGACTACCGCACCCGTCGGCGGATCGACCCCGACGACGGCCCGCACGGGCCGCGGCTCGGACCGCGGGCCGACGGCTCTCCCATGCTCCCGGAGCGGTCGCCGAACGGCCCGGGCCCCGACGGCGAGTCGGCCGGCGCCGACGACTGATCCCGCTCCCAGCCAGCGGGAACGGACGGAAACCCCTTTATACCGGCAACCATTGATACGTGTAACCATGTCTCCGTCAGACGCGTCCGCCGCGGGTCCGGAAGAGGGGACGCGCTCGGAGAGCGACCCCGACGGTCGGGGCCGGGAGCACTCGGACGCGACCGCCGATCTCACCCGCTCCGACGAGCGGGTCCTCGCGTACCTCGACGACGCGGGGACCGACTACCCGGCGTTCGTCGCAAGCAACACGGGGCTGTACGTCGACCACGTCGAGTCGCGGCTGGAGGCGCTCGAGGCGGCCGAACTCGCGGAACGGGTGACCGGCGAGGAGGTGTATCGGGTCACCGACGCCGGCCGCGACGCGCTCCGCGACGACTGCGCGCCGTGGTCGGACTGAGCGGTCAGTGATAAGCAGTTCGCGGCGGCGACGGCCTACCGCCCGAGGTCCGAGTGCGCCGAGGAGAGGTGTCTGGAGCCGAGCGCAGCGAGCAGCGAGAGCTCGCCGGCGAGCGCGCCGACCGCGATGGCCTCCGCGAGCGCGTCGCCGTTGCTGCCGGCGGGGTCGCCGCCGCCGCGGACGCCGAGCACGTCGAGGCCGGCAGCCTGCGTCGGGAGCTTCGTCCCGCCGCCGACCGTGCCGACCTCGAGGCTCGCTATCGACACCGAGAGGTACAGGTCGCCCTCCGGCGTCGCCTCCGCGGTCGTGATCGCGTTCGCGCCCTCGACGACCTGCGCCTCGTCCTGTCCGGTCGCGAGGAACATCGCCGCGACCGCGTTGGCGACGTGGGCGTTGAAGCCGAGCCCCCCGGCCTTTGCGGAGCCGATAAGGTTCTTTCGGGTGTTGATCTCGGCGATCGACTCCGGCGCCGTGTGGAGCCGCTCTTCGACGACCTCGCGGGGGATCTCCACGTCGGCGCTCACCGACCGCCCGCGCCCCTCGACCGCGTTGATCGCGGCGGGCTTCTTGTCGGAACAGAGGTTCCCGGAGAGCGCGACGAGCGAGGCGTCGGTCTCGGCCTCGATGGCGTCGCAGGCCTCCCGCGTCGCGATGGTGACCATGTTCATGCCCATCGCGTCCTTCGTGTCATAGCGGAACCGCAGGAAGACGTTGTTGCCGACGACGTACGGCGTCACGTCGAGCAGCTCGCCGTGGCTCGTTGTCGACTCCGCGGCCTCCCGCAGCGCCGCCTCGTTGTCCCGCACCCACGAGACGAGCGCCTCCGCCTCGGCGACGTCCGCGACGCGGAACACCGGCGCGCGGGTCATCCCGCTCTTCGTCACCCGCGCGGTCGCCCCGCCGGCATCGTTGACGACCGAGCAGCCGCGGTTGATCGAGGCGACGAGGGCGCCCTCGGTCGTCGCCAGCGGGAGGTACCGCTCGCCGTCGAGCGCGCCGCCGTCGACGGCTACGGGGCCGGCAACGCCCAGCGGCACCTGCACGGCGCCGATCATGTTCTCGACGTTCGAGCCGTGGGCGTCGGCCGCGTCGAACGCGTACTCACCCAGCACGTCGATATCGGCGTCCGCGGTCTCGCTCACCAGACGCCGGCGCGCCGCCGCGGCGATGTCGGCGTCGGCGTGCTCTTCGAGCTCGTGGAAGCGAATCTCGCCGTCGCGGACGCGCTCCGCGAGCGACGCGGGGGTGGCGTCGGTCATGCCCGCGTCTCCTCGCGGCGCGTGCTAATGGCTGTCGGTTTTCGAGGTCACCGGTCCGCGTCGTCCAGCGCCCACCGCAGCTCGCCGAGCGTCGCCTCGTCGCTCGCGGCGAGGAACAGGTCGCCCTCCCGCCGGACCGCGGCGCCGGCCTCGGTCGCGAGCAGCTCCGTGACCGCCCGCTCCTCCTCGTCCGGGCGGAACTCCACGAGGCCCTGGAGCCGGCCGCGGGCCACCAGCCCCGAGTGGGCCGTCGGCGCCCAGCTGTCGAGCACGCGCTTGACGCGGTCGCCGAGCGCATCCCGAATCGGGTCGGCCTCGGCGTCGCCGTCCCGGTACCGGGCGCGCAGCTCCGCGCCGCCGGCGACGACGGCCGCCCGCGCGACCGCCTCGATCTGGTCGTGATCGGTCACGCGGCCGGATTCGAGGGAGAAGGACAAACGGGTTCCGGCGGCGGGCACAGGGGCGTCGAAGCGCCTATCCCCCGACGATCCCGGAGAGCCGCTCGCGGAGCGACTCGCCGCCGAGCTTGAGGTAGTAGGCGTCGCCGCCGTCCTCGTAGTAGCCGTCGATCCGCCGGACGACCTCGAACCCGAGGTACTCGTAGAAGCCGAGCGCCGACTCGTTCGTCGTCCGGGCGTGACAGGTGACCGACCGATGCTCCTCCGCGACGTCGGCGACGAGCCGCTCGGCGTGCCCGCGCCCTCGGTGGTCGGGGTGGACGGCTAAAAAGAGGATGTAGCCGTCCCGGCGGACCGAGGCGAACGCGACGAGCGCGTCGTTCTCGACGAGGAGGTGCGTCGTGGAGCGGCGGTAGGCGTCGGTGAAGAAGCCGCGGCGCTGTCGGAGGACGCCTTCATCGGCCCGGATCCGCTCTTTGAGCTCCCACGCCGCGGCGGCGTAGCCGGACTCTCCGGGCGGGTCCGTCCGCTTCTCCACGTTAACGCTCACTGCAAAGAAGTAACACGCCACCGGAATATAACTCCACCGCCACCGGGGAGGGTTGCGGTCGGGACGGCTGCGGAGTCCGGCCCCTCCGACCTCGCCGACGACGGAAGCGTTTTGGTCGGCTCGGTCGTGGAGCCGACAATGGCTGCCGAGTCGCCGCCGGACCGAGGGCGCCTCAGACGGGCCCTGCTGACCGGCGTCGCCGTCATCGTCCCCTCCGTCATCACCCTCGCGGTGCTGGGGTTCGCGTTCAACGTTGTCTACGACTACTTGGACGCCTTCTCCACGGCGATCGTCCCCCTGTTACCGCAGTCGACGCTCCCGATCGACCGCGAGGTCGCCGTCGAGGTCGGCACGCCGATCGTCTTCGTCGGGGCGATCCTCCTCATCGGCGTCGCCGTCGAGTCGACGCGGTACGGAGAGCTCGCGGTCGACTACGCCGACTACGCGGTCGAGCAGATCCCGGGCGTCGGCTCCGTGTACGAGGGGTTCCGACAGATGAGCGACGCCATGATGGAGTCCGAGGGCGGGAACTTCCAGGAGGTGGTCCTCGTCGAGTTCCCGACCGAGGACGTCTACACCCTCGCGTTCGTCACGAGCGAGACGCCGGAGGGGGTCACCGGGCCGACCGAGAGCGGGGAGATGCGGACGCTGTTCATGCCGATGGCCCCGAACCCGGTGATGGGCGGGCACGTGCTCTTCGTCCCCGAGCGCCGGATCGTCGAGGTCGACCTGACAGTCGAGGAGGGGATCCGGGCGCTGGTGACGAGCGGCGTCGCCCTCGAGCGCGCCGCGGCCGACGCCGAGGGCGTGTCGCCGTCGCAGGTCCGCGACGCCGGAGGAGGCGGGCAGGGCGGAGAGCGGCTCGCCCCTGACGAACCGGCGGCGCCCGACAATCCGGGTGACGGGCCGTGACCTTCGCGCTCCGCGACCACACCGCCGACGTGGCGGTCGAAGCGACCGCGTCGACCCTCGCGGCGCTGTTCGAGTCGGTCGCCGACGGTCTCACCGCCGCGAGCTGCGAGGCGGTCCCGGAGACCGGCGAGCGGTTCGAGCTCACCGTGACCGCCGAGAGCCGCGAGGCGCTGCTGTTCGACTACCTCGACCGGCTGATCTACGAGCGCGACGTCCGGCTCGTGCTCCCGGCGAGCCACCGGTGCGCGATAGCGCAACCCGACGCTCCCGGGTCGAGCGGTAACGCGGAGTGGACCGTCGACGCGACGGCTCGCGGGATCCCGCTCGGCGACGTCGCGGCCCGCGAGATCAAGGCGGTCACCTACTCCGAGATGACTCTCGACCGCCGCGGCGACGGGTGGTACGCGTACGTCGTCTTCGACGTCTGAGTGGGGATAGCCGCCCGCGAGGCGCTCATACGCAAAAACGATTATCTGTGTCGAGATCGTTGGTACCGTATGGCACGGACGGACGACGCGGAACGCGGCGATCGCCGCTGGCGCGTGGGCGCGATCGGCGGCCTCGTCGCCGGCGTGACGATGGGCGTCGTGTTACACGGAGCGTTGGGACTCATGCCGACGATCGGCGCGCTCGTCGGCGTCGAAACGACCCTCGCCGGGTGGGCGGTCCACCTGTTCAACAGCACCCTCTTCGGGGCGCTGTTCGTCGCGATCTTCGACCGCGCCTTTTTCGATGACCTACGCGCCGACGTCGGGGGGTGTCTCTCGCTCGGCGTCGTTCACTCGGCGCTGCTCGGCGTGATCACCGGTGGGCTGCTGTTACCCGCCGCGATCGCGCTCGAGGGGGCGACGTCGCTCCCGGTCCCCACGCTGCCGGTGCCCGGGCTCACGGCGAGCTTCGAGTTCGGCGCAGTCATCGCCGTCGCGCACCTGATCTACGGGCTCGTGCTCGGTCGCGTCTTCGCCGCGTTCACGCTCGCGGAAGGCGAAATCGGCTGGCTCCCCTTCGACGCCGTCGACCGGTAACGCCCGCCGAATTCCCCTCGTCGATCCGATCGGTCGCGCCCGCCTCTCGCAACGCCCTTCTCCCCCCGCGCCGAAACCGGGGTATGACCACGCGCGAGTTCGACGGGATCCGACTGGAGAAGGTGCGCGAGCACGTCTGGGAGATCCCCCGCGAGGACGAGATGAACGTCCCCGCCCGGGTCCTCGCCAGCGAGGCCCTGCTGGAGGAGATCGGCGAAGACGACTCGCTACAGCAGCTGAAGAACGCGACCCATCTCCCGGGCATGGTCGAGCCCGCCCTCTGTATGCCCGACGGCCACCAGGGGTACGGCTTCCCCGTCGGCGGCGTCGGCGCGGTCGACGCCCGAACCGGCTGTATTTCGCCCGGAGCGGTCGGCTATGATATAAATTGCGGCGTCAGAATGGTGAAAACTAATCTCACCTACGACGACGTGCGCGGCCGCGGGTCCGAGCTCGTCGACGCGCTCTTCGAGGCGGTCCCCTCCGGGCTCGGCGGCGGCGGCGTGATCGACGGCGACGCCGACGCCATCGAGGGCGCCCTCGAACGCGGCGTCGAGTGGGCTGTCGAGGCGGGGTACGGGATCGAGAGCGACCTCGCGCGCTGCGAGGACGAGGGGCGGCGGCCCGACGCGCGCCCAGAGTACGTCTCCCAGAAGGCGATGGACCGCGGCCGCAACCAGATGGGCTCGCTCGGCTCGGGCAACCACTTCCTCGAGGTCCAGCGCGTCACCGACGTGTTCGTGCCCGAGGTCGCCGACGCCTACGGCCTCGAAGAAGACGGCATCGTCGTCCTGATCCACTGCGGGAGCCGCGGGCTCGGCCATCAGACCTGCAACGACTACCTGCGCCGGATCGAGAAGGAGCACGGCGACCTGCTGGACTCGCTGCCGGACAAGGAGCTCGCGGCCGCACCCGCCGGCTCCGCGCTGGCCGACGAGTACTACGGGGCGATGGGCGCGTGCATCAACTTCGCCTGGGTGAACCGCCAGCTGATTACCCACCAGGCCCGCCAGACGTTCGGCGAGGTGTTCGACGCCGACCCGATCGCGGACCTCGGGATGGAGCTGCTGTACGACGTCGCGCACAACATCGCGAAGAAGGAGACCCACGAGGTCGGCGTCGACGCCGAGGGTCGCCCCGCCGTCGGCGACGAGGCTACCGAGCGCGCGGACCGAGAGCTGTACGTCCACCGCAAGGGCGCCACGCGCGCGTTTCCCGCGGGCCACGAGGACGTCCCCGAGGCGTACCGCGACGTGGGCCAGCCCGTGATCATCCCCGGGAGCATGGGCGCCGGCTCGTACGTGCTTCGGGGCGGCGCGGAGTCGATGTCGGTGTCGTTCGGCTCCACCGCCCACGGCGCCGGGCGGCTGATGAGCCGGACGCAGGCGAAACAGGAGTTCTGGGGCGGCGACGTGCAGGACGACCTCGAGGACGGCCAGCAGATCTACGTGAAGGCGCAGTCGGGCGCGACCATCGCCGAGGAGGCGCCCGGCGTCTACAAGGACATCGACGAGGTGATCCGGGTCAGCGACGAGCTCGGCATCGGCGACAGGGTGGCGCGGACGTTCCCCGTCTGCAACATCAAGGGATAGGGACGGTCGCCTCCCCCCTCGCCACGCGCTTGCCCACCGAGCGCTTATGCCGGATACCGCGGCCACGTCGCACCGAGATGAGCGACCACTCGCGGAACGGTGACTCGCCAGACGCGGTCTCCAGACGATCGCTGATCGGCGGCCTCGCCGCCGTCGCCGGCGGCGGCCTCGCCGGCCTCGGCGCCCTCGGTGTGTCGACCGAACCGGCGGCCGCGATCGACGGGGAGCCCGCCGCCTTCGAGGCGGGCGACGCCCCGACAGTTACCAGCAACGACGGCCGGATCGAGTCCGTCTACCTCTCGCCGATCCTCGACGTGTCGTGGACCGACTTCTCCGAGGGGGTCGAACGCGTGACGCTCGTGCTCGCCGTTGGGAGCGACGCCGGCGTCGACGAGGTGTACCGGGAGACGCTGAGCGCGTCCGATCCGAGCGCGACGCCCGGTGACGTCGCGTCGGTCGGCGGCCCCGACGGCGAGCGGTCCGAGGCGCCGCCCGACTTCGGCGCGGTCGACGGCGGCCTCACCGCGCGGTTCGGGCGCGCCGACGCGACCGCTCGCGGCGACGCGGTGACGAGCGAGACGCTCTCCGACGCTGACCTGTCGGGCGGCGAGACGGACACGACGACGCTGGACGTGGTGTTCCGCGCCGACGTCGCCGGGGGCGGCGACGAGGCGACCGTCGTGCGCACGACGACGGTCGACGTGACGGTTGCGAACCCCGCCGGCGACGCGACCGCGGGCGGCGAGGTGGACGTGGACGCCGCGTAGGGAGACCTGCGTCCGGTCCGTTCACAGGTGCATGCCGCCGTCGACCTCGAGCACCTCGCCGTGGACGTACTCGTTGTCGATCAGGTACCGCACGGAGTCGGCGACGTCCGCCGGCTCGCAGGCGTACTGCGGGAGGTGCGTGTCGACGTTCTCGTGGCCGCGGAACTCGATCTCCTCGAGGTACTCGAGGATGACGTCGTTGAGGTCGGTGTCGACGGGCCCCGGCGCGACGGCGTTCACCTGCACGCCGTCCGGACCGAGTTCTCGAGCGAGCGCGCGAGTCAGCCCGTGCAGCCCGGCCTTGCTCGCGGCGTAGCTCGCGTCGACCGTCCCGAGCGTCCCGCCGACGCTGGATACGAAGACGACGTCGCCGCCGTCCTTCCGGAGGTGGGGGGCCGCCGCGCGGGTGACGCGGAACGCTCCCGAGAGGTTGGTACCGATCACCGACTCCCACTCCGCGTCGGTCGTCTCCTCCAGCCGGTTCGGCCGGGTGACCCCGGCGTTGTTGACGACCGCGTCGAGCGAGTCGAACGCGTCGACAGCCGTCTCAACCAGTCGGTCCGCGGCCGCGGTCTCCGACACGTCGGCCTGCACCGTGATCGCCTCCCCGCCCGCCTCGCGGACCCGCTCCGCCGTCTCGGCCGCGGCGTCCCCGTCCGACCGGTAGTTGACGACGACGTCGCGCCCGGCGAGTTCGATCGCGATCGCTCGTCCGATTCCGCGGCCGCCGCCGGTGACCAGTATCGCCATACCCCCAGATGAAATTACTAACTAATACCACTGACGAATATTTTCGGAGCAGTCGAGCGACCGTCCGGTCAGCGCTCCCGCTTCGCCTCTCGCCCGAGGTGGTCCTCGACCGCGGTCACCTTCTCGTCGGCGGTCGTCTCCGCGGTCCGCTTGTCGTCGATCTTTAGGACCGTCGAGACGCGGTCGCCGTCGACGGCCTCGTGGGCGGCCGCGGCCGCGGCGAACACCGTCTCGGCGTCGTCGGCCTCGATCACAGTGCCCATCGGGTTCGTCTCGTAGCTCACGTCGAACTCATCGAGCGCGGCGACGGCCTTCGCGACCTCGCCCGCCATGCTCCCCTCGATCACCGGCGCGACGCTCAGCATTGCGACTGTGGTCATGCCCGACCGTCCGGGTCGCTGATACTTAAAAACGCACTGCGGACGGTGTGAGCTACCGACCGAGCGCGTCGCGCAGGAACGACAGCTGATGGCCGACTGCCGGCTCGAAGTCTGCGCCGAACGGCGAGAAGTGGTCCGCGGGCATGGTGACGACGGTCCCGCGCGAGAGCGACTCGCCCGCGTCGACGACCGTCTCGCTGTCGACGATGGCGTCGTCGGTTCCGGCCAAGAGTAGCGTCGGCGCCCGTATCTCGCCGAGCCGTTCGACCGGTCGGTAGTTCGCGACCCGCAGCAGCGACCGCGCCGGTGTCTCGTTGCGCCACGTCGACTCGCGGTCGACCAGGTCGAGGTACTTCCGTTTCGTCCCGGTCTCCGTGATCGCCGCGAGCTCCTCGGCGCTCCCGACGACGGGGACGGTCCGACCGCGACCGAACCGGTATCCGATCAGGTCGCGGACTCCGTCGACGCCCGAGCGCGTGAGGTATTTGCCCCCCCGGCGCCGGGCGATCGCGCGGCCGTCGAGCATCGGGACCGCGCCGATCACGGCGTCGACGTCGCGGCGCTCCGCGGCGAGCGTGAGGACGTGCGCGGCCGACAGCGACGCGCCCCAGAGCACGAGCTCACGGCCGACGGCGTCGACGCGGCCGACGCGGTCGATCGCGGCCGCGTAGTCCGCGCGCTGGTCCGCGGGGCTGACCGCCTGCGAGTCGCCGTCGGAGGCGCCGAACTCGCGGTAGTCGAAGAGGAACGCGGCGTAGCCGGCGTCAGCAAAGCGCTCCGCGACCGCCGGGTAGCCGAAGCTCCGCTCCGCGCCGAGGCCGGGCGCCATCACGATGGCCGGGGGGTCGTCGGCGTCGCCGCCCGGCAGGTAGAGGGTGCCGCGGCAGGTGTCGCCGTCGACGCCGAACGCGAGGGCCCGGGTGGCGAACCGCTCGCGGGGCGGCCGGTCGAGGCGGCGCTGCGCGCGGTTCACGGGGTTTCGACGGGTCACGGTCGGTCCTCTGCGGCCGCGTGGTCGTCGGTGTGCGACAGCGTCTCCAGCACGCGCGTCGAGAACTCCGTCTCCGAGATCTCGTACGCGGCCAGGGCCTCGAACCACTGCGGCTCGGCGCGCCACGTCCCGAGGACGTCGCCGGGCGAGCGGACGACCGTCGCCTCGACCCGAACGGGCTTCCACTCGTCCGCCTCGGCGCGGTCGATGAGCGCGTTGAGGGCGCGCCCGATCTCGCCGTGGTGCACCTCGCGGCCCGGGAACGCCGTCATGTACGTGAGATCCAGCGGGTCGCCCCCGTCGATCTCCTCGACGCTGATCCCGTAGCTGCGGAGCGCCGGCTCCACCTCGGCCGTCTGCTCGTCGCCGGTCATACGGGACGGTCGACCGGACGGAATAAATCGCTACCGGCGTCGCTCGGCGAGAAGAGGACCGATCCGGCAAAAGCCGCGGACGGGGAGCGGCCGCCGCGGGCGGCGGCCGTTATCGGAGTTGTCAGAGGCACACGATTGTCCCGCGCGGCCGGCTCACAGTACTCCGTGAAATCATATAAACGCTCGGGAGGCGGCCTTTCAGGTCCGCCCCGGTTCGCAGCGCGCCCGAGCCGCCGCGTCGCCGACCGGGCATCATTTATGACCGTCGAGGGACAGGATCAGATATGATTCGGGGCGTGTCGTCGGCGCTGTCGCGGTCCGCCGACGCCGCCGGCGTCCTCGTCGTCGGCGGCCTCCTGACCCTGCTGACGCTGGTCGTTACGCCGGTCTGGGTCGGGGGCTCCTTCCTCTTCCCCCCGCTCGTCGTCCTCGCGCCGCTCGCGCTCGCGCCGGCCTTCGTCGCCCGCGGGTATCTCGTCCGCGTCGTCGCCGGCGCGGGCGCGACCGGGAACCGAGAGGGCGCGCCCCCCTTCGTCGAGTGGAACGAGCTCTACCGAAACGGGCTCAAGTCGGCCCTGCTGAGCGCGCTGCTGCTCGCCCCGCTCGCGCTGCTGATCGGGATCGCCGCCCTCGGGGCCGCCGCCGTCGGGACCGGGGTCGTCGACCCCTCGCCCGCGGTCGCGTTCGTCGAGCGCGCGCTCGGCCCGAGCGGCGTCCCCGCCGTCGTCGGCGCCGGCGGGGGGCTCCTGTCCGTGGTCACCGCGGCGTACCTCCTCGCGTTCGCGTACGTCAGGCCGGCCGCGCTGGCGGCGTTCGCCGCGTCCGGGCGGCTCCGGGACGGCCTCCGGCCGGGACGGGTGGCCGTCGTCGCCGGCTCGGGCGGGTACGCGACCGCGTGGGCCGTCGCGGTCGGGACCCTCGCCGCGGGGTACGCGCTCGCCGCGCCGGTCGTCCCGCTCGTGGTGGGCCTCGTGTTCGCCTTCGCCGTGCGGGTGGTCGCACACGGGATCTACGGCCGCGGCGCCGCAGGAGCGATCGAGTTCGACGACGCGGGGTCGGCCGGAGTCGACGGCTCAGAGCCGGCCGAGCCGGTTCCACCGACAGCGTGGTCCGGGTCGCCGGGCGCCCCGGCGTCGCCTCCGAACTCGGCCGGGCCGCCCCTCGACCGTCCCGACGGCGGGTGCCGCCGCTCGCCGTCCGAGGCGACGCCGGCGGTGCAGACCGGTCGGTCGGTGCCGTTCGGGGACGACCGGGCGTCGCCGACCGCCGACGGCGACGTCGATGACTTCGAGTGGAACGTCGAAGTCGGCGCGGAGGGGCCAGCCACGCCGGCCGACGGCGGCTTCGAGTGGGGCACCCGTGCCGACCCGGAAGACAAGAGTTGATACGAGCGCGGGCGAACGGTCAGATATGCGTATCTCCGACCGGGGCTACGGCGAGGAGGGCCGAGAGCGGCTCACCCTCGTCCCCGAGAACGTCGACGACCTCTGGCACCTCGCGCACGTCCTCGAACCGGGGGACCTCGTCGAGGGCGACACCACCCGCCGGATCCAGCGGAACGACGACCAGATGCGGGACACCGGCGGCCAGCGCGAGCACCTGTTCGTCACGCTGGAGGTCGACGACGTGGAGTTCGCGCGGTTCGCCAACCGGCTCCGCGTCTCGGGCGTGATCGTCGCCTGCTCCCGTGAGGACCAGCTCAACGCCCACCACACGCTCAACGTCGAGGAGCACGACGAGATCACGGTGGAGAAGCAGTTCAAGCCGGACCAGACCGAGCGGCTGGAGGAGGCGACGGAGGCCGCCGAGAACCCGGACGTCGCCATCGCGACCGTCGAGGAGGGGGCCGCCTACGTCCACACCGTTCAGCAGTACGGCACCGAGGAGTACGCCTCCTTCACGAAGCCGACCGGGAAAGGCGAGTACTCCCGGCCCCGCGCGGAGCTGTTCGCCGAGCTCGGCGAGGCGCTCGCGCACCTCGACGCCGACGCCGTGATCCTCGCCGGGCCCGGGTTCACGAAGAACGACGCGCTCGACTACGTCAAAGAGGAGTACCGCGACCTCGACGACCGGATCACCACGGTCGACACCTCGGCCGCCGGCGACCGCGGGGTCCACGAGGTCCTCAAGCGCGGCGCGGTCGACGAGGTGCAGAAGGAGACCCGCATCTCGAAGGAGGCGAACCTGATCGACGACCTAACCGAGAACATCGCGCAGGGCGCGAAGGCGACGTACGGCCCCGAAGACGTCGCCGAGGCCGCCGAGTTCGGGGCGGTCGAGACCCTGCTCGTGGTCGACGACCGGCTCCGCACGGAGCGGCAGGAGGAAGGCGACTGGTCGATCGACGTCAACGAGGTGATCGAGTCGGTCGAACAGCAGGGCGGCGACGTGGTCGTCTTCTCCTCGGAGTTCGCGCCCGGCGAGCAGCTCTCGAACCTCGGCGGGATCGCCGCGATCCTGCGGTATCGGTTGAATTGAGGGCGGGATCGGCGTCAGTCGTTTATAAATGAACTCGTGCGGTGGCGCGTGCCTGCGAGCGGCCACCGGCCGCGAGCNGCGGAAGCCGCCAGCGACGAGGCTGGGGAGGCGTGAGGCGCTGTGCGGTTGCGGGCGGGTGGGAATCAAAGGGGCAGCCGCGAGGACGGCACAGGCGATGCAAGCACCGCAGCGAGGAAGCGAACGAAGTGAGCGACTGAGTGAGGAGCGCAGCGAGCGTGCGCCGTCCTCGCGGCTGGGGCTTTGGGGGTGTTCTCCGAACCACTGCCGACAACGACGTCTCGCCGAGCGGCTGGGGCTTTGGGGGTGTTCTCCGAACCACTGCCGACAACGACGTCTCGCCGAGCGGCTGGGGCTTTGGGGGTGTTCTCCGAACCACTGCCGACAACGACGTCTCGCCGAGCGGCTGGGACTTTGGGGGTGTTCACCGTCGATCCGACAGTGGCCATTTATAAATCCGCGGTTGGCTCAGCACCGAGCCCGCCGAATCGACACCATCAGGTGTTTATTTCCCAGTAAGCGCCTCGCTCGCGGGCGCGAACTCGATCGTCTGCCCGCGCCCCTTCTCGCTCGCTCGTTTATAAAGCATATGCGCGGCGGCCGCGGTCTCGATCCCGGTCCCGCCGGAGTCGAAGATGGTGACCTCGTCGCCGCTCGTCCGCCCCGGGTGCTCCCCGGCGACGACTTCACCGAGGTCGGCCGCGACGTGGTCCTCGTCGACGAGTCCGGCCTCGACCGCGGCGAGGAACGACCCCGCGTCTTGGGCCGCTCGCTCGCGGATATCCGGGACGTACGTCGCCCGGGCGATCAGCTCCGGCGGGAGCTCGTTCTTCTTCGGGTTGTACTGTCCCATCGCCGTGACGTGGGCCCCGGGCTCGACGTCCCCGTCGTCGATCACGGGCTCGCTCGCGTTCGTCGCCGTGATCACCACGTCGGCGCCGGCGACCGCCTCGCTCGCGCTCGCGACCGCCGCGACCCGGGGCTCGATCCGATCCGCGAACTCGTCCGCGAACGCCTCGCGGTGCTCCGCGGTCGGCGAGAACACCCGGACCGCCTCGAACTCCCGCACGGTCGCGGTCGTCGCGAGCTGGCCGCGGGCCTGCGCGCCGCTCCCGATCACGGCGATCTCCGTCGCGTCCTCGCGGGCGAGCGCGTCGACCGCGGTCGCGCCCGCGGCGCCCGTCTTAAACGGATTCATCGAGGCGCCGTCGAGCACCGCGAGCGGCTCGCCCGACTCGGCGTCGAACAGCGGCGTCATGAACCAGGCGTCGCCCGCGCCGAACCCCGCGGAGTAGGTGTACCCGCCCATCGCGCCCGTCTCGGGGAGGACCGACGTGTAGGAGGTCAGCATTCCCGGCGGGTCGCGGTTGTACAGCATCGTCCGGGGCTTCGCGGGCGCGCCCTTGCCGATCTGGCGGTACGCGTCGCGCACGGCGGCGACGTAGTCGGCCGGGTCGGCGAGGTCGTCGACGTCGGCGCTCGTGAGGAACAGCGTCTCGGTCATACCCAACCGCTCGGGCGCTGGGGACTAAACCCCACAGGGAAGCGGCACGGGACGCCGTGCGAGCCCTCGCCGGTCGGTCGGACACCTCAGTCGGAGGCGCCAGCCCCGGACCGCCCGCTCTGGGACCGCTCGACCGCGCGGTCGACCGAGTCGCGGACCGAGGCGCTCGAGCCGTCGCGAGAGCGTTCGGTCCCGCCGCGAACGCCCGCGACCGGATTCCGGACGAAGATCGCGTGGGCCATGATGGCCCCCGCGACGAGGGCGCCCCCGGGGAGGGCGGCCGTCAGCGACAGCCCGACGAGGTTCAGCACGGCGGTCACACCGATCAGCGCGGCCGGAATGAGCCCGAGAACGTAGTCGTAATACCCAATCATGCTCCAGTTGAACGTATTACACTATCGCTATTAAAATTTTCTCGGGGTTCGGTGTGACCGCTTAAAAAGCCATTTCAAAGGATGTCATAAGTTATGCGGGCGTGTTGGCCTGCGATCGACCTCCAGGGGTGCGTCGGCTGCCGCCGCACGCGGTCGGGACTGACGGCGAGACGGCGGAACAGGGAGAACAGCGGGGCGGTGAGACGGCGGGACGGTGGGGCGACGGCGCGGCCTCTACCGGAGCTTGAAGTACAGGGCGCGCCAGCCCCCCAGCGCGACCGAGCCGAGCACGAGCATGACGACGGCGAACGCGGGCGCGGCGCCGCCCCGGAAGACGAACTCCCGGAGCGCCAGCCCGACGACCGCGGCCGGGATCCACGACCGAACCGCGAGCGGGACGGACGACTTCGCAGTCTCGACGGCGCCGGCCGAGTAGGCCCCCACGAGCGGGGCGATCAGGGCCCACGCGATCAGGAACGGGGCGTACACCTCCAGCAGGTACAGCGGGTTCGCCGACAGGAACTCGACGCTGCTGTGGTTCGTCGCGCCGACCGTCAGCAGGGCGATCAGCGCGAGCAGGTCGCCGATCGCGAGGGGGACGGCGCCGCGGTCGAGGCGTGTTGCGAGGAACGACGAGTCGGCCATATCGACCCGTCGGGCTCCCCCCTACTTTGTACGCACGGATTCCGTCCGGCGGTCGTTACGACAGCGACCGGGACGCCCTCACTCGTACAGCGGGTGTTCCTCGCAGAGCTCGACGACCCGCTCGCCGACCTCATAGATGACGTCGTCGCTGTCGACGTTGTCGACGACGCGGTAGATGAGGTCGCCGACCTCCTCGATCGCCGTCTCGTCGAACCCGCGGGTCGTGAGCCCGGCCGTTCCGGCCCGGATCCCCGAGGGGTTGAACGGCGATCGCGTCTCGCCCGGCACGGTGTTCCCGTTGAGCACGACGTTCGCGGCCGCGAGCGCGTCCTCGGCGTCGCTGCCCGGCAGGTCCGGGTGCGAGTCGCGGAGGTCGGCCAGCACCAGGTGGTTGTCGGTGCCGCCGGAGACCAGGGAGAGGCCGTGACCCCGGAGCGTCTCGGCGAGGACCTCGGCGTTGTCGACGACCCGCCGCGCGTAGTCTTCGAACTCCGGTTCGAGCGCCTCCTTGAACCCCACCGCCTTGCCGGCGATGTTGTGCATGAGGGGGCCGCCCTGCCCGCCGGGGAACACGGCCTTGTCGACGTCGTCGGCGAACTGTTCGTCGCACATCACGATCCCGCCGCGGCCGGCGCGGATCGTCTTGTGCGTCGAGCCGGTGACGAAGTCGGCGACGCCGACTGGGGAGGGGTGGACGCCGGCGGCGACGAGCCCGGTGATGTGGGCGATGTCGGCGAGGTGGTAGGCGTCGACCGCATCGGCGGCGGCCTGGATCGCCTCCCAGTCGACGGTGCGCGGGTACGCGGAGTAGCCGGAGACGACGATGTCGGGCTCAAACTCCTCGGCCGTCTCCCGGAGGCCCTCGTAGTCGATGTACCCCGTCTCGGGGTCGACCTCGTACTGCTCGACCTCGTACATCTGCCCGGTGAAGTTCGCCGGGTGGCCGTGCGAGAGGTGGCCGCCGTGGCTCAGCTCCAGCGAGAGGATCTTGTCGCCCGGGTCGAGCGTCGCGTAGTACACCGCCTGGTTCGCCTGCGTCCCGGAGTGGGGCTGGACGTTGACGTGCTCGGCGCCCCACAGCTCCTTGGCGCGCTCGATCGCGAGCTCCTCGACCTCGTCGGCGTACTCGCAGCCGGCGTAGTACCGGGCGCCCGGGTACCCCTCGGCGTACTTGTTCGTGAGGACGCTCCCCTGCGCCTCCATTACCGCCTCGCTGACGTGGTTCTCGCTGGCGATCATCGCGAGCGTCTGCTCCTGTCTGTCGCGCTCGCCGGCCAGCGCGTCGGCCACCGCCGGGTCGACCTCCCGGACGTGTTTGTTGTCCATGTGTGAATACGGGTGCGATCGCGCATTAATCCTTCCGTACCGGCGTCGCTTCCGCGCCCGCCGCGATGCCGCTCTCGACCCGCTAGCACGCCTCGATCCCGTCGTTCGGGGTTCGATCCGCGAATGCGTCGTTTTCGTCCGTTTCGAGGCCTGAAATCCGGTTGTTCACTCCCTGAATCCCGTTAATATTAAATAGATATATGGCTTTCATCCGAGGAGATAGATGGTGTCGAATTTACTGGAAACGGACGTCGAAACCGTCCTCGATACGGCGTTCGCCGGCGACGACGAGGAGCTCCTCGTCGTCGACCCGTCCGCGGAGACGATCGTATCGCTCGTCGAGGCCGCGACCGGCCGCGGCGACCTACCGAAGCTGTCGATACTGGCGGACGAACGCACGCTGAAGGACGTGATGGACGACTTCCTCGTCGCGTCGAAGGCGGCCGACCTCGTCGCCGACGGGTCGCTCGGGCTCCGCGCGCTCTCGACCGACGTCGACAACGCGCTGTTCGTCTCCCCGTCGCGGGTCGTCGTCCTCGTGAGCGCCGGCGAACACGTCGCCGCGCTCTCCACCGAGGAGGCGGACTTCGTCGACGAGGTGTTCGCGACGCACCGCGACGCCTTCGCGGCGGCCGAGGAGTACGGGCTCCGGACTCCGGCGCTCAGCCGCGTCCGCGAGACGATGGCCGCCGAGATCGGCGAGGGCACCCGCGGCGACTTCGACGCCGTGCTCGCGTCGATGGAATCGGCGGACGCCGCGCTCGACGAGGTGACCGTCTCGCTGCTCGTCGCCGCGAGGAACGACGTGCTCCTCTACGACATCTCGAAGTGGGGCGAGGACGTGGGGATCGCCTCGAAGGCGACGTTCTCCCGGACGAAGACCCGACTGGAGGACCAGGGGATCATCGACACAGAGAAGGTGCCGATCGACGTCGGTCGCCCGCGGCTCCGGCTCAAGCTCGGCGACGACCGGCTCCGGGGCGTCGACGCCGAGGAGCTCGCGGCGGTCGCGAGCGACCTGCTGGCCTGATCGGCGGACGGGCGGTCTCCGCCTCGACGCCTCCGCGCTCCGCTTTGCACCCGCGGCTTTTTTTCGCTCCTTTGCGTCGGGCGGGACATGGACATCGGACTTGTCGGCGATGGGCCCGCGGTCGACGCCGTCGTGACCGCGCTCGGCGACGTCGACGTGAACGTGATGCCGGTCGAGCCCGGGCTGCTGGAGGGCTTCGACCTCGCGGTCGTGGTCGACACCGCCGGCTCGGGCGCGTTCGCGGCCGCGAACGACGCGCTCGACCGCTGGGTCGGCGTCGAGGTCGGCGGCCTCGGCGGCGTCCCGCTCGCGGACGTCGACGCCGCGGTGACCGTCTTCGACGAGGCCTGCTACGACTGCCTCCGGGCCCGAGTCGCGAGCGGCGGGACCGAACCGGCCGACGCCCCGCAGGGCCGCCGCTCGGCGGTGCGCTACGCCGGCGCGCTGGCGGGGCGCCGGGTCATCCGGCTGCTCGCGGGGGACCCGGTCGCGGACACGGTCGTCGAGGTGCCGGGCGCGGAGCGGACGCTCCTCCCGGCCCCCGGCTGCGACTGCGGGGAGGCCCCCGGCGACGCGCTCCCCCGGGAGCACGCGGAGCGCTCCCTCGACGAGTCGATCGATCGCGCCGAGCGGGCGGTCGACTCCCGGATCGGCGCGCTCTCGGAGGTCGGCGAGCGGGAATCGTTCCCGGTGCCGTACTACGTGGCGCGCGTCGCCGACACGACGCCGTTCTCCGACGCCCGGGCCGCCGAGTTCGGCGGCGGCGTCGACGCGGGCTGGGACGCGGCGTTCATGAAGGCGCTCGGCGAGGGGTTAGAGCGGTACGCGGCGGGGGTCTACCGCGAGGCGTCGTTCACCCGCGCGCCGGCCGCGAACGTCCCGAACCCGGTGCCCCCCGACGCGTTCGTGCGCCCTGACGACGCCGAGGCGTACGACCGCGACGACCGGCTCGCATGGGTGACCGGCGAGAGCCTCGCGACCGGCGAGCCCGCGAGCCTCCCGGCGGAGTTCGTGCGGTTTCCGCCGCCGGAGCGCCGGTACCGCCCCGCGATCACGACCGGCCTCGGGCTCGGGAACTCCGGCCCGGAGGCCGCGCTGTCGGGGCTGTACGAGGCGGTCGAGCGCGACGCGACGATGACGAGCTGGTACTCGACGGCGGACCCGCTCGGGCTGGACGTGGAGGACCCGACCGTGGCGGAGCTGGAGAAGCGCGCGCGGGCCGAGTCGCTCTCGGTGTCCCCGCTGCTGGTGACCACCGACGTCGACGTGCCCGTCGTCGCCGTCGGCGTCCACCGCGACGGTGACTGGCCGCGGTTCGCGGCCGGGTCGGGCGCCGACCTCGACCCGGTCGCGGCGGCCCGGAGCGCGCTCGCGGAGGCGCTCCAGAACTGGACGGAGCTCCGGTCGATGGGGCCGGACGCCGCGGCCGAGGAGGGGGCCGCGATCGGTCGCCACGCCGACTTCCCGGACGAGACGCGGTCGTTCTTCGACCCGGACGCGAGCGTCCCGGCCGACGCGCTCGGCGATCCGGACTGCTCCGGAACGGAGGAGCTGGAGGCCGTCGTCGACCGCGTCGAGACCGCCGGGCTGGAGCCGCACGTCGCCCGGATCACGACCCGGGACCTCGCCGAAGTGGGATTCGAGGCGGTCCGGGTGCTCGTCCCCGGCGCGCAGCCGCTGTTCACGGGCGACCCGTTCTTCGGCGACCGCGCCCGCGACGTGCCGCGGTCGATGGGGTTCGAGCCGGAGCTCGAGAAGGCGTACCACCCGTTCCCGTAGCCACTATTTAAGTCGCTCCCGGCCGCGGACTCTCTCATGGACGTCGTATCAGACGCGGACGGCGAGGCGGCGGAGGCGGTCGACGACGTGTTCCTCACGCAGGGCGCGGTCGGCGAGGACACCAGCATCCAGCGGTTCGTCATCGAACCGGGCGCCGAGGTCCCCGATCACGACCACCACCACGAGCAGATCGGGGTGATAACCGAGGGGGCGATCACCTTCGTCGTCGACGGCGAGGAGGTAGTCGTCGAGGCCGGTGACACGTACGTCGTCCCGGGCGGCGAGCCGCACGCCGCGCGCAACGACGGCGACGAGGCGGTCGTGGGGTACGACATCTTCTCGCCGCCGCGCGCGAACCCGGACTGGCAGGACTGAACGGCGACCTGGTCAGTTACACCCGAACGACGGTGCCGGGGCCGGCGGCGAGAGCGGGCGCGAGCGGTGGGCCCTCGAGGGAAATCGCCGCGTCGCCGGCGGTCGCGAACGCAACTTATAAATAGCGACGGCGACGCCGCGGACGTCGCCGATCCGTCCGAGCGCTCGCCGTCGAAAGCGGGGCCACGGACGGAGCCGAGGGTTCAAATCCGCCGCCGCGAAAGGCCTCGACATGTACGCGGTCGTCGGCTGCAACGAGTGCGCGGCCATGTGGCTCCTCTCCGATCCCCGGACCAGCGAGAGCGCGACCTGCCCGCGCTGCGGGAAGACGCACCGGACGGCGAAGCTCAAGCGGTTCTTCGAGTCGGAGGACCGCGAGGCGGCCCGTGAGGCCCGCGCCGCGCTGCTCGCGAAGGAGCGAGACGAGAGCGCGGCGTTCGCCGAGGTCGACCACGTCTCGGAGCTCGAACGCGCCGTCGAGGACGCCGGGATCGGCGACCGGGAGTACCTCGAGGCCGGCGGGATCGACGCCGACGCCGTCAGCGAGGCGGGCGCCCGAGCCGAGGGCGGCGGGTCGGGGTCCCGGACCCGCACGGAGACCGTCCGCGACGCGGTCGAGGCGGTCGACGAGCCGACCGAGGAGAACGTCGTCGCCCGCGCGAGCGAGCGCGGCGTCCCCGCCGAGGCGGCCCGCGAGATCCTGACGAAGCTCACGCGGCGAGGCGAACTCTCCGAGTCGCGGGGGCGGTATCGGGTGCTCTGAGTCGGGCCGGCGTCTTCCGACTCGGCCCGAGTCCGACAAAGCACTTATATCGCGGGTTCGACCGTCGGCGCATGGACACGCGAACTGCCCTCCTGGCGGCCGCGGCCGCTGTGCTCGTCGTGAGCGCGGTCGGGGTCGTCGCAGCGCCGGACGCCCTCGACGACCCCCGCGAAGAAAACGAGCGGCCGGGGCACCTCCGGGTCGCCGGCATCGTCGTGTCGCCGGGCGAAGTGCGCGGCGAGACGGCCGAACTCCGGCTCGGCGTCGACCTCCGACACCGCGGCTCCGCGGTCGAGAACGTCACCGTGCGCCACCGCGCGATCGGCGCGGAGTCGGGCCTGCTCGTCGACGAGACGACGGTCGACGTCGGCGCCGTCGACGGCGGCGGCGAGCGGACGATCAACGGCTCCGTCGACGTGGAGCGCGCGGGCGGCTACCGGGTCGAGACGGCCGTCTTTGTCGACGGCAAGCGCGTCGAGACGCGGACGACTCGGGTCGGCGGCGTGGCCGCGCTCACGCCCGACTACGCCGACACGCGGGTCGGCTTCACCGAGGGGAACGTCTGGCCGACCGTCGCGGTGAGCGTGCGCGAGGCCGACAACGCGACCGCGACCCTGTCGGTCTCGGTCTCCGTCACCAACCGCGGCGACGCGGCGTCCGACCCCATCGACCTCCGGCTGCTGATGCGGCAGGCCGAGTCCAACGTGATCGCCGACGAGGCCCGCGAAACCGTCGGCTCTGTCCGCCCCGGGCGGACGGACACGGTGACGGCGACCGTCGAGGTGCCCGCGGAGTACAACTACTACGTCGACGCGGCGCTGTGGAGCGACGACGTCCTCATCGACGAGACGCAGGGCGTCGCCAACCTGAACCCGCGAGAGACGATCTCGACCGACGAGAGCGTCGAGGAGGTGCAGTTCTCCGTCGAGGACTTCGCCGACGATCGCGCCGACGCCGCGGGCGAGGACGGGGCCGATCGCGGGGGCGACGGCGCCACCGAGGACGGCACGCCCGGCTTCGGCCCGGTCGTCGCGCTCGTCGCGCTCCTCGCGGCGGCGCTGTACGCGCGGAGGCGCCCATGACGGGCGACGAGGAGTCAGCCGCAGGTGAGAGCGAACGGACGACCGACGGCGACCACGACCGACCCGCGACCGAATCCATGACCGACACCGACGCCACCGAGACGGACGAGCCGACCGCGGCCCCCGGATCGACGGCGGCCGCCGAACCGACCGACGGCGCCTCCGCCGAATCGGCCGACGAGGAGATCGGTCGGCTCTCGACCGATCGCCTCCGCGGGATCCTCGACCGGCTCGGACTCGCCGCGCTGGTCCTGCTCGCGCTGGTCGCCGGGTGGGGGTTCTACAGCCAGGCCGGCGCCGCGATCCGGACGTGGCTCGACCCGGCCTACCAGCCGATCGCGCTGGCGGCGTTCAACCTCGCGATCCTCCTCGTCGCGCTCGCCGGGGTTGGCCATCAGCTCTCGCGCATCCGGGCGAGCGAGTAGCCGGCGCGGGTCGCGTCCCGCCGCCGCGAACGCTACTCCTCGGGCAGGTCGTCCGTGCTGGCGGGGATCCGTTCCACCCGTCCCGCGATCGTCGCCGCGTCGCCGGCGACCGCGGAGGGCTCGACGCCGGCCTCGTTCGCGACCAGTCGCACGTGCGCCGCGAGCAGCGCGAGCGCGCGGAGCCCCTCGCCCTCGGCACCGTCGTCGCCCTCGGCACCGTCGTCGCCCTCGGGACCGCTGCCGGACCGCTGCGCGAACGTCGTGTCGATCTCGCCGTCGCGGACGACGCCGACGTGGACCGCCTCGATATCGTCGCCGTCGAGGAGCTGGCGGGCCCGTTCGAGTTCGGCAGCGAACGCGTCGTCGTCGGCCGGCTCGTCGTCGCTCATACACGGACGTACGTGGAGCCGAGGCAAAAGCGCGGCGCTCACGCGGACGAGCTCGGTAGATCGCAGCGCGAAAAAAGGCGAAGCGGCGAGGGAGGGCGGTTGCGCGGCGGGTCGTTACTCCGTCGGACGCGGGCGGGCGACGAACAGCGCCTCTTCGAGCGTGAACGGGTCGTACACCGACTGGTGGCAGACGCAGTAGGACCCGTTCGCGGCGTCGTACCGGGCGGACCCCTCGAGCACCTTGTAGCCGGGGATACAGCAGAAGTGCGTACAGACGTTGAGGTACGCGACGAATCCCTGGTCGGTTGAGGCTTCGAGCCACTCGTTGTCCGAGTTGGCGACGGCCTCCTCGATCTTCGACGAGCGGATCACGATCGCGTTCAGGTCGGTGGTATCACCGCCCTCGGACCGCCACTTGACGGAGGCGGGCTTCCCGACGCCGTCGTCGCCGATCCCGTTGCCCCACGTCTCGTAGTTGGCGAAGTCGTCCACGTGTATCTTCTCGCCCGCGTCGTACCGCTCGTCCTGCCAGTCGTACTTCCCGGGGGCGGCGCGGAACAGGTTGTCGGACTCGAACTCCGGCGAGATGTTGTCCTGGGACTCGACACCGCAGTACTGGAACCACTCGCCGGAGTAGGTCTTCCCGCCGAGGTCCTGTTGCGCGACCTTGATCTCCTGCCCCTCCTGGGTGACCGTCGTCGTATCGGGCCAGATCCCTTCGATGAACCCGTCGTCGGTCACCCGCAGGGGGATCTGGGGGAGCCCGCGCGGCGCCGGGCCGCCGGTCTTCGCGATCGTCGTCGCGACCGTCGCGCCGCCGCCGACCCCACCGGCGGTCGTCAGCGTGTTCACGGTCGCCGACCCCATCGCCCCGACGCCCGCGAGGGCCGCGCCCCCGACGACGCCCTTAACGAAGCGGCGCCGGCCGGACTCGGCCGGATACTTGTCGGACTTGCTCATACGCGAGGTTCGGGATGGATCGGTAAAAAGGGTGACGAACCGGCCACCGGGACGGCCGATCGGTCGGCATCGAGGTGAGAGCGACCCGGACGAGCGGCCGAAGCCGGCCGATCGCGATCGACCGGCTCCCCGGGAGCCGAGGCGGCGGCCGATCTCGCCCTC
>NZ_JAODIX010000039.1:100420-111136 GCF_026586675.1 Halorubrum yunnanense
ACCCGCGGCGACGGCTGGATGTATGGTATGGAGTTGCACAATCGAGACGTGCGGACGGACGTCAGGGAGCTCGGTGCGCTCGTGGGCGACGTCCTCGCCGCGCAGGCCTCCACGGAAGCGTACGAGACGGTGGAAGACCTCCGGAACGCGGCGATCCGGTACCGGCGCGGCGACGCGGAGAGCCGCGACCGACTGCACGAGTCGGTCGGCGATCTCTCCTCGGGGCGGGAGGAGATCGTCGCCCGCGCGTTCACCACCTACTTCGAGCTGATCAACCTCGCCGAGGAGCGCGAGCGGGTCCGGTCCATCCGGAACGCCGACGACGAGGGCGCGCTCCACGACTCCTTCGAGGCCACGGTCGAGGAGTTCGCGGAGCAGGGGGTCGGGGCGGACGAGCTACAGGAGCTGCTGGAGGACGTGCTCATCGAGCCGACGTTCACCGCGCACCCGACCGAGGCCCGGCGGGCGACGGTGAAGGCGAAGCTGCGGTCGATCGCCAACCACCTCGAGGACCTCGACGAGCGCAACCTCACCGATCGCGAGCGCAACGCGACCTGGCGCGACGTCACCGCCGAGGTGACGAGCCTCTGGGGCACCCGACAGGTGCGCCAGCGCCGCCCGGAGCCGGAAGACGAGGCGCGCAACGTCGGCTGGTACCTGGAGAACACCCTCTTCGACGTCGTCGGCGACGCCTACGAGGAGTTCGAGGAGACCATCTCGAACGAGTACGACGGGATCGACTGCCCGAAGCTGTTCGAGTTCCGGTCGTGGGCGGGGTCGGACCGCGACGGCAACCCCTTCGTCACGCCCGAGGTCACCGACGAGACGCTCGAGCGCCAGCGGGCGGTCGCCATCGAGAAGTACCGCGACCGGTGCAAGCGGCTCTCCGCCGTGTTGAGCCAGGACGGCGAGCGCTACGCGATCGACGACCGACTCACCGAGTCGCTCGCCGACGACGCCGAGCGGTTCCCGACCGTCGTCGAGGAGGCCCGGGAGCGCTACCCCGACGAGCCGTACCGCCAGAAGCTTCGGCTGATGCGCGAGCGGCTCGACCGCGTCGACGACGTCCGCCCGGGCGAGTACCCCGACGGCGACGCGTTCCTCGCCGATCTCGACGTCATCGCCGAGTCGCTCCGGGCCGACGGGCAGGACGCGGTCCGCGAGTCGTTCGTCGAGCCGCTCCGCCGACAGGTGGACACGTTCGGGTTCACGCTCGCGTCGCTCGACCTCCGCGACCACCGGGAGAACCACACCGAAGCCGTCGCGGATGCGGTGGCGAGCGAGGGCGTCGACTACCGCGGGATGGACGAAGCGGCCCGCGAGGAGTTCCTCACCGAGGCCATCCTCCAAGAGGACCCCGTCATCGACCCCGATGAGCCCGGGGACGTCTCCGAGACGACCGAACGCGTGCTCGAGCGATTCAGCGAACTCGCCGAGTGGCAGACGGAGTACGGCCAGCAGGCGATCGACACCTACTGCATCTCGATGACCGAGGAGCCGAGCCACGTGCTCGAGGTGCTCTTCCTGGCCGACCAGGTCGGCGCCGTCTCGCTGCCGGACCACTGCGGGCTCGACGTCGTCCCGCTCCTGGAGACCGAATCCGCGCTCAACGGCGCCGAGCGCATCCTCGGCAGGCTGTTCGATAACGAGGCGTACGCGACCGCACTGGACGTGCGCGACGACGTGCAGGAGGTGATGCTCGGCTACTCCGACTCCAACAAGGAGAACGGGTTCCTCGCCGCCAACTGGGACCTCTACGAGAACCAGCGCCGGATCGCGCGGTTCTGCCGCGAGGAGGACGTCACCCTCCGGCTCTTCCACGGCCGCGGCGGCTCCATCTCGCGCGGCGGCGGCCCGATGAACGAGGCGCTGCTCGCGCTGCCGAACGAGACCGTCACCGGACAGGTGAAGTTTACCGAGCAGGGCGAGGCGATCGCCGAAAAATACGCCAACCCGCGGATCGCGGAGCGCGAACTCGAACAGATGCTCGACGCGCAGATCCGCGCCCGCCACGAGGCCAACCAAGAGCCGACCGAGAACGTCCCCGACAGGTGGGTCGACGCGATGGAGACGATGGCCCCCGCGGCCCGCGAGACGTACCGCGACCTGCTGAACACCGACGGGTTCGTCTCCTACTTCGGGCAGGCGACCCCGATCTCGGTCGTCGAGGACCTCAACCTCGGCTCGCGGCCCGCCTCGCGCTCCGGCGAGCGCACCGTCGAGGACCTCCGCGCCATCCCGTGGGTGTTCTCGTGGACACAGACGCGGCTCATCCTGCCGGGCTGGTACTCGCTCGCCTCCGGGATGGACGCCTACCTCGACGAAGTCGGCGAAGAGGAGGGGCTTGAGACGCTCCGCGAGATGTACGAGGAGTGGCCCTTTTTCCGTACCACCCTCGACAACGCCGGGCTCGCGCTCGCGCGCACTGAGCCCGAAATCGCCGCCGAGTACGCCGACCTCGCCGACGACGAGCTCCGCGAGCGCTTCTTCCCCGAGCTGATCGGGGAGTACGAGCGCGGACGGGAGCTCGTCTTGGCGATCAGCGGCCGCGACCAGCTCCTCCGGCGCGAGTGGCTCGAGGAGAGCCTCGACCGGCGGAACCCCTACGTCGACCCGTTGAACCTGCTGCAGGCGAACCTCCTCGGCCGCACGCACCGCACCGAAGAGGAGGAGCGCACCCTCCGGCTCACCGTCAACGGCATCGCCGCCGGGATGAAGAACACGGGATAGCGCGTCGCGCTCGGAGGGATCGCCCGCTCAACGTCTTTTATTACGGTATCCGTCGACACGTCCACAGCCGACCGTAACCAGTCCGGCAGGGTGAGGTGCGTCGGTGCGATCGGTTTTGATATAGCCATATCTGATTTACGTAGGCGAAATGGCGATGAGGCCTCTCCTTGACTGATCTGCCGGGAGCGGGCGGCGTACGGCCGGACCTTGCCGAATTCCGCGGAGCGAGACCCGCGGCTCAATGACAGGAGCAGAGCGAGAAAGCGAACTGCTATCTACGCGTAGCGTTCGAGTTCCGGACGGTCGAGGTCCTCGAAGACCTCGGTGGCGACCTCGGAGAGGAACGCCTCGCCCTCGTCGGAGACGCGGCGGCCCTCGCCGGCGGCGGTCGTGACGAGTCCCTCCTCTTCGAGGGCCTGCAGCGACGAGCGAATGAGGTTGCGGGAGCCGGACGAGTGGCGGCCGGGGCGGACGATGTACCGGTTCGAGCCGCGCTTCTTCGAGCCGTACTCGGTCGCGAGCCGCTCGATGCCGATCGGCTCGTTCTGGGCGACCTTGCGCAGGAGGCTCGCGGAGCGGACGTACCAGAAGTCGTCTTGCTCCGGCGGGAGCTCCTTGCCGGCGCCGGTCTTGGCGAACTCGACCCAGTCGGGCTCGTCGATGCGGTCCTCGAGTCGCGCCGCGACGGCCTCGATGAGGTCGTCGGCCGGCACGTCGTAGATGGTTACCATTGGGTGTCGATTCACGCCAGCGTCGTTTAAAACCATCGTATCGCGTACGGCCCGTGTGAGCCGTTTTCACGGGGTTGCGGGCCGCTGCGGGCGACTCGCGGATCGGAGCGAGGCCGAGCGTCGGGGGCGCAGCGCTACTCGGCGTACTCGTACTTCCGCTCGTTCATCCGGCCCCAGCCGGTGAAGACGAACTCCCCGTCGGGCTGGGTGAACTCCTCTATCTCGCGTTCGACGTCCATGTCGTACTCGTGGACATCGTGGACGTCCTCGTACTCCTCCCACGTGAGGTCGTAGCGGGCGTCGAGCTGCTCGTCGATGTCGAGCCCCTCGATCTCGGCCCGCCATCCCTCGCGGATCGTCTCCGCGTGGATCTCGGCCTGCGCGCCGGAGCCGTAGGAGGCGACGAGCAGCGTGTCGCCGACGAACCCGCGGTCGCGGGTCAGCGCGTCGCGCAGGGCGCTCACGCGAGCGATGTGGACGGAGCTGGTGTACCAGTTTCCGACCTCGCGAGAGAGCCCGAGCGTCGGCTCGACGGCCGTGTCGTACCACGACTGGTACTGCTCGGTGGTCTTCAGCTCGTCCATGTACCCGCGGATCGCCTCCTCGTACGCCTCGCGGTCCTCGTACTCGCTCTCGCGGGGCTGGCGGCCGATCTCGTCGGCCAAGGCGTCCTCGTGAGCCGTGTCGCGGATGACGTGCCGGTACGCCAACAGCGCCGCCTTCCGGACCATCCCGGGGAACGGCGTGTGGAAGGGGGCGTACGCGAAGTCCTCCAGTTCGATGTCGTCGGTGACGGACTCGTAGTCCTCCAGGGCCTCGCGCATCCGGGAGAGGTACACCTGGACCGAGCGCTTCCCGTCGACGCTGGGGAACTGCTGGTTCGGTTTGAGGAAGTCCGTCTCGTCTTTCGACCCGTACCCCTGCTCGGTCGACAGTTCGACGACGGAGGGGTCCTCGTCGATCAGCATCGCGATGGCGCCGGCGCCCTGCGTCGCCTCTCCCGGGTCGCCGCGGGCGTACAGCGCCGTGTCCGTCGTGATGACGATCGCCGGACGGCCGCGGTTGCGGCCCGCTCGGATCCAGTTGTACGCGTCGTCGATGGCCTGCGTGCCGGCGAGGCAGGCGAACTTGCGCTCGCCCTTGTTGGCGTGGGTGAAGTCGCCGTCGTACACCTGTTCGAGGCAGCCCGCGATGTACGTCGACACCGGCTTCGAGTGGTCGAACGCCGACTCCGTGGCGACGTCGATCCGGCCGACGTCCTCGGGAACGAGCCCCTTCCGGTCCATCAGCCCCTTTGCGGCGTTCGCCCCCATCGTGACGATGTCCTCGTACACGTCGGGGAACGAGGAGTTGGTGAGCCCGAGCCCCTTCGTGTACTTCTCGGGGTCGTCGCCCTTCTCCGGCGCGAACGTGCCCGGCAGGTCGAGCTTGAGCTTCCCGGTCCAGATCTCGATGCCGTCGATCCCGACTGCGGTCATACACGGTCGTTCATGCGGCCGGCATATGGCTTTGTCGATGGTGGGTTACGTCGATTGTGGTGACAATCAGGTTGATACTGTGAATTGAGCTGAGCTCCCGTCGTCAAAGAACAAAGTGATATCGACAGACTCCCCCGCCATAGATCGTATCTTAGAATTGGGTCCAGATTGTTGTCTAAATTCACCGAGCTCGACACGGATATCGTTGCTTCCATCGATATCAATATCATTGATATCTACCTGATCACCGAAGTTGATACGATTCTCAAAGAATACTTGACCACCAGTATCTCGGAAGGTAGGGGTTCCAGAGATATGGTCGACGTTATTTCGACTAGAACTATCAACCCTAATACCAGAAATGATTACATTTTCGGTACCAGTATTTTCGATTGTAAACCGCAGTTCGGAATTACTAGTACCGAATGATTCTGAGTTAGAGTCTACAATAGCGGTGCGTTCTGCCATTGTGCCGGGAACCTCTACGATCTCCACTTGGATCTGATCGACATCGTCGCCTGATGCCGCAAACAACGTAGCGGTACCTCCTTGTGTAGTAGTAACATTCGTCGTGAAATTGCCATTAGTGGTCGTCGCAGACGTATCCTGGAATATCGCTATCGAGGAGTTCGTTGCGAAGTCCACAGTAGCACTGTCCAGTGGTTCGCCGTCGCTCTCAACAGTGCCATTTAATCGATTGGATCCAATCGACAATAGACCTGGATCGTTCCACGAAACGTTGTAAACCCGATCAAAGTCGCTCCCATTTCCGGGATTAGAACCATCTTTGTCATCTTTTTGAATCGATTCTTCCGGCGCTTGTTGAATTCCAACCGTATCTACCGTCAGATTGGAGGCAGTTGTCTCAAGGGTCAGGTTATGGACGCCATCATCGTTATTATCGCTCGTGACACCACCATACACGTCGCTCGAAATGTTGGCCTCGGTGTTCCAGTATTCGCTCCCGTTCAGTCGCGTCGGAACCGTGACTGTAACGTTGCCTTCGGGAAGCTGTTCGATGGTATTTTCAGCCGAGTGAAGTTCGACGGTCACTCGACCTGTCCCACTTCGGCGGAACTCGTTCTGGAGAGCGACGATCTGGACATCACCATTTTCGACAAGAGCCTGGTCTTCGATCACTGCGATCCCACCACCCCTATCAGTAGCGTCAACATAAAGCACGGATGCGTCGTACCACGTCGACGACGCGTCGATCTCGTTGTATCCCGGTCTGTACTGGAGGAATCGGGTAGAGACGTTAATCGGGTCGGCAGATTCAGGATCGATCGTGATATTGTATGATCTGCTTGTCGTTTGTATCGTCCCAGCTGGTGCCGGCGGATTAATCGCAAATATACGGGTTGGATAGGTAGTACCTAATCGGACCGTCTCGTACTTCGGTCGATCGCTACTACCCTCTTCCAAGGTCGACGCCCTAAGCTCGACGAGATCGTTGCGGACCTCTTCGAAATGCTGGAACTCCACCTCCGCGTTCTGCTGCGGAACGATCTGTACCTGATACAGCGACAGCGCCAAGATCAGGAACCCGAACAGGATCACCGTCCCGACCACGACCGACTGGCCCCGACGGTCGCGACTGAATCGCATTGTGCGATGTCGACGCCGAGCGGGTATAAAAGCCTCCGTCCGACCTCTCAGTCGCGATACTCGGGCGGGCGCGGTCGAGGCCGGGACGGTTCAGTCGCCGTTCGCCCGCCGATCCGTCAGCCACGCCGACGCGACGGCCACGACGCCGGCGAACCCGCCGAGCAGCACCGCCTGCGTCCAGTTGAAGTCGAACAGCGTTCCCGCGACCAGCGTGACGACGAGGAACGCGGCCGTGAGGGCGCCGAGCGTCGAGGCGAGCGAGGCGTTCGCGTCGGGCATACGCGAACTGGAGGTCGTCGAGCGATAAATCGGCCGATCCGGCCGAAGCCGTCGGTTTCATCGAGCGGGGACCGACGGCGTCTCGGTCCGTTCATAAATCCCATAGCGCGATATGAAATTCGTCTCGCGGCGCCACCCCCGCCTGCCGACCGGTCCGTTTTTGCGCGCGGCGGCTGTCCCCGCTCGTATGGCGAAACAGCCGCATCTGCTGGTCGAGGAGGGCGACGTACACGAGATCGCGGTCATCCCGGGCGATCCCGGCCGCGTCGACCGGATCGCGGACCGCTGTGACGACAGCGAGGTCGTCGCACAGAACCGCGAGTACAAGGTCGTCAACGCGAGCTACGAGGGGACCGACCTCACGATCTGCTCGACCGGAATCGGCTGCCCGTCGGCCGCAATCGCGGTGGAGGAGCTCTCGCGGGTCGGCGTCGAGACGTTCGTCCGGTGCGGCACCTGCGGGGCGCTCCAGGCCGACATGGAGGTCGGCGATATGGTCGTCGCGACGGGCGCGGCGAAGGAGGAGGGGACGAGCAAGCGGTACGAGTCCGCGAACTACCCGGCTGTCCCCGACTACGACGTGCTCACGGGCCTCGTCGGGGCGGCCGAGGAGAACGACGAGGAGATCCACGTCGGCCCCATCGTCTCCGACGACGCGTTCTACAACGAGGACGACGAGTACGTCGACGACTGGAACGATGCGAACCTGCTCGCGATCGAGATGGAGGCCGCGACCGTCTTCTCGCTCGCGCGCCGCAAGGGGCTCGCCGCGGGCGCCATCTGTACCGTCGACGGCAACCTCGTCGCGGGGTCACAGAAGGGCGCGGACTCCGACGACGAGCTGCCGGAGAAGGCGAAGGACAACGTCGAGCGCGCGATCCGGATCACGCTGAACGCGGTCACCGAGCTGTAGGCGGCGTCGCGCGGCGAGTTTCTCTCTACTCGTCTTCCGCTCGGAACTCCACTAGCGTCAGCTCCCGGTCGAGCGCGCAGGTGTCGTGCGGCGGCTCGCCGAGCACCTGGTCGATCACGCGCTCGTCGTCGAAGTCGGCGCCGTCGGGGACGCAGTACCCGTGGCTCGGGCATTCGGTGTGCGGGCACGGCCCCGCGAGCGAGACGCGGCTGCCGGCGTACGCCTGCTTCGACGGGACGTTCGCGGGGACGGGCGCGGGCTCGACTTCGACCGCCCGGACGCCGGCGTCGTGGACGGCGCAATCGAGAACCTGCGCGTTCTCGCGGATCCCCGTCACGCGGTACCGGGTCCCCTCGGAGAGGTTGAGACACTGGCTCCGGTAGGGGCACCCCTCGCAGTCGGGCGACTCGCCCTCGTAAACGAACTCGCGCCCCGCGTCCGCGAGCCGCGTGCCGATGAGCGTGACCGTGGTCATGGGCGACAGGAGGCCCCGGGAGGCCGTAAGCCTCCCGCCTCGCGGAGGGACTCGGCGATTCGGGAGGGACGGACTGGCGATCGGAGGGCAAGACACATCCCCGGTCCCCGGCAACGACGACCGAACGAATGATCGCGGGGCTCGCGCGGGACGCGAAACGGGAGGCCGAGGCGGCGAACGAGCGGCGCGTCCTCGTGTGCGCCGGCGACCGCGACCGCGGGATCGACGGGGCCTACGACGCGATCGAGGCGGTCGACCCCGACTCAACCGCGATCGTCTCCACCCGCGAGGGGTTCCGGTTCGAGGAGCACCGCCCTCGGAACGCCGGCGAGCTGCTCGGCCGCACCCGTGAGGTCGTCGTCCTCGACTGTCACGGGCGGTTTGTGCCGAACGCGCTCGGCCGGTGCGTCGGCGCGGTCGACGGCGGCGGGCTCCTGGTCCTCCTCACCCCGGCGCTCGACGACTGGCCGGCGGTTCGCGACCGCTTCGACGACTCGCTCGCGGTCCCGCCCTACGGGATCGGCGACGTGACCGGCCGATTCCGCGATCGGTTCGTCGGCACCCTACGAACGCACCCGGGGATCGCGATCGTCTCGTTCGACGCGGACGGAGCCGAGGCCGACGTCGTCGAGCGCGACGGGCTCACGGGGGAAGCGGGGGAGCGAGGCGAGCCGAGAGGTCGACCGAGCGTCCCGCCGAACGCGACGTTCCCCGCCGCGGCGTACGAGGCGTGCCTCACGGCCGATCAGGCTCGGGCGGTGCGCGCGTTCGAGTCGCTCGCGACCCCCGGCGACGCGGTCGTCGTCGAGGCCGACCGGGGGCGTGGGAAGTCGAGCGCGGCGGGGCTCGCGGCCGGCGCGCTCGCGCTCGACGGCGCCGACGTCCTCGTCACCGCGCCGGCGTTCCGCAACGCCGCCGAGGTGTTCGCGCGGGCGAGCGAGCTGATTGGGTCGGGGGGCGCCGGGGGCGAAGGGGACGTCGCTGCGGAGGACATTCGCCGCGTCGACGCTCCGGGAGGCGGGCGTGTCCGATACCTCCCGCCGGCCGAGGCCGCGGAGCTCCCCGGCGATCCGGACGTCGCGATCGTCGACGAGGCGGCCGCGCTCCCGGTGCGGCTGCTGGAGGGATTCCTCGACGCGGGGGTTTCGCTCGCGTTCTGCACGACGGTCCACGGCTACGAGGGCGCGGGCCGGGGGTTCGCGATCCGGTTCCGCGAGCGCCTGCTCGACGGGCCGCTCGCGGTGCGGGACGTCCGGCTCGACGAGCCGATCCGGTACGCCCGGAACGATCCCGTCGAGGCGTGGGCGTCGCGGGCGCTCCTGCTCGACGCGCGCCCGGCGGTCGACGAGGCGGTCGCGGGAGTCTCGGTCGAGGAGTCGGTCTATCGAGCGCTCGCGCCCGACGACCTGCTCGCGAACGAGGCCTTGCTCGGGGAGGCGTTCGGGCTGCTCGTCGCCGCCCACTACCGCACCGACCCGAACGACCTCGCGCGGCTGCTCGACGCGCCGAACCTCGCCGCTCGCGCGCTCGTCGCCCGGGGACGGGTCGTCGCCGTCGCGCTGCTCGCGCGAGAGGGCGGACTCGACGCGGAGACCCGCCGGGCGATGTACGAGGGCGACCGGGTCCGCGGCAACATGGTGCCGGACGTGCTCACGAGCCAGCTGCGCGACGAGGGCGCCGCCGAGCCACGGGGAGTCAGGACGGTCCGGATCGCGACCCATCACGCGCTCAGAGGCGAGGGGTTCGGGGCTCGGCTGCTCGACGAGATCCACGCCGAGTTCGGGGAGGGGGGCGGCGAGGACGCGCGCGGCGTCGACTACTTCTCGGTCGGCTACGGCGCGACCCCGCGGCTCCTCCGGTTCTGGCGGCGGGCGGGCTACCGGACCGTTCACCTCTCGACCTCGCGCAACGACGCCTCCGGCGAGCACTCGGCGGTCATGCTGCGGCCGGAAACGGGGCCCGGCCGCGAGCTGTGCTCCCGCCACGCCGCCGCCTTCCGGGACCGCGAGCGCGACGGCCTCTCGGACGCCCACCGCGACGTCGACTCGGACGTGGTCGTCGGCGCGCTCCGCGCCTGTCCGGCGCCGGTCCCCGTGGACCTGACCGAGACCGAGTGGCGCTCCGTGGTCGGCGCGTCGTTCGGCCCCGGGATGTACGACAGCGCGCCCGGCGCGTTCCGGGACTTGGCGATGGCGGCGCTAGTCGGGGGGGACGGAGAGAGCGGCGACGTCCTCGACGACCGCGAGAAGCGCCTCCTCGTTCAGAAGGTCCTCCAGGGCCGACCGACCGAGTCGGTCGCCGACGAGCTCGGCTACGTGTCGGGGGGCGCGTGCATGCGGGCTCTCGGGGAGGCCTACAAGCCCCTAGTCGAGCGGTACGGGACCGAGTTCGCGCTCGCAGAGCGAGAGCGATTTATAAGTGACTGAGCGAGGGAGCAGCGTGTATTTATAAGCTGAACTGCGGTGGCGCGTGCCGGCGAGCGCCCACGGGGCGCGAGTCGTA
>NZ_JAODIX010000039.1:111172-146961 GCF_026586675.1 Halorubrum yunnanense
GGTGGGACTCAAAGGGGCAGTCGCCGGCGGCTTTGCCGCCGGCTGCCAGAGGCGCGAAGCGCCTCGCTGCCGCGAGGACGAAGACGGGCGTTCACGAGAGCGGAGCTCTCGTGAGCCAATCAGAACGCTTCGTGTTCTGATGACGACGCAAGGACCGCAAGGAGGGAGCGCTAGCGACCGACTGAGGACCGCAGCGAGCCCATCGAGTCCTCGCGGCTGGGGCTTTGACGGTCTTCACCGTCGATCTGCCAGTAGTCATTTATAAGTGAGCGGCTGGGGCTTTGGAGGTGTTAACCGTCGATCGACAGTCAACCATTTATAACTGAACGGCTGGGGCTTTGGAGGTGTTCGCTGTCGGTGCGCAGTCGACCATTTATGTACGTCTTCGACAACCAGAGCGCTGGTCTATATCCTGTTCTCGCGGCCGGGGTCGACGTCGATCGCGTCGACCGGACAGACGTCGACACACAACATACAGTCGATACACTGGTCCTCGTCGATCGGGTTCGCCTTCCGCTCCGATTCGGGGTGCCCGGGGGTGTCCACCCACTCGAACACGTCGACCGGGCAGTCCTCTAGGCAGGCGCCGTCGGCGAGGCAGATATCGAAGTCGACGGCGACGTGGGTGCCGCGGATCCCCTGCTTCTCCGGCGGCTCGACGGGGCCCCACACCGCCACGCCGTCCTCCTCGCCGACCCCCTCCCGGCTCTGTTCGAAGTTCGAGTCGATAGCCATCGTTACCCTCGCTTCGACGGTCGCGGGTTTAAACTCGGCGACGAACGGATTCGGTCGGCCGGAGAACACCTCCGCCGGCCAGTCAGCAGAACGTCGACCTACGGATGCGCGTAGTACGCGAGCAGGTCCTCCTCGCCGCTCGGGCCGTGGGGGTCGTCGGTCGCCGTCGGCTCGAACGCGTCGACGCGAGCGAAGCCGACGCGAACGAACTGGACGACGGTGTCCGGGTCGACGTCGGCGAGCGCGGGCTCGGCGATGCCTCGAACGTCGCCGGAGACGGTTCGGAGGAGCGTCTCGAGCCCCTCGTCGGCCGGAACCCAGTGGATCACGTCCACCCCCTCGTCGCGGACGACGTCGATGTCGGCGTCGACGAAGGCCAGCTCGTCGGCCTCGTGCCGGACGCAGCCGTACCCCTTGAGCCAGACGCGGTCGCCCTCGGGCGGGAGGTCGGCGGACTCGACGGCGACCCGCCCGGCGGGCACCTCGCGGTCGCCGCGGTCGGCGTGGTCGGGGTGCAGCGGCGGGCGGCCCGCCTCGGGCGCGGGCGCGTCGCCGTCGACGACCGGGAGCTCGATAGCCGGGTCGTCGTCGCGGTCGCGCACGAGGAAGTACCGGTTGGCCCCGTCGTCGACCAGGTCGCGGTTGTTCGCGTAGACGGACGACATCGCCAGGTCGACGTCGGAGGTGGACATCCCCAGACCCGTCATCGAGTCGACGAGGGCCTGCCCCCGGATGCCGCGGCGGCGCATCGACCGAATGGTCGGCGCGCGCGGGTCGTCCCACCCCGTCAGCTCGCCCGTCTCGATGAGTTCCTTGATCGTCGACGTGGAGAGCGTCACGTCGTACTCGTCCACTTGGACGTGGCCCCAGTGGAGCACCTCGGGGTACTCCCAGCCGAAGTAATCGTAGACGAATCGCTGGCGCTTCGCGGAGTCCTGGAGGTCGATGCCGCGGATGATGTGGGTGACGCCGGTGAGGTGGTCGTCGACGCCGGACTGGAAATCGAGCATGGGCCAGCAGCGGTACTCGCTGGCTTCCTCGCGCGGGTGCGGCGTGTCGATCATCCGGAACGCGACCCAGTCGCGCAGCGCGGGGTTCTTGTGCTCGATGTCGGTGCGCACGCGGAGCACCATTTCGCCGGAGTCGTACTCGCCGGCGACCATCGCCGAGAACTCCTCGCGGACCGTCTCGGCGTCCTTCTCGCGGTGCGGGCACGCCTCGGCGTCGTTCTTCCGCGCCGAGAACTCCTCGCCGGAACACGAGCAGGTGTAGGCGCCCCCGGCGTCGATGAGGTCGCGGGCGTGGTCGTAGTACGTCTCCAGCCGGTCGGACGCCTTCAGCACCCGGTCGGCCTCGAACCCGAGGTACGCGATGTCCTCGAGGATGGCGTCGTACGCGTCCAAGTCGGGCCGCTTCGTCTCCGGGTCAGTGTCGTCGAACCGGCAGATAAACTCCCCGTCGTACCGCTCCTTGTACGTCCCGATCACCGCGGGCATCCGGGCGTGGCCGACGTGCCACGGGCCGTTGGGGTTCGGCGCAGCGCGCATCACGACCTCGCCGTCCTCGGCGTTCGGGAGCTCGGGGAGGACGTGCTCGTCCTCCTCGTCGTCGGCCTCCAGCTCCGCGAGCTTGTCGGGCGCGAGCTCGCCGAGCCGCTCCCGACGCTCGGCCTCGTCCATGCCGGCGACCCGGTTCACGACCGGCGCGACGACGCCGGGGATTTCGTCGCCGTGCGGTCGGAAGTCGGGGTTCTCGCCCATCAGGGGGCCCATGATGGCGCCCACGTCCGGGTCGCTGCCGTGTTTGAGCGCGTTGAACAGCGCGGCGGCCTCGCCGGCCGCCTCGACGCGCTCGCGGAGTTCGTCGTCCATGCCACTCGGTTGTCGGGGTCGGCTCAAAAGCGCCGCGGAACGACGGCCAGCGGGAGATCGGCGGTGCGGGGGACGACCGCCGGTGCGGGACGCGAGCGGCGATACCGGAGGGACGGCCGAGGCGGGGGCCGCGGGAGAGGGGACCGCGGGTAGGGGCATCCGAGACCAGCGCGCGGAGCGACTTAAACGGCCGAGACCGTTCACGGGGTGCTACGTCCGTAAACGGTCGAGGGAATTATACCGCCGGAGGCGTCACCGGATCGGTGCGGTTCGCCGGGTTGATATCGCGTCACGCCGTGGATAAGTCATGAACACGGGAGCGACTCGGTGCGCCCCCCGGCCGGCGGAGGGGTCCGCGTGGTAGAACCCATGTCGGACGCGGAGCGCGACGCGGGGAACCGCAAGGTCAAGGCCGGCTTCCTGCTGCTCGTCGCCGTCTCGCCGCCGCTCATCGCCCTCCAGTGGGGAGCGACGCCGCTGGAGCTGCTCGCCGCCCTCGGGGTCGGGGTCGGGCTGGGAGCCCTGCTCGTGTGGTACCTCGGTCGGCTCGCCGACGAGTTCACCGGCGGGTCGCGGCGGCCGGGGCGGCGTCGATAGGAGCCGGTCGGCTCCGGAGAGCGCTCCCCGGAGTCAGTCCCCGTCGGCTCGCGAGAGCGCCTCGCCGCCGACGGCGACGACCTCGCCCGCGCGGTCGCCGGCGACCGACCGCGACGACGACAGCGGCGAGACGCTCACTTCGCCCTCGACGACCGCGAGCCGGTCCGACCCCGGATCGTCGGCGACGTCGCCGCGGAGGAACTCCCGCCAGAAGCGGTCCCGGAGCTCCATTCCCATCTCGCCGCGCCGCTCGCCGAACTCCCAGCCCTCGGGGACGTTCTCGTCGTCGAGCCCCTCCTCGCCCGGCCGGAACTCGATCACGTCGAAGCCGCGCGCGGGCTCCGTGATCCGGTAGGTCGGGTCGCCCGCGGCCTCGTCGTCGGCGGCCGGCGCGTTGACGTTCAGCACGTCGGCGTCGAAGGGGAGCGCGAGCGGGTCGTCCCCGCCGCCGCTCGCACCGTCATTCCCGCCTTCGGCGCGGCCGAGCAGGTCGAGCACCGCCTCTGCGGCGAGCCCGAAGTCGTCGGCGTCGAGGGTCGGGGGAACGGGGAGGTTCCCGCGGTCGTACAGCGAGACGGCGATCGCGGGCGTGCCAAGGAAGGCGGCCTCCATCGCGGCGCCGACCGTCCCGGACTGGCCGAGGATGTGCGCGCCGATGTTCGGCCCGTGGTTGCAGCCGGAGACGACGACGTCCGGGTCGAGTCCGAGCGCGACCTCGGCAACGGCGACGCAGTCGGCCGGGGTCCCCTCGACCGCGTAGCCAGCGTCCGTCTGCGCGTACTCCACGGTGGTCTCCCACCAGGAGCGGGCGCCGCCGACTCCGGACTGGTTCTGCTTCGGCGCGACGACCGTCACGTCGTGTTCGCGCGAGAGCGCGTCCGCGAGCGCTCGGATCCCGACGGCGTCGATCCCGTCGTCGTTGGTGAGGAGGATCTCGAGGGTCATGCCCGGCACTGCGGGAGGGCGGGGGAAAACGTCGCCGATAGCGGGCGAAGAGCGGGCCGACGCGGGAACCGACAGGCGTCGGGCGGGTGGTACTCCGGGGCGGTCAGCGGCGGGAGCGGCGAGCGGGGGAATCGGGGTTCCGGGAGCGGCGGGCGCGGCGAGGGTCAGTCGGCGGCGACGTGCGGCGTCGCCTCCGCCAGCTCCAGCACCTCGTCGAAGAAGCCGAGCGAGTCGTGCGGCCCGGGGTTCGCCTCGGGGTGGTACTGGCGGGTGATGACGTCGAGCTCCTCGCTGTCGAGGCCCTCGACGGTGTCGTCGTTGACGTTCACCTGCGTCACCTCCAGCGGGCCGGTGTCGTCGACCGTGTAGCCGTGGTTCTGGGTCGTCATCACGACCTTATCGCTGCGGAGGTCCTTGACGGGCTGGTTGACGCCGCGGTGGCCGAACATCATCTTCTCGGTCGAGCCGCCGAGCGCGCTCGTGATCACCTGCTGACCGAGGCAGATCCCGGCCATCGGCAGGTCCCCCGCGAAGGCGTCGACGACCTCTTGGGCCGCGACGAAATTCTCCGGGTCGCCCGGGCCGTTCGAGACGAAGAGCACGTCGGGGTCGATCTCGGCGACGTCCTCGGGAGTCGCGTCGTACGGGAGGACGTGGACGTCGGCGCCGCGCTCGGTGAGCGAGGCGATGATCGAGCCCTTCGCGCCGCAGTCGAGCATCGCGACGTCGGCGGCGCCGCCGCCCTCGTGGACGGTCGGCTCCGTCACGGACACCTGCGCGCCGATGTCGACGTGGTCGCTCATCGGCTCGCACGCCTCCATCTCCGCGACCGCGTCCTCGGGGGTTACGTCCGGACCGGCGGCGATGCCGCAGGCCATCGCGCCCTCCTCGCGGACGGTGGTGACGATCTCGCGGGTGTCGACGTGGTCGACGGCGGGTACGGCCTCGCTGGTGAGCCACTCGGCGACGTCGTCGGTCAGCTCGCGGGCGATCGCCGCGCGCGGCTGGACCGACTCGGACTCGAACCGCTCGGTTCGGACGCCGTAGTTCCCGATCAGGGGGTACGAGAAGGTGAGGATCTGTTCGGCGTAGGAGGGGTCGGTGAGCGACTCCTCGTAGCCGGTGTACGCGGTCGTGAACACCAGTTCGCCGCGGGTGCGCCCCGGCGCACGGGCGCGCGCTTCGAGCACGCGTCCGTCGGCCAGCGCGATATAGGCGTCCGACATTACGAGAAACGTACGCGCAAAGGGTAATAAATGCGTCGTTCGTAGATTCATTACGATATTCGTAACGAGTAAGTCGACGGAGGGAGAAGATGTCGTATGGACGACCTCGACCGCCGGATTCTCTCGATCCTGCGACGGGACGCGCGGACCCCGTACACGGAGATCGCGGATCAGGTCGGCACCTCCGAGGGCACCGTGCGCAACCGCGTCGATCGCATGACTGAGGAGGGGGTCATCGAGCGGTTCACCGTCACGACCCGCACCGGCAACGTGAAGGCGATGATCGAGATCTCGGTGGAGATGAACGTTGACACCGCCGCCGTCGGCGAACGCATGGTCGACTGGGAGGAGGTAGACTTCGTCTGGCAGGTCTCGGGCGAGGACGACATCGTGCTCGTCGTCGACGCCGTCGACACGCGCGCCGTCAACGAACTCATCTCGCAGGCCCGCGAGATGGACGAGGTGAAGTCGACGAAGACGCGGCTCATCCTGGACGAGCGGCTCGGCTGATCGGTCGGGACTACCGCTGTCGGAGCGAAAAAAACGGAAAATTCGGACGGTCGAGAGTCTTACGCGACGGGCGCTGAAGTCGAGCGCGGCGTCTATTCGAGCGTGCCCTGGGTGACGAGGGTGTCGTCCTCCAGGTAGTGCTCGAGGTGGTGGCCGTGCTCCTCAACGTCCATGAGGATCTCGCGGAGCTGCTCCTCGGTGTTGTAGTCGCCGAGGTTGTTGGCGAGCTGGATGTGCTCGCGGAGCATCTCGGTGATGTCGCCGAAGATCTCCAAGTCGTTCTCCAGCCCCGTCCGGATGTCGTAGGCGTCGGCGTCCTCGGGGGTCACCGGAGCGTGCTCCTCGTAGTTCGCGCCGCCCGACAGCGGCACGCCGCCGAGAGCCTGCGCGCGCTCGGCGAGCGTGTCGGCGCCCTCCTCGAGGTCTTCGGCGACCTCGCCGAGGTAGAGGTGGATGTCGTGGAACTCGGCGCCCTCGACGAGCCAGTGGTGCTTCTTGACCTGGTGGTAGAGGACGTACGTCGCGGCGAGGTCGGTGTTGAGCGCGTCGACGAGCTGCTCGGCCTTCTCCTCGGGAACGCGAAGCGCTTCGCTCTCGTGAACCTCTCCGTAGCGTTGGCGGGCTTCTTTCTGGGTGCTCATGTCTACTTCTACGTACGTGCGCGGGTTACTTAACTGTTCCCACTAAGATAATCAGAATTCTATATATTGAAAAATATTTTCTCATATCTCCTAAATCGCCGCGAGTAGTGATGCTCGCCGGTCACGTTCCGACTCGACCTCGCCGGCGACCCCAATCGGCGAGATCGGGGTTCGTCGACCGGCTCGCGTCGGGGTTCGGGTCCGCTCCGCCCGCGAAGGGAAACGTCTTAATGGGCAACGCGCGCAGTTCGTGGTATATGAGCAACGGCGACGACGATCCGGCCGACGCCTCCGAGGAGGCCGACGAATCGACCGACGCGACCGACGCGCCGGCGGTTCCCGACGAAGCGAGCGAGGAGTCGTTGAACGAGTACCTCGACGAGATCGCGGCGCTCCTCGACGACGCCGAGACGGAGGCGGACCTCAACGACGTCGACGCGCTCCTCGACGACGCCGAGACGGGGATCGATGAGGCCGACCTCCCCGAGCCGGACGAAGACGACGAGGACGCCGACGACCCGCGCGGCGACCTCGAAGACCGCGTCGCGGAGCTTCGCGAGGGCGTCGAGGCGGCGCGCGGCCCCTACGGCGACGACGTCGTCGACGCGATCGAGACGGCCGGCACGCGGCTTGAAGAGACCGAGTGGACCGCCGCCGGCCGCGACGACGCCGCCGACGCGGTGACGGCCTTCGTCGAGGCGGCCGCCGACGCCGTCGACAACGAGGTGGACGCGGACGCGATCGAGACCGACCCGGGCGCCACCGAGAGCGCTCCCGCCGACGCGCCGGCCGACGAGAGCGACCCCGACGACCGCGTCGCCGCCCTCGTCTCTGCGCTCGACGCCGTCGCGGCGGGCATCCCCGACGCCGACCTCGACCCCGACGACGACGCGGAGACGATCGCCGCCCTGATCGAGGCGACGGGCGCGCTCGAGGCCGGGCTCGACGACGCCGAGGAGTGGGACGACCTCGAGACCCACGAGCAGCTCCGCGCGCAGGGGTACTACGACGTGCTCGGCCACTACAAGGATTTCCCGGTCGAGTGGTCGGCGCTGAAGGAGCACGAGGCGCGCGGCAACGTCGACATGATCCTGCTCGCGCTCGACTCGCTCACCTCCGACTTCATGGAGCGCCACTGCCTCGAGGCGTTCGAGCGCATGGGCAAGCGCGCGAGGACCGAGGCCTCCGTGGAGGAGCTGCTCGGCCGCGCGGAGAAGCGCGACCAGTTCTCGATCCGCATCCTCGGGAAGATGGCCGCCGAGGAGGCGACGGAGACCCTCGTCGAGTACGTCCCCGAGGAGTCGAACCCACAGCTCCAGAAGGCGACGTTCAAGTCGCTCGGCGAGATCGGCGCGACCGAGGCGGTCCAGCCGCTCGCGGACGCGCTCGACGACGACGACACCGAGGAGCTCGTCCGTCCGCACGCGGCTCGCGCGCTGGGGCTCATCGGCGACACCCGCGCGGTCGACCCGCTCGTCGACGTGCTCGACGGCGACGGGTCCGACGACACCCGGGCCGCGGCCGGCTGGGCGCTCCGGCAGATCGGCACCCGCAACGCGCTCGAAGCCGTCGCCGAGTACGCTGACGAACACTCGTTCGTCGTCTCGACCGAGGGCGAGAAGGCTCAGCGCTCCCTCGACGCCGCGTCGGCGACCGCCTGACGCCGACCGCCGCTCGACCGACCTTTCTTATTCGATAGCGGGGCCACCATCGCCGTGTCGCCCGCACCGGCTCGTCCCGCGAGCGTTTCGATCACGAGCGTCCCCGCCGGCGCGAACGTCGTCGCCGTCGCGCTCGGACTGCTCGTCCTGACGGCCGCCGCGCCGGTGGCGGCCGCGGGTGACGCGCCGGTGGCGGCCGCGGGTGACGCCGGAACCGGCTCGGGAGTCGCTGGGCCCGACCCGGGAAGCGTCGTCGCGCAGTCGAACGACCGGACGGGGAACCGGACGCTCGTGGCGATGGAGCCGCGGATCCTCGAGCTGTTCCCGAATCCGACGGCGGCGGAGAACCGCGGCGAGTACCTCGTGGTCCGGCTCCCCGAGCGGGGGAACTGGTCGCTCTCCGACGGCTACTACGAGGCTGAGATCCCGGCGAACGCGAGCGGCGTCGTCGCGCTCTCGATGGACCCCGCGAACGCGACCCCCCTGCTCGGTGACGAGACCGCGGTCGCCGGCAGCGGCGGCACCGGCGACCCGGAGCTCCGAGCGCTCGACGACCACTTCCCGCTCTCGGCGTCCGGCGATCGGATCGAGCTCCGACGGAACGGGACGGCGGTCGCCGTGGTCGGCTACGACCGCGCCCCCGAGGGGCACCGCTGGCGCGCGGACTGGGACGAGTGGCGACCGCGCGGCTACGACCCGCGGGCCGCGACCGCGACGGGGGACGCGACCGTGCGGCCGTTCGTGCTGCCCGACAGCCCGGGGATGCCGGTCGAGCCGCTCCGCGGGGCCGAGGACCGTCTGCTGCTCGCCGGCTACACGCTGGGGTCCGAGCGCGTCGTCAACCTGCTCGTCGCCGCCGCCGGTCGGGGCGTGGAGGTGCGCGTCCTCGTCGAGGGGTCACCGGTCGGCGGGTTCTCCGCGCGGAGCGCCCGGCTCCTCGACCGGGTCGCCGCCGCCGGCGTCGAGGTGCGCGTCCTCGACGGCGACCCCGAGCGGTTCCGCTTCCACCACGCGAAGTACGCCGTCGCCGACGACCGCGCGGTCGTCCTCACGGAGAACTGGAAGGCGTCCGGCACCGGGGGCCGGAGCAACCGTGGGTGGGGCGTCGTCACCGGGACGCCCCGGTCCGCGACCGCCGGCGAGACGACCGCCGACGACCTCGCCGGCCTGTTCCGCGCGGACGCCGCGGCGTCCGACGCCCGGTCGTGGGAGTCGTTCCGCTCGGAGACCGAGTTCCACGAGGGGGGCGCCGCGAACGGGAGCTACCCGACGCGGTTCGAGGCGCCCGCGCCGACGACGGCGGACGTCACGCTCCTGACGGCACCCGGGAACAGCGCCGACCGGCTGGTCGCGCGGATCGACGCCGCGGACGACCGCGTGTTGGCGCTGGTCCCGCGGACCGGCGGCCCGGACAACCGGCTCGTCCGCGCGCTCCGGCGGGCCGCCGACCGCGGCGTCGACGTCCACCTCTTGCTGTCGGGGGCGTGGTACGACCGGGAGGAGAACCGCGCGCTCGTCGAGGCGCTCGCGGACGAGCCGATCGAGGTCGCCGTCGCGGAGCCGCGCGGCCGGTACGGGAAGGTCCACGCGAAGGGCGTTGTGGTCGACGACACGGCGGTCGTCGGGAGCCTCAACTGGAACGAGGGCGCGGCGACGGAGAACCGGGAGGTGCTGCTCGCGGTCGAGGACGAGGCGGTGGCCGACTTCTACGCTCGCGCCTATGGGGCCGACTGGCGGGGCGGCGGGGTCCAGTTACCGGTGGGGCTCCTCGGCGGGCTCGGGGTTGTCGTCGTGGGCGCCGGCGTCGTCGCGCGCCGGGAGGTTTCGTTCGCGTGACTCCGATGAAAAGCCGTCCGGAGGGACGGAGCCTCAGTCGTCGATCACGGCCGTCGACGAGAGCGCCTCGTCGATCTCCGCCTCAGCCATCTTCTCGATGAGCGTCTCGATGACCGCGCTCCGGCGGCCCTTCACGAACTTGATCGAGCCGACGACGAGGTGACCGCCGCCGGAGACGCCCGCCTCGGGGAGCTCCCCGTTCAGCTCGGTCACCATGTTCGGGATGTCGAGTCGGACGCCGTCGGACCGAAGCACGCAGAAGTCCGGCCCGTAGCCGATCGTGATGACGGGGTCGCCCGTCTCCTTGACGCGAGTGTCGTGGAGCTCGCCGGTCGTCTTTCCGGGCGCCGGGTAAGTGAAGCGGTGGGCGTACTCGTCGAGGTCGACCCGGTAGAGGTGCGCGCCGGAGGCGAGCCGCTCGTGCTCGACGTGGTCGTCGAGCGCGTCGAGCTGCCGGTCCACGTCGCGCTCGGCGCGCTCGGAGAGGAACTCCACCAGCTCCTCGTGGCGCTCCTCGTCCTCACATCCCACGTTCAGGGCGTCGTTGACGAGGGTCTTCCCCTCGGAGTATCGCAGCCAGTGGGCGGCGTAGTCGAGCGCCTCGCCGATGTCGAGCAGGTCGGACTCGTCGTAGCCGGCCCCCTCGGCGAGCGCGACGTAGTCGTCCATCGCCTCGGCCTTCGAGCGGTCGGAGAGCCCGGCGACCGCCGGGACGTGTTCAAGCTCCCCGGTGATCGACGGGTCGATCAGCCGGGCCAGCTCGACGCACATCATCCCCGTGGTGACCCGGTAGTCCTCGCCGTGGAGGTACGGGTTGACGTGGGCGTCGAGCAGCGGCTCGACCGCTTCGGGGTCGGGGTGGTGGTGGTCGACGGCCGCGATGGGGATGTCGTAGTGGGTGAGGTTCTCGTAGGCGGGGACGTCCTCTTCGGTCGACCCGTTGTCGAGCATGAGGAGGAAGGGGAGCTTCTGTCCGTGGCGGGCGCGCCCCTCCAAGGCGAAGTTCAGGTCGCGGGTGACGTCCTCCATCTCGTAGTACGGCGCCTTGCTCGGGAGCCGCTTGAAGAGGTGCCGCGCCGCGTCGGGGTCCTCGTGGACTTCCTGAACGAAGTTTTCGAGGGCGAGCTGGACCGGGATCGCCGCGCACATGCCGTCGCCGTCGGCGTGGTGACGGACGCGGATCGGCCGCCCGGCGAGCACGGTTCGGCGGAGCACCCGGGCCAGCTCGCGGAGGTCCTGGTGGATCGGCTCGAACGCCGCCCACTCGACGAGGGGCTCGACGTCGGCGGGCGCGGCGCGCTCGTCGAGCGCGGCCTCGAACCGCTCTCGGGCCTCGGCGGCGCGGGCGTCCGGGAGCCGCTTCAGGGCGTCGACCTCCAGCTGGAGGGCGTTCTCGCGGGTCTCGACCACCCCGCTGACGTGGACCATGTCGCCGACGGATATGTCCGGGTACGCGCGGACACCGGCCTCCTCGAAGGCGGCACAGGAGACGACGCCGGAGGCGTCCGCGACCGCGAAGATGGTCGGGCCCCCGGTCTGTTTCGCTTGGACGACCTCGCCCTCGACGGTGACCTCGTCGCCCGGGGAGAGCCCGCGGACGCGGGAGAGCGTCGGCTCGTGGGCGACGGTCTCGGTGCGGTAGTCGTCGAGGGCCTCGTCGTCGAACGCGACGTCGCCGTTCTCCTTCACCTCGGTCAGCCGGGTGATCAGCCGGTCGCCGACGTCGTAGTCGCCGTCGAGGTTCGACTCGTGGACGAGCCCCGAGAGGGCGTCGGAGACGTCGACGAAGACCCCGTAGTCGACGACGCCGTTGACCTCGGCGTGGTACAGCGCGTCGACCTCCGCGTCCTCGAGGGTGCAGTCGGGTGCCAGGTCGTAGACGGTCGGCCGGTCGTCGGCCGCCCCCTTCGCCGTGTCGGCGTCGGGTTCGGGGCTCGAATCGCCCCGCGTGCCGGAATCCCCGGCGGATTTCTCACTCATGTAACGACGTCGGATACGGCCGGTGTTAAGCCTGTTCTCTCGCGTCTCCGCCGGTCTCGACGCGCGAGTCGACGCCGTGCCGTCGGCGCCGCCGAGCGCGGAACGAGCCCGCGGTCGTCCGGTCCGGAACCCCTATGGGGCGACGGCGCCTTCGCCCGAGTATGCGACTGTTCCGCTCGGACGAACTCCTCGGGATCGCCCGAGAGACGATGGAGTTCGTCCTCGAGGCGAGCGAGGAGACCCACCCCAACGAGTACATGGGGTTCCTCCGCGCGGACGACGCTCGGAAGCTCGACGTCGACCGAGACGGCCAGGTGATCACCGACGTGCTCGTCATCCCGGGTACGGAGTCGAGCCCGACGAGCGCCAGCGTGCGCACCCACATGAAGCCGAACGACATGCGCGCCGTCGGCTCGGTCCACTCGCACCCGAACGGGGCGCTCCGGCCGAGCGCGGCCGACCTCGCGACGTTCGGACAGGGAGAGGTCCATGTCATCGTCGGCGCCCCCTACGGCTGGGGGGACTGGAAGGCGTTCGACAACGAGGGGACCCAGACGACCCTCGACGTGCTCGACGTGGAGGTGCCCGACGAGCACTTCTTCGATTTCACGCAGGACGACATCGACGCGGAGATCGTCGAGGAGAACCGCGACGGCGGCGGCTTCCTCTCGTGGTTCAGATGACGCGGGTCGTCGCGCAGGGGACCTTCGACCTGCTTCACCTGGGCCACGTCCACTACCTCGAGGACGCGGCGACGTACGGCGACGAGCTCCACGCCATCGTCGCCCGCCGGACCAACGTCACCCACAAGCCCGAACCGATCCTGTGTGCCCGCCAGCGGCGCGACATGGTCGCCGCCCTCGACGCGGTCGACGAGGCGCATCTGGGCCACCCGGAGGACGTGTTCGTCCCCATCGAGCGGATCGACCCGGACGTGATCGTGTTGGGCTTCGACCAGCACCACGACGAGGCGGGGATCGCCGAGGCGCTCGCGGCCCGCGACATCGACTGCCGGGTCGAGCGGGCGTCGGGACGCGAGCCGGAGTACGACGACGAGGTGCTCTCCAGCGGCGACATCGTCGACTGCGTCCTCCGGCGGCGCGGGGGGACCGGCGACGGCGAGGGGAGCGGGCGGCGGTAAGCCGGGGTCGGCGACAAACCGCGGTCGACGGCGGTGAGACGGGCCCGCTCGGCGGGGATCCGTCGAAGCGCGGGACATATATGGATCCGTTCCCAACTCCGCGTAAGTGAAGATACCCGACCGGTTCCCCGCGATTCTCGCGGCGACGGCGATGGGCGTGTACCTCCTGCTCGTTGCCGGCGCCACGACCTCGCTCACGGAGGCGGCGGCCGCCTGCTCTGGATGGCCGCTCTGCGGCGGCGGCGCCGCGCTCCCCGTCGAGAGCGCCGGGTGGATCGCGCTCGGGCACCGCGCCGTCGCCGTCATCGTCGGCGCCCTCGTGGTCCTCTCGCTCGCGCTCGCGTGGCGCGACGGAGCGAGCCGTCGCGTCCGGGCCGCTCTGGCGGCCGCATTCCTGCTCTTCCCGGCCCAGTCGGGCGTCGGCGCGCTCGTCGCCGTCGGCGAGCTCCCCGCCTCGCTGGCCCCCGTCCACCTCCTGCTCGGCGTGACGATCTTCGGCACCGTCCTCGCCGCGCTCGCGTGGTGGCTGGAGGCCGAGACCGGCGTCGCCGACGACGCCCCCGGCGACTTCCAGCCCGGGACCGACGACCTCCCGCCGGTCGAGGAGGCGCCCGACCCCGAGATCCCGACGGCGACGGTCCCGCGGCTGAAGGCGACCGCGGCCGCCTACTTCCGGCTCATGAAGCCCCGCCTGATGTGGCTGCTCTGCCTCGTCGCCGCCGCGGCGATGGCGCTCGCTGGCGGCCGGGGGTTCACGCCGTACGTCGTGGCCGCGACGCTCGCTGGCGGCGCGCTCTCGATCGGCGCGTCGGGGACGTTCAACCACGTGTTCGAGCGCGACATCGACAGGCGGATGCAGCGGACCAACGACCGCCCGCTGGCGACCGACCTCGTCCCGGTGCGCAACGCGCTCGCGTTCGGGCTGCTGCTGGCGGCCGCCTCCCTCGGCCTCTTCTGGAGCGTGAACCCGCTGACCGCGGGGCTGGGACTGGTCGCGATCCTGTTTTACAGCGTCGTCTACACGCTCGTGTTGAAGCCGAACACGGTCCAGAACACCGTCATCGGCGGCGCGGCGGGCGCACTCCCGGCGCTCATCGGCTGGGCGGCGGTGACCGGCGAATTCGGCGGCGGCGGGCTGCTGCTCGCCCTGGTCATCTTCCTGTGGACGCCCGCGCACTTCTATAACCTCGCGCTGGCCTACAAGGACGACTACGAACGCGGCGGCTTCCCGATGATGCCCGTCGTCCGCGGCGAGACGGCGACGCGCCGCCACATCGTCTGGTACCTCGGCGCGACGCTCGTCGCCGCGGTCGCGCTCGCGGTCGTGGCCGAGCCGCTCGGCGCGCTGTACGCCGTCGTCGGCGTCGGCGTCGGGGCCGTCTTCCTCTGGACGGTCGTTCAGCTCCACTACGAGCAGACGGAGAGCGCGGCGTTCCGCGCGTTCCACGCCTCGAACGCCTACCTCGGCCTGCTGCTGTTCGCCGTCGTCTTCGACGCGCTGGTGGTGTGAGGCGGTTGCGGTCGCCGGCGAGCGAACCCCGCCGCCGTCGGCGAACCGAGACGAGCCGCGACCCTCGCTTTTAATCCGACTCGTCTCCTACGATAAGCCATGACACGCGTCGAAATCGAGTACTGCGTCCCCTGTGGCATGTTGAACCGCGCGCAAGACGTCTCCGAGGCGATCCTCAAGCAGTTCGGTGAGGACATCGACGAGGTCGCGCTGGTGACCGGCGACGCGGGCGTGTTCGTCGTCCGCGCTGATGACGAGGTCGTCTTCGACAAGGAGGAAGACGAGTACGACGTCGACGCCATCGTTCGCGCGGTCAAGCCGTACGTCGGCGCAGCGGCGTAACCGGCGACCGACCGCGGTTCCGGTGCCCCCTTCCTCTCGACGAGCACCCAGAAATTCCTGAGCATCGTTCACAAGCCGCAAGCTAATTGTCGCTCCGTCACGAACCGCCCCGGCGATGTCGGACTCAACGGAGCGGGCGCGCGGCGAGCCGGCCGCGGACGACCCGGCGCTCGGGGCCGGCACTTCGACCCCGGAAGCCGCCGCGCCCGGCGCGGACGACCGGGCGTGGCTCGCGCGGGCCTGGTATCGGTCCCGGCTCGGGATCGTCATCGTCGCCGTCGACGTCCTCCTCACGGTCACCCTCACGGCCGCGGCGTCCGTGAATGTCGGCGCGCAGTACGCCGGGATCGACGGTCTTGGTCCCGGGATCGTCCCCCCGTTCGTCCCACTGTTCAGCCTGCTCGGCGGGCTGGGGTTCGTCTCCACGGCCCTGATCGAGCGCTTCGACGCCTCGGTCGGCAGGCTCCTCCAGTACAACCTTCGGCTTCCGGCCGCGCTGCCGCTCGGCGTCGGAGTCTACCTGCTCTCGGACCTCGTCCTCGGACAGGGCGTCGACGACGTGCCGCTCGTCGTCGGGGTCGTCTTCCTCTCCGGACTGTACGTCAACCTCGCGTACAAGCGCCTCGGGGCCTTGGCGCGCCGGCTCCTCCCGGCGGGGTCTGACCGGGGCGACGGGAGAGAGACCGGCGGAGCCGGGGAGTGACCACAGCCGCGCGCCGTCTCAGTCGGGGTCGAACACCGGCCGCGCCGAGTTCGTCACCACGAGGAGGCTGCTGGACGCCATCGCGAGCGCGGCCAGCAGGGGGTTGAGGACGCCCGAGAGCGCCATCGGAATCGCCACCGCGTTGTAGACGAACGCCCAGCCGAGGTTCTGCTTCAGGCGCCGGTTCGTCCCGCGCGTGACGGCGAACAGCTCCGGGACCGCGGAGAGCCGGTCGTCGAGCAGGACCGCGTCGGCGGCGTCGGCCGCGAGGTCCGTGCCGGAGGCGATCGAGATCCCGAGATCGGCCGCGGCGAGCGCGGGGGCGTCGTTGCTCCCGTCGCCGACCATCGCGACCGGCCCGTCCGCGCCGAGCCGACGGACCGTCTCGGCCTTCGCCTCCGGCGGCACCTCGGCGAACACCTCGTCGATCGCGGGGTGGTCCGCGAACCGCGTCGCGGCCGCGGGCGCGTCACCGGTGAGCACGACCACGCGCCGACCGTCCGCGTCGAGGTCGGCGACGACCGCCTCCCACCCGTCGCGCACCTCGTCGCCGACGGTCAGGACCCCGCGCACGCGACCGTCCCAGCCGACGTAGACGGGGACGTTCCCGCGGTCGCGGGCGGCCGCCCCCGCCTCGCGGAGCCGGTCCGAGACCGGCCACCCCCGCTCGTCGAAGAGGTCGGGGTGGCCGACGACGACCTCGTCGCCGCCGACGCGCCCCGCGACCCCGCGGTCGAAGACGTCGACGTCGGTCGCGGCGGGGGCGTCCGGTGTACTCGTCGAACTGCCGGCGGCCGCGGCGCCGCCGTCGGTCGCCGGCCGCTCGGTCGTCCCGTCTTCCGCGTCCCTCAGCACGCCCGCGACGATCGCCTCGGCGACCGGGTGGATCGAAGCGCGCTCGACGGCTGCCGCCCGTTCGCGGACGCGGTCGACCGAGGCCCCGTCCTCGGTGGTCGCGTCGAGCAGCCGCATCTCGCCGTCGGTGAGCGTCCCGGTCTTGTCGAAGACGACCGTGTCGACGTCGGCGGCCGCCTCGAAGACGGCGTCGGAGACGACGACGATGCCGCGCTTCGCCGCGTCGCGGATCCCGGCGGCGACCGCGAGCGGCGTCGCCAGCCCGAGCGCGCACGGGCAGGAGACGATGAGCACCGTCAGCCCGACGAGCGCCGCGTCGATCGGCGCCGAGCCGAGCGCGAGGGTGGCCGCGGCGCCGACGGCCGCGACCGCCACGACGAGGGGGACGAACACCGTCGCCAGTCGGTCGACGAGCCGCTGGATCCCGGACCGCGAGCTCTGGATCTCCCAGAGCAGGCGCACGAGGGTGTCGAGCGTGTTCGCCGCGTCCTCGCCGACCTCGATCACGACGGGCGAGTCGGTGACGACGGTGCCCCCGCGGACCGGGTCGCCCTCGCGTTTCGTCGCCGGGAGCGACTCCCCCGTGACGAGCGCCTCGTCGACCGCGGCGGTCCCCTCGGCGACGGTCCCGTCGAAGGGCACGCGCTCGCCGGGGCGCACGAGCAGTCGGTCGCCGGGGGCGACTTCGTCTGCGGCGAGGGTCTCGCCCGCCTCGGTCCGCACGGTGCGGTCCTCGGTCGTCGTCAGGTCGGCGAGCATGCCGGTCGCCCGGCGCTTGATGACCGACTCGTAGTGGTTGCCGGCGGTGACGACCAAGATGACGGCGATGGTCACGTCGAAGTAGAGGTCGGTCCGCCCGACGAGCAGCGCGAGCGTGCTGTACGCGTACGAGCTCGCCGCCGCGAGCGACACGAGGAGGTCCATGTTCGGCTGCCGCGCCCGGAGGCTCACGTACGCGCCTCGCAGGATCGGATAGCCGGTGTAAAACAGCACGATGGAGGCGAACACCCAGATCTGCGCGAAGAGATAGGTGCCCGAGACCCCGCCCAGCTCGATGATCGGCTCGTAGCCGAAGTAGGTCGGGTAGAGGAAGAGGACGTACCACAGCATCGCCATCATCCCGAAGAAGCCGCCGCCGATGAGGAACCGCACGACGGCGTCGTCCTCGTCCGCGTCCGGGTCGGCGCGGCGGCTCGCCGAGTAGCCCGCGACCGAGAGCCGGTCGGGGAGCTCGTCCGCGTCCACGGCCTCCGGGTCGTAGTCGACCCGGATCGTGTCGGTGGCGTAGCTCGCCTCGGCGGCCGCGACCCCCTCCTGCTCGCCCGCCGTCATCTCGAGGAACGACTCGCAGGTCGCGCAGTGCATCCCGTCGACGTGGAGGAACGTCGTCTCGCCGTCGAACTCCTCGTCCGGCGTCGCGGCCGGCCGGCGCGCGTCGAGGTCGTCGAGGTCCTCGACGTCGTCGAGCGAGCGCGCGACCGTCAGGCAGCCCCGGCAGCAGAACTCGCCGTCGACGTCGGGCGCGGTGTGCGGGTCGTCTCCGACCGGGAGATCACAGAGTGTACAGCCTGTCATACGTGGTCCGGGTTCTCTCCGAGCGGTCCGCGGACCGGGGGCGGTGGTCCCGCGGCCTGTTCGGGTCGACTACGCGTGTTCGGGGTCGTCCGCGTCGCCGCCGACTCCCGGGAAGCTTCCGCCGGTCGCGATCCGGAGGCTCGCCCAGATGAGCAGGACGTTCACGAGCGTGATCGCGACGAAGATCTCCGCCCGATCCGCGATGAACACCGCCGCGGGAACGAGCCCGCCGAGGACCAGGAGCACGCCCTGTTGGATCGAGAAGTCCATATCGTCCCCTATCGGCCGCCGAAAATATATAACACCCGTGTTTTCAGAGTCCGAGAACGGGTGGATCTTATATACTTCTTTGCTGTTAACCCCGCCCATGGGCCAAAACGAGACCGCACACGCTCCGACGGACGACGTGAGCGGTGAGACGGAGGAGTTCGACCCGATCGGGACCCTCACCCTCATCGCGATATACTTCGTCATCCTCGTGCTTTCGTGGGTGTACATCTACTATATCGAGTTCCTTGGCCGCGATCTGATCGTCGTGGGGTGATCACGAGATGCACATTCACGCCTACGAGAAGATCTGGCTGGCGGCGTCGGTGCTGTTAATCCTGTTTCTCCTCGGGTCGGTCACCTACGGCGCCGTCGGTCCCGGCGTCGCGATGGTGAGCGACACCGAGCCGACGATCGATCCGGGCGCCCTGGACGAGGACGAGCGGTTCTCGGAGCCTCGCGTCGAACAGGTGGGAGAGAACGAGTACGCGGCGTACGTCGTCGCTCGGCAGTTCGGGTTCCAGCCGGATCCGATCGTCGTGCCCGCGAACAGCACGGTGACGTTCTACGTCACCTCCGCGGACGTGATACACGGGTTCGAGGTCGCGGGCACGAACCTGAACACGATGGTCGTCCCCGGCGAGGTCTCGGAGATCACGGTCAAGACCGACGAGCCGGCCGAGTACGGGCTCATCTGTAACGAGTACTGCGGCGCGGGCCACCACGTGATGGAAGGGAAGGTAAACGTCGTGAGCCAAGCGGAGTTCGAGAGCAGCGGAGGTGACGGCGAATGAGCGAGGCCATCGAGGCCGAGCAGACCTTCGCGGACAAGTTCCCCGAGGAGGCGCGGATCGTCCGGGCGGCGCTGCTCAGCTCCTTTTTCGCGCTGGCGCTCGGCGCGATCTTCGGGATCATCCAGACGCTCCACCGGACCGACGTGGCGCGGATCATTCCGTCGACCGACTACTACACCGTGTTGACCGCCCACGGCGTGTTCATGGTGATCAGCTTCACCATCTTCTTCCTCGTGGGACTGTTCACGTGGGCGGTCGTGCGGAGCCTCGACCGGCCGCTCCTCAACACCAAGATCACGTGGACGTGGTACGGGCTGATGGCCGCCGGGATGACGATGACCGGCGTGTCGATCCTCGCCGGTTTCGTCGACTCCATCGATATGAGCGCGGACGTGTTGTTCACGTTCTACGCGCCGCTGCAGGCGCACCCGATGTTCTACGCCGGGCTCGCGGTGTTCATCGTCGGGTCGTGGATCGCCGGGGCCGACTTCTTCCGGACGTGGCTCGCGTGGAAGCGCGAGCACCCGGACGAGCGGATCCCGCTCCAGACGTTCATGGTGTTGACGACGATGGCGATGTGGTACATCGCGTCGTCCGCCGTGGCCGCCTCGGTGCTGATCTTCCTGCTGCCGTGGTCGCTCGGCCTGATCGACCAGGTGAACCCGACGCTGACCCGGACGCTGTTCTGGTTCTTCGGCCACCCGGTCGTCTACTTCTGGCTGATGCCGGCGTACCTGCTGTGGTACACGGTCCTGCCGAAGATCGCCGGTGGACGGCTGTTCAGCGACCCGCTCGCGCGCGTCGTCTTCGTCCTGTTCCTCCTGCTGTCGACCCCGGTCGGCATCCACCACCAGTACCTCGACCCGGGGATCGCGGAGGGGTTCAAGTTCATCTCGATGACAAACACGATGTTCCTGCTGTTGCCGAGCCTGCTCACCGCGTTCACGGTCGTCGCGAGCGTCGAGTACGGCGCCCGCCAGCGCGGCGGGAGCGGCCTCCTCGGCTGGCTCACCGACCTCCCGTGGCGCGACCCGGCGTTCACGGGGATGATGCTCGCGGGGCTGATGTTCGCGGCCGGCGGGTTCTCCGGGATGGTGAACGCCGGCATGAACATCAACTACATGATCCACAACACGATCTGGGTGCCGGGCCACTTCCACCTCACCGTTGGCACCGCCGTCGCGCTCACGTTCATGGCGGCGACCTACTGGCTCTGGCCGCAGATCTCCAACAAGCCGATCTACAGCCGGCCGATCGGGCTGTTCCAGGTCGTTCTCTGGTTCATCGGCATGGCCCTGATGTCCAACGCGATGCACGCGCAGGGGATCATGGGCGTACCGCGGCGGACTGCGGAGCCCGAGTATAGCGGCTTCGACTACCCGACGATGTTCGGCGGGTTCGAGGAGCTGAACATTCAGATCGCCATCGGCGGGACGCTCCTGTTCGTCTCGACGGTGCTGTTCATAGGGAACCTCGTCCTCACGATGGGGAACCCGAAGGTCTCCGGGCTCGCCGAGTCGCTGCCGCCGGCGCTGTCCGGCCCCGACGACGCCCCACGCGTACTCGATAGCCTCCGCCTGTGGGTCGGGATCGCGTTGACCCTCGTCGTCCTCGCGTACGCCCTCCCGCTGGCGGCGATCATCAACCGCGGCGGCCTGCTCGGTCCGGGGGTGGGCACGTACCCGGTGTGGCTCGTGTCGACGCTCGACGCGCTCGCGGGCGCCGTGACGCCCCTCGTCGGTGCCGTCGGCGACGCGGCCGCCTCGCTCGCGGAGGTGGTCCGATGAGCCTCGACCGGACCCGCGGCGGGCTCCTCGTGGCCTTCGCGGTGTTCGGCGTGATCGTCTACGAGCTCCGGACGGTCCTCGATTTCGTCGGCGTCGAGCTCCCGCTCATTCCCTACATGGCCGCCGTCTTCGCGCTCGGCGGCATCCTGCTGTGGGTCGTCACGCTCACGGGCGGCTGGCGGACGGAGCCCGAGGGCGACGAGCCGGCGTAGCGACGCGAGACGGTCCGAGCCGCCGCCTTTTTGCGAGCCTCGTACCGCGGGTGTTTTGTGCCGTCCGACCAATATCGGGTATGGAACAGACGCGCGTCTCGGTCCGGTGTGCCGACTGCTCGTTCGAAGCGGGGTACGACGGGCTCCCGGCGGCGCGGACCGCGCTCGACGACCACGAGGCGGCGACCGGCCACGAGGTGGCGTGGGAGATCGAGTCGCTCACCGGGGGGGTCTCGCAGGCCGGCGCCGACGCCGGCGTCTGCGGCCGTCCGGAGTGCGTCAACGAGGACTCGCCGCTCGCGAATTCCGGCCCGGCCGACCGGTAGCGCCGCGCGAGCGGCCGCCGACCGATTCGGGGCGAGGTTATCGGTCCTTTTTCTACACCGTGGCGAGGACAGTCACGCATGTCAACACGAAACGGTCCGCTCACCTTCGGCGTGCTCGGCACCGCGGGGATCGCTCGCAAGGCGGTGGTCCCGGCGATCGCGGCCAGCGACCACGCGGTCGGCGCGGTCGCGTCGCGCGACGGGGACCGGGCCGCGGCGTTCGCCGAGGCGCAGTCGATCCCGCGGAGCTACGGCTCCTACGAGGCGCTGCTCGACGACGACGAGCTCGACGCCGTCTACGTCCCGCTTCCGAACGGCCTCCACGCCGAGTGGACGACCAGCGCGGCCGACGCCGGGCTCCACGTGCTCTGCGAGAAGCCGCTCGCGGTCGACGCGGCGGAGGCGCGCGAGGTGACGGACCACTGCGACGACCGCGGCGTCACGCTGATGGAGGGGTTCATGTACCGGTACCACCCCCGCACCGAGCGCGTCCTCGAACTGGTCGAGCGGGAGCTGGACGACGTGCGCACGGTGACCTCGACGTTCCGGTTCCCGCTGTACGACCGGCCGGACGACGTGCGCCTCGATCCGGAGCTCGCCGGCGGGTCGCTGATGGACGTCGGCTCTTACCCCGTCTCGCTCGTCAGGACCGTCCTCGGCGAACCGGACCGGGCGTACGCGCACGCGAACGACAGCCGGGACGCCGGCGTCGACACGGAGCTCGCGGGCGTACTGGAGTACGCGGACGGTCGGTCGGCCCGGGTCGCCTCCGGCTTCGACACCCAGCTCGTGCAGCGGTACCGGATCGACGCGACGAACGGCTGGATCGAGGTCGAGCGGGCGTTCGACGCGCCCGCGGACGAGCCGGTGGAGCTGACCTACGAGATCGACGGTCAGCGCGGCGCCGAGACGTTCGACCCCGTGGACCAGTACCGGCTGCAGGTGGAGCACTTCGCCGACCGAGTTGCTAACGGCGCCGATCCCCTGACCGACGGGGCGGAGGCGATCGCCAATATGCGGGTCATCGACGCGCTGGCCGAGAGCGCCGCCGACGGCGGCGCGGTCGACGTCTCGTGAACGGGACCGGCGCGCGTCGGGGCGACTGACGAGCCGCGTCGCTCCGAGCGAGCGTTTATCCGTGTCCGAGCCCAATAATGCTCGTAATGTCCAATACTACGGCCGACAGCGCTGAATCAGACGGAGACGGGAACGTCGGTCGTCCGAGCTCGCTCGCCGACGCGGACGCGCTCGACGCCTTCGTCGCCGACGCGGACGCCGCGATCGTCGAGTTCTACACCAACGGCTGTAGCCTCTGTGACGGGATGAAGCCCGTTCTCGCGAACGTCGCTCGCGATCTCGGCGTCGACGCCGCGCTCATAAACCCCCGTGACGACGCGCCGCTCGTCGAGCGGTTTGACGTGCGGAGCGTCCCGCTGTTCGTGCTGTTCGTCGACGGCGAGCCGGTCGCGCGCCGCGCGGAGGGGTTCGTTCCCGGCGAGGAGCTCGCCGCGTGGGTCGAGGAGCACGCGGGGTAATCGGTCGCTCTCGGGACGACTGGCGCAGGCGCTCTTCGGATGTGAAAAGCGAAAACGCGGCCGAACACCGGCCGTGGTTGTTTTTAAAGTCGACCGACGTTCTCGACGGCGACGGACTCGACGCCGTCGACGTCGTCGAACGCCTCCTCGACGGCCTCGGTGCCGCCCGCGCCGTCGGGGACGATGACGGTGGGTAGAAGCGCGACGAGCCCGAACGCGACGTCGTCGCGCTGGAACCCGCGGATCTTCGCGCCCTGGGGGAGCGACTCTTCCAGTCGGTCCTGCAGGTCGTCGAGGTCGACGTCGGGGCTGTTCGGCATGATCTTGATCTTGGCAGCGACGTCTCCCATGCTACGGCCCTCGGAAGCCGCAGTCGGGACACTCGTAGAGGTTGCTCTGCTTCCGGCACTTGGCGCACCGGTGGATGGTCGTCCCGCAGTCCGGGCAGGAGAATCGCGCGGCGTTCATGCCGGCCACCTGAATACCACAGGAGACACACTGTCGGGTGCCCTGCGTTTCACTCTCGCTCATACACAGAACCACCACCGCGCGACTTTTAACCGTTGTTCTTTGGGGGCGACCGGAGAGCGCGGCTTGCGCCACGGTACCGCGACGCTCGCGCGTTGAGACCGCCGGTCGCGGCGCGGCCCGTCGGCGTATCCACACCCCTCAACCGACGATCAGCGGTCCGATCAACACGCCCATCAGGTGGACTCGCCGGGCACCGACCCGGGGCGGGACGAGCCCCAGCGCGCCGGCGACGGCGAACACACCGACGCCGAACGGTCCGGCGAACAGGAACGAGACGCCGGCGAGCAGCGCCAACACGCCGACCGACAGGCGGGTGTAGTCGGCGTTCCCGACGACGCGGAGGTAGGCGTCGCCGACGAGGAGAACGAGTGCGAACCCGCAGGCCGACGCGATGCCGGCGGCGACGAGGAGGGTCGGCAGCGCGAAGGGGACCTCGGCGCGGTCGATGGCGACCGTGACCCCCGTCCGCGGGGTGCCGAGCGCGACGAGCGCGAACAGCGCGAATATCGTGTTCGCCGTGTTGGCACCGCTCGTGGCGACGATAAACCCCCGATCGCCCTCGTCACGCGGGACCGCTGGCAGCGCGGCGACGGCGGCGATGGCTGCGGAGACACCGGGGATGTACCCGACAACCGCGCCCGCGAGCGACCCGGCGCCGGCGCTCACCCCGAGGTCGGGGCGCCCCATCGTGATCCGCGCGTCGGCCTGCGGCGGGACGCCCTCGCCGCCGAGCGCGTCGACGAGGACCGGGGCGCCGAACAGCCCGGCGAACAGCGGCGCGAGGACGCCGCCGGCGTCGAGCGGCGCCGCGGGGTCGACGTCGAGGGTCGCGAGCCCGAGCGCGGCGCTCGCGAGGAACGCGAGAGACCCGCCTATCGCGGCCCGCTTCGACGACTCGGTGAGCACGAGGAAGGCGACGACGCCGGTCAGAAGCAGCGGGAGATGGGCCCGAACAGTCGGGTAGCCGCGCATCATGACCCACGTGATCGGCACGGCGAGGGGGACCGCGAGCGCCACGGCCAGCCCGGACCCGACGGCGGAGAGCCGGATCGCCTCGCGGCCGCGCCCCGCGATCACGAGCCGGTGGCCTGGCAGCGCCGCGACCGCGGTGGCCGCGTCCGGGACGCCGAGCGCGAGGGCGGGGACGATGTCGAGGAAGGAGTGGACCACGCCCGCCCCGAGCATCGCGACGCCGACGAGCAGGGGGTCGGCGGAGACCGAGGGAGCCAGCCCCGCGAGCAGCAGCGCGAAGTTGTTCGCGTGGAGACCGGGCACGAGCCCGCTCAGGGTGCCGAGCGCGACGCCTCCAGCCAGAAACGCGAGCGCGGCGGCCGCGAACGTCGGGTCGACGACCGGCCGGACGAGGGCGTCCATCGCGGCGAGGTGGCCGCGGCTTCGGTGATAAGTCGCGGGGCGCTCGGACGGACCGAGCGCGGCGGCTCGGGAGGAGCGAGCCGAACGGTCGAAAACTCGGAGCCCGTTAGGCCTTCTGGGCCGCCTGCGCCTTCTTCTGGGTGACGTAGCCGGCGATCCGGTTGCGGACGCCCTTCGACTCGACGGTGGTCAGGGCCGTGACGCTCTCCTTGTTCGTCTCGAAGTCCGTGTTGAACGAGTCGGGGTACTGCTCCAGCAGGACCTTCCCGAGCTGCTTGATGTACTTGGGTTTGATGGCCATACCGAGCGATACCGCCGGCCCGAACTAAAAGGGTTCGTTACGCCGCGAACGGCCCCGAGGCGGTATCACGCCGGGGGAGCCACATGGGTTCGTTCAGGACTCGTCGTCGCCGCGGTCCCGCTCTCGCTCGTCTGCCTCCGGCTGCCCGAGCGCCCGCCACCCGGTCGCCTCGTCGATCCGGGCGAACGCGTCGCGCTCGGCCGGCCCGCCGCAGCGGTCGACCACGTCGGCGAAGTACGCGAGGCGGTCGAGGAGTTCGTCCGTGTCGAAGCCGGGCACGTCGAGCCGCGAGGCGGCCACCGTGGCGTCGATGACCGCGCCGAACCCGCGGTTGATCGTCGGCACGCGCTCCCGACGCACCGCCCTCTCGACCGGGTCGAGTGCCCAGGTCCGGATCGTGGTGTCGCCCTCCGTCTCGCGCCCGACCTCATCGACGGTCACCTCGACCCACGCGTCGGCCCCTTCGAGGACGGGGTCATCGGTCTCCCGGACCGTCAGCGCGGCGTCGACGAACGTCCGCGGATGGGTCGTGAACTGGACGACGCCCCCGCCGCGCTCGGTGAAGTTCCGCCACGTTCGGGTGCGCCCGTAGGTCCGCGCAGTCACGGGGTCACCGGGCTCGGCCGGCGCGTGGAGCCCAAGCGCTGCGACGTTCCAGCGGTCGTTCGGGCCGAGCGTCGTCACGACCGACTCGGTGACGCCGCGGAGCGCGACCGGCCAGCCGTCGGGCGAGGGGGCGCCGGCTCTCGGCCGGTCTCGGTCGGGGGCGCCGTCGCTCACGGCGCCACCTCCGCGCCGCGTCGGAGCGCCACGTACAGCGCGGCGGAGGTGAGGTCAGCGGTCGTCCCGGGGTTGATCCCCTCGTCGACGAACGCCGTCGCCAGCGACTCCGCGGCGTCGAGGTCGGCCCGGTGAACGCTGTCGGCGTGGATCTCGTCAGTGTCGGCGGGGCCCGCGGAGCCCGGGTCCCCGCCGCCGAGCAGCGCGGCGGCCCGGGCGCTCGCCCGGCGGGCCGTTTCGGGATCGTGGCTCGCGGCGACCAGCGTGTCGGGCTCGGCCGCGAGCAGTCCGAGGAACGCGCGAGCGGCCCGATCGGTCAGCGGCCCCGTGTCGGCGCGGATCCACTCGGCGGCGCGGAACGTCCGCGGGAACCCCTCGACCCACTCCTGCGCGTTGCGGTCGGGGACGCGGTCGGGGTCGTCGGGGTCGGCCGAGATCGCCAGCACGTCTCGCAGCGTCAGCCCGCGATCGCGGAGGACTGAGGCCGCGTCGCTCCCGCGGCGCACGTCGAGGTCGGCCGCGTCAGCGGGGGGGTCCGCGACCGCGACGTCGACGTGCTCGAACGCGCGGTAGAACGCGACCGCGTCGTCGACGGTGGCGTCGCGGGTCACGCGGTCGACGGTAGTGGGGGTAAGGCGGCCCGCGGGTGACGAGTCGGTGTCGTCCACGGTCGCGCGCAGCAGCGGAACCAAGAGCAGCAGGCAGCCGAACTGGGTGTTCGTCCCCGCGCGGTCGGCCATTCCCGCCACCCCGCGCTCGAAGGCGTCGCCGACGGACGCCTCGTCGGTCGCGGCCAGTTCGAGCCCCTCGCGGGCACCGACCGCCCCACCGAGGAACGACTCGAACCGGAGGTCGTCCAGGTCTCGTCGGCGGTCGACGTTCCCGGGTTTGGGGGTACCGGCGACCTCGAGGAGGAGCGCGAGGGTCGCGTCGTCGACCGGGTCGCGCGCGGCGCTCACGGTGACGCCCCCCGGGGAGGGTTCGGCTCGTCAGCCGGCAGCTCCCCGTCGCGCCACGCGCGCACCGCGTCGGCGACGCGCGCGAGCTCGGCCGGGTGTTCCGTCGGTCGCCCGACGCTGACGGCGTCGGCGCCGTACGCGGCGTACTCGGCGACGGTCCGCCGACCCCGGACGCCGTTGTTCGCGATGACGGTGAGGTCGGTTCGGAGCGGTTCCCCCTCGTCCGCGGTCAACTCTGCCACGGCCGCCTCCGAGTCCATCGCGTCGACGTGAAGCCAGTCGGCCCCCGCGTCGGCGACGGCGTCCGCGACGGCGACGAGGTCGACGCCGGGGACGCCGGCGCGGACCTTCACGCTCGTCCGGGCGTCGGTCTCGGCCGCGGCGGCGACGGAGTCGACGAGCCGGTCGGGCTCGCGGAGGAGGGACTCGCCGCAGCCGACCGCGCGGAGTTCCGGCTGCCGGCAGTGGGCGTTGACCTCGCAGACCGCGCCGCGGTCGGCGCAGACGGCGGCCGCCTCGCGCACCGGATCGACGGTCGCGCTCCGAACGTTGACGCCGGGGCGGACCGGGGCGTCGGCGAGCGCCGCGAGCTGACGGTCGATCCACGCGAGGGGGTCGTCGGGGAGGAACTCGGAGCGTCCGCGCGCGGCGAGGTCGCGGGCCGCGGCCCGGCTCGCCGGGTCGAGCGCGATGCCGCCGAGGACCGCCGCGTCGACGTGGGGGGCCGCGGCACGCGCCCAGTCGGCGTCGGCCGCGCCGCTGAGGCTGGCGGCGGCGAGGAACGGGGTCGAGCCGTCGTCCCCGTTCGCCGTCACTCTGCCACCTCCGCGTCGGTCGTCGCCGCGTCCGCCACCGCCGCCAGCGCGCGTTCGCAGGCCCGGGCGACGCGCTCGGCGTCGTCCGCGTCGTCGATCTGGGTGTCGGTGCGCTCCACGCGGCGGTCGGGGAGCTCGGTCGGATCGTCGTCATCGAGGACGAACGCGTCCGCGAACGGGTAGGCGTCGGCGACGCCAGCGGTCGAGGGGTCGCGGCCGAGGCCGGCCATCAGGTCGGCCGCCGGACCGGAGAAGACCTCGTCGCCGACGAACGGCGAGACCGCGACGACCGGCGTCTCGGCCAGCGCCGCCTCGAACCCGGGGAGCGCGAGCATCGGACCGATGCTCGTCACGGGGTTGGAGGGGCCGATGACGACCGGATCGGCGAGCGCCTCGCGGACCGCTGCCGTCGGCTCCGCGTCGTCCGCGCCCCGGAACTCCACGTCGGCGACGGCGGGCTCTCCCCGACGCGCGACCCAGAACTCCTGGAAGTGGAGCGTCTCGTCCGCCTCGGTGTGGATCAGTGTCGCGACCGGCTCGTCGGCCATCGGGAGGAGGTCGACGGCGAGGTCGAAGGCGTCCGCGAGGGTTCGGATCGCCTCGGTGAGGGAGTTCCCCTCGTCGATCAGGCTCGTGCGCGTGACGTGGACCGCGCGGTCGCGGTCGCCGATCTCCATGAACTCGCCGACGCCGGAGAAGCGCCGCCAGCGGGCGATCTCGCGGCCCGCCGTCTGCGCCTCGTCGTCGAGGTAGCGCGGCGCTGTCCCGAGCCCGACCGCCTCGGCGAGCCGCCGCAGCTCGTCGTGGGTCGCCGTCGTATCGTCCGCGATCCCCCACCACGTCTCGCGGTCGAGGACGCCGCCGCCGGCGAACAGCACGGTGTCGACGTCGGGGCAGACGAGGTGGCCGCCGAGCTCCACGTCGTCGCCGGTGTTGGCGACGACCGAGACCCCCTCGGGGTCCCACACGCGGGTCGCCCCGTCGAGGAGCTTCGGCGTCCCCGTGCCGCCGGCGAGGAACGTGACCATACGCGGGCAAGGCGGCGGGCGGATTTGTATCCTCGCCTCCGCGGGCGACGGGCCGAAGCGGAATGGTTGTCACAGAGCTGTTTATAAATGACCGGCGACGCTCAGCCGATTTGTACTGTCGGCGCGTGCCTGCGAGCGGCCGACAGGCCGCGACAGCTATGTACAAAAACGATGCGGTCGGCGCGTGCCGCCGAGCGCCCGCAGGGCGCGAGGTGCGCGCGAGGGAGTCGGGCGGCCGGAGCGAAGCGGAGGCCGCCCGACGAGGCTGGGGAGGCGTGAGACGCGGCTGCGGTGCGGTCTGGGTGGGACTCAAAGGGGCAGCCGCGAGGGCCGGGGAGGCGACGCAAGCACTGCAAGGAGCGAACGAAGTGAGCGACTGAAGCGCACAGCAAGCGTGCGCGGCCCTCGCGGCTGGGGCGTTGGAGATGGTCACCGCGAAGTCAGCGATCACGTATAGCCGAGCGGCTGGGGCGTTGGAGATGGTCACCGCGAAATCTGTTATTTATAAACGAGCGCCCGCCGTGTCAGCGACTATTTATAAGTGATACTCGTCTGCATCCCCTCGGTATTAAATGCGCTTCCGGCCTCGTCTTCCCCGAGAACGATCACGCCGGCCCCGGATCCCGTGATCTCTTCGAACTCGTCGATCGCTCGGTCGGCCGCTTCCTGCGCCCCGACTCCCTCCTCGAGATACCCAGCGGCGCGCCGAGAGAGCGTGACGCGCGCGATGTCCTCGCCGGCCCCGGTCGCGCTCGCGCCGCCGGCCTCGGTACAGAAGAAGCCGGACCCGACCTGCGGCACGTCGCCGACGCGACCCGCAAGGGCGAACGACCGACCGCCCGTGGAGGTCGCCGCCGCGAACCGCTCGCCGTCGGACGCGACGGCGCCGACCGTGTCGTGGTCGGGCGCGCGACCCGGGTCGCCGTCGCCCTGGGAGCCGTTTTCCAACCCGCCGCCGGCCTGATCGCCGCCCGATCCGAACCGCGTCGCGAGCCAGTCGAGGTGCTCGCGCGGGCCACCTCGCGGCGGGTCCTCGCTCTCGTAGCGCTCGCGCGTCTCGTCGGTGAGCAGGTCGACGCCCGTCTCGACGCCGAAGTCGTCCGCGAGTTCGACGGCGTGGTCGCCCGAGACGAAGACGTGCGGTGTCTCCGAGTGAACGACGCGGGCGACGCTCGCGGCGTGCTCGACGCCCGACATCGAGCACGCCGCGCCGGCCTCGCGGTCCGACGTCATCACCCCCGCGTCGGTGCGGACGACGCCGTCGGACTGGACCGCGCCGCCGACGCCGGCGTTGAACCGGGGGCTCGATTCGAGAGGTGCGAGCGCCGCCTCGACGGCGTCGAGCGCGGTGTCGCTTTCGACGCCGCGCTCGGCCGCCTCGTCGAGCGTCTCCTGTCTGGGCGCCGGCTCGTCCGGGACGCCGCCGGCGCCGCCGTGGACGACGACGCGCATCGGGGGTCGCTGTGACATACCGGCAGGTTCCGCGGCGGTCGGATAAGCGTCCGGGAAGCGGCGGGCGGTGGCGCCGGGCGGTCGGGCGTCGCGCGGCCGGTCGCCGTCGGTCCGCGCCGCAAGACCTATTCCCGCCCCTCGGGGAGTCGCAACCATCGTGAGCGACGACCGAGGACGCGCCGGCGACGACGCTCCCGGCGGTTCCGAACCGGGTTCCGCCGGAGAGTCGACCGGTCAGAGCCCGCTTCGTCGCCGCCTCCGGAACGCAGTCGGGGTCCGTGTCGGGGTCGACCGGCGCGCGCTCGCGGCGTTCCGGATCGCGCTCGGGACCGTCCTCCTCGTCGACCTCGGGTTGCGCGCCCGGAACCTGAGGGCGTTTTACACCGACGCGGGCGTCCTCCCGCGCTCGGCGCTCGCGGAGGCGTACCCCCTCGCCGCTCGCTTCTCCCTCCACGCGGTCTCGGGGGCGACGCCGCCCGTCGCGCTGCTGTTCCTCGTCGCCGGGGCCGCCGCCGTGGCGCTCGCGGTCGGCCACCGGACCCGGCTCGCGGCCGCGGTCTCGCTGGTCCTGCTCGCGTCGCTGCAGGCGCGGAACCCGTTCGTCCTCAACGCGGGCGACAAGCTGCTCGCACAACTCCTCGCGGCCGGGCTGTTCTGTCCCCTCGGCGCGCGCTGGTCGCTCGACGCCGTGCGCGGCAGGCCGTCGAGCGGGGAACTCGTCCACACGGCCAGAAACCGCTTCGTCGGCCCCGCCTCGGCGCTCCTGTTGGCCGTCGTCGTCGTGGTCTACCTCGCCAACGCGGTCGAGAAGCTCCGAGGGACGGCGTGGCTCCGCGGCGAGGCCGTCGGGCAGGTGTTCCGGCTCACGTACCTCCACGGGCCGCTCGGAGAGTTGTTCCCCGAGGTGCCGGCGCTGCTCGCGGTCGCGACCTACGGCTGGCTCGCGCTGCTCGTCGCGTCGCCGCTGCTCGTCGCGTCAGCGGGACGGGTCCGGGCGGCGCTCACCGGGAGCCTGGTCGCCGCGCACCTCTCGATGGCGCTCGCGCTCCAGCTCGGTGTCTTCCCGCTGGTGTCGGCGGCCGGCCTGCTGCCCTTCTTCCCGCCGTTCGTCTGGGGTCGCGTCGAGGAGGTCGTCGGGCCGACCGGGGCGCGGCTCCGCCGGTCCGCGGAGTCGGTTCTCGCCAACGACCCGCGAAACGGAGGGCCGAGAGATCGGGCGACTCGCGGCCCGCCGGACCGAGCGGTCGGCACGCCGCCGGGCCGGACAGTCAGCGGTCGCGTCGCGACCGCCGTCGCCGCCGTCCTCCTCGTGTCCCTGCTCGCGTGGAACGGCATGGCGGTGGGGCTCGTCGACGCGCCCGAGCCCGTGGCGACGACCGCGGACCCGACCGAGTACGGCTGGGACATGTTCGCGCCGAACCCGAGCTCGATCGACGCGCGCCTCCTCGCGACGGCGACGACCGCCGACGGCGACGCGGTCGACGCGCTGTACGGCGACCCCGTCGCGGTCGACCGACCCCCGTCGGACGCGCGGGCGTATCCGACCGCACGCTGGCGGAAATACCTCACCCTGCTGGCGGGCGACGGTGCGCCCGGTCGCGTCGACCCGCTCCTCGCGTACCTCTGTGACCGGTCGGCGGGGCTCGCGGGCGAGGGGGCGGCGTCGGTGACCGTCTCGATGGTCGAAATCGACGTCACGGAGGGCGGAGAGGCCCGGGTCCGGAAGCTCGGGACGCGGGGGTGTCGGTCGGGATGAACCTCGGGACGCGGGGGTGTCGGTCGGGGTGAGCCCCGGATGACTGGCTATTTATCCGTGTGCCTCCCGAACCGACCGGCGTGACGGACAGCGAGCGATCCCGGCCGCCGACCTCCGTGCTCCTCCCGACAGTGCGCTGGACAGAGGCGTGTTCGGAGGTGGCGGCCCAGCTCGGCGCGGACGACGAGCTGCTGGTGATCTGCGACACCGACGACGACCCGGTGGCCGAGCGCCGGAGCGAGGGCGGCGGAAGCGACGATGACGGGAGGTCCGAGGATCTCCTCGACCGAGTTCGGGTCGTCCTCGCGGGAGAACCCGAGGGGTGTTCCGGGAAGGCGAACGCGATCGCGGTCGGGATGGAAGCGGCCGAACGCGACCGGATCGTCTGGACCGACGACGACTTCCGGCACCCGCCGGGGTGGCTCGCGGGGCTCAACGCCGACTACGAGCGACAGGGGCCGACCACGGAGGTCCCCGTGTTCGTCGGGACGGACCCGCTCGGGCGGTTCTTCGAGCCGGCGTACGTCATCGGCGGGACCCTCCCGGTCTCACGGGGCGGGATCGCATGGGGCGGCGGGGTCGTCTTCGAACGCGGCGACCTCCGCGACGGGGAGGCGACGTTCCTCCGGGACCTCCGACGCACCGTCAGCGACGACGGGACCCTCGCCGAGCACCTCGACGTGAGCGCCGCCGACCGCACCCGGACCGTCGCCGCGGGCGGGTCGCCGCGGGAGTCGCTGGAGCGGTTCGTCCGGTTCCTCCAGATCACGCGACGCCACACGCCGCTGGCGACCGCGTTCAACGTCGCCCTCTCGGTCGGCCTCGCGTCGCTGTGTCTGCTCGCGCCGGTCGCGGGGGCGGCGCTCGTCACGGCGCTGTCGGGGGCGACGTACGCGCGGTTCGGGGTCCGGCGGGCGACGTTCCTGCTCGCCGGTCCGTCGGTGATCGCCTCGCCGGTCTTCCTCGCGTACGCACTCACGCGGCAGACGTTCGTCTGGGGCGGGCGACGCTACCGGTGGCGGGCGATGTTCGACGTCGACGTCGAGTCCGTCTGAGGCTCAAAACCGGCAACACCTGCGAGCACGGCGCTCACGCCGAAAGCGGCAGGCACTTCAAGCCACCACCAGAATCGGCGGACGTTCATGAGCTACGATAAAGTCGACGTCCCCGAGGACGGCGAGGCGATCACGCTCGCCGACGAAGAGACCGGCGAGCTGAACGTCCCGTCGAATCCCGTCATCCCGATCATCCACGGCGACGGGATCGGCACCGACGTCGGGCCGGCGGCACAGCAGGTACTCGACGCGGCCGCGGAGGCGACCGGCCGCTCCATCGCCTGGATGCGCGTCTACGCCGGCGGCTCCGCCCGCGACAAGTACGGGGAGAACCTCCCCGAGGACACCGTCTCGGCCATCCGCGACCACCGCGTCGCGATCAAGGGCCCGCTGACGACCCCCGTCGGTGCCGGCTTCCGGTCGCTGAACGTCGCGCTCCGCAAGACGCTCGACCTCTACGCGAACGTCCGCCCGACCTACTACATCGACGGCGTCCCGTCGCCCGTCAAGAGCCCGGAGGAGATGGATATGGTCACTTTCCGGGAGAACACCGAGGACGTCTACGCCGGCATCGAGTGGGAGGCCGGAACCGACGGCTCTGAGGAGGTACGCGACTTCCTCGAACAGGACATGGACGTCGCCGACGTCATCCACGACGGCCCGGTCGGCATCGGCGTCAAACCCATCTCCGAGTTTGGCTCGAAGCGCCTCATCCGCGAGGCGGTCGACTACGCGCTCGCGAACGACCGCGACTCAGTCACGCTCGTCCACAAGGGGAACATCATGAAGTTCACCGAGGGCGCGTTCCGCGACTGGGGCTACGAGGTCGCCGAGGAGGAGTACGGCGACGACGTCATCACCGAGGACCAGCTCTGGGAGGAGCACGACGGCGAGCGGCCCGAGGGCACCCTCGTCGTCAAGGACCGCATCGCGGACAACATGCTCCAGCAGCTGCTGACCCGGACGGACGAGTACGAGGTCATCGCGACGATGAACCTCAACGGCGACTACATGTCCGACGCCGCCGGCGCGCAGATCGGCGGCCTCGGCATCGCGCCTGGCATCAACCGCGGCCACGGTCGCTGTCTCGCCGAGCCCGTCCACGGCTCCGCGCCCAAGTACGCCGGCGAGGACAAGGTGAACCCCACCGCGATGATCCTCTCCGGCCGCGAGATGCTCGAGTATCTCGGCTGGTCCGACGCCGCCGACCTCGTGCGCGAGGCCGTCGAGGAGACGATCGCCTCCGGTCGGGTCACCTACGACCTCCACCGACAGATCGAGGGCGGCGAGAAGCTCGCGACCAGCGAGTTCGCCGAGGCGGTCGTCGAGAATATCGACGAACTCGCCTAAGCGTCGCTTCCCGATTCGGCTCGTTTTTATTCGACTCACTCCGACACCGAGCCGCGCCGCCGGAAGGGTTACCGCCCAGACTCGTAGAACTCCTCGCGGTAGACGCGCCCGAAGGCGTTCCGGCGGAGGGTGCTGGCGGCCGCGTCGGGCTCCGCTTGAAACGTCGCCGCGACGACGGTGTCCGCGAAGGGGATCGGGTGCCAGACGAGGTTGTCGACGTTGTCGGAGCCGATCCGGACGACGTCGTCCCCGTCGAACTCGCTGTCGGCGAGCCACGCGTCGAACTCGGCCTCGTCGCCGACGTGGACCGCGAGCAGCTCGGCGAACGTGGCGTCGCGGGCGGTCCGGACCACCTCGGGGGTGACCCGGTCGTCGTACTCGTCGGCACCGAACTCCATCGCCTTCGTCGCCTCGCGGACGACGACCTGCGCGACCGGACCGACCTCCTCGTAGCGCTCGAGCGCGTCGGCGCGGGTCTCGGGAGCGAACGTCCCTCTGGTGTGCATACCGGGCGTTCGGCGTCGATTGAAAAGGGCGTTCCGTTACGCGGACGGATCGTCGGGGGCGTCGTCGGAGGCGTCGTCGGGGGCGTCGTCGGAGGCGTCGTCGGGGGCGTCGCCCTCGCCGTCCCCCTCGAACATCTCCCGGGTCATCTCGCGGGCCTCGCGCAGCGCGGCCTCGGTCTCCGGGTCGGTCGGGCCGGCGGCGCCGCGATCGGTCGGGTGGTCGTGGTGCTGGCCGCCGTGGCCGGCTCCCGCCTGTCCCGCGTGGTCGTGCTCTCCGAGGTCGACGTCGGGGCGCCCGCGGTCGACGGTGTCCTCGAACACCTCGTGGTACTCGGCGTCCTCGGCGTGCGGCGTCACCGCGTCGGCGAGCCCGGCGGGGTCCCGCCCGCTCCAGTCGGGGACGCGGTCGTCGAGCCACGCCTCGTGGTCGTCGCCGTGAAGCATCGCCGTGAACGCGAGGTGGTGCGCGAGGTGCTCGCCGTCGCGCTGTGGGGTCTCGCAGACGGGGCACGCGTATCCCATTATGCGTCGGAGTTAGCGCGTGAGCCGTAAATCGGCGTCGAACGATTCCGGCGATCAGACGTTTATTTATAAGTAATTGAGTCGGGTCGGCGGAGAACACCTCCAAAGCCCCAGCCGCTCGGCTATACGTTCTCGACCACACTGCGGAGAACACCTCCAAAGCCCCAGCCACGAGGGCTCGCGCGACTCGCTGCGGTCCTCAGTCGCTCGCGTCGCTCGCTCCTTGCGGTCCTTACGTCGCCGTGCTTCGCCCTCGCGGCTGCCCCTTTGAGTCCCGCCCACACAGCACCGCAACCGCACCTCACGCCTCC